>NZ_JABFHF010000100.1 GCF_015476655.1 Aquiflexum lacus
GGGCTGCAGACCTCTCCTGACGTCGAGGTGACAAGGCAAAGTTCTTTATAGTCTTGAATGCATTTTTCAGTTCAAGGGTATAAATCTCAAATTCTGTCATTGGTAGTTTTTAAAATTTGGCATTTACAGAAAGGAAATGACATCAAAGCGGGATGCAGACCTCTCCTGACGTCGAGGTGACAAGGCAAAGTACTGTAATAGATTCGAATGCTATTTGAAGTCCTAAACCATCAATTTCAAAATACGTCATTGGTAGTTTTTAAAATTTGGCATTTACAGAAAAGGTTGTGACATCTAGGTGGGCTGCAGACCTCTCCTGACGTCGAGGTGACAAGGCAAAGT
>NZ_JABFHF010000101.1 GCF_015476655.1 Aquiflexum lacus
GCTGGTGAGAACCCTTTTGCAGTTGCTATGATGGTATTGTTCCTAGTTGTACCAAGTGGCAAACCAACCGATGTGGTGTTAAAGGTGATTTCACCAAGTCCAGCAGTTCCTGGAAGTGTCAACCAATCGTTGAAACCTGTGTTATTCTTATTGATAACATTTACAACATCATCAATTACCAATCCTATATCTGTTGCACCACTGCCATTTAAATTTCCAATAAATGAGCCGGTAGTTTCTGGCGACAAGCCGGTAGCCAATGAAGCAGGGTCAAAAGATAGGGCACCTGCGGTTGGTGCATTCGTACTTTCAAC
>NZ_JABFHF010000102.1 GCF_015476655.1 Aquiflexum lacus
CACCTGAAATTTCATACTGATAAGATTCGCCTGTTCCGCCACTTGCCGCCACCCTAATAGTTCCTGTATTTTCTCCAGGACAGCTAGGTCCGGTTTGTTCCAAAACCACCAACTCAATTCCTTTAGTCTGAGGAGGTAATAACACTTCAACAGATGTTGAGCATCCCGCTTCGTCGTAAACCCAGATTGTATATGAACCTTCTGACAAAAAGCCAAAAACACCACTATTATTGATGTTTTCCTCATCACCTGAAATTTCATACTGA
>NZ_JABFHF010000103.1 GCF_015476655.1 Aquiflexum lacus
GGTTTACAGGGCCGAAAAATCTCCTGTGTTTGGCCACGGAGAGCTTAAGTCTTGTGCATTCGTTGAAGGCATTGAAATCAAGTTTGTCTATAAAAGTGAGTCCGTCCACCTGAAGGATATGGGCTTTGGCCCCGAACTCAACAGGCCTGTTTTCTTTTCCCCTCACAATGGGTCTAAGATAAGGTTTGTGCAGGGAAACTATTCTGTCCTTTAAAGCCGCAGGCGGGTTGTCCAACAAAAACTCCTGCTGGCGGTGAACCTTTT
>NZ_JABFHF010000104.1 GCF_015476655.1 Aquiflexum lacus
AGCGTATTGATAGCTGTCAGCCCAGCATCCACAAAAGCAGTGGTTGCTATCTGGGTTGTGTTGGTGCCTTCAGGGGCAGTCGGGGCTATCGGTATTCCCGATAATTCCGGAGATGCGGACAAAACCACATTTCCTGTTCCCGTCACCGGATTGGATACCAGGCCTTTTGAGCCATCTGTAAATACCGGTAAAGATTCATTCAAAGAAGAAAGTACCGGCTGTGCCGTCAGGGTTGTTACTCCTGTAACATTCAATGTTC
>NZ_JABFHF010000105.1 GCF_015476655.1 Aquiflexum lacus
TCGAAAGTAGCGGCTACGTGTATCCATTCACCAAGGTCACCGCTATAATTGTAGTTGGATCTCAGTTTGTAAGCGGTTCCGTTGTTCCCTCTGTTCAGTCTGAACTCGATCTCACCGTTGCTGACCAGCCAAAGCTCAAAACCGTTACCATCTGCTTTGCTAATTACGGTTGAGTTTTTCAGAGCGTTGGGTTTCACCCATGCGGCTATGGAAAGTTCCTGATCTATCTCAAGGGTACTGTTGTGGG
>NZ_JABFHF010000106.1 GCF_015476655.1 Aquiflexum lacus
ACTACAATTATAGCGGTGACCTTGGTGAATGGATACACGTAGCCGCTACTTTCGATGGCACTACGAGCCGAATCTTTGTCAACGGCACAGAGGATGTTTCCTCGATTTATGCACCGTTCAACATCGGGACATCTTCGGGAGACCTTGTCATCGGGGCGGTCAGTACGATACAGCGTTTCAACGGGGCCATCGACGATCTCAGGCTTTACGGAAGAGCATTGGAAGTATCGGAAATCTTCGAACTCT
>NZ_JABFHF010000107.1 GCF_015476655.1 Aquiflexum lacus
AAAGGCGAGGTTGGGATGGGCTCAGTATTTACCAAGAATCGTTTCATAAATGCAAACAATGATCAGGACTTCTTACATCATTTTGGTATTGGGGTTCAAGGCGGTGTAGGAGTGGGTTATACTTTGACACCTTTCAAAAGTAAAAAATTGGGACTCAACTTTGAAATGCAATATCAACTATACTCTACCAGAGTTGAAGTAAGTGGAATAGGGGACGATCAATGGCGATTTGGATCATT
>NZ_JABFHF010000108.1 GCF_015476655.1 Aquiflexum lacus
TCCCTTGCAGGCAAGTTGGTGAAGCCTGCTAGTAAGTCGCAAAGCCTGTCCCGAGTATCGGGGCTGGTTGCCGTGAGAGGGCCGAGCGTGAAGAAAACTTCCTGTGGAAGTTTTTAGCGAGGAGCCAGCTTTCAGGAATGCAGTAAAGCCCGCCTCCCGGAGGGCAGGGAAGCGAGACTGCAAAATCCGGTACTGACGAACAGAGCCTGTCCCGATTTTCGG
>NZ_JABFHF010000109.1 GCF_015476655.1 Aquiflexum lacus
TTCGTCGAAGTGACAAGGTGATGTCTTAAAGGATTCTTGAATGTTTTTTTATTGTTCAATCATGTCAAAGGCATATCCTTGTCATTTCGAACAGAGAGAGAAATCTGTCATGCCTTAGGGTAGACTTTTCCTTTCGTCGAAGTGACAAGGTGATGTCTTAAAGGATTCTTGAATGTTTTTTTATTGTTCAATCATGTCAAAGGC
>NZ_JABFHF010000010.1 GCF_015476655.1 Aquiflexum lacus
ATAGTTTAGTTTTAACCCTACTTCTCAATTCCGAAGGAATTTTCCAAGAAGGCCTTTTTAATCAAACCAAATTCTACAAATACCCCACCACCCAATACACCACAATCCCGATCCATTCCTTGAAAAGCTTATGCCAGAGAAAAATAGAATACGGTTCCGGTGCGATGAGTTTTGGGATACTGAACCTGACATCTTCTGCATAGTAATCCACCGGAAAGGTTTCAGTCTTGATTCCCGCCTTGTCAAAGCAGCCCTTGGCTCTTTTCATATGAAAAGCTGAGGTAATCAATAGCTGTGTTTGATTTAAAGATATACCCTTTTCAATCAATATTTCCTTTGTTAGGATTGCATTTTGGTAAGTGTTAACCGCTTGGTTTTCGACCAGAATATCTCCTTCAGGCACACCTGCCATGACCATAAAGTCCCGAAGCAATTCTGCCTCGGTATTGGTATTGGATGGGTTCAGTCCTTGTCCTCCTGTAATTAGAATTTTGTTGATTTTCCCCAACTTATACAGCTGAACAGTATGGGTAGCCCGATCGGCCCCTTTATTAAAAAAAGTTCTGTCGTAGGTGGTTTTGTTGAGATTTGTGACTCCGGTAAGGACTATTCCCAGGTCGTAGTTTTGTAGGCTCTCAAAAGACTTAAATTCCGGTTCCCAGGTATTCATGGCAAGGTTGGAAAGAAACTGATTGGAGAAAAAAAACAGTAGGATCATGCTGGACCAAAAGATTTTTTTGCTTTTCCACATTGCTCCGACCAAAAGTAGGACGATGACAATCGTCAAAGGCATGGCCAAAAAACTCAGAAATTGGGATAGGTAGAAGAACATGGGGTGTTTGGTTTTTCAAATATAGCAATCTCCTGCTATTTTGATTTTTCCTGAATTCTCACATCATGAACCCAGAACATTTTTATCTCCCCTTTATTTTTTGCGGGAACAAATCCACGTGGCTCGCAAATAAAATGATCTTTGATTTCAAAATAAGTTGATTCTGAGATGTTGATTTTTCCGGGTTCACTTGTTTCTTCAATTCTTGCTGCCAGGTTAACAGCATCCCCCCATATATCATAAACAAATTTTTTGTCCCCCACAACTCCGGCTACTACAGGTCCTGTGTTGATGCCAATCCTGAAATCAAAAAAAATATTACCGTTATTCAGTTGTTCATTTTTAAAATGGAGGTTAGTTTCTTGAATTTCAATGGCAGCCTCTACGACATTAATGGCATTTGCCTTATTGGACCCTGGCACGCCACCGGCAGCAAGATATGCATCACCGATTGTTTTGATTTTTTCTAAACCGTGTTTTTGAATAATTGAATCAATCCTTTGAAAATAGGCATGTAATAATTTGACAAGTTCGGGCGGAGTTAAACCTTCCGAAAGACTTGTAAAATTTTTTATGTCTGCAAAAAGAACAGTCACGTTTTCATGCAGACGGGCTTTAGCTTTGCCCGTTTCTTTGAGTTCTTCAGCGATTTCTTTGGGAAATATATTAAGCAATAGGTCTTCAGATCTTTTCTGCTCTGATTTAAGTTCTTTTTGCTTCGAAAGCAAACTATCCAAGGCCTGTTGCTTTAAAGCTTCAAATGTGGTGGTAATCAAGTAAAATATCACAATTAACCCCATCATAGCTAGTACTAAAAATATAAGATGAAATGAATCACTGTAAGTTTTTGGGAAATCATATCCATCCAAAATCATCCAATAAAAGCCTAAAACATAAAAAATGCACAAAAACAATATGATCAAAGCATTTCTTCTATTTGTTAGCAGCAAAACAAAAGGTGGCGTAAGTGTAATCCAAGGTGAAACAGGAGAGGCAAATAATCCCCCGGAGTAGAATACCAAAGTAGCATTAAGCCAAATTGTATAAACTCCTATTAAAAAACCAAGTGTATTGATGTTCAAATACTTTAAGAAAAAAATATTGGATGTAAAAAATATAACTGAAACAGCCATTGTCCATACTCCGACTTCAAATCCAATAAAGTAGCTGAGGACACCATATAGAAACCCGAAAATTGTCACAAAAAGACATGTAGTAACAAATAATTTATATTTCCTCACCGAATCTATAGATTGGTCCAGATTATTTGATAGAGCAAAATCGTAAATTTTAGATAAGTGATTTATCATTTGATTTAATGAAATTACGATTCTTGTAAATTAAAATTATAAAGGCAATATCGAAAATGGCCACTACAAAATAGATTGCCCAGAGGAAGTAATTATCGGGATATTTTGTGCTGAACATAACGCTGATGATCCCTGTTCCCAAAAATTTACTCCAAGCAAGCAATGCTGAGTGTTCTTGAAAATCAGGCACATACAAAAGACTGATAAAGGCAACACTCATAACCACGTTGACAATGTATGCATCCAAAACTCCCATTGGTAAGTCATATTGGATCATGAATAATACAGAGAGCGGGATGCTGCATGCCAAACCTGTAAACACTAGTGTTTTAAAATTGTTTTTAAAAAAAGGTGTCGTAAACTGCTTAGATCCAAATTCAAGTAGTTTGTACACAATTAATGTATCTAGGATCAACCAGCCCCAATATGCTATGACCAAGGCCTTTCCCATATCCGGGACAAAGAAAATTGCACCACCTACTTCGTTTCCATAGTTACAGATGACAGCTATCGCGGGTATTAGGACAGTTTTCTGTTTGAATGAATATTTAATAACCACTAAATATGCCAAAATCCATAGCAAGGCGCCGGTTGTGAAAAGTCCGATTTGGAGAGGCGTGTAATTTGTGGTGTCAAACCAAGGATGAGGTTCTTTGATGTAATCCCAAATGGTCATAATTAATTTGATTTATTTTTTTTACTAAAAAGTCTGAAGATTTTATAAACTAGATTGATGCCTGAATGCAGCAGCTTAAATGGCCATGGGAAATATTCATTCCATGGTAATCCTATGTCAAATCTTCTTCTATCATACCACCTAAATGGCGCGAGAATAAATGGTTCATGCAAATTCCAAACTTTGCATTTTTTTTGTGTACTGCCACTTTGCTCAAGAATGACGTTGACAGCCCTGCGTGCGGCTTCATTCGCACCTTCCATAGTTGCCAGGTCGGTGTGCGTTCTCACATAATCCGAAGCAAAAAACAGGTTGAAAATATTACAATAGGCTTCAGGACGCAAGTCCCAAGTTCTTGTATTATTTACCAAAAGTGGTTCTTTGTCGATTGTTTTGAAATCTTCTTTTTTTGTCCCTCCTATTGGGGAATCAAGTATGGAATTTGGTTTCACTTGATCCGGAGCACAATCTGTAAGTTTTTTGACATCAAGGTCCATATCATCATTAGGATTTTGAAACTGAATGTCCCTGTCAAGGTTACAGGCTACAACCATATCTGCCGATAATATATTTTGGTTGTTTTCTCTAAGTCCAAGACTTAATTGACACCATACTTCCTCCATTATTTCTTGTTTGGTACAAGCTTTTGCAATTTTCCCATTGTAGCCGACTCGTCCCCAATCACTGATATCCACAGAAATTATTCCTTTTACTTGACCATTTCCATAGTCGCTCATCTTAATTCTATCCCAAAATTGGGGTTGACTGATAGCCGTGATGGCCCAAGGTGAATCAATGATCATCATATGTCCCCGAGCAATTCTAATATCTTCATTCAGATAAAACTGAATACCTGTCATCCATTGTACATCTTTGGCCAATTCTTTAATTGCCAACAATTGGGGATCTGCTTTCAATATATTGGCATTCAACAAAGAGGACATCACTTCAACAGGTACAGCGGAAATGAAATAATCACCTGTTATTTTTTTGGTGAAGCCATCTTCATCTGTGGCGGTAATACTGGAAATAAAATTACGGTGTTTAGTTTTATCAAAACCGCAGTTAATTTCATTGACAATGTGTGAATGGTTAAATTTCACTCCCTTTTTCAATAAATAATCTCTCCATGGATATAGCCATGCCTCATTTGTGGGCCCATTTAATACTCTATCTGTATGAGTGAATGGATTGGCCATCTGAAAAATCAACTGAAGTAGAATATCTCCTCCTGTCCGTGTACTGACTAGCCTTGGCTTTGCAGCGACCAGGGTTCTTGTAATCCCGCCGACAAAAAATTCATTATAAGCTTCACTGTGATTGTCAGCTCCGGTAAATTCCCACCATGCTATCCGCTCGTAATCCTGAAGTCTTCTTTCATAGCAACTTGTCATTAATTGCCAGATTTTCCCCATAAATGAATTTACTTCCTCTATTGTAAGTCCTGTATTGCTGTTGTGGACTGCATTTGCCATTATTTTTAAATCGGCTAGTGATTTTGGGAAATTCACTAAACTCAATATATCATTTTTTCCTTCTCTTCCCATGACTACCCTTTGGGTTGCGACAAGGTTGTCATAAACACCATTTTTGTTCCCTTCGAATGGTATTCGTTTCATGGTGTCGGTGATATGGGTATAAAAACCTGGGAAAAATCGAAATCCATGTTCTCCTGGCAATGGCTTTTTGTCTCCAACTGCAGAATTCGGGACATCTGTACTTCTGGCTTTTCCTCCTACATAAGAAGGCTGTTGTTCAAAAATTTCTACCTCAAATCCACGTTCTATCAATTCATGAGCAGCGCTCATACCTGCTACACCTCCGCCAATAATTATGATTTTATTCATGTTATTATTTTGTGAAAAAATGAAATTAAGCAATTTCATTCAATGTTTTTGGCGAGGAAAGAAATAAATCTTGGATTTGATAAATTAATATATCAAGTCAGAATTCGTTTCAAAATCAACCGCATCATTAGTTTTTAATTATAGCCAAATTTGGAAAAACAATTGGGTTTGTTTCTTTTGTTAACAACACGATGTTTTGTATGTTTTATTTCTAAATCATTTTCAAAAAGCGTGTATCTACCTTACTTCTATTTCTTATTTTTGCCCCATGACTTTGACCAAACCTAACCTGTTGCCTTTATTACAGAATTTGTCAACCCAATTGGAAGGTGAACTGAAATATGATTCCCTTACCAAAACGCTTTATGCCACTGATGCTTCTGTGTATCGGGAAATGCCTTTGGCAGTCGCTTTTCCAAAATCTGAATCGGATATCAAAAAATTGATACTTTTTGCCAAAGAAAACAAAACCTCTTTGATCCCACGTACCGCAGGGACTTCCTTGGCAGGTCAGTGTGTGGGAAATGGAATCGTAGTTGATGTGTCCAAGAATTTTACCAAAATCCTTGAATTTAACAAAGAGGAAAGATGGGTCCGTGTTCAGCCCGGAGTGGTAAGGGATGAATTAAATAGATATCTAAAACCACATGGATTATTTTTTAGCCCCATTACATCTACGGCGAATAGGGCGATGATAGGCGGGATGGTAGGGAACAATTCTTCCGGAACTACCTCTATCGTCTATGGGGTCACAAGGGATAAAGTCTTAGAATTGAAAACCATTTTAAGTGATGGCAACAAAGTGGTTTTTGGTGAAGTCAGTCAAGAAAATTTTAAATCAAAATGTGAATGGGATTCTTTGGAGGGCACAATTTACAGACAAGCAAAACAGGAACTATCCAATCCTGAAAACCAGAAAAACATTATTGAGCAATTTCCAAAAAAATCCATTCATAGAAGAAATACAGGCTATGCCGTAGATGCCTTATTGGATTCGGAGATATTTACTGAGGGAGGAGATACTTTTAATTTCTGTAAACTTCTGACAGGCTCTGAAGGAACATTGGCCTTTACTACAGAAATCAAGATTTCACTTGATCTCTTACCTGATCCCATAGAAATAGTCGTTGCTGCTCATTTTGAGACCATCAACCAAAGTATGAGGGCAGCGCAGGTAGCCATGAAACATCCTGCGACTGCTGTGGAACTGATGGATAAGATCATCTTGGACTGTACCAAAGAGAGTATAGAATATGGGAAAAACCGGTATTTTGTTGAAGGTGACCCTATGGCCATGTTGATGGTGGAGTTCACCGGTAAATCTGAAGCAGAAGCCAGGGCCAAAGGAGAAAAATTGATCGCTGACCTGAAATTGGCTGGATTGGGCTATGCCTTTCCAGTTATCGGACCCGATATGACCAAATCCGCATGGGCCTTGCGTTCTGCAGGATTAGGATTGTTGGCAAATATTCCCGGAGACCGAAAAGCGGTGGCCTGCATTGAAGATACGGCAGTGGATATTGATGACCTGGCGGATTATATTGATGAATTTGACAAAATGATGGAAGTTTATGGCCAGGAACCTGTGCATTATGCCCACGCGGGTGCAGGTGAAATACATCTTCGTCCCATTCTTGATTTGAAGAAGAAATCGGATCAGGAGGATTTTTTCAAAATTTCTGAAGCCTCTGCCAAGTTGGTCAAAAAATACAAAGGTTCATTGAGTGGGGAACATGGAGATGGCCGGGTTCGGGCACCCTTTATTCCATTGATGGTGGGAGAAGAGAATTACCAACTTTTCAGAAGGGTCAAGTACACATGGGATCCGGATAATATTTTCAATCCCGGTAAAATTGTGGATACCGCCCCCATGAATACCTCGCTGAGGTATGAACCTGATATGGTGACTCCGGTTCAAGATACTTTAATGGATTTCAGTCATGTGGGTGGTTTCCTGAGGTTGGCCGAAAAATGTAACGGATCGGGAGATTGCCGAAAATTACCCGAATCAGGGGGGACCATGTGCCCCAGTTTTCAGGCAACCAGAAACGAACGCGATACTACAAGGGGTAGGGCAAATACATTGAGGGAATTTTTGACTTTGGACAAAAAAGAAAATGCCTTTGACCATCCCGAAATCAAGGAAGCCTTGGATTTGTGTCTTTCCTGCAAAGGCTGTACCTCAGAATGCCCTTCCAATGTTGACATGGCTTCAATGAAAGCAGAATTCCTTTATCAATACCAAAAGTCAAATGGGACGCCTTTACGTTCCAAGGCTTTTGCCCATATCAATGAATTGAATGGTTTTGCATCGATATTCCCGTCATTGGCTAATTTTTCTTTGTCTAATGGTCTGACAGGTGGTTTGATGAAGAATGTGTTGGGAGTTGCACCAAAAAGAAAGTTGCCGGTAATTTCCAAGGTGAGTTTGAGAAAGTGGTACAAAAGGCATTATGCTTCTCTTCCTGGAAAGACTCCTGTCATCAAATCTATTTATTTGTTTGTCGATGAGTTTACCAACCATAACGATACACATATAGGCATCACTGCTCTCAAGCTGTTAAAAAAACTGGGATATGAGGTTAAAGTAATCGACCATCAGGAAAGTGGGCGTTCAGCGCTTTCAAAGGGCTTGCTTGAAAAAACCAAAAAACATGCTGAGGCCAATGTGAAAATCTTTCAGGATATCATCAACGGAGAAACACCTCTTGTGGGGATTGAACCTTCTGCAATTTTAAGCTTTAGAGATGAATATCCCCGATTGGTAGGCAAAGAATTGGTTGAAGGAGCCAAAAAGCTAAAATTCCATACCTTAATGATTGATGAATTCATAGGCAGAGAAATAGCCTCAGGAAATATCAAAGCAGATTCATTTACTGAAAAGGTTCAAAAAATAAAGCTTCATGGCCACTGTCACCAAAAGGCATTGTCTTCTTTGACCTGGACCCAAAAATTATTGAGTCTTCCCAAAAACTACTCTGTGGAGGTGATTCCTTCCGGATGCTGTGGGATGGCGGGTTCCTTTGGGTACGAGGCTGAACATTATGACTTAAGCATGCAGATAGGGGAGATGGTGCTTTTTCCAGCAGTTCGAAATTCCGAAGAAAGTATCTTGATTGCCGCACCGGGTACCTCATGCCGTCATCAGATCGCTGATGGAACAGGAAAAAAAGCCAAACATCCTGTGGAAATTTTGTGGGAGGCCATGAACCTTTGAGGTCTTTTTTTGACCTCGAAGGTTTGAAAAATCTGAAAAAGTCATCTTATTGAAGCACAGAGTATGTTTTTAATTACCACATAGTCAGATAATTCACATAGAAATTTAGGTTTTTTTACTGTTAACAAATTCTATTGTTCCCGTAACTATGTGTTCTATGATACTATGTGGTAAATATTCTTTTTGGCGAAAGACCTTCGAGGTTTGAAAAAAACCTCAAAGGTCTTGTGCTGAAACTTTTAAGTTCAATCAAAGCTTTGTTTTATTTCGGGCTACCTTTTCCGCCATAATCAAAGCATTATAAGCATTGACCATTTTTCCTGACCTAGAAAGTTGTTCAAAAGGTAAAACCTTCTCGGGGTCTCCCGCCACTATTACATTTAATTTTGGCTTAATCCCGGACTCCATGATGATTTTCTTTACCTGTACAGCGCTCAGTTGGGGATAATGGGATCGGATCAATGCGGCCAATCCGGAAACCATAGGTGCAGCCATGGAAGTGCCTCCCTGAAAATCATATTCGTTCTCAGGCATGGTAGAATAAATTTCATCACCCGGAGCAAAAACATCGACATTTTCTTTCCCAAAATTTGAAAAAACAGCCACCAAATCTTCACCGAAATAGGGAGTCAAGGCGCCAACGGTAATGACATTGTCAACAAATTCCTGTCCTTTTATTAATTGATGGTCATTGGGGAAATTTGGGTTTTCGGGATCATCCAGGTCATTTCCATCATTTCCTGCAGCCAAAACAAATAACACGTCTTTTGAAGCTGCGTATTTCAAAGCATCATACACCCAATCAGCGTTTGGTGAAAAAGATTTACCGAAACTTGCATTGATGATTTTGGCACCGTTATCCACGGCATACCGTATTCCCAAGGCAATGTCTTTGTCATATTCATCTCCATCAGGAACAGCACGGATTGACATGATGCTTACATTATCTGCAACACCCATAATTCCCAAGGCATTATCACGCTTAGCCGCAATAATTCCTGCTACGTGAGTTGCATGGCTTTCATCCTTGACAAGATTCTTGGGATTGCCGTTACCATAGCCCAAGTCTGTGATATCATAAGGATCATCTCCCACTTTTTCCCGGCCGTCAAAGTCTATATTCAAATGGTAATTCAAACGAGAATCCATTTGAGTGATTCCTTCTGCTATCATTTCTTTCAAGTCTTCAATATTATCACCATAGGATAGCATTTCCCTTAAAAAAAACAGGATCTGTTCTGTCATTTCATTATCAGGCTCTATCTTATTCAAATCAGCAGCTTCATAAGTGGATTTCCCCAATTCCCTTACGATGAATTTGTCAGCTTCCTCGAGGAAGAATACCATTCCCTGCATCTGCATTGCTCCTTCTGTGATTTCGGCGAATTCCTTCTCATGAGCCATTTTTGCTTTTTCTTGGTAGGGTTCATCACCGATTCCCAACCTTAGGATTCTTGTGTATTCTACTTGTTCGTGATAGGAATCGCCCAGAAAATTATACCCATGGACATCATCCACGTATCCGTTGTTGTCATTATCGATACCGTTTCCTAGAATTTCTTTGGAATTTGACCAAAGAACCTCCATTAAATCTTCGTGCTCCAAGTCCAAACCCGAATCTAAAACCGCTACTGTCACAGGAGCACCCTTTTTATCTTTGATGATCTCCGCATAGGCACGGTTGAGACTCAAACCAGGAATAGTGTCTTTTAAGAGATCAAGATGAAACCAGTTTTTATTTTCCGCCTCAGTGAGATCCACGGATTTGGAAATTGGTTTTCCTTTATATTCAATCAGCTTTGGGAGTGGAGCGAGTGAACTACAAGCCGAGAAGAAAAAAACAAATACTACAAAAGTTGAAATTCTATTTAAAACAGCCGTTTTATAATTGTTATCTGGGTTTATTGTCATAATCGGAATTGTATTTTTAAAATAAAAGATTTCAAAAATAGTATTTCTTCCTACTAGTTTTTATGAATAGCTGAGGTTTTATTTGAGTGGAATACTTCTAGGCTAATCTAAGGTCTTATCAAACCAGTTTGAACTGATGAATTGAACTTTGTTTTTTTTTATTTGGACAACTCGTGTCAGTTGTTTTTTTATCTCTCGATTTTCTCTTTGATTTGTTTAAATTGATTTTTGAATATGAAAAGCAGACCTTTTATCATCTATAAATCTTCAGCAGGTTCGGGTAAAACTTATACCCTTACCACAGAGTATCTCAAGTTGGCCTTGATTTCCCCGGAAAGTTTCAGGTCCATATTGGCAGTGACTTTTACCAATAAAGCTACGCAGGAGATGAAAGAGCGGATTTTGAAGGAATTGAAGCGATTGAAAACTGAGATCAGACCTGATGAGAAAATGGATATTGAAATCCTATTGGCCTTGGGGGTGGGGGAAGATGAACTGAAAGTCCGTGCTGCCCAATCTCTTACTGCTATCCTTCATGATTATGGTCGGTTTTCGGTCAGTACCATTGATAGTTTTTTTCAGAAAGTGGTAAGGGCTTTTGCCCGTGAAATGGATCTGAATGCCAAATTTGAAGTGGAAATGGATCAGGATGATGTGTTGGACAGGGTAGTGGATAGGGTGGTAGACAAAGTCATGGAAGATGAGTTTTTGCATAAATGGTTGGTGGATTATGCAATAGAACAAATACAAAACGGAAAAACATGGGACATCAGAAAAAATATCAAATCACTTGGCAGTCAGATTTTTCAGGAGGGTTTTAAAAAGTTTGGGACAGAAATCAAGGAGTTTTTAAAGGAAAATGAAAATGTGAATTTCCTTCAAAAATACCTCAGAGATAGAAAAAAGGAGATTATAGAAATCACCTTGCAACTCAAGGAAGAAGCTAACCACATCCGGGAAGCCAATGGATTACAGTGGACTGATTTCTCAGGAGGCTCAAGATCTTTTGCGCTTAAATTCGATAAATTGGGAGACAGAAACCAACCGGTTTTAGAATTAAGTCCCACACAGGTCAATTTACCCGATTCCGAAGATGGATGGTTTTCAAAAAGCAGCAAACAAATTGATGCCATTGTGACTGCCTATCACCAAGGTTTAGGTAATATTCTTGCCCAATTTGAACCACTGTCCATCAAGTGGAATACCCTTGAGGCTATTTCCAAAAATATCTTTGTTTATGGGATATTCAGGAACTTATTGGAAGAACTTACCCAGGTAAAGGACGAGGAAAACATGTTGCTCATCTCAGATGCCAACGAATTTCTCAAGGAGATCACCCGCGAAAATGACGCTCCATTTATCTATGAGAAAGTGGGGAATCAGTATAAAAACCACCTAATCGATGAATTTCAGGATACTTCAGGCTTTCAGTGGGCAAGTTTCAAGCCCCTACTGGAAAATTCCCTTGCACAGGGAAATACCAATCTACTTGTTGGGGATGTCAAACAATCCATCTACCGTTGGAGAGGTGGGGAGATGAAATTGCTGTTGGAACAGGTGGAAAGCGAAATAGGCGCTCAAAACATTGACCATAGAGACTTGGATACCAATTTCAGGAGTTTGCCCAATATCATTGCTTTCAACAATGCACTATTTAAGAAGTTGCCGCAATCATTTGAGCATTTGGCGACCCATTCGTATCACGCAGAAGATGCCGGTATCATTTCTAAGGCGTATCAGGATGTTTTTCAACATGTATCTCCAAAAAAAGCAGGATCTGATTATAAAGGAAAAGTAAGGTTTGAGTTTATCGATGTGAAGGAAAGTGAAGAAGAGGAAGGGAATTTTGAGGAGCAGGTGTTGAGTCGGTTGCCAAAAATGGTAATGGAATTGCAGGACAAAGGTTATGGATTGAAAGACGTCGCTTTTTTGGTCAGACGAAAATCGGAAGGTGAAGCCATTGCGGATACCTTGATGGCGTTTGCTTCTGAAAATCCTGGTTTGGAATACCGCTTTGATGTGCTGTCCGATGAATCCATGTACCTGCACAAATCTGCTTCGGTCAAAGCATTGGTAGCAGGATTGAAATACCTGCATGACCCTGAGGACAAAGTGCAGTTTAAGACCATGTGGTATTACCGGTCGGTATTGCGGGATGAGCCCGTAAACCATGATCTTTTTGCCTTGGACAAAAGTCCGATTCATTTAAAGGAAAAAATAAATGCATTTCAGGAAAGGGAAAAAACCCTATTGCAATTGCCTTTGATGGAAGCCTTGGAGGAATTGATAGCGGAACTGGATTTGCAGGAATCAGGCATGGAAAAAGCCTATCTATCCGGTTTTAAGGAAGCTGTTTTTGACTTTACCGCTAACAATAGGGCTGATCTTCCGGGTTTCTTGGCTTGGTGGGAGGAAAATCAAACCAAAAGAACTGTCAAAATTCCCGAAGGGCATGATGCCATGCGGATATTGACCATTCATAAATCCAAAGGGCTGCAGTTTAAGGTGGTGCTGATGCCCTTTTTGAAATGGACCATTTTTGAAACCAACAAGGGCAATGTAGTCTGGTCTCCTTTTGAAGATAAGGACAAAGGTTTAAATGTCATTATACCTTTGAACCTAAACGCAAAACTGGCCAAGTCGGACTTTAAGGAGACTTATGGCGAAGAAGCCATTATGGCCTATTTGGACAGTTTGAATATGATTTATGTGGCTTTGACTAGGGCAGAGGAGGTAATATGGGGGATTTCTCCCTTCAAACAGGAATCCAAAAAAGATATTTCTTTGAACAATATGCAGATCCATTTGCAACAAGTCCTCAGCAGCTCCATGGATGGGCCCGATGGACTTTCTCTTTCTGAATTTTTTGATCATGAATCAAAAACATTTGATTTTGGGGATTGGCCTCAAAAAGTTGTTAAAGAAAGGGGGGATTTCAAAACTCCCGAACTTCGCTGGACCTATCAGAACTGGTCTGAATTGCTAGAGGTCAAGCAATATGCTGTTGATTTTTCCAAAGGAGGATTGGATCAAAGACAGAAGCGCGATTTTGGTTTGTTGGTTCATGAGCTATTAGAGAAGTCCCGAACCCATGCTGATATCAACATGCATTTGGAGGCATTTTACTTTGAAGGCCGATTGGATGAATCGGAAAAAAATGAAGTTAGTAAACAATTGGATAAGCTGTTTGATCATCCTGTTTTTGCATCCTGGTTTGAAGGAGAGGGACAGTTGATGGCCGAGCAGGGTATTTTACTTCCAGATGGTTCCCAAAAGCGCCCCGATAGAATCATTCTTAAAGAAAAAGAGGCAATAATTGTGGATTTTAAGACAGGTTCTGAATTTGAGAAACACCAAAAGCAGGTGAAAGAGTATATGGATTTGGTTTCATCTTTGAGTCAAAAGACGTGCAAAGGTTATTTGTGTTATTTGGAAGATGGGAAGATTGTTGAAGTTGAAAATTTGAGAAAATGAACAGTTTTTTAAGAAATACCGCCCAGGAAATCATTCAGACCTATCCGGAATTACAAAACTTGGTTGTTGTACTTCCAAATAGGAGGGCAGGGCTTTTTTTTACCAAACACTTGGGGACCCTGATCGATAAGCCCACTTGGATGCCTGAGATCAAGACCATTGAAGATGTCTTTTACCAATATGCCGGACAAAGGCCCTCAGATGACCTGACTTTGATTTTTGAACTCTACAAAGTCTATCAGAGCCTTCATCCTGAACCGGAAACCTTCGACCGATTCTATTTCTGGGGAGAGATGATTCTCAAAGATTTCAACGATGTGGATCAGTTTATGGCGGAGGCCAAAAAACTATATTTATATCTCTATGAGATCAAAGAAATAGAATCCGATCTGAGTTTTTTGACTGACCAGCAAATTGCTTTGATCAGACAATTTTGGGATTCTTTCCAAAATCAGGGTAGGGGACATCAGGAAAAATTCCTCAAATTCTGGCAGATTTTATATCCTTTGTATGATGCTTTCAAGGCTTCCCTGAATGTTTCAGGAATGGCTTACTCAGGGATGTTATATCGAAAAGTCGCCGAAAAATTGGATGGGGTTGCAACATCTGAAAAGCAGTATGTTTTTATCGGTTTCAATGCTTTCACCAAAACAGAGGAAAAACTGATCAAGCATTTTGTATTGGAATTTGGGGCCAAGATTTATTGGGATATAGATGCCTATTATTTGGAAGACAAAAATCAGGAGGCAGGTTTGTTTTTCAGGGAATATCAAAAAGACCCTGTTTTTGGACCTACATTTCCCAAAGAAATACCAGAACAAATTGCAAACCGAAAGGCAAAGATCCAAACCTATGCAACGCCACTCAAAACGAATCAGGCCAATCTGGTAGGCTCTTTATTGGAGAAGGTTGACAAAAATGAAAACTGGGAGGAAACGGTCATCATCTTGCCGGATGAACAATTGCTGTTTCCTGTATTACACACCTTGCCTGAAAATATTGACAAGGTCAATGTAACCATGGGCTACCCTGTCAAAAACACGCCGGTTTACGCTTTCTTGGAAGCAGTCCTTGAAATGCAGCGGTATATTAAAATTGAGGATGGAATACCTTTATTTTATCATCAGCCCTTGAAAAGTCTCCTTTCCTCCATTTACCTCCAATCTGTCAATCCAACTTTTGTGACGGATCTGCTTAGGGAAATGAAGGAGCAAAATCAGATTTACATCACCCAAAAGAAGTTGCATGAGGGAGGGGCATTTTTTGAATTGATTTTCAGACCGCTTGGCAGTGCACAGCTATTTCCTTACCTCTCTACCTTGATGGAGGAACTCGCCAAACGATTGGGAGAAGAACCCCTTCAGCGATCTTACCTTTATCAGTGTTTTAAGCAATTGAACAGGCTTAGGGACAATTTTGAGAAGCAGGAAGGACTTTCTGTGGACCGGGAATTTTTCATTCGTTTGTTCCGTCAGGTTTTCAGAGAGGTCAAATTGCCCTTTGAAGGAGAACCCTTGCAGGGATTGCAGGTCATGGGGGTATTGGAATCGAGAAACCTTGATTTCAAACGCGTCATCATCTGTAACATGAATGAAAGTAGTTTTCCGCCAGCAGGCAGTCTCAATTCCTTGATTCCCTATAATATCCGCAGGGCTTTTGGATTGCCGGTTCAGGAACAGAATGATGCCATTTATGCCTACACCTTTTATCGCTTACTGCAAAGTGCAGAAGAGGTACATATGATTTATACAACAGCAGCAGACCAAGGAAAAGCGGGAGAAAAGAGCCGATACATTCAACAGATGGATGTGGAAATGGGATTGGACATGAAAGAGGAAGTGGTATATGTTCCTGTTGATCTCAAAGAGACGGCATCTATTGTTATTGAAAAGAATGAAGAAGTACTCCAATTGCTGGAAAAATATGTGGTAAATCCCGATGGAAGATCCAAGAGTACAATTTCTCCATCGGCCCTTAGTGTGTATTTGGATTGCAGGTTTAAGTTTTACCTCAGGTACCTTGCCGGCATAAAAGAAAAAGAGGAAGTAAAGGAAGAAATTGATGCTTCGGTTTTTGGTAATATAGCCCACTACAGCATGGAGTTTTTGTATGAAGGATTTCAGGAAAGGAAAAAGCGATCTTTACTTGCGAAAGAAGATTTTGCTGAGTTGAAGAAAAATTGGATTTTTCCGGCCATAGAAAAAGGAGTAAGGAAATTCTATCATTTGGATGAACTTGCCGATACCAAGCTTAGCGGTCAGATGGCTATTGTCAGGGATGTATTGCAGAAATACATCCAAAGACTATTGGAAATCGATGAGGAAGCAGCTCCGTTTCAGATTCTATCTATGGAAAAAGCCCATCAGGCCAAATTCCAAATTGACACCGCAAAAGGTAAAGTGGAAGTTGGTTTGGAAGGATACATAGATAGGGTGGATGAACAGCAGGGTACCGTGAGGTTAATAGATTATAAGTCCGGTGCTGACAAAAAGGCCTTTAGCAGTATTGAATCTCTTTTTGACCGGGAAGATAAAAACCGCAATAAAGCAGCCATGCAGACCATGTACTATGGATTACTCTATCAGTCAATGCACCCTGAAAACACTAAACCCTTAAAACCTGCTTTATTCAATTTCAAAGAAATATTTAAAGAAGATTTTAATCCCTATTTGCAACTAAAAGAACCAAAAGGTAAGGCTGAAGAGGTAGGAAATTATAATGAATACGCCCAACCTTATGAAAATGGATTAAAACGATTATTGGAAGATATGTTCGACCCGAAAGTTCCTTTTAATCAAACCGAGGATTGGGATAAGTGTAAGTATTGTGCCTACAAAGAGATTTGTGGAAGGTGATATTTAATTTTTAATATTTTATTAACATAAGAATGCTACCTAATTGGTATAGAAATTGATAAATTCAAATTGTTGATTGGGTTAAATAGGATTCCCATCAGGGTGACTTCTATAAGTCTTTACGTTTGAAACTTTTTACTTTTCCACCATTGATTATTTATTTATGAAATTTTATTGCAAAAGGATCTATCTTTTGATCTTGATTCCTCTTTTGATGTCTTCCTGTTTGGAAGAAGAAAAGGAAGAAAATATGATAACCTCTGAAGATTATATTGATGGGGTGTTTTTCTTGGAGCACTTGGATGAAGGCTTAAAAATTAACATTGAGACAAATAAGCCGGCAAAGTTTTTCCCTAATTCCGAACGTCAAACCTTTGAAATTGAAGAATCTGGTTTTGCGGGACTGTCACTTCCTCAGGGGGTTTATTGGATTGATTGCTCATTTGAAGAAAGTCCAAATATTATTGAAACCATTCCTATCCTCATCATGAAAAATAAGGCTCATGCAATCAGGACAGTTCGTTCACTAAGAAATATGAAGGAAGATTATCAGGGTTTCGCTTTGGTTTTAAGACATGTAGATGCTAGAATCGGAGATGATATTGTTGACTCACCTTTACCGGAATGGTGGAAATCCTGTGACCCGGAAGTTGCCAGACAGTTGAATGATAATGGAAGAAGGAACGGTAAGAAAATAGGTGACGCCATCAAAAAACTTCAAATTCCTATTGAAACTGCCATCAGTAGCGAGTTTTGCAGAGCAGTTCAAACCATAGAGGCAATGGAGTTAGATCTTGAAATTGAAACTGATTCAAGACTGAATCATGAAAATGCAAATCCCAACGATCCAATGTTTGAAGATGTTTTTGATATTATCAAAGAAAACCAAACTAAAGGGGTTCAGCTTTTGGTAGGACATTTTAATATGATCGATTCTAACCCATACAGGAATTTATTCAGACCTTTTAATATGTCGGATGGCTTCCTTATGAAAGTAAATAATCAAGGTCAACTGGAATTTATAGGTTCAGTTCCTCTGTATTTATGGTCTCTATTTGACTAAGCAAACTTTACCAAATTCCCTTTAGATAATGCACTGAATTGCTTTCGGTAAATCCGTTTAATTCTACTTTAGAATAAAATTCATTTGGGAAGATCAAGTCAGTCATCACAAGTTCACCATCATTAATAAATACCTCGATGGATGAACGATCAATAAATAACCTGACTGTTCCCACTTCAATCCCATGTAATGGAGCCTTATGTACAGCGGGGAATTCCGGACTGAAGTCAATCTTTCCCGATTGTGTTCGGTCAATTTTTAATTCTTGACCTGATTTTTCAATAATCAACGTTTCACCTTTATCATTTGAGAAATGTATTTTGAAATCTGATTGGTTTGGGGAAAGCTCAAGCTCCACCAACTCATTTTCCAATTCAAAAGATGAACCGGAAACTGTTTTTGATTCCTTTCTTAATTTTTCAATTTCTTTTACGGGTCGAGATGCAACCAAATATCCATCGTTGATCTTGATCAATTCAAGTTTTCTTGGAATGGTCATGGCAGAGCGCCATGGGTGGGTAGGGACAATTTGGCCGTATTGCCAATTGCTCATCCAACCTATAAACAGGGTTCTTCCATCTGATTCAGGTACGTTGGACCAAGTAACCCCAGCATAATTGTCTGCACCGTAATCAAGCCATAAAGTTTCTGAGCTTTCTGTAGTAAAAGTTTTTCCATCAAAGTTTCCTACAAAATACTGTGTTGCCGAACCGCCCTGTGGACCTCCGGGGTTGATGCTGACAAACAAGATCCACTTTTTAGTGCCATCAGCAGCTGTCAGCGGAAAAAGATCCGGGCATTCCCATACGCCACCATAGGCAGCCCATTCTGGATTAAAGTCACTTTCAAAGGTCCATTCCAAAAGATTAGGGGAGGAGTAGAAATCGATCTTGTCCAAGACAGCTAGGGACATGATCCATCTTCCATTTCCTGCTTCATCTTCATGCCACATCACTTTCGGGTCACGAAAATCTTTGATACCAGGGTTTTTCAACACGGGATTTTCTTCATATACGGTCCAAGACCTGCCCTTGTCCAAACTGTAAGCGATGCCTTGAGTCTGAAAATCATTCCTTCCTTCTTTTTCACCTATTGGCTCATGATAAGTAAAAATGGCAATCATGGCTGGATTTTGAGATGAACCCAAACCACTTGTGTTATCGTGGTCAATCACAGCCGAACCGGAAAAAATCCAACCATTTTTGTCAGGATAAATGGCAATGGGCAAATGCTCCCAATGCACCAAGTCTGTGGAAACAGCGTGTCCCCAATGCATTGGCCCCCAAACTGTGCTGTCAGGATAATACTGATAAAACAAATGATATTCCCCATCCAGATACACCATCCCATTTGGGTCATTCATCCAATTGGCTTCGGGAGAAAAGTGGAATTGGGGGCGAAAAGGCTCATTGTATGATGTGGTGTCCATCGGACTCGATTTCTCCTCTATTGTTTTACAGGCAAAAAAAACCGAAAACAAAGAAATAATGATAAAAAGAGATTTTTTCATGTTGGTGGAAATTTTGAATGTAATAAAAATAGAGGAAAAATAATGAACCACAAAAGGAACAAAAAGGAACAAAAGGTTTATGTTGAAACAAAGGAATTACAAATCATCCCTATTCAGTTGAATCTTTTGTTTTCTTTGGTCTCTTTTGCGGTTCACAATCCCACGTTATAGTTTCTTCAAGCCCTTAGTCTGTTCTTTAGTAGCTTCCATAATGCTTATCGCATAACCACCACCGGGCGCTGATTCCTGACTGAGCGTGGATTTATTCGTAACCATTACTTTTCTGATGGTATATGCCTGAGGGTTGTTTCGGTAATGGGCATCTTTGGCATCAGCATAAATGGTGGCTATGTAGGTTTTATCAGGATCGAGGAAATCAAATGAAATCGTGGATGTCCGTACAGGTACACCATTGACATTGCCCACAAACCAATTGTTGCTACCTTTTTCTTTTCTGGCGACAGTGATAAAATATCCGGGTTCTGCTTCCAAATACCTGCTTTCATCCCAATCAATGGCCACGTCCTTGATAAATTGAAAGGCATCCATAAAACGTTCGTAATTCTCCGGTAGATCGGCAGCCATCTGAAGTGGGCTGTACATGGTGACATAGAGTGCCAATTGATTGGCTATGGTGCTGTTCACCCAAGAATTATTTTCTGGGTTGATTTTGCTGATGTCCATTTCAAAGATGCCTGGGGTATAATCCATTGGCCCACCAATCTGTCTGGTAAATGGCAATACAGTCACATGGTTGGGCTTACTGCCACCGAAGGCTTGGTATTCTGTTCCTCTTGCGGACTCATTGGCAATGAGATTGGGCCAGGTACGGGCAATCCCTGTTGGCCTGACAGCTTCATGGGCATTGACCATGATTTGGTAGTCAGCGGCTTTTTCAACGGCATATTGATAATGGTTGACTATCCATTGACTATAGTGATTTTCTCCTCTTGGAAGTATGTCACCAACATAACCGCTCTTTACAGCATTGTAGCCATTGTCCTTCATAAATTGGTAAGCCCGATCCATATGCCTTTCATAGTTTCTTACAGAAGAGGAGGTTTCATGGTGCATGACCATTTCGACCCCTTTGCTTTTGGCATAATCCCTGATGCCCTCCAAGTCAAAATCAGGATAAGGAGTCAAAAAGTCAAATACATAATCTTTGGAATTTCCAAACCAATCTTCCCAACCAATATTCCATCCTTCTACCAATACGCCGCTAAAACCATGCTCGGCGGCAAAATCAATATGTCGCTTAACATTGGCATTGTTTGCTCCATGTTTCCCATTGGGTTTGGCTTTAGAAAAATCAGTTTCCCCTAACCTGACAGCAGGAAATTCATCTGTGTAGGCCCAAGAGCTTTTCCCAGTGATCATTTCCCACCAAACCCCGATATATTTCATGGGTTTAATCCAAGAGGTGTCTTCGATTTTGGAAGGTTCATTGAGATTGTAAGTAATCCTTGAAGCGAGGATTTTCCGTGCATCATCACTGACAATCACCGTTCTCCAAGGAGTGTTGAATGGGGATTGAAGGTATCCTTTGTCTCCGTTGACATCTGGGGTCAGCCAAGATTCAAAGATGAAATTTTTGTCATCCAAATTCAGGTGCATGGTTGAATAATCCATCAATGCTGCTTCATGAAGATTGATGTACAACCCATCCGCAGATTTCATCATCAGGGAAGTCTGAACACCAGTTGGCGAAAAAGGCTTTTGGGAAAGATTGGCAGTAACCGCTTTTGCCATTTGCTCTCTGATTTCAGAAAGTTTGGATTCTGTGTAATCATATTCCTGAGTATCATAATCTCCTGCAATCCAAAAAGCAGTATGGTCACCTGACATTGCAAACTGGGTTTTTTCTTCTTTGACTACAAAATGAGCCAAATTTGGTTGTGAAGGAAACTCATACCTAAAACCTAACCCATCATCGTATACCCTGAAACGAACTGCAATAATTCGCTCCGTGCTTGGTTGATTTAGTTTCACATAAAGTTCGTTGTAATGGTTTCTGATTTTACTTTCTTCACCCCATATTGGTGTCCAATATTCATCATAAGCATCGGTTTTGGAATCTACTAGACTGAAGCCATCCAAGAGAGTGGCTTGGTTTTTTAGTTCAAAACCCAATTGGCTTGGTTTAATTACCGTTTTCCCTTTAAAAGACAACTGATAGATTGCTTTACCTTCCTTTACTTCAAAATCAAGTTTGATCTCAGCGTTTGGAGATTGGATTGATTGGGAAAATAAAAAAATTGGCCAAAGAAATATTATTAATGATAGATAAATGGATTTTCTCATGTGGAATATTATTTAAACTATTGAAATAATTGATTTTTTGAATTCAAAGACATACTAGTTTTGAAAGACGAAAATTTATACTTTTGTCAAAGCCGATTTGACCATTACAAACTCGCTGATATTTTCTTGGTCAAGGATGCCGAGAAAATTCCCATTCTCGATGACAAAAGCCACTTTCTTGTTCTTGGTCACCATATTTCTCCAAGCATCATCAAGTTCTTGTTCTGTCTCGATTTTCAATGGACCGAAATCAGCGACTTTTTCCACTAAAGTAGTTTCATTTCCTTCTTTAAGTCCTTTGATGATTTCATTTCTGCTAAGAGTTCCGACAGCGATATCATCCTTAACGACTACAAAATGAGTTGCTTGTGAATTCAAAAGCTTTTCAATGGCTTTTGCCAATGGTGCATCATATCCAATGATCTGAAATTTCATCATCAACGCATCTTTGACTTTATAACCTTTCAAAAAACTTTCCTGCTGTGTGTGACTTACCTCTGCGCCTGCACCAAGAAAAATAAATATCCCTATCAGAACTAATATGGGGTTATTGAACAACCCAAAGAAAATAAAGAATATGGCCATGAATTGACCGATCCCTCCTGCAATCTGAGTTGCTTTGGCCCTTGGAAGTTTGATGGCTAAAAATGCTCTTAATACCCTCCCGCCGTCCATGGGAAATGCAGGGAGTAAATTGAACAAGGCAAGTATCAAATTAGCTGAAGCCAGGTATAAGACAATTGTATTTGGGTTTATTTTGATCTCTTCCAGATTTTCAAGGTCAAAACCCGTGAAACTTAAAATAGCTGAAAGAATGAGAAATAAACCAATATTGACAAGAGGTCCTGCGATAGCCACCCAAAGTTCCTGCTTCGGGTCTTCTGGTAATTTTTCAAGTCTAGCAACTCCTCCGATCGGATACAGCACAATGTCTTTAGTCTGAATGCCATACTTTTGAGCAGCTAATGCATGCCCAAATTCATGTAAGACCACACAGAAGAATAAAGCAAGGACAAAAATGATAATCCAAAAAATATCAATGGCGGGCATGCCCTGACGCATATTGGAAATGATGATCCATAGTAATAACAAAGAAAATGTCCAGTGGATAAAGACTTTGACATTTTTGTATTTTCCTAAAAACAGTGAAAATTTCATTTGAAGTTATTTTGGCTAAGTTTATGATTCCTAAATTAAGCTTTTATCAATTGTTTTTTACAAAGAAAATCCAGTATTGTCAATCAATAACTGATTTGTATCATCTTTAAATATGATTGTCTTTTGTCAGGAATGATATGTTTATTTTTGTTTCGGATTAAATTCATCAAACTATGTTCTGAAAAAATATATTTAACCTAATTAATCAAAATAATATTTTGAATTTCCATTTAAACTGTGGTTTTAACGCTGTGATTTTTCTTATCTTCGCAAACAGAAAATACCATGAGCTAAAAGTTGGAAGTTGATCCAAACTTCCAATTTAGGTTTTTTGTTAGATTACATAAACCCAATTAAAATGTCTTTTTCCCAGGAAATTTACAAACCAGAGAATCATATTAGAATTGTGACAGCCGCATCTCTTTTTGATGGACACGATGCTGCTATCAATATAATGCGTCGAATCATCCAATCCACCGGCTGTGAGGTGATTCATCTAGGGCACAACCGATCAGTTCAGGAAATTGTGGATTGTGCCATTCAAGAGGATGTACAGGCAATCGCCATTACCTCCTATCAAGGAGGCCATGTTGAATTTTTCAAATATATGTATGACCTCCTTCAGGAAAAAGGAGCAACTCATATAAAGATCTTTGGTGGCGGTGGTGGTACCATTTTGCCTGAAGAAATCAAAGAACTTCATGCGCATGGGATTACAAGGATTTATGCTCCTGACGATGGGAGAGCCATGGGGCTACAAGGAATGATCAATGATTTGGTGAAAAAATCAGATTTTCCTCTTGGTCAGAATGTGACCTATGATGGGAGTTTTGACAAAACAGATGCCAAGTCTATTGCGAAAGTGATTTCAGCAGCGGAAAATTTTCCTGAAGAAAGTAAGTCAATGCTTCAGGAAATTAAAAATGCTGCGTCAGAAAGTAAAGTACCTGTTTTGGGCATTACAGGAACAGGTGGGGCAGGGAAGTCCTCTTTGGTGGATGAGTTGGTCAGAAGATTTTTGGTGGATTTTAAGGATAAGAATATCGCCATCATATCTGTTGATCCATCTAAAAGAAAAACAGGCGGGGCATTGTTGGGAGATAGAATCAGGATGAATGCCATTAACAGTCCCAGGGTGTTTATGCGGTCCTTGGCCACAAGGCAATCGAATTTGGCGCTTTCCAAATATGTTCAGGATGCAGTAGATATAGTCAAAGCTGCCAATTTTGACCTGATTATCCTTGAGACTTCTGGAATAGGCCAATCAGATACAGAAATCGTCGAGCATTCGGACATGTCACTTTATGTGATGACCCCGGAATATGGGGCAGCGACACAACTGGAAAAAATCGATATGCTCGATTTTGCCGATATTATAGCGCTTAACAAATTTGACAAGAGAGGCGCACAGGATGCCCTTAGGGATGTCAAAAAGCAATACAAACGCAATCATAATCTTTGGGATATTGCAGATGAGGATATTCCCGTTTATGGAACAATTGCCTCCCAGTTCAATGATCCGGGAATGAACAATCTTTACAAATCTATACTTCAAAAATTGGTTGAAAAGACGGAAGTTGATCTGAATACTTCTTTTGAAGTCAGCAATGAGATGTCTGAAAAGATTTTTATCATTCCTCCCGCAAGAACAAGATACCTTTCTGAAATTTCTGAAATCAATAGAGGCTATGACAAATGGGTAGAAGACCAAAAAGAAGTCGCCCAAAAACTCTACAGTATCAAAAAATCCATAGAAGCCATTAATTCGTTGAATGTTGATGATGAGGATAGATTGGTCAAGGAACTTGAAGAGGTTTATGAACAAGTGGCTTTGGGCCTTGATCCTAAAAACAAAAAATGGTTGGAGGAATGGCCTGAAAAAAAACAGCGGTACGCAGATGATTTTTATGTTTTCAACGTCAGGGATAAAGAAATCAAAATTCAGACTTATTATTCCTCTCTTTCCCAAACCAAAATCCCAAAAGTGTCCCTACCTAAATATGAAGCGTGGGGAGATATCCTTAAATGGGGATTAAAGGAAAATGTACCCGGTGAATTTCCCTACACAGCGGGTGTCTTTCCTTTCAAAAGGGAAGGTGAAGATCCTGCCAGGATGTTTGCAGGAGAAGGTGGGCCCGAAAGAACAAACAAACGTTTCCATTATGTTTCAAGAGGTCTGCCTGCAAAAAGATTGTCAACGGCTTTCGATTCAGTAACCCTTTATGGGGAAGATCCGGATTATCGACCGGATATTTATGGCAAAGTCGGTAACTCAGGTGTAAATATCTGTTGCTTGGATGATGCTAAAAAACTCTATTCAGGTTTCAATCTTGCTGATCCTATGACCTCAGTTTCGATGACAATTAATGGTCCTGCAGCAACGATGACGGCATTTTTTATGAATGCGGCCATAGATCAACAGTGTGAAATTTATATCAAGGAGAATGGGCTTGAACAGGAAGTCAATTCCAAAATCGAGGATTTATACAAAGCCAAAGGAACTCCAAGGCCAGCTTATAAAGGGATTATTCCAGAAGGTCATGATGGTTTGGGTCTGATGCTTTTGGGAGTTACCGGTGACGAGGTATTACCTGATGAAATTTATCAAAACATCAAAAAAGAAACCCTCAAAAAAGTCAGGGGAACCGTTCAGGCAGATATACTAAAAGAAGATCAGGCTCAAAATACTTGTATTTTCTCCACGGAATTCTCATTGCGTTTTATGGGAGATGTGCAGCAATTTTTTATTGAAAACGAAATCAGAAATTTTTATTCTGTTTCAATTTCAGGATACCATATTGCTGAAGCGGGTGCCAATCCGATTACCCAATTGGCTTTGACATTATCCAATGGGTTTACCTATGTGGAATATTATGTATCCAGGGGAATGGATATTAATAAATTTGCACCAAACCTTTCTTTCTTTTTCTCCAATGGAATAGATCCCGAATATGCTGTAATTGGTAGAGTGGCACGGAGAATCTGGGCAAAAGCCATGAAATTGAAATATGGGGCCAATGAGCGTTCCCAAATGTTGAAGTACCATATTCAGACTTCAGGCAGATCTTTGCATGCCCAGGAAATTGATTTCAATGATATCAGGACTACACTGCAGGCATTATATGCAATCTATGATAACTGTAATTCATTGCATACCAACGCTTATGATGAAGCTATTACTACTCCGACAGAGGCATCTGTCAGAAGGGCCATGGCCATTCAACTTATAATTAACAAAGAGTTGGGGCTTGCCAAAAATGAAAATCCGATACAGGGTGCTTTCATAATCGAAGAACTTACAGATTTGGTGGAAGAAGCTGTTTATAAAGAATTTGATAGAATAACCGAAAGGGGAGGGGTTTTGGGTGCTATGGAAACCATGTATCAGCGTGGAAAAATCCAAGAAGAAAGTCTCTATTACGAAACTTTGAAACATACAGGTGAATACCCAATCATAGGAGTAAATACATTTCTTTCTTCGGAGGGTTCTCCAACAGTGACACCCGGAGAAGTAATCAGGGCAAATGAAGAGGAGAAGGTTGGACAAATCAATACTTTGGAACTGCTAAAAGCAAGGCATCAAGACAATTCACAAGCTTACCTGAATGAACTTCAAATGGCAGCTGTTCAAAATGATAATATTTTCAACCAACTAATGGAAGCAGTTAAATTCTGTTCCTTGGGCCAAATTACAAGGGCGCTTTATGAAGTAGGCGGTCAGTATAGAAGGAATATGTAATATTGTAATATTGAAAAATTTCAAAATTCGAAAATTTAAAAATTGTAAACTCCTGGTTTGGTGTTAATCTTTCAATTTTTCAATTTTCCAATCTTAAAAAATAAATAAAAAATGAGTAAAAGAAATGTTACGCTCCGCATGAAAGCGGATTATGAATATGAAGCTACCAATCTTCAGGGGAATAAGGTGGATATTGACATGTACGATGCGCCGAACAAAAAAGCCCAATCCCCGATGGACTTATTACTCTCAGCTTTGGGGGGATGTTCGGCAGTTGATGCAGTGCTGATGATGAAAAAGAAAAGGAAAATCATTGAAGACTTTTATATCGAAATAGAAGGAACCAGAAATGATGGAATTCCGGCATTTTATACGGATATAGTCTTGAATTTTGTCATTGTATCTCCGGATGCTACTGAGGAGGAGTTCAAAAAAGTCGTAGCACTTTCCGTGGAGAAATATTGTTCGGTGGCCTCTTCACTCAAATCTAATATTACTTTTACGACAGCTGTAAAACGTCCTTTATGAGAGTATTAAAAGAGTTTACAAAAGAGCAAGTTCGGATTTCAGTTTTTTCGTGGAACAATAAATACCTGATTAAATATGAATTAGGTCCTATGGAACAGACTTTTAAAATACCAGAAACAGATATTTTGGATGAATCGGAATTAGAAGGATTTTACAACGGAGATTTTTTTAAGTCTGTTATTCAAAGATTTGAAGAAATGGGACAAACTTTTCAAAAACAGCTTGAAAATCTTTAGCTTTATGGAAGCACCTGAATTTTAGATAATGAAGACATCAATATATTTGGTTTATTTTCTATTGTTGGTTGTTTGTTCCTGCAGTCCATCCGTTTCAACTGAAAACGCTGAATATTGGTTTGAACTTGAAGCGATGGCTTCGCTTATGGACCATGACCTGAGGGGACTTGAAGATGATATAATAAGCTTGGGTCACTTTACAGAGGATCTTTTTGAGAAACAAGATGAGTTGATTTCTAAATCAGATAAATCAAAGTATGTCATAAAAGGCGTTGCTGCCAATGCTGCACCGAATGCGGACTCAACTATGAGTTCTTTGTATATACCGGATATGGGTCAAGATCTTGAGTCTGTCAAAAGAATGATTTACATTACCAATCCACTCGATAGCCTATTTAAAGAGATTGTGGAAAAAAAGAAAGTGGTTTCTCAAGTGTATTTTAATTCCTCGGCACAGATAAACAGACTTTTTCCGCCCTATGATGTATATAATATGCTAGAACCGAATTTAGATCTTACCTCATTTAATTTTTATTACTTAGCGGATGAAAAACACAATCCATCCAAAAGTACAGTTTGGGTTGAAGATATTTACATTGATCCGGTAGGAAGAGGATGGATGATATCATTATTGCAGCCAGTTTATCATGAAAGCAAGTTGATGATGGTTTTAGGATTTGATATTACTGTTAATGATATCATTGAATCCTATATCAATAAATCAAATAGGATTTTTCTCATAGTGGACGCTACCGGTACTGTAGTGGCCGGTAAAAACAAAGCGATAGAAGCCCTTTCTTTTCCCCCTTTGAAAAACCATACCTATACGCAGACAATTACTTCTGATAGCTTTAGGGTTGAAGATTTCAATTTATTCAAAAGTAAAAGTAAGGAAGTCAGAAAAATGGCTTCAGATATCATATTGGCTGGAGAAAAAATATTTGTTTTGGATGATGAAAGTGATAAAATGATTATCAGGGCCCAAAGGATTGATCGACTTAATTGGTTTATACTCGATTTGGAATTACAATGAGATCAAAAATCTATTCTTCTTTTTCATTTAGCAAAGGGTATTATAGATGGTTTGTAGCCATTGGGATCTCTGTAGTCTTATTGGTTTTATTTTTGTCTTATAGTTTTTTCCTTGTTCTCAAGGAAAATCAAATCAATTCAAGGAAACAGACATTTTCCAAGCAGGTAGAGCTTGCTGCCAAAGATATCCAAAACGATTTTTCTTCAATGCATGATGATATGTTGTTTTTTATAAACAATCTTGAACCATGGACTTATGAACGAACCTCAAATGAAGAACTTGCCTTTGAAAAAAGAGCAAGAAGAATTTTCAATAACCACAGGGATGTATTGGATACCATTGTGGTCACATTCCCAAATACAATAGTTTCATTTCACTTTGATGATCAGAATAATTTCTTGAAATCAATTTACGAAAGCAGTACAGACGTACCAAAAAGTAAAAACGAAATCATTCTTTCAAACCCTGTCAAGGACGTAAAAATAGATATAAAAACAAATCTGGAGAGGTTTTTTGTCTACAAATTGGGTAATTATTATCTGGGTAAATCGGGGGACAAATTTATTTATGACGATGGAGAGTACCTTACTCTTGGTTTCGAACAGCAATTTGGAGACTACGTTTTTGAAGGGGCAATTATTTCAGAAATTACACAAAATGTCAATGAAGGCTTAAAAGGTGACTACATAGGTTATATCAATTCCATAGATACCAAGGCGAAGTTAAAGGTGCTTGTTCACCAATATCCTTTCAATCTTGCCGCCTATGACAACAAGTTTGCAGTTGTTTTTATTCAAGATATTACCTACATAGGTTTTTCGGTTTATAGTGCCTATTTCTATCTTCTTTTGGGATTATTGGTTTTATTGGTATTTGTAATTTTGATCCTGTATAAGTTCATCAAAAACACCCAATATGCCAATGAATTACTTTCAAGAAACTCTGAAGAAATAGCAGAACTTTTTAGAAGACAAACTCTTTTGCTCCAGGAATCAAAAGGGTTTATTTACTTCCAGAGTTCGGATGGGAACATGACCAAAGTCGGGGATGAGGTTTATAATGTTCTGGGTTATACCAAAAGTGATTTTATCAGGAATTTTAAAAGCTATATCATAGATGATGATAATGTTCGGTTACATAAGATTATACAGGGTGCAATAAGAGAGAAAAAAGAAGTTGTGACCTCCCAAATTCAATTTAGAAAATCCAATGGTGAGGTAATTATGGTCAGAATATTCGAAAAATTACTTTATGATTCGGAAGGAAAATATCTCGGAAATGTTGGAATCTGTACTGATATTAATGATAAATACGAGTCCGAACAAGAGTTAATCAAAAGTGAAAACAGGCTTAGAGCCGTATTGAACAGCCTTCCGGATTTGATTTTTATTTATAATAATGAAGGTGTTTTTCTAGACTATTATGTTCAGGATGAAAGTTTGTTGCTTTTTCCGGCTTCAGATTCTTTGGGGAAGTCCTTACTTGAAGTGCTTCCTGAACCCTTAAACAAAGAAATGATGGAGCTATTTGACAAAGTAGTTCAAACCGGAAAATTGCAGACACTAGAATTTGAGCTGATGCTTACCATTGGGAAAAGGATATTCGAAACAAGAATATTCAAGCTGGATGAAGGTAGAATCATCTCAATGGCAAGGGATATTTCCGCCCAAAAATTATGGGAAAAGGGTCTTCAAGAAGCAATGTTGTCTGCTGAGCAATCAAATAAAGCGAAGTCAGAATTTTTGGCCAATATGAGTCATGAGATTAGGACTCCTATGAATGGGCTTCTAGGCATAATTGGTCTACTGAAAGAAACCAAACTTGATGATATTCAAAAAGAATATGTGGAAATTATCAAGGATTCGGGAGAATCATTACTCAATATTATTAAAGATATTCTTGATTATTCGAAAATAGAGGCAGGGGAAATGTCCCTCAATTCTAAGGTTTTTAATTTGAAAAAGGAAATTGAGAAGTCTATAAGGATTTTTTCAGGATTGATAAGCGAAAAAAACTTGAATTTTACCTATCATTTTGATTCCATGATTCCGGAGTATGTGGAATTGGATAAGGAAAAATTGATTCAGGTCTTGATCAATATTATAGGAAACGCCATTAAGTTTACACCTGATGGAGGTAATATCAGCCTCAAGATTTCAGGAGAAGAAATTCTGGAAACAAACACCATCCTTCATTTCGAAATTTCCGATACAGGAATAGGAATACCTGAGGATGAGATCAATAAGCTTACCATGCCATTTGTTCAGGTAGATAGTACAAATACCAGGCAGCATCAAGGAACTGGGCTGGGTCTTGCAATATCTCACAAGTTTATCGAGTTGATGGGCGGGGAATTAATTATAAAAAGTGAGATTGGAGTTGGATCAACTTTTGCCTTTTCAGTATTTGGTAAAATCTGGAAGGAGAAGAAAGGAAATTCGGATGAAGAAATTATTGAGGACGATGAGTTTGGCTTATTGGATTGGAAAAATATGGCCGAACATTACCCTCTTAAAATCATGATAGCTGAAGATAACAGAACAAATCTTAGATTTATGGATATGCTGATGGGCCAATTAGGGTATTCGTATGATGTGGCATCCAATGGCAAAGAAGCTGTTAACTTGGCAAAAAACAATGATTATGACTTAATATTGATGGATATCCAAATGCCTATCATGAACGGACTTGATGCTTGTAGGCAGATTAAAAAATCACTTCCCAATTCAGTGGAAATCATAGGGCTTTCTGCGAATGCTTTTCAAGAGGATGTGGATAGGGCACTTGAAGCTGGGATGACAGCGTACCTTACCAAACCTGTTAAAATTGAGAATCTTGCTGAGATTTTTAAAAAATACGCGGAAAATAAGCACAATAAAAAAGAGGTCGAATGACCCCTTTTCTATAACTCGGTATTCAGATCAAAAGCTTCAAGGTAGTCAGCAACTCTTCTGACAAACATTCCTCCCAAAGATCCATCAACGACCCTATGGTCGTATGAATGTGAAAGAAACATCTTGTGTCTTATGGCTATCACATCACCTGTAGGCGTTTCTACTACTGCAGGTTTCTTCTGAATTGCGCCAACGGCCAAAATAGCTACCTGTGGCTGCATGATAATCGGCGTGCCCATGACATTTCCAAATGAACCTACATTAGAAACTGTGTATGTGCCACCAGCAAGCTCGTCAGGAGATAGTTTATTGATTCGAGCACGGTTTGCTAGATCATTTATTTTTTTTGATATCCCAGTCAGATTCAATTCGTCCGCATTTTTGATAACAGGAACGATCAAATTACCGCTTGGCAAAGCCACAGCTACCCCAATATTTATGTTTTTTCTTTTGATAATGTTGTCACCATCAACAGTAATATTGATCATAGGAAAATCTTTGATGGCTCTTGCAACTGCTTGGATGAAGAATGGCGTAAAGGTGAGTGGTTCGCCTTCTTTCTTTTTAAAATTATCTTTTACTTTATTTCTCCACAAAACAATATTTGTGACATCTGCTTCAACAAAAGAGGTCACATGCGGGGAAATCCTTTTTGAGTCCACCATTCTTTGCGCTATCATTTTGCGCATCCGGTCCATTTCAATGATTTCATCCTGTGCTGACATACTCATTTCGACCTTTGGAGAGGTATAGATTGTCTCAGGTGTAGCAATAGGCCTTGGCTTTGTTCTATCTTTTTCTTTTAGAAAAGTCAACATGTCCTGTTTCGTGACCCGTCCATCTTTACCAGTTCCTAAAATCGAAGCCAATTCATCTTTACTTATTTTTTCCTCTTTTGCGATACTCAATACCAAAGGAGAGTAGAATCTGTCGTCGGCAATGGATGAACTACTCAAAGCCTCAGAAGAAGCGATCAAAGTTGAAGTCTGTGAAGGTGCCACTTCCATCAATTCTTCCTTTGTAGTTGAGATATCTGATTTTACCTGTTCAATTTGACCGCTTTCTTGTTCCTCAGTTTCGATGACGGCAATAGCGGAACCTACAGCCACCACTTCCCCTTCTTTGGCTAGGATTTTTGTAAGTGTTCCACCGTGAATAGCGGGGACTTCCGTGTCCACTTTATCAGTGGCTACCTCCAAAACAGATTCATCCTGTTCGATTCTATCACCTTCTTTTTTGAGCCAAGTGAGTATGGTGCCTTCTATGATACTCTCACCCATCTTGGGCATCAGCATTTCTACAGTAGCCATGTTACTTTTATTTAATTGGGTTTATTTCCAAGTTTTAAAATTAAATTTTATTTTATCGAATACAAAACTCACAATGAAAATTTTTATTCTGTTTTATTCAACAAACATAATCTTAACAAATTCAGAACAGCAACCCCTGTTAATTGAATATTTAGCATTCGGTCTTGGGTAAGCTGTAATTTTTTTGTAATTGTTTTATCCTTCATTGCGCAGGCAATCCAAACCGTTCCTACAGGTTTTTCGACCCAACCACCTCCAGGGCCTGCAATACCACTGCTTGCAAGTCCATAATCTGCATCAAACATTTTTCGGATATTTTGTGACATTTGGATAACCGTCTCCTCGCTTACTGCTCCAAATTCATTTAAGGTTTCAGATTCTACTTCCAGCAATCTGTTTTTATAAAGATTGTGATAAGGGATAAGGCTACCCTGAAAATAATCGCTGCTTCCTGCAATACTTGTCACCAGATGTGAAATATATCCCCCTGTACAGCTTTCGGCCAAAGCAACTTTTTTATTTTGGAGTTTGAGAAGTCTTCCTATCGCTTCTTCAAGGGTTTCTTGGTTATAGCCATAGATATACTTTTCAATGATAGGTTTGACTCTTTCAATTTCTTTTTCGACTTCATCATGAAGTTTCTCATTGTCTTCTCCAAATGCTGTCAGTCTAAGTTTTACATGCCCAAGAGAGGGTAAATATGCCAATTTGATGTGTTTTGGAAGATTTTTTTCCCAATCTTTTATCAAATCAGCCAACCAACTTTCCCCGATGCCTACAGTCTTGATGACTTTATGATAGATGTTAGGGAGTGGAAATATTTCTTTGATTTTGGGTATTACATGATCCGACATGAGTTTTTTCATTTCATGCGGGACACCGGGCATTGACATCCAAATTTTACCGTTTTCATTGAACCACATCCCGGGGGCTGTGCCCAAATCATTGGCCACATAAGTGCATTTAGTGGGTAAATGAGCTTGAAGTCTATTTAGTTGGGTGAGTTCTCTCCCTCTTTTTTCAAAAAAAGTTCTGACTGCTTCCAAAGCCTCCGGTACCAATTCAATATTGCAATTGAAATATTCTGCCAATAGGGGTTTGGTCAAATCATCATTTGTAGGTCCCAATCCTCCTGTCATCAGAATTATATCAGCTCTTTTTTCAGCCTCAGCAAAGGCCGTCAATATAGATTCTCTTGAATCTCCAACGGTGCTTCTTCTCACTACACGGACCCCGATTTTGTCCAGTTCCTGACTTATCCAATGGCTGTTGGTATCGATGATCTGACCATAAAGCAATTCATCACCAATGGCCAGGATTTCAGCTTTGATTTCTTTAATTTTGGTCATTTCGTTTGTAGATGACAAAGTCAAAATCATATTCATTTTTTTCATCACATGGAAAGTGTTCTCGAGAGATTTCATTCCATTGGTCAGGGTCGATAGCTGGAAAAAAAACATCTCCTTGTGGAAAAGCATCTACTTCAGTCACGATAAGTTCATCGCAGATTGGCAATGCTTGAAGATATATTTCTGCTCCACCAATAATGTATACTTGCTCGAGTTTTCTACTGATGCATAGCTTAATAGCATCTTCTAGTGAATGAAAAACATAATGACCTTCAGGAAGCTCGAAATCTCTGTTTCTAGTGATGACAATGGACGTTCTGTTAGGAAGGGGCTTACCAACTGACTCGTAAGTCTTTCGGCCCATCACGATATGGTGGCCGGTTGTCAGTTTTTTGAATAATCTTAAATCGGAACTGAGTTTCCAAATTAATTGGTTGTCTTTACCGATCACGTTGTTTTTAGCTTTCGCTACGATGATTGAAATTTTCAAAATTGTCGGTTGTTTATTTGCTAAGTTATTAAGCTTTGTCAAATCAAAAAATCTTATTCTTCTAAATAAATATCCCATTGTCCAAACCAACCAAATGAATATAGTTTATCTGAACGATGGGATAAGTGCATTAAATTATAGAAATCAGGTTTTTGGCTTATTTAAATTAAAATAAATCTTTCCTTAATTAATTGGTTTTCACGAGTAATTGATTCTTTGAGGAATAATCAATTTTCAAAATTGGCCATGCCGGGATATTCGGCCATCAGGAAACTTTTTGGTTGATTCTCTTTCAAATCAATGACTTTCATTTCCATTTTGCTTTTATCTTTTTTACTTTCCATGTAGGCTTCCATCATGTTGCCCGAAGGAAGGTTATCGAATAAGTCAGGATTATGTTCTTTCATCCTCGCAGTAAGGAATGGATTATTTTGACCCCAAAAGGAAGCCTGACCAGTAATTGGACTTTTCGTAACCCAATAATTGGTGATATTTTCATCCGTCTCGATCAGATATTCTTCACAATCATGGCCCATGATATTTTTAGAGTTCCCGGTTTTTTTGAATGAAGCGTTTAGGTCACTTCCTTCTTCAATTGTACCTTCTTTATCCACAGCTTGACTCATAGCTGCATAATCATAACCAAAGGCCATCCTCATTTTTTGACCGTCATTTTCAAATAAGGTAATAGAAATGTTTCTGTTAAAATCAAAAATCATAACATAGGTTTCGGTGTCATTTTTATCTTTTTCAGAGAATTCCATTCCTGTGATACTTGAATTCTCTGATAAGTAGGATTTCAAAACCACCGGATCTATGGATTTCCCCTTTTCATCAATTCCCGTGATTTCGAGAATCGAATACCCCGTAAAATCATAAGATTCATCAACTTCAACATCATTTTGAATGGATTCCATTATTTTCCCTATGTCCATACCAGGGATTCGTTCCACGTCTTCTGTGCCATAAACATCTTTAAAAACTTTATTCAGCTGTCTCATGGCAAGTTTTTCCATTTCACTTTCTACTTTTCTTTCAATGGCTCTACTTACCCCCCTTTCAGCTGCTTTTTTGAGTTGCTTTGCAAATTGTGCGTGGGAATCAACAGAAATGATTAGAAAAATGATCAATAATAAAAGTTTGATGGTGGTTTTCATATTGTTATGGGTTTGGTTAAAGTTACAATTTAAAAAAAATATTGATGAACTTCCTGTTGTAAAGGAGATAGATTCATCCATCTTTTAAAAAAATTCTGGAATCAAACCTGAAAGGAGAAATATTGATCACTCTAATTTTTTGTATTTCATCATGTCTTGGATTGATCAAAAAGTTAAAATCTCCATTCACAACAGCAGAGGGCACCTTGAGTCCCAAAAACCTTTTTTCTTTGATAAAGTCATCACCAATTTGCTGGGTTTGAATGGAGTAGGGAAACAATTCCCAATTATTTTTCAATTCTTGAAAAGGTAAAGAAGTAATTGAATCCTCTGGAAGGTATAACTCTACCATCATCATGTCCTTAGGGATTTTTTGTATGTGTAGGTGGACTGATACTTCAGCCATAGCCAAAGCCCTTGAAGAGGCTATATAAATAATAGGAGTTCCTACGCTATTCCATCTCCCTCCATAAAGTTCTGCCCCTTTTCCACTGAGATCCTCAGCAAACCTACTACTAGACAATCTGAAAATAATCATGCAAAAATACCATGTTGGATTCTGCCTAATTCTTCTTTTACCAGTACAATCCCAAATGAAGTATCTAATAATGACAATGGAGTAACATTACCTAATGGGATACTTTGGTCATGAAGCCATGATTGAAAGGGTCTTTTATCTCCAAATACCTCTTCTCCAAATTTAAAAAGCATAAATAAATCCAAAATCCTCTCTGAATGAATGGATTCAAAGGATTTATTGTCTTTTTTGTACCGCTGAAGCGTACGGTCTGATAAATGGAGTAAGCCTGCCCATTCTTCAATAAAGATTGGACTCCTGTCCAAAAAATACTCAAACTCCTCAAAGGAAATCCCATCCCTGCTTTTGATTATTAACTTCTGGGTTAACCTTGGGGCAGCGGTGTAAGTGGATTCAAAATCATTCAATAGATTGTCCATTTCTGAAAATGATTAGTTGTCAATAAAATTACGACAATTGTCGTGTTTTTCAAAATTAAAATTACAATTTTGTTTTATTCCTTACTCAATTTTTTTTCTCATCAATTGTCTATTTCAAAGCTCAAACTTTATTTCCTCTTAAAAATTCTTCAATTCCCATTCGTTTTTTACCTTCTAATTGTAGTTCAAGGATTTTAAGATTGCCATTGCCTGTTTGAAAAATCAGGTTTGTCTTGCCATCAGAAAGATACTGTCCTGTGTTTAGATTTGTAAGAACCTTATCTGACACCTCCGTTTTGAAGAATTTACATGTCTTCTCTTGGAATTTGGTCCAAGCAGCAGGATATGGAGAAAGCCCTTTTACAAGATTATGGATTTCTTCAGCAGACTTGTTCCAGTCTATTTCACAGGTTTCTTTGTAGATTTTAGGAGCATGTCGGAGATTTCCACTATCTGTTTGGGATTCGGTAGTGACATTACCTAAGGCCACTGCTTCAATGGTTTTCAAAACCAAATTAGCACCCTTTTTCATCAACCGTTCATAAAGAGTGCCCACATTGTCTTCCGGATAGATGGTTTCTTTTTCCTGGAAAATAATACTTCCCGTATCAATTTCGTGTTTGAGAAAAAATGTGGTTACACCTGTTTCGGTTTCTCCGTTGATAATAGCCCAATTGATAGGGGCTGCACCTCGGTAGTTTGGTAAAAGAGATGCGTGCAGGTTAAAAGTTCCAAGTGGAGGCATATTCCAAACGACCTCGGGCAACATTCTAAAAGCTACTACGATCTGTATATCTGCATGGAGTTCTTTAAGTTTCTCTAAAAAATCCGCTGACTTTAGATTGGTAGGCTGAAGGACAGGAATTTGATGTTCTAGTGCTACTTCTTTCACAGGTGAGGGGATCAGTTTTTGTCCTCTCCCTTTTGGTCTGTCAGGTGCGGTTATCACAGCAACCACATTCCAGCCTTCCTTTATCAATATTTTCAATGATGGAACCGCAAAATCCGGAGTTCCCATATATATAATCTTGAGGTCTTTATTCATTGGTCAAAATTACTCTTCTAAAGGTTCTGATCAAATTATACTTCAGTGGAACTGATACCAATTTTATTTCTGGATTTTGATTCAATTTTACCATTCAAAAAATATTAGGAAAAAAGAATATTTCCGAATTTTAAATTTAAGTGTGAAAGATTATGCTTTTCGGAAGGATATTGCCCTTTATCGTTCAAGATGATAATTTTTGACTGGTACAATGGTGTAAAAAAGCAAAGTGATATTCATAAATTTATTAATATTACGACGTGAAAAACAACTATCAATATCGAATGAGTAACGCCCTAAGGTTATTAGCCTTTGTGCTTGCATTATTTTTTGTTGTATTGGCGGTTTTTGATGCTTTTGAAGAAGATGCGGTTGAGTATTGTGGTGAATTTGTCACAGAAGCTGAATTCGATTATGTTGATTTTCCAACTTCTATTTCACGACCTACAGGAAACAGTAAGGTAAACAAATTAGAAAGAATCCCGATTATCAAATTTTTTGATAGAATCAATAATATACTCACGGTGGAGGAAGTCGCTATTGAGACCTCTGATATAATATACCCTGAGATAAATTCCAATTACAATTTTTTAATAGCACGTGCAGTTTTGCCAAATGCTCCTTAGCAGTTGTTTTTATCAACCAATTCCTTTTAAACCTTAAACCCAAATAATCTTTCAGAAAGGTTATTCAATTATCATTATTTATTTAGTATGAAATCAATAGTTTCAAAAAGAAATTTCGGAATTTCAATGGACTCGTTGTGTCTAAAATCCAAATATACCCTGATCATAGCAATAGGAGTAATGATTTCTTCCTGCAGTACCGGAAGCAGCAAGGAACAAAACAAGATTAAATTATTGGATATTCCTGTATTGGAATTACAGTCAAGGAATATAGAAGTGCCAAAAACTTATGTTTGTGATATTCAAGCCGTTCAGTTTGTAGAGGTAAGAGCGAAGGTGGAAGGATATGTAGACAGAATCTTTGTGGATGAAGGGGAAAATGTAAGAAAAGGTCAAACCTTGTTTCAGTTAAGTTCTATGGAATTCAATGAAATGGTAAACTCAGCAAATGCAAGACTTATGCAGGCGAAAGCAGAGTCTAAAGCTGCCAGTTTGGAGGTTGAAAGATTAAAAATCCTTGTTGATAAAAATATAATTTCGTCCTCAGAATTGGAGTTGGCAAATTCTAAGAAAGCAGTGGCGGAATCTGCCATCTTGGAAGCTGAGTCTTCACTGAAAAATGCCAAAACGGGTTTGTCTTATACTACAATCAAAGCCCCATTTGATGGTATTGTAGATAGGATCCCTTACAAAACAGGAAGTTTGGTAACAGCGGGGGATCTATTGACAAATATCACAGATATTTCTGAAATATTCGCCTATTACAGGGTTACTGAAAATGAATACTTAAGATACATGAGAGACAGGTTGGAAGGATCTGAAGAAGGTTTCAACGAGGAAATAACCTTGATCCTTTCAGATGGGGAAGTTTATCCATTTAAAGGAAACTTAGAGACTATGGAAGCTGATTTTGAGAGAGGTACGGGTTCTATTGCATTTAGGGTAAGATTTCCTAATCCTGATCAATTGATTAAACATGGGGCAAGCGGGAAAATTCAGATGACCAATATGTTGGAAGATATTTTTTTAATCCCTCAAAAATCAACCTTTGAAATACAGGAATACAACTATGTTTATTTGCTTGATAAAGACAATAGAGTAAAAGTCAGAAGCTTTAAGCCAATTCAGCGATATGGCGTTTATTATATTGCCGACGGTTTTGAGCCTGGAGACAAGATTATTTTTGAAGGAATTCAACAAGTCAAAGACGGCATTGAGATCACCCCTTCATTAGTATCAGAAAAAGATGCTTATGATACCCTCAGCACATCTATTTGACATCCTTTAAAGCCAAGAGACTACGATAATGTTTGAGATATTTATTAGAAGACCGATACTTTCTACGGTGATTTCGGTATTCATTACCTTGTTGGGATTACTCGCATTGACTACGCTTCCGATCACCCAATTTCCCGAGATTGTTCCCCCTTCCGTAACTGTGACAGCCAAGTATACAGGTGCCAATGCAGAGGTGTTGTCCAAGGCTGTCGCTACGCCTTTGGAAAGGGCCATCAATGGCGTCCCGGGTATGACTTACATGACCTCTGTCAATACCAACGATGGTATGACTTTAATCAATATTGTTTTTGATGTTGGTGTCGATCCCGATCAGGCTGCTGTACAAGTCCAAAATAGAGTAATGACAGTGATTGATGAATTACCAGAAGAAGTGATTCGTGCAGGGGTAATGACTGAAAAAGAGATCAACAGTATGTTACTCTATCTGAATATCATGAGTACAGACACTACTCAGGATGAGAAATTTGTTTACAATTTCACTGATATCAATGTTCTTCAGGAACTCAAAAGAATCAATGGGGTTGGTTTTGTGGAGATTATGGGTTCTAGAGATTATGCCATGCGGGTTTGGCTCAATCCGGATAGATTGGTTGCCTATAACCTATCTCCGCAAGATGTGACAGAAGCTATCCAAAACCAGAATGTGGAAGCAGCTCCGGGCAAATCAGGGATTAGTTCTGATCGAGATCCGCAAGCACTTCAATATGTTTTAAAATATACGGGTAAGTTTAGCGAGGAAGTCGATTTTGAAAACATTACTTTAAAAGCTTTGCCTGATGGTTCATTATTGAAACTCAAGGATGTAGCAGAAATCCAATTTGATTCACAGGATTATAATATGTTTTCTATGACGGATGGAAGACCTTCTGCATCCATAATGGTCAAACAACGTCCAGGTTCAAATGCACGTGAGGTAATCCAAAATATCAAAGAGAAAATGGCAGAATTGGAGGAATCCTCATTCCCGCCGGGTATGACTTACAATGTATCTTATGATGTGTCAAGGTTTTTAGATGCCTCTATTTATGAAGTTGCCAAGACATTGTTGGAGGCATTTCTATTGGTTTCCTTAGTAGTATTTATTTTTCTTCAGGATTTCAGGTCTACGTTGATTCCGGCTATAGCTGTTCCGGTTTCTTTGATAGGCACTTTTGCTTTTATGTCGCTATTTGGATTTTCAATCAATCTGCTAACGCTTTTTGCATTAGTCTTGGCTATAGGAATTGTGGTGGATAATGCAATAGTGGTAGTTGAAGCCGTCCACGTCAAAATGCATATAGAAAAACTAAATGCAATGGATGCCACAATTGCTGCCATGAAAGAAATCGGAGGAGCGATAGTTGCGATTACTTTGGTGATGTCTGCAGTATTTGTACCTGTAAGTTTTCTATCAGGTCCTGTAGGTGTCTTTTATAGACAATTTTCCCTGACCTTGGCCATAGCAATTGTTATTTCTGGAATTAACGCTTTGACACTTTCACCGGCCTTATGTGCATTATTGCTAAAGCCATCTGATGTGGAGCATGATCCAAAGAAAGGATGGTTGCAAAAGTTTTTCTTTGGTTTCAATAAAAAATATGATAGTCTTTCATCAGGTTACGCAGGGGTTCTTGACAGGATTGCCGGACGTAGGGTAGTTACATTTGGTATTTTGATTTTATTCTTTTTCTTGGCCTACGGAGGTATTGCAGTATTGCCAACTGGTTTTATACCCAATGATGACCAAGGAATGATATATGTCAATGTAACCACTCCTCCGGGCGCAACTTTGGAAAGAACAACGGATGTCATGGATCAGGTTCAAGCAAGTCTTTTGCCTTTGGATGAAGTTGAAACAATTTCCACCTTGGCAGGATACAGTTTGCTTTCCGAAACAGCAGGGGCATCTTATGGAATGGGAATGGTAAACCTGGTCGATTGGAGCGATCGGGACAAAAATGTAAACCAATTGATTTCGGAATATCAAGAAAGAACGGCTCATATCAAAGGAGCTGAAATTCAGTTCTTTTCTCCACCGCCAGTGCCTGGTTTTGGAAATGCTTCAGGATTTGAATTGAGGTTACAGGATAAAACAGGTGGCAATTTGGATGTGATGGCTCAAGTCAGTCAGCAATTTGTATCTGAATTAAATAATAGAGAGGAACTCAAGGAGGTCTTTACCAACTTTGAACCGAATTTCCCGCAGTATGTATTGAACGTTGATCATGATAAAGCAGCCAAGTTGGGGGTTTCTGTTAATGATGCCATGGAGACGCTGCAGAGTTATGTTGGAAGTTTTTATTCCAGCAATTTTATCAGATATGGACAGATGTATAAAGTAATGATTCAAGCCTCTCCAGAATATCGGACTTCCCCTGAATCTATACTAAATATGTATGCAAAAAATGACAGAGGTGAGATGGTACCCTATTCCAATTTCATCACCATGGAAAGAGTTTATGGTCCAGAACAATTGACAAGGTACAATATGTTCACCTCAGCTTTGATCAATGGTGATGCTGCTGAAGGATTTTCGAGTGGTGATGCAATTTTGGCCGTAGAAGAAACAGCATTGAAAATCCTACCCAGAGGTTTTGATATTGATTGGTCAGGAATCACGAGGGAGCAGATTGCTTCGGGAAATCAAGCGGTATATGTTTTTATGCTGTGTTTGGTTTTTGTTTACCTATTGCTATCTGCGCAATATGAAAGTTACTTCTTGCCGCTCCCTGTTATTTTATCCTTGCCTGCGGGTATTTTTGGTTCCTTTTTGTTTTTGAAATTGACAGGTTTGGAAAATAATATTTATGCTCAGGTATCCTTAGTAATGTTGATTGGGCTTTTGGGTAAGAATGCCATATTGATAATTGAAATTGCTATTCAAAACCGACAGAAGGGACTTTCCATTCTGCAAAGTGCCATTAACGGTGGAGTGGAAAGGCTCAGGCCAATTTTGATGACATCTTTTGCTTTCATTTGTGGGTTGATTCCGTTGACTATTGCTTCTGGTGCAGGTGCTATTGGAAACAGAACCATAGGTACTGCAGCAGCTGGAGGAATGTTGATTGGTACTATTGTGGGAGTATTCTTGATTCCAGGTCTATACGTGGTTTTTGAAACCATGGCTACCAAATTCAAGCGTAAAGAAATTGAAAAACCAACTGTGACTGCATAAAGGCAATGAAAAAGTATTTTAACACAAAAATTATATTGGTTCTGATATTGGTTTTGCTATTCCTTCAGGGGTGCAAAGTTTCTCAAGTTAACCTCGGAGAAACTGATTTAGAATTACCTGTTGCTTTTGATGCCAATAATGCAGACAGTACAATTTCTGTTGCAACCATGCATTGGGAGGAGTTTTTTGAGGATGAAATCCTTAAAAAACTCATAAGGATCGCATTGGAAAACAATCAGGATAATTTAAAGACACTCGAAAAGATTAGAGTGGCTAGGGCAAATTATAGAGTCGCCAAGGTAGGTTGGATGCCAGAATTAAATGGTCTAGCAGGAGCCTCTACAAGAAGATTTGGAGAATTTACTATGGATGGTGTAGGTAATACCGATTCCAACTTGTCCCCAACAGTTCCAGAAGATAAAAAAATTCCGGATCCTTACAGGGATTTTGTAATCGGTGCGGGTTTCAATTGGGAAATTGATGTGTGGGGAAAATATAAAAACATGAAAAAGGCAGCTTCGGCCCGGTATCTGGCATCGGAAGAAATGGCCAATCACATCAAGACATGGCTTATTGCTGAAGTGGCCTTAGGATACTATAATTTGATTGGGTTGGACGAAGAAATTAGAATTTTGGAAGAAAATATAAAACTCCAAGAGTCTGCTTTAACGCTTTCCAAGGATCTGAAAATATCCGGTAAGGAAAACCAACTTGCCGTAGATCAATTTGAGGCACTTTTACTCAATTCAAAATCTCTTTTTGTCGAAAGGCAAAGAGATCTCAGGTCAGCGGAACTTTTTCTTACTAGTTTATTGGGGGTTTATCAATTGGAACATGAAAGGGTTTCGCTGGATGACGCCCTTGACACTCCTGAGTTGGTCAAAATTGGTTTACCTGCCGCAATGTTGGTTTATAGACCGGATATTAGAATTGCAGAAAGGGAATTAATCGCTTCAAGGGCAGATGTAAACGCAGCAAGAGCATCCTTTTTCCCCAGTATCAATTTATTTGGAATGTCGGGTTTTAATGCTTTTGATTTTGGAAAACTGTTTTTCAATCCTGCCTCTACTGTATATCAATTGGGGGCGGGTCTTTCAGCCCCAATTTTCAACAGAAATCAAATCAAAATGGCTTTTGAGTCATCAAATGCATTTCAACAAATTGCTTGGCTGGAATATGAGCAAACTGTCTTTAAAAGTTATTTGGAGGTTTTAGATCTTGTAAATCAATTTGAAGCCTATCAACTGCAAGTTCAATTAAAATCCTTTGAAGTTGAGGTACAAAAAAGATCTGTCGACAATTCAAACATCATGTTTACTGTGGGATATGCCAATTATCTCGAAGTACTAAACGCGCAAAGTAGAGCGCTCTTTGCTGAGATAGAACTGGTTGAACTCAAGATCGAAAAATTGCAAACCAATGTTAAACTTTATAAAGCATTAGGGGGTGGTTGGATTTAAACTTATTTCCTTTTTTTAGTGACTTAATCAATTGAATTAAAGGGACTTTGATTTGAAATCATTTGAAAAATAAATATTTTGGAATAGACTAAAAAAATTAAAATTGGCATACATTTTATGCATATGTATTTGTCCGGTGAGGACTTAAAAAAATCATCAATATGAAAAAAACCATCCTTGCGATGACATTTGCTACAGCCGCTTTTTTAGCTTCTTGCGGCAACAAAACTTCCGAAGAATCTGAAACTGAAGTTACGCCAGTTGAAGAAATTGCTCCCGAAGTTGAAGAAGTAGAAGAGATTGAAATCGAAATTGATTCGACTTCAGTAGAGGTAGAGGAAACTCCCTCAAATTAAAAAAGCTTAAATTTAAAGGCCTGCCGAAATGCAGGCCTTTTTTAATGAAAAAAGTCTCTGCAAACAGCAGAGACCTTTAATTGTTGGGACTAACCCTTATTTGAACTTAAACACTTCCTAGAGAAACTCTACAAAGTACTCAAATGTACTTAATTAAATTACTTAAAAAAATACCCAATAGAGGGTATTTTTTTATTTTGTTTACTTATTTATTCAATTTAATAGTGATATAGTTAAAAATCATTGAATTTTGAATACAATCATGAATTCTAATTTCAATCAAAAACCCTGTTTTCGAGGTGTTCTTCCAGTTTTAATTTTTCTACGCCGGAGGCTATCCAATCAGGTGCTTTTTCACCCTTCAAGTGGTGGTCAAAAAACTCCATCATTCTGACACTGTAATCTTTTCTATTTTCCAGTTTAGAGAGTCCATGATTTTCTCCTTTGTATTGAACCATAATGACCGGCTTTTTCAATCTTCTCAATGCGTTGTAATATTCTATTCCTTGGGTGAAATCCACTGCCCCGTCTTTATCATTGTGCAACAACAATAAAGGTGTATTTACATTTTTGACATGATAGACGGGAGAGTTTCTTTGGTATGCATCCCAATTTTCCCATGGAGCGCCTCTAAATCGCCCTTGAGACGCCTCAAATATAGACATATTACCGCCACCTGAATTCCAGTAGATCAAGTCATACATTGATATCATATTAGTTAGAGGGGCGCCCGCAGCTGCAGCTTTGAACATGTCCGTCTGCGTAATCAGGAAAGAAGTTTGATAGCCGCCCCATGAATGTCCATGAAGCCCCATGCTTTTTGGGTCGATAACACCTGATTTAATGGCTTCCTTTACAGCAGGAATGACACACCATACAGCAGACATGCCAGGGTCATCTAATTGGTAAACTATATCAGGAATCAATACCGCATATCCATTGCTCGTGTAGACATTTGGATTCCATCCTGTTCCGCTGAATCCAGGGTTTGAATAATTGTGTAATGTTTGGGACAACTTTTCATAATAATATACAATGGTGGGATACGCTTTTCCCGCCTCATAATTGGAAGGAAGAAACAAAGCTGCCTGTAAAGAATCCCCTTTATCTGAAATATAATCCACTAATCTGACACCTGATGACCAATCATATTTTGAGGCATCAGGCGCGTTTTCGGTTACCTTAATCGGGTTACTGAGGGTCGCGTCTGTTAAGAAAAAATCAGTAGGGTCATTGAATTTCTCTTTGCTGAACAAATATACCGCTGCATTTTTTGCTTTAACCAGCCTATTGATATTGGCATCCTCCCAAATCAGAGATTCTGTTCCTGCAGCCAATCCTGATTTAGATGGCTGAATTTTGACAATCCCGCTTTTTTTGGATTTTTCTCCATATTTTCGAATAAAAATTGCCTTACTCAGATCGATTCCTTTTTCATCTTGATCGAGTACAAACCTATATTGGTATCTTATTTTATCAGATTTGCCATTCATAGTTAGATTTTGCGGGCTTCCTTTCCCTTCTACAGGAACCTGCCAAATATCCCATGCATCTCTCAGCAAGACAAATTTGCTGTCGCTACTCCAGCCCAATGGAGTAACCATCGGTTTTTCAACATTATGGTCATCCTCCACATTGACAAATGTGGTATTGATATTTGAGGTAATATTTTTTGAGGTATTTGAGGCTAAGTTATATACATAGAAGTCTCCATTTTCTGCATAAAGCAGTTTTGTTCCATCAGTTGAGGGTCTTGGCATTGAAGAAAAAGATGGGAGATAAAATTTCTTGAAAAGCAATTTCCGTTCACCTGTCTGAAGGTTTACCGAGTAGATGTCTCTGTAATTTTGTCCATCCAGATTTATATCCAATTCATATTCTTGAATATCATAACCTAAAGCAAATTTTTCTTTTGGTAATAGGTCTAGTTGTTTTAAACTACTATCCTGAAGGGTAATGAATTTACCGTTTCTGGTATCATACATGGACCAAATGCTGTAATTCTTGTCTTGATTTTCCAGTATTTGTTGCCTTGATTGTAACCTGCTATCCTGCCAATGCCAGATTGTCAAATCAGGTTTTACTTGGTCTTTGCTTCCATTTGAAGTTTTCGATTTGGTACTGTCAATTTTTGCTATCGCTTTTTGAAGGTCTGCCAAAGATTTGATCGTCGAATCGGATTTGATGCGTTGGAGATTTACTTGTTCCAATGAATCCTTATTGACCACTTGTTCAGGGCCCTTCTGTTCCGGTTTTTTTTCAGCGATAAGCGGATGGATCCCGAAAAATAACCTTGTCAAATCCTCAGACCACATGGGTTTGCGATTTGGACTGATGGTATAGGATTTAGGGAAATTAATGGAATCATTTTTAGGATTATATTGTGTCAGTTGCGGATTTGAAAGATTTTTGACACCTAAAATTTGGCCATGATCCTGTTTGTATTCTTTGTCTTTTATCATTTTCAGTAAGGTAAAAGCATCCCCTTTTTCTGTCCAATTGATGGATTTATAGGTAGCCTTATCACTTTCAAGGATTTCTGTTTTGCCTGAACTCAAATGCAATAGAACGACAGCATTACCTGATTGATTGGCGGCATCTATGGTGTATGCGAGATATTCTCCACTTTTATTAAATGAATATTCTAAGACATTGCCAATATTTTGCTTTTTTCCTGAAGCAAGATGCACCAATAGTAGGTCAGATCCTTTACTGTCCCCATTAGATCCTTCCTTGTTTAAATTAACTGCCAAATGAGTGGCGTTTTTGCCGTTAAAAGCAAAGTTGGAAACATTTTCAACTTCTGATTTTTTGAAATCATTATTTAGGTCTAGCAAAATAAGTTTATCCTTCAAGTCTTTGCTTCCATTTTTGGATTTAGTTTTTTTGACAGATTCCTTTGGATATTCTTTGAACGCAAGCCATCTGCTGTCTTCTGAAAATGAAATACTTGGAAAAGTAGTTGAACCGATAAAGAATGATTTTTTTGATTCCGGTTCAGCTGCCTTTTGAATAAACACTTCGCTATCGCCTTCAACAGGCATCATTGCATAAACCAACCATTTTCCATCAGCAGATAGTTTTGTGCTGTTTGTATTTATTGATTTCCATTCTGGGATTTCTTGCCAGGTAATGGGCTTCACTTTTTCTTTATCAGATTGGCCTACGACTATATGAGTGGCGAGTAAAAGAAAAACCAGATAAAATTTAAATTTAACCATGATCATTATTTTTGTTCTTAATTTGATTATTATTCATTTTGATTAATGGTATATTGTCCAAAATTATCACCCAATATAGAAGATGCTGGAATAAATTGCATCATTGTTTTTAACTACTGGTTATGAGTAGCGAAGAGAATTTTAATTTGACCGCCTTTTTTGATCATTTGAAAGATCCTGTTTTGGTCCTGACCAAACAGGGTATAGACTTTATGAATCAGTATTTAGAGGTCAATTTCATAAAGATACCCACACATTGGAAAGAAATTATCAGAGAGAATCAATCCCATAAAACGTTGGAAGCGTATTTTAAAATTGGGTCTCTGCCAAAAACAGAAATTTACTCTGAACTCGAACACGTCAATGGAGGAAAAGTTAAGTACCAATGGAATTTTGTTGCCTTTCCCAATGATAAAGAAAAATTAATCTGTGTTGGAAAGATTAATAAGTTTGTACCCTTTCTAGAAACACTGTCAAAGAGTAATATTAGCAGAGATCTGCCTATAAAGAGACTTCGTGACTTTCATTTGGTTGATAGTATACTTCAACACAGTCATGATATGTTGGCCATTCTAGGGAAAGATGGGGACTTTAAATTCATAAGCTCAGCAATTATTGAAAAACTGGGGATTAGGCCAAGTGAAGTCATTGGTAAAACCTTCCATCATTTCATTGAGAAAGGTGTAATTATAATTGAAAATGGAGACCTTGAAAAGGTATTTAAAACCAAGAGAAAGGTTAAACTTGGATTTTGGATCAATCTTCCCAATCAAGAAAGAATACTAATTGAAAGCCATTGTAAGAATCTTTTAAATGATCCTTTGATTGAGGGTGTCCTTTTTAGTGCCCATGACAATACCGAGTATTATCGCGCAAAAAAATCGCTACAAAAAAAATATGAACTTGAAAACTTGATCAACAGGATTTCAGCAAAGTTTGTAAATGCCGATTTTGATGAGATTGATAATGTTTTTAGGTTATCTCTCAAAATGCTTGGTGAATTTGAAAAGGCAGATCGAGCTTATATATTTCTTGTACATGAGGATGTTCACGAGATTGAGAATGTTTATGAATGGTCCGGTAAAGGTATTGACTCTCAAATTCAACAATTAAAAAACATTCCATACAAAGAAGACGATCTTACCATCGAAAGTCTCTCAAAAGGTGATATTTTGGTTGTGCCTGATGTGGATCTCATGTCGAAAAAATTTGATCGGGAGAGGGAAGTATATCAGCAACAGGGTATAAAATCATTTGTTTTAATTCCGATTTTTTCTGAAAACAAGTTGTTTGGTTTTTTTGGTCTTGATGCAGTTCGTGAAAGAAGGGCTTGGCATGAAAAGGATGAATATGTTCTCCGACAACTTGGGGATGTTTATGCAGGTAGTTTTATCAACCGAGCCATTAAAAGAAGCTTAGATAGAAATAAAAGGTTACTGGCTTCAACTGAGATTTTAGCTAAATCAGGTTCTTGGAGATTTAGTAATTCCAAAAAAAGAATTTATTTTTCAAATGGTCTAAAACGGATTTTTGAAATTGAGAATGAAGTGGATTCTGCTAGTTTTTCACAGTTTATCGGAAAGATTTCCAATAAGGACAGGGTTGAGTTTTTGCAAAACTTACGTGTAGCCATTGAGGGTATAAGTTCAACAACAGGTGCTTTTTCTATTATTTCCACTGAGGGTAAGGATAAGTACATCAATTATAGTATTCAGGTAAGGAAGTCTACTGAAAGTGATGAAGTTGAAGTATTTGGCTATTGTACTGATATAACCCACAAAAGGGACGCTGAAAATTATCTCAAGCTTCAGTCGCAAATTCTAGCCCAAGTCAACGATCCTATTTTTGTAACAGATAATACCTTTAATATTATCTATATTAACAAAGCAGGTCTCAAAGAATGTGATATCAAGGATGATGAGAAATTCGAAGGGAAAATTACCGACTTGTTCGAATTCCTAATGCCAGGTGGCAAAGGAATTGAAGAATCCCTAAAATTGCTTGGGCCTGAAGAAAGCTTCAGAAAACAGATGGAATTGAGGTCGCGATGGGGTGAAGTGGAGCTCCACGAGGTTTCTGTCCAATATTTCCTGAATGATGAACATGAAAAAATAGGATATTCTTTTATCATCAGAAATCTTACCATTCAAGTGAGACAGGAAGCGATGGCCAGAAAGGCTCAAATGATTGTAGAAAACAGTCCCGCTGTATTGTTCACTGTTGATCCAAATGAAAATTTCAGGATACTTTACATTTCTGATAATATCCGGCAGTTTGGATATAATTCGACCAAACTGATAGAGTCAAGATCAAGTTTTCTGGAATTAGTCCACCCAGATGATATAGAGAGGTTGTTACATTTTCATAATTCCAAAAAGTCGGAAGAAGGAATACCCGCTTATTCAGGAGAATATCGCATAAGAAAATCGGATGGAACGGTTAGATGGGTCGAAGATAGAACAAGGGAGGTATATGACTCCGAAGGAAAAATATTGACTCATGAAGGAATAATCCAAGATATTACAGAAAGGAAAAAAAACAGGGAAGAAATCCTTAAAAGCCAGGAAAGATACAGGGTGTTGGCTTCAAATATACCGGGCACAAGTATTTTCCTTATCGATAGGGATTTAAGGTATATCGTTGCCCAGGGAACAAACTTTGTAGATTGGGGAATGACATCCAAAGATTTTGAAGGGAAAACCTTGTCTGAAGTTCACACAAAAAATTTGAATGAAATTCAGCCTGTGGTTACCCGGGCTTTACTGAAAAATGAAATTGTTCAAAAACACATCATATTCAGAAAACGTGTTTATGAGATCACAGTCAGGCCCATCATTTACGGTGGAGAGGTAGAGTATGCCCTTGGTATTTTGAGAGATATCAACGAGGAGCATCAGGCTAAAGAGGACCTGAAAAAGAATGAGGAGAAATACAGAAGGTTGGTGGAAGAATCCACGGAAATCATTTTTTCTTTGGGGCCGGATATGACCATGACGTATATATCTCCCAATGTAAAGCAGTTTTTGGGCTATGCATCAGATAAGGTAATAGGAAAGAAACTGACAGAATTTCTCCACCAAGATGATTTGGTGGCTTTTTCTGAAAAAAGTCTGAACGAACCCGATTTCTTCCAAAAAACACAATACCATGAATTCAAACTTAAACATATTGATGGGTCATACAAGATCTTTAGTTCAAATGGTAAACTTGTATCTGATGAAGAGGGGAATCTGATTTACTATACAGGCATAGCAAGGGATATTACCAAATTGAAGGAGGCGCAAAAAGAATTATTTCTGGCCAAAGAAAAAGCCGAACAGGCATCCAATATCAAATCCCAGTTTTTATCCATCATGAGTCACGAAATCAGGACGCCGATGAATGCTGTGATTGGAATGGCCCATTTGCTGATAGAGGATAAGCCACGACCGGATCAATTGGAAAATCTTAGGACGCTTCAGTTTTCTGCAGAAAACTTATTGGGATTGATCAATGATATCTTAGACTATAGTAAAATTGATTCAGGTAAGGTTGAATTGGAAAAGGTAAGTTTTGAACTCAATAATGTATTCAACAGAATATTACATTCTTATTCGTATCAGGCCAGAGAAAAGTCACTTGATATTTTGTTTGAGGCAGACCCAAGTTTGCCAAAAAATCTGATAGGAGACCCTGTTAGATTGGGTCAGATTGTCAATAACCTTGTTTCGAATGCCGTTAAATTTACGGAACAGGGAAGCGTGAAAATCAGACTTACCAAAGAAAAAGAAGATGATGATTTTATCTCAATTAGATTTGATTTTGAGGATACCGGTATAGGAATTCCTCAAGAAAAACTTGATCAGGTTTTTGAAGCTTTTACGCAAGCCAGTGCTGCCACTACGCGAAAATATGGAGGAACAGGACTTGGATTGGCCATAGTCAAAAGACTTGTGGAGCTGTTTGGATCAAAAATTAAAGCGCAAAACAGGCCAGATGGAGGCACAAAGTTTACTTTCACCATCATTTTTGAAAAGGCCAAGTCAAGCGATGTCTTATCACCAAAAGGCAATACAGATGGATATAAAACCCTTCAAAATACCAGTGTTTTAGTTGCTGAAGATAATCTTGTCAATCAGATCATGATCAAAAAGTTCCTCAATAAATGGGGAGTTGGCCAGGTAGTCATTGCAAATGATGGAAATGAAGCCATCAGTGCTTTTGAAAAACAAGATTTCAATCTCATATTATTGGATTTGCAAATGCCGGAAAAAGATGGCTTTCAGGTAGCGGAATTTGTTAGGTCTTTCCCAGATCCAAAAAAGAAAAATATTCCCATCATCGCTCTTACGGCATCATCATTGATTGAAGTAAAAGAACAACTTGAAAAAGTGGGAATGAATGATTATATACCAAAGCCATTCAATCCGGATAATCTTTATACTAAAATTCTTAAAATCCTAGAGTCATAATTTTGATGAAACTTAGGTTCAATTACGCTTTTAATAATAAATTTGGGGGCAAACTGAAATACATGAGATCGTTTCTCCTAATAATATTTTCTCTTTCCACTTTTATTCCATTACATGGTCAGTCCGAAAAGTCAAACAGGACCACGGTGTATTCTACTTTTGGTAGAACAGGTGCAAACCTGAGGGAGTTTAATCAAATGCTTGAAAATAAGGGGCTTACTCCGATGAGAAACAGTTATTCTAATTTGAGTTTTGGTTATCTGTCCCGGTTTAATGATTTTGTCCTCGGTATTGAATTATTTCATAACAAGGGACTCAAATCAGAATTCAATAATTATGAAATTGATTATCAGACTACCAGGTTCTATATAAATGTGGGATTTGCATTTACAGAGGAAGGTAATTTCCAGTTAATTCATTACATGTCATTTGGATCGGGTTTTGTCAATTTTCAGATGTTAAGGGAAAATGAGGTCAATTCCTTAAATGGATTTTTACAGAATCCCGAACATGGCTTTATTCTTAGAGAGGGCGATTTGCACAAAGGTACACTTAACATGTCCGGATTTCTTACAGAAATTGGGTTTCAGATGAGCTATGACCTTCCAATTCCGGGTAGAGAAGAAGCTTTTGAGGTTTTGGCAAGATTTGGATATTCATTCAGTCCATTTGAGGATTCTTGGAAAATGAACGATATCAGCTTTAGAAATATTCAAAGTGGAGCGTTTTTCAGACTCGGTGTTGGAATATCTCTTCCTGATCACAATTATTTCTATAAAGACGCTTCCCTTGGGGCACACCTGATTTATGGAATGCACTTTACCCGGCCTGATGGGTTTAACAAGAAGTTGGAAGAAAATGGACTACAGTCTTTTTCAGGCAGGCCAAATAATTGGGGTTTAAAAGTCCTAGGGGAATCCAAGGGGTTTTTATATGGTTTTGATTTTTATAATTTAGGCTTATCCGGGCAGGCCAATGAATCAAAAAGCCATACATTGAATAGTTTGCGTCTCTATGCCAATTTGGGTATGAAATTTTTTGAAAGAAGGAACCTTGAACTAGGCGGATTAGGAGGTCTGGGTTTTGCAAATATCAGATATAGCCTATTGTCAAATGAAAAACCCGATTTCCCAAGACTATTTGAAGAACCACTTCATGATGGATACCTCAGAAATGCAGGCCTAATGGCCAAACCGGAGATTTATCTTTCGTATGGAATTCCCATTTCCAGTATAAGCTCATCTAAGATTATTTTGGGTTTGCACGGAGGTTATGAACTTCCCCTTTCCAATTATAAATTAGAGGATTTCTCCATGTACCAATATATGGCTAATCCTTATCTTCAATTCAGTGTAGGAATCAGGCCTTAATCTTCTATTTCAACAATCAGTTCAACCTCAACGGCGATATTAGATGGTAATGCGTTCATTCCAACAGCTGAACGAGCATGTTTTCCTTTTTCCCCAAAAACTTCAACCATAAGGTCAGAAAAACCATTGATGACTTGGGGCTGTTCTGTGAACTCTGGGCCGCAGTTTACCATACCCAAAACTTTCACCACCCTTTTCACCTTATTGAGGTCTCCCAATTCAGCTTTCAAGACCGCCAATTGACTGATGGCAACTAACCTTGCGGCTTCCCTACCTTCTTCAATGGTCAGGTCTTGACCTACTTTTCCGGAAACATACCCACCTTCAGGAAGGTCGGGCCCTTTACCGGATAAAAACAACAGATTCCCCGTTCTTACTGCATTCACATAGTTTGCCACAGGGGAACTCGGCTGAGGAAGATTTATTCCAAGCTCAATAATTCTAGTCTCGGCATCCCAAGTATCAGCTACCGGTGTTTCAATGCTTTGATCGTTTGATGGTTGTCCACAGGATATTAATACCAATAGAAAGGGAAAGTAGAGTAAGTGTTTCATGAATGTCGAGAATTTAATGATTTTGAATGAATTCATAAATTAAGCGTTCAATTTGGTAAATCAAATAGAAGTGATTGTGTTTAGTAGAAATAGTAATCATAAAAGTAGTCATTTGAAATTTGACTGCTTTAGCTAAGAAATACAAAAAAAGTTGACAAAATTGAAGAATTGGGTTTACCTTTGATATTGCTTATCGAGAAAGACCGAGGGAAGGGCCCTGAGACGTCTTAGCAACCTGAATATACAAGGTGCTAATTCCCATTCCGTAAATGACGGAAGAAGATGAGCGGAGGTTAAAATTCTTTTTTCATCCGGTTCTTGCTCGCATAAGCTTTTATTATTCAAACATCATTATGAATAGAAGCGAGCTTTTAATTTCTCAAGCAAATAAAAAAATCCTTATTCTTGACGGTGCCATGGGTACCATGATTCAGCGATACACATTGACTGAAGCGGATTTTAGAACACCTGAATTGGCACAGCATCCCAAACCCTTGAAAGGTAATAATGATTTATTATCCCTTTCAAGGCCTGATATTATCAGAGCAATCCATGCTGCTTATTTAGGAGTGGGTGCCGACATTATTGAGACTAATACTTTTAGTGGTACTTCCATCGCACAGGAAGACTATGGGTTGTCTGATCTTGCTTATGAAATAAATTTCCAGTCTGCAAAAATAGCCAGAGAAGTTGCTGATGAATTTACTGCCAAAAACAATGGTCAGCCTAGATTTGTAGCAGGAGCTCTTGGACCCACAAACAGAACAGCCTCAATTTCTCCTGATGTCAATGACCCCGGATACAGGGCCATCACCTTTGATCAGCTTGCAGAAGCTTATAAAGAACAAGTTAAGGGATTGTTAGATGGAGGGTCTGATATTTTATTGGTTGAAACAATTTTTGATACCCTTAATGCCAAGGCTGCTTTATTTGCCATACAGGAAGTCTTTGAAGAAAGAAACATTCCTTTGAATCCAGAAGAAGGGGGAATTCCCATTATGATTTCAGGTACCATAACGGATGCTTCGGGAAGGACATTGTCAGGGCAGACTACGGAAGCCTTTTTGATTTCCATATCTCATGTACCTTTATTCAGTGTAGGGTTGAACTGTGCTTTAGGTGCAAAAGAATTAAGGCCCTATTTGAAAGTTTTGGCTGACAATGCCCCTTTTCTTGTCAGCGCTTATCCCAATGCAGGTCTTCCGAATGAATTTGGACAATATGATCAGGGAGCATCCGAAATGGCCGGACAGGTTGAAGAATTTCTAAAAGATGGTTTGATCAATATCTTGGGGGGCTGTTGTGGAACTACGCCAGAACATATAGCAGCAATCGCCAAAACAGCGGAAAAATATACACCAAGAAAACTTGAATTTGTAACAGCAGGAGATGAGTAAAATCCAAAAACATAACGTATTGAAGCTTTCAGGTTTGGAACCTTTGGTGTTTACGCCTGAAATCAACTTTGTCAATATAGGTGAAAGAACCAATGTCACCGGATCCAAGAAATTTGCGCGTTTGATTCTCAATGGGCAATATGATGAAGCATTAGAAGTTGCATTGGATCAAGTGAGGGGCGGTGCCCAAATATTGGATGTGTGTATGGATGAAGGGATGTTGGATGGTGCAGCCGCCATGAAAAAATACTTGAATCTTATAGCCTCTGAACCGGAAATCAGCCGGATTCCTATTATGATTGACAGTTCGAGATGGGAGATCATTTTGGAAGGGCTGAAATGCGTTCAGGGTAAAGGAATAGTCAATTCGATTAGCTTGAAAAACGGTGATAAAGAATTTATTCATCAGGCAAAGACCATCAAGAAATTCGGAGCTGCAGTGGTGGTAATGGCATTTGATGAAGCAGGTCAGGCAGATACCTATCAGCGGAGAATTGATATTTGTAAGAGGAGTTACGATACGCTTGTCAACGAAGTCAGGTTCAATCCTCAGGATATTATTTTTGATCCTAATATTTTTCCTGTAGCTACCGGAATGGATGAACACAGGAAAAATGCGATTGACTTTTTTCACGCAACACAATGGATCAAACAAAACCTACCCGGTGCCAAGGTCAGTGGAGGAGTGAGCAATGTCAGTTTTTCTTTTAGGGGCAATGATCCGGTGAGGGAAGCGATGCATGCTGCTTTTCTCTACCATGCCATCCGTCATGGAATGGATATGGGTATTGTCAACCCTTCCATGTTGGAAGTGTATGACGATATACCTAAAGACCTCTTGCAAAAAGCCGAAGATGTCCTTTTTGACAGAAACGAGGATGCGACCGAAGCATTGTTGACATTTGCTGAAACTGTCAAAGCATCCGGCAAAAAGGAAGTGGCAAGTGAAGAATGGCGAAATGATCCGATAGAAAAACGCATTGAACATGCATTGGTCAAAGGTATCATAGACTTTGTCATTGAAGATACTGAAGAGGCAAGAATTGCTTATAAAAGTCCCTTAAAAGTAATCGAAGGTCCTTTGATGGATGGGATGAATGTAGTGGGGGATTTATTCGGAGAAGGCAAAATGTTTTTGCCACAGGTAGTCAAATCCGCCAGGGTAATGAAAAAAGCCGTTGCATACCTTGAACCCTTTATGCCAAAGCTTGGAGATTTGGATTATAATGCCGAGCAAAGCAGTATCAAAAAAATTCTTTTGGCCACAGTCAAAGGGGATGTACATGATATCGGTAAAAATATTGTGGGTGTTGTTCTGGCTTGCAACAGTTATCAGATCATAGATTTGGGAGTTATGGTCGATGCCCAAAAGATCATCGATGAAGCCATTAAAAATCAAGTCGATATCATAGGGCTAAGCGGATTGATTACGCCTTCCTTGGATGAGATGGTGTATGTGGCTTCTGAATTGGAACGGCAAGGTTTGGATATTCCATTGTTGATCGGTGGAGCGACTACCTCAAGAATCCATACAGCTGTGAAAATAGACCCGGTTTATAGTGGAATAGTAGTACATGTCACCGACGCTTCCAAGTCTGTACCTATTGCAGGAGAGGCAATCAGCGAGGAAACAAAGTCTGAATACAAGATCAAACTCAAAGAAACTTACCGACAACTCAGAATAGAACATGAGGCAAAGCAAATGGTCAAGCAAATGGCCACTTTGGAAGAAGCCAAAGCCAACCCGGTTTTCATAGATTGGGAAAACTATGAACCATTGGTTCCTAAAAAACTTGGCGAAAAGGTATGGGAAGAATTGGACTTATCCATACTCAGGGATTATATAGATTGGACGCCGTTTTTCAGTACTTGGATGCTTTCCGGTAAATATCCCAAGATCCTGGAAGATCCTGTTGTGGGAAATGAGGCTAAGAAATTATTCGCAGATGCTAATAGCATGTTGGATGAAATGATTGCTGAAAAATGGATATCTGCAAGGGCTGTTGTCAGCTTATTCCAAGTGAAAAAGAATGGTGATGATGTAACCATATTGAAAAATGAATCGGAAACTCCTTTTAGATTCCATTTTCTTCGTCAGCAAGGTAAAAAAGGAAAAGGAGTGCCAAATCGTTCTCTTGCAGATTATATCCATCCGGATAAGATTGATTATATGGGCGGATTTGCTGTCACAGCAGGATGGGGGATTGAAGCTAAATTGGCCCAATTTCAGGAAACGCATGATGATTACCATGATATCCTATTGAAAGCGTTGGCAGATAGATTGGCGGAGGCAGGCGCTGAATATCTGCATGAGGTGGTAAGAAAAGATCTTTGGGGATATTCCAATAATGAAAGCCTTAGCAATGACTCTTTGATCAGGGAAGAATATTTGGGAATCCGTCCTGCACCGGGTTACCCTGCTTGTCCCGAGCATTCGGAAAAAAGAATTCTTTTTGACTTGCTTGAGGTAGAAAGGAAAACCGGAATTACTTTAACTGACAGTTATGCCATGTACCCCACTTCTTCGGTGAGTGGATTTTATTTTGGACATCCCGAAAGTAAGTATTTTGGATTGGGTAAAATAGGGGAGGATCAGGTAGAAGATTATGCCAAAAGAAAAGGTGTGAGCAAAGCTCAGGCAGAAAAGTGGTTGTCACCAAATTTAGGATATTCACCCTCATTACAAATACAGGAAAAATAACAGATGAAAATAACAGAATATATCGATCAAGCTGAAAAAACACTTTTTTCGTTTGAAATCTTGCCACCGTTAAAGGGACAAAGCCTCAAAGAGTTGTTGGTTGGGATTGAACCCTTAATGGAGTTTAAGCCCCCTTTTGTGGATGTGACCTATCATCGGGAAGAATTCATTTATAAAAAGCACCCAAATGGATTACTTGAAAAGGTAAGTACAAAAAAGAGACCCGGAACCGTCGGCATCTGCGCGGCGATCATGAACAGGTTCCATGTGGAAGCAGTTCCCCACTTACTTTGTGGTGGGTTTACCAAAGAAGAAACTGAAAATGCCCTTATTGATCTCAATTTTATTGGTGTGCAGAATGTACTTGCGCTCAGAGGTGATGCACCAAAAAATGAAGGAAAGTTTGTAGCTGAACCCCAAGGACATGAGTTTACAAAAGATCTCGTGGCCCAAATTTACGGTATGAATCATGGGAAATATCTCCATGAAGAAACTGAAACAGGATTTCATACTGACTTTTGCGTTGGAGTAGGAGGCTATCCCGAGAAGCATTTCGAGGCTCCGAGTTTGAAGTTTGACTTGAAACACCTGAAAGAAAAAATTGATGCCGGTGCAGAGTACATCGTGACCCAGATGTTTTTTGACAACCAAAAATTCTTTGAGTTTGAGAGAAAGGTTAGAGAATTGGGGATAACTGTTCCGATTATTCCAGGACTTAAACCTATCACTACTTTGGGTCAAATTTCCATGCTGCCAAGGACATTCTTTCTAGATCTTCCTGACCCATTAATGGACGAACTTGAAAAATGTAAGACCAATGCAGATGTCAAACAAGTTGGTATAGAATGGGCGATTCAACAAAGTAAGGAGCTTGTTGCCAATGGAACCAAGGTTTTACATTATTATACCATGAGCAAGGCGGATGCGACTTATAGGATTGCGAAGGAGGTGTTTTGATTTAAAATTGGAAAATTGGAAAATTTTAAAATTAATCCGGATCCGAAAACTGGATTCTTGAAATAAATGGGGATTACCCCTGACAAAATATCTATGTTGGTTTAAATCAACAAATGCCCATTTGAATTCACATGTCATTTTTAGGACAATTAATCTTTCGTTCCTACGGAACTTCTGTTCGCTCTTTACCTTCAAATCCCAGGGTTGAAACCCTGGACTTTTGTATCGGACGCTCCCATAGAGCTAGTTTTGACCCCAATCTATAAGCGATAACTTGATGTCATTTCTTTTCTGAAATTTTTCCTAAAAAAAATGGGAAATCAGAATGACCAGGTTGACATTACCTTCGGACTTCATCTTCCGACTTCGGACTTCCAACTTCCCAAGGACACCCATTTTCGCCTTCAATTTGCTCCTTCAAAACCATATTCCTAATTTCAGGCCATGATTAAATTGATAGAATGTCCACGGGACGCTATGCAGGGGCGGAGTGAATTTATAGATACAGCCATTAAAGCTGCTTATATCAATCAACTTTTGCAGGTTGGGTTTGATACCATTGATTTTGGGTCCTTCGTAAGCCCAAAAGCAGTACCACAGATGCGCGATACGGAAGAGGTGTTGTCCCTGCTTGATTTGTTTGAGGCTAAATCCAAGCTTTTGGCTATCGTTGCCAATAGGAGAGGTGCTGAGGATGCACTACATTTTCAAGAGATAGATTATTTGGGTTTTCCGCTTTCGGTATCTGAGACTTTTCAGCAGAGAAATACCAATAAATCCATTAATGAAGCCTTGGATACTGTGGAGGAAATACAGAATCTGTGCGAAGTAAAGGGGAAAACGTTGGTAACCTATTTGAGTATGGGTTTTGGAAATCCATATGGAGATCCATTTTCATCGGATTTGGTTGCCCAATTTGTCCATCACTTGGATGAATTGGGGATTAAAATCATATCATTTGCCGATACCATTGGTTCTGCTACACCTGAGTTAATCTCAGAATTGTATAGTGTCAATGCGAAGGCTTTTCCGAAAGTTGAATTTGGCTTACACTTACATACCAACCCACAATTACTGGAACCAAAAATTGCAGCCGCAGTTAAAGTAGGCTGTAAGAGGTTTGATGGTGCTATAAAAGGATACGGAGGATGTCCTTTTGCTGAGGATGAATTGGTCGGGAATGTTGCTACTGAATCTTTGATCAAGATCTTGGAAAAACATGGTTTCGACCTCAATTTAAATCATATTGAATTTGCAGAGAGTATGAAACTTGCCAATGTGGTTTTTCACTGATCAACCTATGAATACCACCGCTAATAGGATTGTTTTTTTTTACCCTTCGAAATAGAAATATATTGCTCCTTAATAGCGAGTACATGATCAACATTTCCAAAACAGCCAGAAATACAAGGATTCACAGAAGGATACATAAAGTGGTTAGCATCACTTTTGTGTTTTTTTTATTGATCATAGGTATTACAGCAATTCTCCTGGCTTGGAAAAAGGAAATTAGACTAATCCCCAAAACACAAACCACAAAAGTAGAGAACCCGGGAAATTGGATCAGTTTGGAGGAGATGATCATTATAGGTCAAAATTTCATGAGGGACAGTATTGGCAAAAGTGAATTGATTGATAGGGTGGATGTACGTCCTGATAAAGGGATTGCGAAAATTGTTTTTAAAAAGCATTTTACAGAAATCCAGATAGATGGCTTCTCTGGAGACATACTGTCCATCAATCAGCGGAATTCTGATTTGGTAGAAAAAATTCATGATGGTAGTATATTGGATTTTTTAATGGATTCGGATTCAGAAAATTCGAAAATCATTTACAGTACATTGACTTCCATGGGATTGATTTTTCTGTGTATTACAGGGTTTTACCTTTGGTACAATCCTCGAAAAATGAAAAGATTTAAAAAGAAGCCTGAAATGTAATTCATTGTTTTCACCGAAAATTGTCTCAACTTTTTATATTTGTCTTGAAGGTATTGCTGTACTTCAATTCAGGATTAATTTTCAAGTATTCCATCCAACTCCATGGGGTAAATATTTATACATGCATAGATGGATTTGAAACATCAATCTTTTTGTCGGGTGCAAATACAGCGTCGTACAAATTGTGATTAACCCAACACCAATGATTCAAAATGAAATTTTTGATTTCTGGAAATTTTTGGCAGGGATTGGTTTATTCCTTTGGGGAATGCACCAATTGGAAACAGCTATCAAGGAACTTGGAGGCAAATCTTTCAGACATTTACTTCAAAGATTCACAGATACTGCCTGGAAAGGGATACTTGTTGGGACCCTCATCACAGCAATTTTACAGAGTAGTTCCTTAGTTACCTTGATGGTACTGGCATTTTTGGGTGCAGGGGTGATTAATTTGAAAAATGCCATTGGGGTTATTCTGGGAGCCAATTTAGGGACAACCGTTACTGCTTGGATTGTAGCGACCTTAGGTTTTAAGATGAGCGTGGCTGCTTTTTCTATGCCGTTTTTAGGCCTTGGCAGTCTTTTGTTCTTGTTTGCTTCAAGTAGGCCTTTGCTCAGGAATATTGGAGCTTTTTCAGTAGGATTCGGATTGTTGTTTTTGGGGTTGGATTTTATGAAAACCGCCATAGAAGCAGTAGCGGATCAAATTGATCTGAGTGAATTTCATGCCTATGGTCTTTGGATTTATCTTGTCATCGGACTTGTTATCACCGCTTTGATTCAATCAAGTTCGGCCATGGTAGTAATCATTTTGAGTGCCATGAGTGCGGGTGTTATCGAACTGACGGAAGGAGCAGTTTTGATTATTGGAGCGAATATTGGAACTACTGTCACTGTGGGAATTGGATCCCTGAACGGACCTGCCGATAAAAAAAGATTGGCATTGGCCCATTTTCTATTTAATGTGATTACAGGGTTACTGGTTTTTTCCGTTATCACACCATTGATTGATTTAACGATGTCTATTTTTTTTATTTCTGATCCGCTAATGGAGTTGGTTTTACTCAATACCATTATTAATCTTATTGGAATTATCTTGTTTTTCCCATTCATTCCAAGACTCGAAATATGGCTCAAAAAGAGGTTTGCTAAATTTGAGCCTAAAGGAATTTCTGTTTATACCAAAAACGTAAGTCCTCAGGTTCCCGAAGCTGCTATTGCTGCTTTGGAAAAAGACATCCACCTTGCATTTGAAAAGACTATTGAATTCATGATCAATGTTTGGAATGTGGGGGAGAGTGATAAAGAAAATATATCTATTTGGAGAAAAATACTGCAACAGCCCTATGACCTTGGAGGGCAATACAAAGAAATCAAATTACTGGAAGATGAACTGACCAAATACCATATTCTGGTTCAAGAAGAAAATCTAAGTATAGTAGAGGCACAAAAGCTAACTTCGCTGATGTTAGCTTTGAGAACAATGGTTTATGGAGCCAAAGATCTTAAAGATGTCATGCACAATATCAATGATATGGAGGATGAGGAAGACAAGCTTGTGAGGGAATTCTACAATGAACTGAAGGGCTTTACTTTTGATTTTTTGAAGAAAATCAGGGAATATATCCTTCAGGAAAAATTTCCTCAAGAGATTCCGGACTGGATCGGTGAAAATGGAAAACATTATAAGAAATTCATTTCAGAATTGTACCAAAAAATCAAAGTTAAACCCATGGAATTTCCGGTATCTACTCTTACCAATGTGATCAAACAAGTAGTTTCCGGTATGGATAATTTGGGAAGTGCAGTGATTCATTGGAAGCACCAGAAAAAGGATGTGATTGATATTGGTTAGTAATTAATCTCTCTCTGGACCATAGATTTTTTTGTAAATGTTGGGTAGTCCAAAGTATTTTAACAAAGCTTTTTGGGTGAGTATCCCTTCAAAAATCCGAAACAATAAGAGCGGAGTGAATCACTCCGCCCATTTAATGAATTTCACTGGCAAAGAAGTGAATAACCATATTATTTAATCCATTTTGACACTTAATACAGGTATATCTGATTTAAATAAAACTGTATCTGTTGTACCGATCTGATAGGTGGATTTGGCTTTTCTGTTATTGGATGCGATACCAATAAATCCAATTTTGTTTTTCTTGGCAAATTCTACTATGCCATTTTCCGGTTCATTGTGGCTGTAAACGTGTTTGTGGATAATTAAGTCTTCCAATCCCTTGGCATAGACATTCATTTTCATTTCAGCTTCTCCGGAATTGATAAAATCGGACGGTGTGCTGACATAGAGAAAATGAACAGAAGTCTGAAAATCCTTCAAGATTGGCTTCATTTTCATAAAGGCGGGTCTTGAATCTTCATTGAATTTGGAAGCAAAAACCATTTTTCGGAGATCATTTCCATTCATAGCCTTTTTTACTGCCAAAACAGGGCAATCTGCATTCCTCAGTACTTTTTGTAGATTGGAGCCCACAAATTTCTCTTGGGTATAACCCATTCCATATGCTCCAATCACAATTAAATTGGCAGCATGCTCATTTGCGACATTTACTATTTCCTGATGGGGAACCCCCACCTCAACAACAGCTTCAACAGGTACGGTATTCAGCTTATGGTCCATGATAAATGCCCTCAGTTTATCCTTAGCCTCAGCCTCCATATCCAGTATAGTTTGGTTTTGATTTTTTTTCTCTCTGGAAAGGTTTTTCCAGTCCAATTCAGTACTCACTACATTAATCAATGTGATACTGCTGTTTGATTTCTGAGCAATTTTCAGCGCACTCAAAAATGCATTATTGGAATAAGAGGAAAAATCAATAGGGACGATTATTCTTTTCATAGCTTAATTGATTTTGTTTACTGATGTTTAAAATTATATAAATATTTCTTTAAAAATCATGATGAAAGTCATTTAATATCCTGATTGTTTTTGGGTAAAATGTTTAGTCGTGTGGGTAACTTTGGTAAACTTAAAAAAACATAATACATCATGACTCTCAAAGGAAAATCGGCAATAATTACAGGCGGAGCAGGTGGGATTGGGATGGCTACTGCCAAAATGTATTTGGACGAAGGCGTCACTGGGGTGCTCCTTATTGATCTGAATGAAGAAGCCCTATTGGAGGCGAAAAAGACATTGAACAACGATAAAGTTCATGTGTTTACCGCAGATGTCAGCAAAGCTGACCAGGTAAAAGCTTATACGGATAAAGCAGCCGAACTCTTCGGTCAGCTTGATATTGTATTTTTGAATGCGGGGTTTGAAGGCGAGGTTAAACCACTCACTGAATACCCTGAAACTATATTTGATAAGGTACTTTCTGTCAATGTCAAGGGAGTTTGGCTTGGAATGAAATATGCATTCCCTTATTTGCAGAAATCGGGAGGAGGATCAATCATCATTACATCCTCTGTAGCAGGGATGAAGGGTACAGCACAGATGGTAGCATATACAGCCAGTAAACACGCTGTAAATGGTGTGATGAGGGTAGCTGCCTTAGAAGGTGCGCCACACCAAATCAGAGTCAATACCATTCATCCTGGGCCAGTCGATAACAGAATGATGCGCTCTTTGGAAGATGGATTTGCCCCAGGTGGTGGCGAGCAGGTTAAAAAAGGATTTGAAGGGATGATTCCATTGGGAAGGTATGCTTCCAACGAAGATATAGCAAATCTCGCTACTTTTTTGGCAGACGAAAAAAGTAAATATATCACCGGAGCCACATATTTAATTGATGGTGGTTTTACAATATAATAGTTGATAGGTTTTGAGTGTTCCAAAAGAGCTGGTTGTTTCTTCCAGCTCTTTTTTTATGTGACTAATATCACTAAATTGACTTTTATAAACCTGCTATTTTTAAAAAATTTAGAAAATGGAATTAGAAGAGCTTAAGGAAAAATTACCGAATCTAACCGATCCCAATCTTTTGGAGGCGATGTTGAAATATGGGACGGTACATGTCTTTCAAGATGGAAAGACTATAACAGAACCAGGACAATTTATCAAAATGGTTCCGGTTATTCTGGAAGGTGCCATCAAAATAATGCGTATGGATGAGGATGGGAAAGAACTTTTTCTTTATTATTTGGAGCCAGGCGAGACTTGTGCCTTGTCTTTGACTTGTTGTTCGGCTTCCAAGCCCAGTGAAATCAAAGCTGTGGCTGAAGAAAAGACGACATTGATAGGTATTCCTATCCAAAAGCATGAAGAATGGACTGATAAATTCAAACAATGGAAGGAGTTTGTCGCCATGACTTATCAGACCAGATTTATGGAGATGCTAGTGGCATTGGATGCAGTAGCATTCAAAAGAATGGATGAAAGACTGATGCGCTACATTGTTACCAAAATGAAGCAGCAAAAAACCAATGAACTTCATACCACCCACCAAGAGATAGCCAATGAATTGGGGACTTCAAGGGAGGTGATATCAAGACTTCTCAAACAGTTAGAAAAGAAAAAATGGATAGAGTTGGGAAGAAATATCATCTATATCAGAGATGACTTTGAGGAATTGATCAGTATTTAGGTCATTACTGGTTGAATATTGTATTTCTTCCTGAGATCATGAACTAATCCTGTCGAAAAATCAAAAACCCAGGCATGTAATTTGATTTTTAGACCATTGTCAACCGCATCTTTATAGATTGAGGTCTGTTTGATATTTTCGATTTGTTCAAGAACATTCAGTTCAACCAGTTTGTCCAACCTCTCATTTTCATTAGCTATTTCCAAAAGCTCCGATTTATGGTGACGGACGACATCTTTGATATTGGCAAGCCAATTGTCAATCAATCCATTGCTTTTATTTTCATAAGCAGCTCTGACTCCCCCACAACCATAATGGCCATATACAATGATATCCCGCACTTTCAAACTTTCGACGGCATATTGCATGACCGAAAGAAAATTGAGGTCAGAGTGAGAAACAACATTGGCAATATTCCTATGAATAAAGAGTTCTCCCAGCCCCGTTCCGAGTACTGTGGCAGGAGAGACTCTACTATCAGAACATCCCAATAGCAATGCTTTTGGCTGTTGTCCTTCTTTGATATCTTGGAAATAGTCCTTATTTCCAGCCAATACTGTCTTTGCCCAATCACGATTATTGGCAAAATACTGTTCAAAATCAAGATTACACATTATTTGAAATTGGTTTGGGTGGCATAGGGAGAATATTTTTCTAGTAGTTCTTCATCAATAGCTTGGTCAAATGAAGATACTGCGGTACTGTCATCGAGGAATATGTGGTCAGCACCTACACACTCTAAAATGGCCCATCGATTCAGCACATCTCTGACAGGGCCTTTGATGCTTGTCATGCAGACATCTATTCCTGATTTTCTCCATGAAAGAATCCATTCATTCAATTCATGTGCTCCAGTACTGTCAATATTTGTAACACTTTCCATGTTGAATACAATCATATTTACTTTTTCATTCTTGTCAATGATCCATTTTTCCAATTTTTCTTTTATAAACTCCACATTCGCAAAATAAATAGGTCCATCGATCCTAACCATTAGGAGGTGATCTTTGATTTCGAGATTTTGAAACCGATTGATGTTCCTGAAAATATTAGTGCCAGGAACCCTGCCCAGTTGAGCCATGTGCGGTCTGGAAGCCCTATAGATTACAACTAACAAGGAAAGAACCATGCCTGATATGATTCCTGTTTCAATCCCTAAGGTCAGCGTTATTATGAATGTTGCTATTAGCATAGAAAAATCAGCCTTGTCTTTGTGCCATAGATGTACGGGCTCCTTGAAATCAATCAAACCTGAAACAGCAACCAAAACTACAGCAGCTAAGATGGCGCTTGGAAGATTATAAAACAATCCAGTGAAAAACAACAAGGTGAGTACGATTAGGATTGCACTGATGATTGAAGCCATAGTAGTTTTTGCACCTGCATCGTTGTTGACAGCAGTTCGTGAAAACCCACCCGTCACTGGATATCCTTTGAAGAAGGCTGCTCCAAAATTGGCCATTCCAAGACCAATCAATTCTTGATTCGAATCCAGTTTGTAGTTTTTATGCTTTGCATGAATGGTCTTAGCCACCGCAAAACTCTCAGCAAATCCAACCAAAGATATCGTCAGCGCTATTGGAAAAAGTGTCTTCCATGTAGCCAGGTCAAAAGAAGGACTTGAAAAAGAAGGTAGCCCACTAGGAACGTCTCCAACGATTTTAACTCCTTGGCCAGTTAAATCAAAACCTGATACCAATGCAATACCCACAATAACTGCAACCAATGGAGCTGGGAAACTTTTATGGATTTTTTTACCGTATTTGATAATTATAATTCCGATCACACCTATCCCGAACGTAATCCAGTGAATATCTCCTATATTCTGGAAAATGGCTACTGCCATTTCCTGGATATGTTCTGAATTGGGAAGGTTAATCCGGAACAGGTGTTTGATCTGACTGAGGCCAATGATAATAGCAGCAGCAGAGGTAAAACCATTGATAACGGGATGAGAAAGAAAATTAACCACAAATCCCAATTTTAAAACCCCCATTCCAAATTGGATCAAACCTACTAAAAAAGCCAAGGTTAAAGCATAAATCAAATATTGTTCTGGAGAACTGGCATTCAGCGTAGCAATTCCGGCTGCAGTCAAGAGAGAAACCATTGCTACCGGCCCCACTGCCAATTGACGTGAAGTCCCAAAAATAGCGTATAGCAATAACGGTACTGTAACTGCGTACAGCCCGTGAATGGGTTCCAATCCAGCAAGCATGGCGTAGGCCATTCCTTGAGGGATCAACATAATACCCACAGTCAACCCAGCAGTTAGGTCACCCTGTAGATCAGTTTTTTGATATTTTGGTAGCCAATCTAAAATGGGAAGGTATCTTTTGGCTATTTCAGGAAATGTATTTTTCATTGAAGGTTTGATATCATAATGTTTATAAATTTCGGATCATGCTAATCTATGATCTGAATCATTCCACAAAATTCATTAATTCTGTTTTTTTTGACAGTGATGTTTGTTACATGATGTTGGTGTTTTTGAAAGAGATTTTTTTTGATTTTGAGAAAAATAAAAAAACCACCCTTTTGAGGTGGTTTTTTATCGGTAATCAGTGGTCAATTAATTTAAGAACTCGTCAAATGTGAGCGATACAAAGTACATTGTTCCTACAGTTGGGTTACCCCAAGCCTGACGATATCCGCTGCTGTTGAAAAGGTTGGATCCACCAATTTTGATGATGGATTTAAGACTTTTCAGTTTATAACTTACCTGTGCATCAAATGTGCTGAATGCCGGCATGACGGAAAGTCCCTGTGTAGAAACCAATGGACCAACAAAAGAAGACTGCCATACAAACTCATCCTGCCATCTCCAAGCCATAGCAAAACCGATGTTTTTGTAACCGATATTTCTGTTAGCAAAAGTGAAGTTGGTCCTGTACTCAGGGGTGTTGAACGACGGCTGGAAACCTCCTAAATCTTCAATATTGGCTAGTTTGTTGAAGGAAACGTTACCGCCGATGGTGTAATTCTTAGGTAACTGATAATCCATGCCTAGAGCCCAACCATACGATTTGATGATTTCCTGACGGTTTACAGGCATGGAGAATACATTTCTTGTATTGGCACTCAAAAGGTTTAAACCAAGAGCAGAAGCAGGCCCGGGTCCTGGATTACGATCCTGAACAAGTACTTGTCCACCGATAAAGTTCTCGAACCTGTTATAGTAATAGTAACCATCAATCATCAACTTATCCCCTGCAATTAAACTTTTGTATCCAATTTCAAAAGATCTAACCACTTCTGGTTTAAATTCCGTCAATTGGTAAGGTTGTTTCAAGTCTTGGTTATTTGCTGCAGCATTTACAGGAACTAGTTGTGGTACTAATGCTGCAATGACAGCAGGCACTTGTTCAGGGGTAATTAAACCTGACTCTACCTGTCCTAGAGCTATTTGTGTTGCCTGATCAATGGATTGGTTAATAATGACCGGGTTTTGTGTATCGGCCAATACAGCACCACCAAACTGGGTTACTGTGGCCAAAGAATAGACAGGGTTGGTATTGAAATTATATCTATCCCTGAATAATGGCAGACCACCGATCAATCTGGCCTGTGGAGTCATCAGATCAATAAACTGATCCTGAGTCGTGGGTATTCTGAAACCTGTCTGGTAAGAAGCTCTGAAATTGTGCTGACCTGCTGTATATACGGCTGATACCCTTGGGGACCATTGCCCTGCAAAATTCTCGTTTTTATCATAACGCACCGAAGCAGTAAGCTTCAGGTTATCGTTGATTAATTTTTTGGAACCTTGAAAGTAACCACCATATTCGTTGATCGTAAATTCATCTCCATTTTCTTGAGTGGCAAACAACGTACCCTCTGAATTTAATGAATAAAGTCTGTAATTGGCACCCATCACAAAATCTGCCCAAGTTACATCCTTAAATGTGTAGGAACCTTCTAAATGATAAAGGTTGGTTTTATCGACAAATCTAGCACCGACTCCTTGTTCATTTCCAGGAATTGGTCTGGACCTCACATCTGCTAAAGCCTGATTGAATTGTGGGGAACCTGGTGCAAATCTCCCCTGATCTGCAAATGCCCTTGCCGCTGAATGGGCAGTATTGGCATCAGCACCTTGACCGGCAGCTTGTGCATAAGCACCTACATATTCACCAAACCATTGCTGACTTGTTTTCCATGCTTCGTTGATGCCTTGTGCTGCAATACCTACCGCATAAGAATCCCCGGATCTTTCCTGCGTGGTATAGGCTCGTACAAACCAATTAGCACCTTTCAATTCCGCTTTATATTGTCCAATATTGAATCCTGTGATGGAATATCTGTCCGCGCCAGTATACACTGTAGTACCTGCGCCATAATTTCCCTGAAAAATGGCTTCCACCCTATCATTTAATCTCCAATGAAGGGCAGCGTTTAATTTTAAGGATTTGGTACCATAGTCAGCCAAATCTCTTTCCAAATAACCGGTTCTTGAAACTGAAGTTTGTGGAATAATCCCTAAAGCGGCCTCAGGTAACAAACCTGCTCCGACTAAGGACTGTGCAACGCTAAACATATTTACACTAGTTTCATCACCGTAAATGTTCACCCCATTGTATCCTGGATTATTTTCTCTTGTTCCTCCGGCAATGGTGGAACCGTTTAACAAAGATTGATCTCTAAAATCATTGGCCTGCCAATCATCAGCTCTCAGGTAATTCACATTGACTTTTAAAGCAAGTTTATCATTGAAGGCGGTTGCATATCTTGCTGCAAAATCATAGAATCCGGTTGTAGGATTGCTTCTTTGACCTTCGTCCATAACTCCGGTTTTAATCTGGGCAGAAAATCCCTGATATTGGAATGGATTTTTACTGTTCATCAAAAGTATTCCATTGATGGCATTTGGGCCGTATAGGGCGGAGGACGCGCCTGGCAGTAATTCCAAGCTTTCAAGATCCAATTCCGATATACCTGCAATATTACCTACTGAAAAGTTAAGACCAGGAGCCTGATTGTCCATTCCATCTATAAGTTGGACTGTCCTAACATTACCATTGGCATTGAACCCTCTTGTATTGAAAGACTTGAAAGTCAGTGATTGGGTACTCATTTCTACCCCTTTCATATTGTTCAATGCATCATAAAAATTCGCCTGAGGAGCTTCTCTAATAGATATAATATCCATCCTTTCTACGGTCACAGCGGATTGAAGGACATTTTCTTCGATTCTCGAGGCCGAAACAATTACTTCTTGTCCAAGGATGGAAGCTTCAGCCAAGCTTACCTGAAGGTTGGTAACATTGGAATCGGTTATTTCAACTTCCTGACTTGAAAACCCTACCATTGAAAAGATCAATGTCAATGGGGGCGCCTCGTTGACACGTAAAGTGAAATTACCATTCAGATCAGAAATGGTACCTACAACTCTACCTTTTACGACAATGTTGACACCGACTAGTGTCTCTTTCGTTCCCACTTCTGTTACTTGCCCGGAAATTGTAGTAGTCTGGGCAAAAACCTCAGTGATGTTGAGGGAAACTGTTACAAGAAGTAGGAATACTCCCTGATAGAAACTTTTTGTAAAATTTTGCATAAGGTATATTGGGTTAATTGTTAATTTGGTAATTGCCAAATATTAAGCTGTTAATTTTGGGGAAATTTAAATTAAAATACCAATTATCAATATCATTACCCAAAAAAATTTTAACAATTATTAAGAGAAAAATGATTTTTGTGGAAACTCACTCATTTTCAAAGGGAAAAATGCAAACTCAGAATTAGGTTTTGGCAAAAATTAATAGGGTTGACCTCTTTTTAAAAATTAAATATTCTACTTCTGGAGGAGGTAGGAAGTTAACAGGAACAGAATTATACTAAATAAAACAGTCAAAAAAACTAAAAAAAAAGACCCTGAGTGGGGTTCAGGGTCGATTTGTTATTTTGAAGTCTTTTTATTTTCCTCATTGACATGCTTGACTAGTTTGTCACAGAGTGATTTTATTTCTTCGGAGATAAATTCATCTCCTGTGCTGTTCAGGATCGTCTGTGCCATTCCACCCAATACATCAATGTAAAATCTTTTCATTTCAACCACAGACATATCTTCTGTCCATAGGTCAATTCTTAGTGTACTTTGATTAAGGTTATCCCAAACATTGAGGCTGATACTTTTAGTGGATTCTGCACCTTCCTCTTCTTTGTCTGAAGCATCCCATTGAATTTTTTTTGGAAGGTTTTTTTCATCGAGCTCAATCGAAAATTTTATTTCTGAGTTTTTCATTTTTGGATTGGTGATTTCTTTATAAAATTAAATTAGACAAACAAGTCAACAAAGATAAAGTTCCGTCATTCGACAAAAGGTATAAAACTGCCCTCAATTCAGATTCATTTCAGGAATGTCCCCTTCAATTACCAATCTCCCTTCTGTTTTTTCTATGATTTCATCCACACTTACCCCTGGTGCCCTTTCCAATAATTTAAACCCCCCTTCGGGAAGGATATCGAGAACAGCAAGGTCAGTTATTATTTTTTTGACACAGCGAATACCTGTTATTGGAAGCGTACATTCCTTCAAGAGTTTGGATTGTCCGTCTTTGCTGCAATGCTGCATGGCTACGATTATATTTTCTGCAGAAGCTACCAAGTCCATTGCACCACCCATTCCTTTTACCATTTTACCTGGAATTTTCCAGTTGGCAATGTCCCCGTTTTCTGAAACTTCCATAGCTCCCAAAATGGTCAACTGCACATGTCCACCCCGGATCATGGCAAAAGATTCGGCAGAATTGAACAACGCAGAACCTTTTGCCATAGTGATAGTCTGTTTGCCGGCATTGATCAAATCCGGATCTATATTTTCTTCAGTAGGGAAGGGGCCTATTCCCAAAAGCCCATTTTCAGATTGGAGTACCACTTCAAGGTGGTCAGGGATATAATTGGCCACCAAAGTCGGAATACCAATTCCCAAGTTGATATACTGTCCGTTTTTGACTTCTTTGGCTATTCTTTGGGCTATTTGGGTTTTGTTGAGCATGGCTTTTGGTATTTAATTTCTTTTAACGGATTGGGGATTTATGGAAATAGGATTGAAATAAGATTTACATTTTTTATTTTTTAGTTTCAATTTTCAGTTACCAGTTACAGTTTACAGTCTCAGTTACCGGTTTCAGTCCACTGCCCACTGCCCACTGTTCACTGAACACTGCCTACTTCCCCGAAACCGTCCTCTGCTCAATTCTCTTTTCATACCCTTCTCCCTGAAAAATTCTTTGAACATAAATTCCGGGGGTATGGATTTGGTTGGGATCAAGTTCACCTGCGGGAACTAGTTCTTCGACTTCTGCGATGGTGATTTTTCCGGCTGCAGCCATCATCGGATTGAAATTTCTTGCAGTACCTTTAAATATTAGGTTTCCAGCAGTATCTCCTTTCCATGCTTTGACAAAGGCAAAGTCAGCTTTGATCCATCTTTCCAATAAATAGAGTTTGCCGTCAAATTCCCTGAGTTCTTTCCCATGCGCTACTTCAGTACCGACACCTGCGGGGGTGAAGAATGCAGGTATTCCAGCACCACCTGCCCTGATTCTTTCTGCCAATGTGCCTTGGGGAAGGAGCTCTACTTCCAATTCTCCGCTGAGCAATTGTCTCTCAAATTCTGCATTTTCGCCAACGTAACTGGATATCATTTTTTTGACCATGTGCTTTTTCAGCATCAGCCCTATCCCAAAATCGTCCACTCCGGCATTGTTAGAAATACAGGTCAGGCCATTCAGGTCTTTTTCCAAAAGTGCCCGGATGGAATTTTCAGGAATGCCAGAGAGGCCAAAACCTCCAAACATCAATACTGAATCAGAAAAGACATCCTTCACAGCTTCTCTTGCATTGGCTATGGTTTTATTGATCATTGAAAAGATTATTTAGGGGTTATACTTGGTTCAATATTCGTTTTGCATCTTCTTTGTCCTTAGCCAACTGATTTTGAAGGGATTCAAGCCCGGAAAACTTAATTTCGGGTCTCAAATAGGATCTGAGGTAAACACTTATTCTTTTATCATACAAGTCTCCATTGAAATCAAACAAATGGACCTCGATAGTCTGACTACTTCCATTTACGGTTGGTCGGTTGCCTATGTTGAGCATTCCATTATAAGTTTCACCTTCGATTTCCACTTTTACCGCATAGGCACCATCACAAGGTATGAGTTTGTAATCATGTGTGATGTGAACATTAGCTGTGGGAAATCCAATCGATCTGCCTAATTGTTGGCCTTTAATGATGATACCATTGAGTTCATAATCCCTGCCAAGGTATTCGTTGGCAATATTCACTTTTCCTTCCTCCAAGGCCTTTCGGATTTTGGTACTTGAAACCCCCACATTGTCCACATCTTCCCTTGAGATTTCCTCCAAGTCAAAATTGTATTGTTCGATATTGGATTTGAGGTATTCAAAACTTCCTTCCCTGTTTTTCCCGAACCTATGGTCATACCCTATGACTAATTTACGGGTTTGAATGCTATCTATCAGGATATTTCTGATAAATTGTTCCGAACTCAGTTCTGAAAATTCTTTTGTAAATGGGATTGTTAATAAATGGTCAATTCCCAGATTTCTGAGAAGCTTGGTTTTTTCTTCAAAAGTAGTCAACAAACGGAGCTTGTGTTCATTGGGATATAGGACCAATCGGGGATGTGGCCAAAATGAAATCAATACAGTCTCACCGTTGATACTATCAGCCAATTGCCTGATTCTGCTCAATATCTTTTGATGCCCGAGATGGACTCCGTCAAAAGTACCACTTGTGACAACAGGGTTTTTTACCTGATCAAAATGTTCTATGCCTTCATAGATTTTCATTCTGTCTATTTTTGATTTTTTCTACCAGATTCATCAATTCAAAAGCATCTTCCAACTTAAATTCTCCTATCCTTGTCCTTGTCAAAGATGACATATATGCTCCGGTTTTCAATATTCCACCCAAATCCCTCGCAAGACTTCTAATATAGGTACCTTTGGAACAAACGATCCTAAAATGAACTTCCGGATTTTCAAATTTGACCACCTCAAATTCTGAGACAGTGACAGGCCTTGGATCCATTTTCACTTCCTCTCCTCTACGAGCCGATTCATATACACGTTTGCCGTCCACTTTTATCGCCGAATGCATAGGCGGAATTTGAAGAATATTACCTGTTAGTTGCTTTATGGCTGATTCCACATCTTCTAAATTTAGATGAGAGGGATCAGCTACTTCGATGATTTCTTTTTCAAGGTCAAAACTTTCCGTGGTTTTTCCCAAAATAAAAACTCCTGTGTATTCTTTTTCTTGAGCCATGTAAGACTCTATAGATTTTGTTTTTTTACCTGCACAGACTATCAAAAGGCCGGTTGCCAAAGGATCTAAAGTACCAGCATGACCGACTTTTTTGATCTTGAGTGCGTTCCTGACTTTTTTGACCACGTCAAAAGAGGTCCATTGATAAGGCTTGTTGATGAGAAAAACTTCTCCGTAAGGTTCTTCCTGCATGTTAAATGTATAATCCAGCAAAGATGGCTATCAGACCAACAATGGTGCAATAGATTGCAAAATAGGTCAATTTACTTTTTCTTACCAGTTGGATCATCCAGGTACATGCAAAAATACCGGCTATAAAAGCAGCTATAAAACCTGCAGAGAGGTACCCGAAACTTGCTTCATTATAAGTCAGTGCACCGTCAAGTATATCTTTTGCAATTTTTCCAATGATCAAAGGGACAACCATCAAAAATGAAAACCTGGCTGCTTTGTTTTTATCTATTCCCAAGAGTACCGAAGTGGAAATTGTAGCTCCTGATCTTGAAATTCCTGGCAACATAGCGACAGCTTGAGCAAGTCCTACCAATAAAGAGTGACCGAAACCTACTGGTTTTCCTGTGTGCTTTGCACGGTCTGCCAAGAATAATAATAAGGCTGTAACCAACAACATGAAGCCAACAAATACAATTTTTCCACCAAAAAACTGCTCCAACTCTTCTTCTAAGAACAATCCGATGAATACGGCAGGAATCATAGATAAAACAATTTTGACCGTAAATTGGCTTTCTTCATTCCATTGAAATTTGAGCAGACCTGTAATCAGTTCAACAACATCTTTCCTAAAGACCACCAATGTGGCCAAGGCAGTTGCAAAATGCAGTACTACTGTGAACATGAGACTTTCTTCGGGGATTTTGTCGTCACCCAAAATAGCAGAACCCAATTCCAAGTGCCCACTGGAGGAAACGGGCAAAAACTCTGTCAATCCCTGAATAATTCCAAGGATGATGGCATCAATGATTTCCATGGAAAATTATTTCTTTTCTGAACGGTAAAAAATTGCATAGAATTCGAAAATGAATCCTGCCAAAGTAATGATAGGGCCTAAGGTAAGTCCCAAAAAGCCAAATCCATGCGGTGCACTGTCCATCCCAATGATGATAAATCCCAAAGTAATGATTCCGATGCCTATCAGCATGAGGATATAGTTTTTTTTGGTAAATGCGAATTGTGGGTTGTTCATATTAGTAAAGTTCGTCCAAAGACATATTTAAATATTTGTTTACTGCCTGTAAAGTGCTGAATACTGAAAGTAGGATACCGATCAAAATCAAAGCTCCAAAAAGGCCATACAATAAGTTATAATTTTGAAGCAATGCAAATCCATCTATGTTGGCCTTGGTGTATTCAATAATGCCAAACAAAAGTATAGAAGCAATCAGGCCTGCAAGTAAGCCAAAAACAAATGCTCTTCCCAAAAATGGTCTTCTGATAAATCCTCTTGTGGCACCTACCAGTTGCATACTTCGGATCAGGAAGCGCTGTGAGAACAATGCCAATCTGATGGTATTGTTGATCAACATGACTACGGTGAAAACCAAAATAAGTATAAACCCTCCCATGACCAACGCTACTTTGAACAGGTTTTGGTTGATGGATTCTACCAAATCAGACATGTAGGTCACCTCAAAAACGCCATCCATTGATTCTATTTCATTGACAATTTCTTCAATCATTTCTGCTGTCTGAAATTCCTCTGCGATGGAGATTGTATAACTATCCCTTAGTGGGTTATCGTCCAGAAATTTGGTAAAATCTTCTCCGGTGCTTTCCAAAAATGATTGGGCTGCTTCTTCTTGGGAGATAAAGGAAATACCTGATTTACCCTCTTTTTGAAGAATGTATGGCTTAGACTCCAATGAAACCCCAATGTTGGTTTTGTCTGTATCTGCAATGTTTTTATTGAGAAAAACCTGTATTTCGATATTTTCCCGAATAATACTTGTCAGGGTTTTTGCCTGAATAACGATCACTCCAAAAAGACCTAAGATAAATAGGGAAAGGGTAGTGCTGAAAAGTACTGAAATAAACTTAAATCTTCCCAGCTTGGTTTTTTTTCTTGGATTTACCCTCATGTTGTGAATTAGAATTGTGTCAAAATTAAACAGCTTGGGTTATTAAACCAATCTTAATCAATGAAATTGACAGGAATGACTTTTTTTTCTGCAATTACAAAGGCATTGTCATTTTTGCCGCATTTCATGGTGTATAATCCGGTAAATCTTCCAAATGCAGGTAAAATGATCTGATTTGGAGTGACAAAGAAGCATGGAAGGGTAAGTTTTTGCCTTCCTGTTCCATAAAGAGATATTCCAGGGTGGATATGTCCACACAAATTGATCCCTTCCAAAGGGATATTTGTCATCGGTTCATGAGATAAAATCAAATTTCCAATAATCAATGGTTCTAGATGGACCTTCCATATATCCGAACGGTAAACTGCCTCAGGAAGTATATCATGGTTTCCTTTGATAAGGTGAAAGTTTGTACCGGGATGATATTCTGCAAAGGTTTCAAGATCATTCCATGCGATATTCAAATCACTGTGGAATAGATCTCCTAAAAAATATAGATGTTCCGGGTTATAGGTTTGTATCAATTTTTGAATGACCATCAAATCCCCAATATGTAATTTTTCAGAAACTGGGATTCCGGCTTTTCTGAAATGTGCTGCCTTTCCAAAATGTGGGTCAGCAATCAAAAGTGAGCGGAGCTTTTCGATATAAACCGCCTTTTCAGGAAGTAGTTGTAATTTAAGTTCCTCCCATTGCAATATATACCCTGCCGCTTTTTTCAAATCATTCATTTGCTTTCAATGTAAATGGCCTCATATCCATTGCTTTAAAATTTTCACCAAACATTTGAGCCAAATTTCGTGTATAATATCTATAATTTCTGTTTAATTAATAGACAAATTAAAACCAAAATGGATATGAAAAGATATATTTTGATTTTCATTTTTATGTTTTTTTCAGGACTAACCATGACGGTATTTTCACAAACTGCTGATGCCATTGTAGGAAAGTGGTACAATACTGAAAAGGACGCGCAAATTGAAATATTTAAAGTAGAGAATAAGTTTTTCGGAAAAATCATTTGGCTCCAAGATCCAAAAGATGATACCGGTAAGCCTAAGGTAGATTTGAACAACTCAGATGTTTCAAAACAGCAAAGACCTATCATAGGATTGAAAATCCTTGATAATTTCAAATTTAATGGAGGTACTTGGGAAGACGGGACTATTTACGACCCGAAAAACGGAAAAACCTATTCCTGCATTATCAAGGAAAAAGACAATAACACCCTGGAAGTTCGGGGATACATAGGTATATCCCTAATCGGAAGAACGGTTGAGTGGACTAAAGCGGAGTAAATAGATTTTAGTTTTAAGATTTATCATAAATCAGGCAAGAAAATAATCAACTCCGAATCCCAACGGGCACAATTTCAAGCACATTCCCAAAAGGATCTTCGAAATAAAAGCTTGTCTGATTGTTACGCCACTCTTGTTCATGGGTAATTGTGATGCCTTTTTCCAATAAAAGGGATTTGGTTTTCAGATAATCTTTTTTGCCTACTTCGAAAGCAACATGCTGCTTGCCAACCGCATAATGGGGGGGGAGGTTTTCTTCTTCTTTGGTGACCTCAGGGATAAAGCATAACAAAACTGATGTGCCACACCTGAAAAAAATATGACGATGCTCCACTTTAGAAATAATAGGCATTTCTAAAATCTCACCATAAAAATTTTCTGCCAAATCAAGGTCAGAAATATATAGACAGGTTTCTTTGATTTGGGTATATTTCATAATAAGATTAGTGGTTATCTGCTTCTTTGCGAGTAACGTAATATTCAATTACAAACAGGTCGCCTGAATGTCTGTTAGGTAGGGAAGACCGAAGTCGGATATCCCCTGTCTGCCGACAGACAGGGATGGGGCGGGCATTTTAGTTTCCCACCGAGAATTATATTGAATTATCATCTTAAGGGCATCAATACATACATTCAATTAAAAATTACTAAATATTATTTCCTTGTCCAATGTGTATGTGGGGTACAGCAATATGTTGTTTTAATGTTATGATTTGTTAGCTTGAACGGCAAACACTTTTAAAACGAGATTATTAATTTCATTTATTTCACTTATATTGTAGTTTGTAAAAAACATGAGATACAAACTTTACCTTTCAGCACTTTCTTTTTTGTCCTTATTGGCTTTATCCTTCTGTAAAGACAAACCACAAGAATCAGGTAATTCTAATAAAAAATTTGTTGTGAGCGACAAAATTAAATCATTTGAGTTGCCTTCCGAAATAGGCCATTTCAATATGCAGTCTTTTCAGGATGAGAGTTCCTTCATTTATTTTTTTGATTATAAGACCAACGGGCTATTGATTTACTCTTTGGAAAATGATCAACTGGAAAAGCACTTGGTTTTTGAAATGGAGGGCCCCAATGGACTTGGTGGAAACGTTCTTGCTTTTTATGCAGAAAGTCCAGAAGAACTATATTTCTCTACGGGTGCCAACACTATTTTAAGGTATGATGGAAAGGGAAACTTTAAGGAAAAACTTTCTTTGGATACCAAATCACTTGAAGAGGATGGTGTTAGTCTGTTTTCGAATATTTTTATCAAAAATGGAAATGATTTTTACTTCGCTGCACTCCCGATGGTTTTTGAATGGACTACAATTAGTCCTGAGGAATTGACCAAAATGCCCAATCTTGTGAAATACAATTTGGATGAGAAACAATTTCTTCCATTGAGCTATTTTCCTGGGGAGTTTGTAGGTACTAATCTCAACAAATCTATTTTTCCGCTTTTGAGTAAAGGTCCCGATGGTTCTCCAGTTATCAATATGAATTTCAGAAATATTTACCATTTTAAGGATGGGGAGATCATTTCAACCATAGCTGCACATTCCAAGTTTCCTCATGAACCACCATTGTCTTCCAGTCCAAATATGTTTGATGATATGTCTGAAATCATGAGAATGATAAGTTATACAGACATTTATACAGAATTGATTTATCTGAAAGAATTAGGTCTAATTGTAAGAGTGGCAAAATATGAAGATATACCTGAAGATGAGTTTGGACCAGAAACCCATATAGCTTCCAAGTGGGGCTTGGTTTTTTTGGATTCGGATTTTAATAAAATAGGGGAATTGGACCTAGAGGAAAACCAATTCAATGGCACCTATATTTTCGGTAATCAGGAAGGGATTTGGATTTCCACAGATCACCCTGATAATCCTGAGCTCTCAGAGGATTTTTTAAAGTTTAGGTTGATTGAGGTAGGGGAGTTATGAATTTTTGACTCAATTATATAACTTTCGAATTCGGAATCTATACACCTGATATTTATGGATATTGGATATTCGTGGATATTGGATTGCAGGATAAGCGATCAAAGGGTTAGCTTGATGCTAGTTTGATCAAATGAAATTTCTTCCGAATGACTGTAGAAAGGCAGGTACCGCATGTAGTTATCACTTTCAAGCCTCTATTTGACCAGGATCTATCGCTCGTTCCATGCCTCCGGCAGGAAATCATACAGTATTTTTACGCTAAATCCTTACTGTATCTTATCAAATATCTCACATCTCTTATCTCCCGTCTCGGCTCTCACATCTTGTTTCTTACCTCTCATTATATTCGTAGAAGGCTATGGTTCTTGATTCTTACGCCTAATCAGATGTGTCTCCCGCACAGCTGTGTGGAGAGACATGACAAGGAGAAGTCTCTTGCATTCTTTTAACTTTTCTGAATACTAATAGCTTAATGGGTGTTTGTTTTTCTTGACTCCCCGATACTCGGGACAGGCTTTGATTCTTGTTTCTAAAATTCTCATCTCGCCTCTTGATTCTTGGTTCTCGTCTCTCGCCTCTACTACCCATTCCCCTCCAAATAAAACCCCTGTAAAATATATTGCAGCTGTCCGTATTCAATCAGGAAAGCATCATGACCGTAGGATGAATGGATTTCATGGTAGGATCCTCTTTGGACATGTTTGGCTATAAACTGAGATTCTTCTTTAAGAAACAATAGGTCGCGGTCCACACCGATAGCCAACACCTTTGAAGGTATTTCTGATAAAGCTTTTTCCATTCCTCCTCTTCCTCTACCAATATCGTGGCTGTCCATGGCTTTGCTCAACACCCAATAGGAAAAGGCATTGAAACGATTTGCCAGTTTATGTCCCTGATACCTCAAGTAGGATGAAATCCGGAAATTATCCAGTTTCTCGTCTTTATCTGATTGTTTCATTGCAAAATTCTCAGGATGCCTATAGGAAAGCATAGCGATTGCTCTGGCTGCTTCCAATCCTTTTTTTCCGGCATCAGGATGATTTTGGCCCCAAGTACTGTCAGCTTCAATGGACATCCTTTGGGTTTCATTGAATCCTATGGTCCAAGGGGAAGTTTTTGGATTGGAGGCAAGGATGATGGTGTTCTTAACTTTGTTTTGAAGTAAATACGCCCATTCCAAAGCTACTTGACCACCTAGAGAGCCACCGATGACAGTGTTGATCTGAGAAATGCCCAAATGTTCCCGCACTTTGTCCAAAGAGGCTGCAAGGTCTCTAGTACTGAGGTTTGGGAAATCGTAGTAGAAAGGTTTACCTGTTTTAGGATTAATGGAAAGCGGATTGGTAGAACCGTAACAGGAACCCAACAGATTGGCGCAAACGATAAAGTATTTGGTGGGATCATAGAATTTGTCTTCTCCTACGATTCCGTTCCACCATTCCTGTACATTGGCATCACCTGTAAGCGCATGGATGACCCAAACCACATTGTCTTTTGAAGTAGTCAAATGCCCTTGCGTGGTATAGGCAATTTCAAATCCTGGGAGTGACTCCCCCGATTCTAATTTAAATTCACCTTCATGCCTGTAGGTTTCCTGCGCCATATCTATAATCAGGTAATTACTTTCTAAATTCATTGTACTTAACTAATGGGTATTGAAACCTGTCAGGTATTGAAGACCTGACAGGTTTTTTTTTAAGTTTTAAGCAATGCTATCAAAAGCCTGCTGTAAATCTGCTTTGATGTCTTCTAAGTGTTCGATTCCAAGGGAAATCCTCAATTGGGTAGGGGTGACACCTGCTGCAATCTGCTCTTTCTCGCTCAGTTGTTGGTGGGTAGTAGCCGATGGTTGTATGATGAGCGTTTTCGCATCGCCAACATTCGCCAAATGAGAAATCAATTTGAGATTATTGATGAAATTGGAAGCACTTTCTTTACTGCCCTTCAATTCAAAACTCAAAACCCCACCAAAACCATTTGGAAGGTATTTCAAAGCCAATGCATGGTAAGGAGAAGATTTTAAGCCAGGGTAATTTACTTTTTGAACCTGAGGATGTTTTTCCAACCATTCGGCGATTGCCAAAGCATTATCTACAGTTCTTTGAACCCGAAGTGAAAGTGTTTCCAAACCCTGTAATAAAAGGAAGGAATTGAATGGACTCAATGCAGGGCCGAAATCCCTCAACCCTTCAACCCTAGCCCTGATGGCAAAAGCGACATTTGGTAATCCTAATGGATTGTTGTCTCCAAATACCTCCCAAAATTTAAGACCATGGTATCCTTCAGATGGTTCAGTGAACTGTGGAAATTTTCCATTTCCCCAATTGTAATTTCCTCCATCTACGATGATTCCACCTATAGAGGTGCCATGTCCACCGATCCATTTGGTGGCTGAAGCGGTCACGATGTTTGCCCCGTGTTTTAATGGTTGGCAAAGATAGCCGCCTGCCCCAAAAGTGTTGTCCACAATCAAAGGGAGATCATGTTTTTTTGCCAATGCAGCAATAGATTCAAAATCAGGAATATTGAATTCAGGATTGCCTATGGTTTCCAAATAAATGGCTTTGGTCTTGTCATCGATGAGTTCTTCAAAATCCTTTGCATGGTTTCCTTTCGCAAATCTTGCTTCGATGCCTATTCTTTTGAAAGCGACTTTAAATTGATTGTAAGTGCCACCATACAAAAAGGAAGTGGACACAAAATTTTCTCCTGCTTGAAGGATATTGTTCAAGGCCAAAAACTGTGCAGCCTGTCCCGAAGCTGTAGCCAAAGCGGCAACGCCACCTTCCAAGGCGGCCATTCTCTGTTCGAAAACATCTGTGGTCGGATTCATGATCCGGGTGTAAATATTCCCAAATTCTTTTAGTGCAAATAAGTTGGCACCGTGTTCGGATGAGTTGAACACATAGGAGGTCGTTTGATAAATGGGTACAGCCCTCGAATTTGTGGTTGGATCGGGTGCCTGTCCGGCATGCAATTGAAGAGTTTCGAATCTGTAATTTGACATAATTGATATGGTTTAATTGTTAAGAGTAAATTGAGGATACAAATTAGTAAATCCCATAGGATAAATAGGGTAGTGGCAAGATTAAATTTTTACCAACGCATATAACTGCCAAACCTACAACATCGGTAAAATGGAGTTGTGAATTGGCGGAAAACTTTGAAACTTGGATTTGATTTTTTCTTATTCATTATGTCTGGAATTTATAGTTCCAAATGGAATTACGCCCATTTGGCAGGAATTGGCACCTTTTCAACGAATCGAATGGTTGCCAGAGGGTCATCGAGCCTGTCTCTCACCTCTTCTGTATAAATCCCAACACTTGATAAAAAGTGAAAGGATGTCACAAATTAAAATCCGAAAGCTTGGATATGCAAGGGATTGGAGGTTTTATTTTCTAAACCAAAGCAGGATTGTGTATTTAGATTTTGTGTTTAAAAAAATTATAGAAAGAAACCTTAGGGTTGTATGTAATTGAGGGCGAAAAAATCATCTGGCGGAGCAGGTATTCAGGCTTTAAAGGTCTAAATGAAGTTGGTTATTGGTAAACCAAGGAAATTATTCCAATTGCCATTTGGAAATAATAGAAGGGGCTTTTTCACTCAGGGACAAACTGCAGGAGTTCGGCCAGTTCTTTATCAGTAAGGTTTTCCTTGTCGGACTTGTCGTAAATGGAGAGTAAGTAAACGGTATCATTGGCCACCACGAAGTTGGTGATTACCCTTGCCCCACCCGATTTGCCCTTGCCTTTAGACTTGATGGCCAATCGTATTTTGTAGCAGTTTCTGCCTATGGCAGTACCCTGATCCGGGTTCTCCTTCAGCACTTTAACCAGTGTTAACAGCTCGAATTTTAGGGAAGGATATTTTTTGACAAGCTTTTTAGCTTGACGCTCAAAAACCTCAATAGACTTTACACTATAGCTCATTGAGGAAATCTTCTGCGTCCCGGGCATGTTTTTTACCTGCCCGGATTTGCTTCATCTCTTCCACAGCTTCCCTGATCTCGCTCATAAGCTGCGCTTTGGCATCGGTAAGCTGTTTGGTTTTTACATACGGAAGTCCTTTGAGCACTTCCAGTAAGTGTAGGGCTTTGCTGTCTTTTATGTCGAGTAGTACCTTCATAATCAAAATGAATTACAAATATACGGGAATTTGTTACCTTAAAAAACTTAAATGTTCTTAACCATTTTGGGAATAAAATCTACTTCTATGTCATATCGTTATTTACAATTTTTTTACCAAAGGGATCATTTACTTAAAACAAGCAACAAATAGGTCACATAGATTAATCAATATTAAGAATTTACTTAATATTGACTTAGTCATAATAAATCCAAACACAAATACAATTCAAAGTGATTGTCAGAATAACCGATGGTATTCTTAACCAAACAGCTGATCCTGTATCCCTACAAATGAATCTTTTCAATCTTCACCGCTGTCCCGGAAGAAGTCACCATCAGCATGCCATCCCGGATGGTTTCATAGTCTAGGTCAATTCCAACAATGGCATTTGCGCCAAAAGCTTTTGCCTGCATTTCCATTTCGGACATTGCCGTAGCCTTGGCTTCACGCAATACGCGTTCGTATGCACCGGACCGCCCGCCCACTATGTCTGTGATGCTGGCAAAAAAATCTTTGAATACATTTGCTCCGATAATGGTCTCACCTGATACTACTCCTAGGTATGCAGTGATTTTGTAGCCTTCTAAACTTGGTGTTGTGCTTACGATCATGGTTTATGGATTTAAAGTGGGAAAATTCATCATTGTTTCAACTTCTTTGATATTTGGGGTGAGATGGCCAATGACCCTTTTGGTTCTCAGGTATCTGTTCATTTCATATTCGTCATAATTAGGACTATCTTGGTCAAAGCTACTGATTCTTACCCTGCCACGTGAGTGGATAAAGGAATTGTCGCCGATCCACATCCCTACATGCACTACCTTTTCTTTTTTGTCTCCGGTTGCTTTTTCACCAAAAAACAACAAATCTCCCACTTCAAGGTTTTCCCAATTTTTATCCTCATCCACTTCTTCACCTTCCCAAATTTGTTGGGATGCATCCCTTGGGATGACCTGACCATTTAGGAAAAATATGGTTTTGGTAAATCCACTGCAATCAACTCCCTTGAAGGAGGTACCGCCCCAAAGATAGGGAACTCCCATCATGGCTTTGGCAGTTTGGATCAGGTTTTCAGGACTGAGTTGTCTGCTTTCGTTCCATGATTCAAATGGCATCAATTGGTTTTTTTTCACAAAACCAACCCTGCCATCGGGAAGTAGTATTTCCTGATGATTAGTTTCAGTCCACTCAAGGGAAATAATATTCCCTGCAACCAAATCACTGATGACTTCCTTTTCATCGCTATCTGCATAGGCAAAACCACTGTAATCTGTAAAGACTGCTTTTGGAAGTTGGTTCCATTCTGATAGTTCTTTCTCATTCATGACATGAATTCCACCCGAATCTACCCAGGAGATATATTGATCCGGCGTTTGTATGAGATACCAAGAGCCTTCTTTTTTCAATACTTTAAGCGGAGTGCCCAATAATGCCTGGGTGGCCAGTTCCGCGGAGTGTTTAGGTGCACTTCTGATATTTGCAACTGAAATAGTCACCACTGCAAATTCCTTTCCCTCTACAGATTGATCAGGCAAAGTTGAAATTTGGTCTTCGTATTTGATATCCAGTTTATCCAATTTTCCTCTGAAGATTTGCAAGGCTTCAGTCTGATCGGTTTCTCCTGAAAGTATACCATTTGACCATTCTATTTCCCAGATGGCAACCCGCTTGTCAGGGGCATATTCGGATTTGAATTCAGAGATCAATTGTTCTACTAGCCCACTTTTTTCATCTTGGCAGGAAAGTAAAACAATTCCTAAAGCCAGTGAAAGAAACTTTGAAATGTACTTGGTCAAGGAATTTTGGTTTTGAGTTGGTAATAAAAAAACCGTGGTAGCTATTACCACGGTTTAAACTTAAATCAGTTTCCATTTTTTTCCAAACCGGGAGATCTTTCCAAGAACTCCTGATAGAGTTTGATATGCCTGTTGCTCATGGGGACACGATAGCCATCAATAAACACATGGCTGATCTGTGTTTTGGTTTCAAAAGGATCTCCTGTCGATACAAACAAGGTAGCATCTTTACCTGTCTCAATTGAGCCTAACCTGTCAGCTACGCCAAATACCTCGGCGGCATTGATGGTTACGGATTTGAGTGCTTCTTCTTTACCCATTCCGTAAGCTGCGGCGAATCCCGCATTAAAAGGGAGATTTCTGGTATTTTCGGCATCATTGCTTCTGATTACTACTTTTACACCTGCTTTGGCCATTTTTCCTGGGTTTGTATAGGCTGCATCATATCTGTCAGATTGACGGGTAGGTATAGAAAGCATGGGACCTGCTACTACGGGAAGTTTGGCTTCTGCGATTTTATCGGCTACTCTCCAACCTTCGGCGACTCCTGTCAGTATGGCTTTTACATTTTTGGATTGAATCCAGTCAATGGCAGCAACAATATCAGAGGCAGCATTGACCTCTACCAACAAGGGCAATTCTCCTGCAATCACTTTGGCAAGTTGTTCCATTTCAGGATAAAACTGAAGTTCTGCATTCGCCTCTTTAAGTTGGTGGTAAGTTATTGCCCTTTCCCAGATTTCATTTAAGGTTTTCTGAGCCTTTTCAGATTCTTTCTTGATATCCTCATCAGATCTTCTATCCCATGTACTTCTTCTTGCAGAAGAGGGGAAATTCAAAACCACACCTTTGAAACCAGCATACATCTGATCAGGTGTGTAACCATTCAGGTTGATCAAAGCAGCAGTTCCAGGGAATAAACCACCTGAAGGAACTGCAAGGGTAGTGGTCACCCCGCTCACTCTTGTGACCGGTATTGCTATTGAATTTGGATTGACTGCGACCAATGCCTGCATATTTGGCGTAACTTGACCAATCTCTGCAAAATCCTGAGTTTCTGGTAAAGAGTTGACTTCAACAAGACCCAATCTGCTTCCACCGTCCATCAAGCCAGGATAGATAAATTGTCCCGTACAATCAATTACTTCTGCATCTCCTGCCAAAAGGTTTTTGCCAACTGCTTCTATTTTGCCATTGACAATCAGCACACTGCCATTTTCGATGATGCCATTGGTGACAGTTTGAATGGTGGCATTTTGCAGGAGAAATTTCCCGTTTCTGGGCTTGATGAATTCTCCGTCAAACTGGGCTTTTGCCATGAATGGAATCATGAGCAGGCAGAATATATAAAGGATGTTTTTTAAATTTTTCATTTTCTTTTTGATTAAATCCTTGGGAAATTAATGGCCATGTTCAAATAGATTTCTCCCAAAATTGGTAAAGAAAAAGTCTACACCGTGCATACACTTATGGTCATGTTCTTTGAGGAATATGGGCTCAATGATATCTGTAGCACTAACCCTAAGTCTCTTGTCATTATCGTCTTCATTGATGTCAAAATATTTTACCCCATCCACAAAGGTCATCTGAGGAATAGCATATACTGAAAGCGGATGTCCTTCAAAGATTACAAGATCTGCCTGTTTGCCTTCTTCAATGGAACCGACTTTGTCAGCGATACCCAATTGCTTGGCCGGATTGATCGTGATCAAAGCCAATGTCTGTTCATCATCCAATTGACCATATCTTTGAGCTTTACCGGCTTCATGATATAAGTGTCTGATCAATTCACCGGAATCAGAATTAATGGAGGTGATCACACCGTTTTCGGTAAGGATGGCAGCATTGTAGGCCGTTGAATAATATACCTCAAACTTGTAAGCCCACCAATCTGCAAAAACCGAAGCTCCCATTGTATAGGCAGCCAATTCCGGCGCAACTTTAAAGCCTTCGTTGACATGGGAAAAAACAATGTTTGTAATTCCAAAATCCCTACAGGTATTGATCAGTGCATATATCTCATCCGCCCGGTAAGAGTGACAGTGAATAATGACTTTTCCATCCAGTATATCCACAAGAGTCTGTAGTCTGGTATCATATTTTGGAGGAACAGGCGTTGCTCCTTTTTGTTTTAAGGCTGCATTGTAGGTATCCCAAGTTTTTTTGTATTGAATGGCTTCATTAAATCCATTCCGGATAACGGCCTCTACACCCATTCTTGATCTGGGTTGATTACCATTTCCCCTACCATGAACTCTAGTCGGGTTTTCACCCAAGGCAAACTTGATGGTTCTTGGTGCTTCTTTCATGAATAGGTCTTCTGGATTTCCTGATCCGTATCGATGTTTCAGGGTAATATTTTGACCTCCAATGGCATTTGCTGAACCATGCATGGCGTGTGAGATGGTAACTCCCCCGGCCAAAGCTCGGTAAAGTCCGATATCATAGGGATCAACTACATCGGCCATTCTTACCTCAGAGGTGATAGGAGCAGTGGCTTCATTAACCGCATCCAAGGCGACATGGGAGTGGGCATCAATAATCCCCGGCATCAGGTATTTTCCTTTTGCATCTATGGTTTGCACATTTGCAGCTGTAAGGTTTTTTCCGATACTTTTAATGACACCATTTTCTACCAATACATCAGTTTCTTCCAAAGTTCCATTGGTGATGGTCAGCACGGTGGCGTTTTTGATCAGCACAGAGCCTTTTGGTGTCTGCGCTTTGGCAAACAGAACAGCCAACATCAAAAAGGATATGAGTATATATTTTAATTTTTTCATCTTATCTATTGATTAACGCGTACTTTGATTTGGTTTTTTTGTGGCATTTAGGGGGTAACTCCCAAAATCTGCCAAGGACATGTTTCCGGAAAACTGATTGTCATTGATATCACCGGATACGGTTACTTCAAGGGACATCCCTCCTGCTGCGACATCAAATGTAAAGGTGAGGTAATTGCCGGAGATACTGATGTTATTCATTTCTGAAGTAGCTGTTCCGCTGCCGGCAGGATTTGCATAGGTGATGGTTCCTTTGTAGGATTCCCCCTCTTTTTTGATTGTCATTATTCCGCCTGAGCTGCCTGCAGGAGTATCTGATGTATATTCCCAATCACCGGCAATGTTGGCTGTTCCGTTTTCTCCATTACCATTGCCATTTGCAGCTTTCTTGGTTTTGATTTCATAATCAAATATATAGCCATCAGCTACCACATGCCTTACTTGTGCATCTTCACTGAGCATTGGTCCTGTAAAAATGACCATGTTGGCCAGTTTTCCCTTTTCTATTGTTCCTGCAAATTTTGAGATTCCAAGGATATTTGCAGGATTGATTGTCAAAGCTGCTAATGCCCCATTTTCGCTAAGACCATTTTCCACCATCATTTTGAGGTTTTTCATAAGGTCTGAACTTTTCCCACCCACTGAGGTGAAACCAAAAGGTATTTCAGCTTTTTCTAATATACCTGCCTGTTTCAAATTATTTTCGTAGGCATCTTGGGCTCTTTTTGTTCTTGCCTTAATCTCATCGGAAAGATCATCCATTTTTGCTTTGGTGATTTTATCATCAGGCAGTTTCATGCTCATTAAGACCTGTGCATTGGCGGCTTTGATTTCATTGACAACCATGTCTGCTTCAGTAACCCCGACCAGAACAAGTCTAAAACCATTTTCTTTTTGTAGCGAAAGTGCTCTCCTTATTTCAAGGTCATTCGAAACTTCAAACATGATCGGAATCCGCTTATCAATTACAGGGTAAAAAGCCTCAAGGGTTTTATTAACCTCAGGTCTGTTCAGACCACTGTTTGAAGCAAAAAGCCTTTGATGCTGAGCTGAATATTCTGCATTTTTATACAGGTCTCTGAATTTAGCCATGATACCCAACTGAGTTCCCGGATAGGAACCTCTACCACCTCCTACTCCTCTGAATTTGGCGCCTAGGGATGTGTTCTGGGCAAGGATATTGGTTGAGGAATTTCCTCCTAAAACCACGATGGCTGCTTTTCCTGGTAACATACCACCATCTGGAATCACTTGGGCAATAGTAAATCCACTTTTTCTCCAATCACTGATCTGATTGTTTTTGAAATCGAAATGATCGAGTACATTCCTCCAAGGAGTTATACCTGCATTTTCGTCAGGAGGATTTGAGGGGTCAAAATTGGATGGTCTTTCCGGATCAGTGGGTTTTGTAACACCTGCACTGCTAGCGCCATCTATAAAACCTGGATAAATGAATAAGGAGTCTCCATCTATCACTTGGGCTTCATTCGGAATACGGACATTTGTACCAACAGCCTCAATCAACCCATTTTTGATCAAAATTGTGGCGCCGGAAACTGTCTTGCCTGGTGCTGTGGTAATGGTAGCATTTTTAATTGCGTAGGTTCCTGTAACTCTTCTTTCCCCTGTGGGATCACTTTGGGCCCAAAGTGGATTGTAAGAAAGAAAAAAGCAGATAAACAATAAGCTACTGAATACTTTTAACTTGGGGTGCATATTCATAGAAATAGTCTAAAATTGATTTATTTAACGAGTTGTAAGCTAGCAAAAGAAAATTTTTCAAAAAAAGTTATTTTTTTTAATAAGCAATATAGGTTAAGAACGGCAAAAAGATTTCTGCATAATGCATTTTAGTCCTTTTGTATTTTTTGATAAAAATTTTAAAATATTTCGGGTCTTAAACACCTTGTTTTTTTACTTTTTTTAAAACTATCTTTATTCCACTAAGTCACCCAAAATTCTTTAAAATGAAAAATGTTTTGATTATCGAAGACGATAAACTGATATCTAGTTTGGTACGGTTTAAGTTGAAAAAAGAAGGCTATAACGTCACGATTACTGAAGATGGAATCGCAGGTATTGATGCTATCAATCTTATGGAAACAGACCTGATTATAACAGATGTTATGATTCCTTTCAAAAATGGGATTGAAATCATCAATCATGCCAAGAAGGTTAGCCCAAAAGTCCCCATTATAGTTCTCAGTTCGTTGGGAGAAGAAGAAGGTACAGTCATGGAAGCGTTCAATCTTGGCGTGTCTGATTTTGTACCAAAACCTTTCAATCCTAATGAACTTGCTATGCGGGTAAGAAGATTGATCAATAATTGATAAATGGTAAAAGAAGCTGGACTAAGAAAAATAGAAAAACTGATATTCACCCTTGTTTTTTTACACCTTTTTTTGTCCGGAAATCTTGTAGCACAGGACAGCAGTATCACTGTTTCTGGTTTGCAATCTGTTTTGGAAAATGTTGATGAAGTTCCTGGTTTGGAGTTTATCGTATATTTCAGAACACCCAATGATACAACTGATCTAACTCTTCTGAATTTAAGTCAGCACGCTGACTCTATTAATTTTTGGTTTTCTGATACCATTCTTCTTTACAATGAAGCTAAAGAATTGAATGCTGATCTGTCCCTCTTGAACAAAGGTTCGGGGTCGATCAATTATTTATTGTTCAAAAGAGAAGTCAGTGAATCCGGTGTAGTGGAATATTTGGATAATCTGATGAGGAATGAACTCTTTGATCCAAAAAGCATTGTCGATAATTCTTTTGGCAATGAAGGTGAACTGGTGTTGCTGGGTACCAATACCCCTTTCCGGCCATTTTATAAATTGAAGGTAAAGATCCTGAGTGATGTCAAGATGCTATTGCTATTGGCTTGTCTGAGCATGTTTCTCATAGCCTCTTTAATTATGGTCTTGGTGATGTTTGTTATCAAATCCAAAAAAAGGCGAAAAGAAGTCCTGACACTGAGGTTTAAGAATTTATGCTACGGACCGATATCAGACCTTCTTTTTGACGATGAGCCGGAGAGGCTGAATCAGTTGAAGAAGGAAGATATGGTTGCACTGTTTCCAAAAGGTCATCTTGATATTGATTTGTTCAAAGATGTGATGATTCAGGAGATTATCAGTCTCAACAAAAACATGAAAGGGGATTTTAAATCCCGTTTAAAACTTATTTACAGGAAACTGGAATTGGACAGGCATTCCATAAAAAAATTATCCTTAAAAAGGTGGGACGCGGTAACAGCCGGGATTGTTGAAATCAACGAAATGGATGTCATTGAGGCAGTACATATAGTAGGAAAATTCACCTCCCACGAAAACTTTTATATCAGGTCCAATGCTGTTGCTACCATGTTGAACATTTCAAATGATATGTCATTGAAGGTTTTGGCGGATCAACGCTATCCTTTGTCCAAGTGGCAACAGATGAAATACTACAGAATTATAAAGTACATCAACAACAAGGGAATCCTCAAATTCCATTTACTTTTTGAATCAGAAAATGAATCTGTCAGGGTTTTTGGGATAAAATTGGTCAGACACCTTGGTTTAGTAGACAAGCTTTCGATACTTCAGCAAATGTATGGGACAGCTTCTATCAATGAGAAAATAGAAATTTTGAAATGCTATGACAACTTTAATCATGTCGATGGTTTGGAAGATGTCTATAAAGACCTTAATACTTCTGACAAGGCACTTTTTTTGAATATTGTTAAAGTATTGAAAAATTTAGGCTCTGAAGTATCCCAAATTATTTTGATGGAATGGTTTAAGAAAACCAAGGATTTTGAATGCCGACTGAAAATATTGGATGCGGTAAATTCCCTTAATCCTGATTTGATTGCAATACTCGATGAAACAAAGGGTGACGATCAAGTCAAACAGATTTTAGCACACCTTAAAGACCCTATTCTCAGTCATGTATAGTATTTTATTCAACATATTGATTGAAATAATGGGTATACTCTTTTTGGTGTATAGCTTCGCCATTATTTCCATTTACCTAGTGATGGCGGCTTTGTCTGCTCTTGAGATGAGAGACCACCTCAGGAAAAATAAATTTGCTGATTATAATGATGTCATCACCAGTCCTATTTCTCCCGGTATTTCCATTATAGCGCCAGCCTTTAATGAGGGAAAAAACATCGTTCAGAATGCCAAAAGTCTCTTGACGCTTCATTACAGCAGGTATGAAGTGATTATCGTAAATGATGGCTCAAAAGATGACAGCTTGGAGCGAATGGTAGAAAGTTTTGATTTGGTAAAAACGGATTACGCTTACAATTATCAGATTGAATGTAAAAATATCAGAGGTGTATATAAATCTACCAACAGGTCTTTTTCGAAACTAACCTTTGTCGATAAAGAAAATGGCGGGAAAGCAGATGCTTTAAATGCAGGTATCAATGTGGCACAGAACGAGATTTTGGCCTGTATTGATGTCGATTGTATTCTTTCAAGTGATTCTTTGACTAGAATGGTCCGTCCTTTTATGGAGGAGACCAATAGAAAAGTGATTGCTGTGGGTGGAGTCATCGGCGTGGCCAATAACTGTGATGTAAAGGATGGAACAGTTACCAAGTACCGGGTTCCTGATACTTTGCTTGGAAGGTTTCAGGTGATAGAATATTTCAGGGCTTTCTTGATGGGCAGAATGGCATGGACAAGGATCAATGGTCTGATGTTGATATCAGGAGCATTTGGTTTTTTTAAAAGAGATTTGGTTTTGAAGGTCGGAGGATATTTTCCCAAGACAGTAGGAGAGGATATGGAACTTGTAGTCAGGATGAGGCGATATATGAATGAAGAAGGAATTGCACATAAAGTTGGTTTTGTTCCGGATCCCTTGTGCTGGACTGAGGTTCCTGAAACTAAAGGTGTCCTTTCCAAACAAAGAAATAGGTGGATGAGGGGAACTATAGAGACCTTACAGCTTCACCAAAATATCAGTATGAATCCCAAACATGGTGTCTTGGGTATGATATCTTACCCTTTCTGGTCAATTTTTGAAAAGTGGGCACCGATTCTTGAGTTTATGGGGATTATCTATACCATGGTAATGGTCTTCACAGGAGATATAAGTGCATTGTATTTTATAGCGCTATTTGTTCTTATTTACTGTTTTTCCATTCTGATTTCCTCATTCAGTATTTTGTACGAAGAGGTTGCTTATAATAATTACAAGGATAAAACAGACCTGAAGAAATTGATCAAAACTATTATTTTGGAGCCATTTCTGATTCACCCGCGATTGGTTTGGTGGGGATTGAAAGGACATTGGCACTTTATCAAAGGAAAAGGTGGCTGGGGCGAAATGATCAGGACAGGCTTCAAAAAAGCCACTGATAAGCAAAAGGTAAGTTCTGTGACCCCATAACGAAACGTGAAGATGAACCGACAGATAATTTTATTTTCCCTTTTTTTGCTGGTATTTCAGGGGTATTTACCTACATCTTTAATTGCCCAAGAAAGCTTTGATCCAGATGAATTATATTTTGAAGCAAGGAAATTGATTTTAGACGGAAAAAGAGAAGAAGGAAGAGAAATCCTGAGAAAAGTACTCTCCAAATATCCCGGTTATGCAGATGTGCTGGTTTTGATGGGAAGGTCTTTTAGTTGGGATGGACAGTATGATTCTGCAGGCAGGTATTATGAAAGGGCCTTGTTGGCAAGTCCTGAATATGAGGATGTATATGTAGCTTACATCGATAATTTATTTTGGAGTGGAAATTACGATAAGGCTTCTGAGGTTCTTGATACCGGCTTAGAAAAAATTGGTGCGACCTCTACAGCGCTGAAATACCGAAAGTCAAGATTATATTATTATCGAGAGTCTTACAAGGAGGCACTTGAGCTTGCCAATGAGGTTTTTGCCAAAGCTCCAAAAACTGAGGGGATTTTAGGATATATACAAACATTGAGACGACTTACCCGAATCAATGCAGTCGGTACAACCTATGACTATGATTCCTTTGCAGGTTCTATCAGTCCTTGGAACACCTATTCAATTTATGGCAGGACAAGGACCGATCTGACCGGTTCCCTGATTGCTAGGGTCACCCACTCCCAGCGGTTTGATGATAGAGGTACTCAGTTTGAGTTGGATGCATATCCTTCTCTGGGTAAAAATTCCTATGGCTATTTCAATGTCGGTTTTTCGGAAGCCTTTTTCTTTCCCAAATTCAGGTTTGGAACCAGTGTGTTTTGGAATTTACCAAAAGCTTATGAAGTAGAAGCGGGATATAGATATCTTCAATTTTCGGAAGTTACCCATATCATTACCTCTTCTTTTGGGAAATACATCAGCAATTGGTGGATCAATCTAAGACTGAATTTCATTCCTGGAACGGAAGGTTCATCGAGTAGCGGCAACCTGCAGGTTAGGTACTATTTCAGTGGTCCTGAGGATTTTTTCAGTTTACAAGCCTCAACAGGTGTTTCACCGGATGAGGAGAACAGAGACTTTCAATCCCAATTGTTGAATTCTTACAGGATTAGAGCAGGTTACCAACATCTGTGGACTTCAAGATGGATGGGATTTGGTTTTGTGGGATATTCCAGAGATGAGATTTCCAAAACCAATTTCAGAAATAACCTCAACATTTCAGTAGGTACCGAATTTAGATTCTGATGAAAAAATTCTGGTCAAAATATTTCCCTGCAGAATTAAGGCTTTTGTCTTTTTGGTTTTTTTTGGCGCTATTGTTTTTTGTAGTGACCCCGATTTTGAGTTTCGGGATCTGGTACCTGACTCCGTCCAGTCCATTTGGGGTATTGTTGGTCAATAAAACTGTTCCCAACCAGGCGTATCAAGAGCATCAATCGGTTCATTGGCTGCTCAATCACTTTAAATATACCAAGCTGAACGGCGGCTTTTATGATAAATCAAAAGACTATTTCGGATTTTTTCCTGGCAATACTTTAGAAGAATCAAGTATCAATGATCTCTCGTCTTTATCATCAAGTGAAATAGATAATCTGCTAAATAAGAATGAATTGATATATTATGCAGATACTTATGGGGTGTATGAAAATGACTTCAATGGACCGATATTGGAAAGTCCCTCCAAGAAGATTTATGGAGGAATGGATCAATCTGATATGAAATTGTTGAAAGCAGCATTTGCAAAAGAAGTTGATATCATTGCCGAGTTCAATACCATTGCAAGTCCAACGGGAAAGGCGGTAAGGATGGAATTTGAAAATCTTGCTGAAATTAAGTGGACGGGATGGATTACAAGGTATTTCGATGAATTAGATACCTTGCTGAACAATGATTTACCGAGATGGCTGATTAAAGGATATGTCAATCAACATGATGGTGTATGGGGATTGGCTGGTCCGGGAATGGTTTTTGTCCATGAAAACGGTTCCTTGGAAATATTACAGTTTGGAAAGGATTTTTTGAATAATGTCCCCAATATTATTTCCACTTCCAAAAACCAAAAAAAATACGAGATACCTGAAATTGTTAAATATCCCTATTGGATTGACGTGATTTTGGTAAGCAGGGACTTTGAAGTCATTTCTTATTATGACTTACTTCCCACTGAAGAAGGTTTAGATAAACTTAGGGAAATGGGTGTGCCCAGGTATTTTCCAGCAGCTGTAGTCAAAGAAAATGGTCAGGGTAAGTTTTACTATTTCTGTGGAGATTTTGCAGACAATCCAGTCAGCGGAAGTTCTTATAAGTTTTTTGGAATTTCTAAGTTATGGAGAATGTTTTTACAAGCTGAAGATTATTCCCAGCGAAACAGTTTTTTTTGGAATTATTATTATCCTTTGATGAAAAACATCTTGAAGGATTCCGAAGCCAGGCAAAAGCATGATTGAATAAATTATTTCAATGGCAAGTAAACTTTTAAGGAATCAGGAACAATACGGTTGTTTTCAGTGGCATATCTGTTTGAGTTCCGGTAATTTTCAAACTCCCGAGCCAGTTTTTCCTTCAGTTTGATGTCTGTAATCGGTTCCATGTCCATGTTGTCATAAATCCTGTAAAGTTGGTTGTCAGATAGGACATATTCATTGCTGAGGTAATCAAGGAGTTGGTTTTTATTTCGCATCAAAGGATTAGTGACATTTGACTGAAATACAGCAGAGGTATCCATTACATAACCTTTCCAGGCTGTCAATGATGGCAAATCCAATTCATAATTGCTTTCCAGAAATCCTAATAGGGTAGGGGCGATTTCAAAATGGGTGGTGATTCCATGCATTCTTTTTGGTCTCTGTAGTTTCTCAGAAAAGATCATAATAGGGACATGAAACCTGTCCATAGTAGTTGCAAGCGGGATTTCCGGTAGTCTATGGTCACCCGTTATAATGAATATGGTGTTTTCATATTTAGGCATGTATTTATAAGCATCAAAAAACTCTTTGATAGCTTCATCCACATAAAGAATACTGGCATACATGCTTTGGTAATTCCTATAATTGTTTGCCTGCACAGGATTGGCACGCAAGGTATTGGTGATATAGGTTTCAAAAAGATCGAAATATTTTTGTTCATCCGGAATTAAAAATGGGTCATGAGATGTTTGAGTCTGAAAAACAGACAGTTGTGGTTGGCTGAGTTCCCTTGGGATTTTTCTCATGCCGTTTTCAAACATGGCTTTGTCAGGGTAACCCCAGGAAAACCCTGATTTTGATGGAGTTTCTTCAAAATCTGCATCAAAGGAAGACATATCCAGAATTCTATCCACCTTTTGGTATTCCAAAAACGATCCAACGTTGTCAAAATTTTTATCTGCGCCGATATGGTAATTGGTGAAATAGCCGTTTTTTTTCAAAATGGAGAATAAGGATAAATGAAGAGGAAATTCAGGTGCTTGTTCCATAAAGCCATTTTGCGCAAATGGAAGAGAACCAAAGATTCCTGTGAGCACACCAAAAGTTCTTCCGGTAGTAGACAATCCATTTTTCCAGTACAGTGAATGATTGCTGAGTGAATCCAAAAATGGCGTAAAACTTCCTAAGTAGGCAGCTTCACCTGAATAGGCTTTTCCTAAGCCCTCGACAATGATAAATACCAAGTCTGGTATCGTGTCAAATTCGGAGAAATATGGGCTTAAAACATCCGGATAATTGTTCTCGTGAAGGAATGGATAATTTGGTTCTGTAAAAACTTTTTCTACTAATGAATTTGCTTTGGTAGGAGGGGACAAATAAAAGTCAAAAAACAAATATTCTCTATTGGTGAAGTAATTGAATGACTGATCGTAAAAATATTGGGATTTATTGACCATCAAGTTTTTTTCTATTTCGCCCAAATCCTGTGTTTTTGCCAAAGGCAAATAGTTCGAAGTTAAAATAAATCCATAGCAAATTATTGTAAAAGACACTGCTGCATGGTAATTCATGGGTAACCATTTGCCAATGCTGATGACTCCATAAATCAGTCCAAAAGCAAATACCGCGGCACTAAGGTTTAACAAGTTGAATTCTCCCGAGGCTTTGACCGTCGCTATGACATCACTCACCGAATAGGCATAAAGATCTTCACCTAAAGGCAAAAGCATTTTTGTAAAATAAAAAATTAGACCTGCCTGAAGCAGAATTAAAATTGTGGCTGAGGACTTAACTATTATTTTCCCAAATTTTGGGAAGGTCAGTTCCAATACCAAGTAGATGATCAATAAAAAACCCAATACATAAAACCCCCACAAAAGGTCATGGACAAATCCCGACAATAGAATAGATTTCTTTTCGAAAGCCAAATTATGGATACCAAAAACAACCTTTGTCTCAAAAATTCTGAACAACAGAAAGACCAATAAAAAAGGTATTCCGATTTTCCAGAAATTGACAAAAGAAATTTTGAGATTGGATATTAAATTAGAGCTAATTTGTGTTTGGGTAGTCATTGGGTGAAAACATATAAATAACTCAAGTAACAATACAAACGATTTTTTTTTAAAATTCCTATCTTGCGGGATTATTAGAAATATATGAAAAATAAAAGTGTCTTATTGAAGGAGCTATGTAAGAATATCTCTACTACTGGAGCTATCACTTTCAGCTCTCTTTCTTTGGTCAACAAAATGCTTTCCTATGCTGATTTTAAAGGGGCAAAATTGATAGTAGAACTTGGAGGAGGTGATGGGAGCATTACCAAAGGTATTGTGGATAGAATGGAAAAGAATACGGTTCTGTTGGTGTTTGAAATCAGTAAAGCTTTCTGTGATAACCTTGAAAGGGAATTTCCGCAGGAAAACGTTAAAATAATTTGTGATTCTGCCGAAAATATTGACCATTACCTCAATGGTGAGAAAGCGGATTTAATATTGTCATCCCTTCCCCTGAGTCTTATTAACAAAGAATCCCGGGATGAAATCTATAAAAAAAGCAAAGCTGCCATAAACGGTGAAGGAAAATTTATCCAAATCTGTTATTCCTATTTATTGAAATATCAGTTTGCTAATTATTTTACTGATATAAAAAGCCATTTGACCCTTAAGAATTTTCCGCCTACATTTATTTTGGTTTGTCATTGACCATTATCCATGCCATGACGTCGAGTCATGGCATGATTTAGAATCAAAGTCATGGCATGAATAGTCGAAGTCACGGCATGAATTCGCATGTTAGAAAAACACCTTTATATAGAGCCCAACATTCTAGAAATAGCCATATTGGAAATGTGTAGGCTAAAGAAAGAAGATAGTTTTTCTCCTACTGATGTTGTTAAATGGCTTTATCCCCAACATTGGATTTATTTTATTTCAGAGGCTGAAGAGGCTATGATGAAACTGCACAGATCGGGAAAAATCATTGTCCTGGAAAATAATGAACCTGATATCCCCACCAAAATGCCTGAGCTTTCATTCAGGATAAAAGCAAAACCCAAAACTTCTTGAGTATCGAAAGTGTTATGCATTAAATTAGATTAGTATGAAATCAATACAATTTATGATGGGGATGCTTTTCCTTGCCACCATGGCATGTGCACAACAGTCTCCATCCCAAAAACAAAAAGATATGAAGGACTTACCAAAAACATCCGTACAAATTCCAGAGGGTTTAGAAGTGGCTACACTTGGAGGTGGCTGTTTCTGGTGTACAGAAGCGATTTATCAGGATTTGAGAGGAGTGGAAAGTGTTCTGTCCGGATATAGTGGAGGTCATGTGGATATGCCTACCTACAAACAGGTGACTTCAGCCACTACTGGCCATGCAGAAGTTATTCAGGTTTTTTTCGACCCAACTGTTATAACTTTCGGTGAAATCCTTGAGGTTTTCTGGTCAACTCATGACCCAACTACTTTAAATAGACAAGGCAACGATGTGGGTCCTCAATATAGATCAGCCGTTTTTTTTCATTCTGAAGATCAAAAAAAAGAGGCTGAATTCTACAAAAATAGACTTACAGAATCGGGTGCATTCAATAGACCTATCGTAACTGAAATTACCCCATTTAGCAATTTCTATGTTGCAGAAAATTACCATCAGAATTATTTCAATGATAACGGAATGCAGCCCTATTGTCAATTTGTGATCAGGCCAAAAGTCGAGAAATTCAAGAAGGCGTTTGCTGAGAAACTTAAGTAAGTTTTATCCAAGTTTTGGATTACACCTTACCAATATTTAGTTTTGATCTATTAAATCTAAACCTTATGAAAAAGAACATTTTCTATGCCTTTGTTGCCCTTATCCTATTATGGTCTTGTCAGCCACAGTCTGTTGAAAAAGTAAATGAGGAAGTTGATGTTGAAACACCCACGGGTTACTTTGGTGAAGAGATCAACGATTCGGGTGTTGTTTCCTTATCCCAATTGGTGAGCGAACTTCACTCGAATGATGAATTTGAGGGAAAAGTAGTTGGAGAGATCAAAGAAGTATGTGCCATGAAGGGTTGTTGGATGACAATAGATCTTCCAAACGGTCAGACCATGAGAGTAACTTTCAAGGATTATGGTTTTTTTGTCCCTAAAAATTCAAAGGGATATCCTGTTGTGATTGAAGGTGTAGCAAGTAAAAAAGAAACTGATGTAGCTACTTTAAGACATTATGCTGAGGATGCCGGCAAGTCCAAGGAAGAAATTGAATCAATTACTGAGCCTAAACAAGAATATGCATTTGAAGCTGTTGGAGTGATTATTCGTGATGATGCATAAGATTACAGAGTTACTTTTTTCTTTCTCTGTATATCATTTTTCTCGTGCCAGCAAATAGAGGAAGTAAAATCAATTTTGGTAAGTTTATGTTCAGGTTGTCATCTACAGCACTGGCTTAGTCCCGTCAAAAGAATAAATAAGTAAATTTTAGAATAATATGGCGATTGCTTTGGATAATCTTAGGGTAGGAAGAGTTTACGAATTTACCAATATGGGAGAAAAGCGCAAGCTTGAAATTTTAGCCAGGTTATCGGGAGAAAATTTTAAAGTCAAAGACCTTGAAACTACCGAGATCTATACCATAGAGGAACTTTTACGATGGGGAAAAGGGAAAGATTATGAATTGGACGAGGTGATAGGAGATGATTTCCGAGGACTGGTTCCGAAAAAATTTTAAAAAGAAAAAGCCCTAAGAATTCTAGGGCTTTTTTTTAATCTAATATCTGCCCCTTCATCCCTCTGCGTTCCCTTTGGAGATTATTCACTTCGCTGAAGGGTTTTTGGTGAATTAAGGTTACCTAAGCTCGTTCAATATGACGCTGACTCCTACCAACCTCCCTCAATTCCTTCTCAAATCTAAAATCTACAATTCCTTCATCCTTCATCCTTCTCAATTTTCCCGCTACCCTCATCCCCTAATGAAAGGTCTTAAAACCAGGTTCATAGATGATTCTGATGAATGAACTGAGACCCTCTTGATCTCGATTGATGGGGATACCGGTAACAATACCAATCATTAAATTTTCCGCAAGCCCAACTCTCATTTGTGGCCTAAGTACTGTTTCCATTTTTCCGTTGTGAATTTCTTTATTGACTTCAATTCCAATAAAATTTCTGGTTCCGGCAATCATGTAATGTAGATTGGTATGGATTTCATAACTGAATTCGCTGCTTTGGTTAAATCCTTTTTCAATTCTGGGGCCTGTATAGATCAATGTATGATAATTTCTCCCCCATCTTTTTGCAGCAATGAAGAAGGGATTGAAAACATTACCCTTGAACAAATCACCCTGCCCAATTTTGTTTAAATCAACCATCTCAAATTCATGAATGTACCCAAGTGCCAAACTGGTTTTAGCTTTTTCTGAGACAAGGAAAGACCATTGTGTGGCAAGCTTTAAAGATTCAATTCTATTTGCAGGCTTTGAAATGTCTGTAGGCAGATCCCCTCGTTTGGAAAATAAGGTAACAGGAAGTTCAACTTCGAATCCCAACCTATCGATGGGCGCCCACTCATATTCTACCAACAACTCATATTCATCAAAACTCCGTTTATCTGACATTCCCATTCCGACGTTCCATTCTTTTTCTCCTTTTCGTGCTCCTAAGTCACGAATCAAATCAATATAGAGGGGTTCTGCGTGAAGAACTTTCGGTTTTTGATCCAGTTTTGAATCTTCAAACTCTGCCAAAAAAATACTATCCAAAATAATTCTTTCCAATTTGATACTATCAATCTGAGCATCTTGTGCTACAATTTGCCCGCAGCTCAATAATATGACTGCCAGCAATATATTTATCCTTTTCATTTTTAAGATTTGAAGGTTTTGTATTGTTATTAATATTTAAGAATCCCAAGTTTTGAACAAGGGATATTGAAAAATCAAGCAATTAATTTGGGTGGAGGGGAGGATTGGTCCAAATCAATTTCTTTAAAAATACCTTCGTAATAAAAAGTCTTTGTGCTGCTTTTGATGTTGGTGGTTTGAAGTTGATAGGAGAATTCCTTATCAATGATTATTTTAACATCAATTAGCTTTCTTTTTTCATGAGGAACTTCAGTATCAGGAATGGTTTCATCATCCATTTCCATAACATATTCCAATACCAATTCGGTGAGGGAATCGATGGGGTCATAATTTTCAAAAACTGAAGAATCCATGACCGATGCATGGTAAAAATTTGCTGAAAGATTGATGAAATTGATCAATAGCAAGTAATTGATCCATTTCACCAAGTGATATCTTTTCATTGCCAACAGCATGCTGCAAATATAGTTAAATATTGAGAGAATGGGCTTTTGTTGAACTTTACATATTCTGGAAGTGACCTAGATCACTTTTATGTATTTGATATTGGCTATATTTGCCGCAATTAAGTTTAGATTATGAAAGTAAGATCTTTAGGGGCAGCGATGCTTCAGGGTAAGTGTCCAAAGTGCAGGGAAGGTAATATTTTCCCCAATTCAATGTTTAGTTATAGGAAATTGACAGTGGTCAATGAGCGATGCCCCAATTGTGGCGCGGTACTGATTCCCGAACCTGATTTTTTTTACGGAGCCATGTATATCAGTTATGCTTTTTCTGTGGCCTTGGTGATCAATGTAATGATCATTCTCAATTGGTTTTTTGATGACCCTGAAGTGATGACCTATATTATAACCGTACTTATTGCAAATATTATTCTATTGCCACTCATGTTGCGATATTCAAAGATTCTTTATTTGTATTTGGTCGGCAAACTGAAATACACACCATTGAAAGAAGAATAAGAGTTTTTCAAAGATGCTTACTGCTTTTATACCCACAAATCCTTGTGGACTCCGCTAGCTTTCAGCATAAAGTCGTGCAGTTCATAATTCTTTACAAAGCCCGGTAGATTCTCAGATCCTGGGCCGTACATGGCTAATTCAACATAGTCACCTGAATGATTGTTGCCTGCCCATTGAACAGAATTATGCGAAGACTGCATGGATGCCAATGCCATAAATGGCAGGTTATTTGGATTATAAAGACCATCCGCATCTCTTACATAATTCTTCAATAGTATTTGGGCATCCTCGGGTTTAAAGTTGATTTGTTGATACTCCATGAATAGGTCAATGACCTGTTGTGTACTGTAATCAGGATTGATCTGATTCAAAACCCATTCATTGGAAGCAGTGGTAGTATACAGCTTTTCGAAATTTTTTTCGGTTAGGCCACTGGGAAAAAGTCCCGGGTTACTATTTCCATGATCCGTAGTAATGATCACCAATGTTTCTTTGTCTTTTTCTGCAAAATCCATAGCCACCGCAACTGCATCATCAAAATCAACTTGGTCATAAAGCAAGGCAGGAGCATCATTCCCATGGGCAGCCCAATCTACTTTACCTCCTTCTACCTGCATTACAAATCCATTTTTGTTTTTACTCAAAACCTCAATGGCTTTTTTGGTCATATCTGCAAGACTGGGAACAGATGCATTCAATTTTTCATCATTGATACGGTCCACCGCATAAGGTAATCCGTCATCAGCAAAGACCCCCAGGATAGGTTTGTCTCCTTTTAAATCCATCATTTCAGATTTATTTCTAGCAACCTCAAAACCGCTTTGACGGTATTCCCCAAATAAATCCTTCTGATCTGACCTTTTTTCCGAGCTAAAGAAATTGCCTCCTCCTCCCATCATTACATCAAACTTTAATTCCCGATAATCTTCGGCAATTTCTGCCATGGCATTTCTGCTACTCTTGTTGACACAGAAAGAAGCAGGAGTAGCATGGGTAATCTGAACAGTAGTTACACAACCTACAGCCTTACCCTGTGATTTGAATTTTTGAAGGATTGGAACAGGTTTTTCACCATTGGGACCGATATTAAGCGCGCCGTTTTTGACCCTTATTCCTCCCCCCCAGGCAGAACCTGCTGCAGCAGAATCTGTCACAAAAGAACTCGCGGAAGTAGTATCCATCAAAGACCTCTTCACAGTGCTACTTTCATATAAACTGATCCATTTTGATGGTCTACCTTCTTTATGCCTTAACAGGATATCCGCCATATTCAATGTACCCGTACTCATGCCGTCGCTTACCAGAAATATGATGTTTTTTGCCTGACCTTTTTTCAATTCATTGCCGTTGGCCAATACAGGATAAGAACCTATAGCTCCTAACCCTAAGGTTGTCAAAAATCCATTTTTAAAGAAATCCCGTCTTTTCATATATTTATGTAATTAGGTTTTATTGATTATCCGAAATGATACAAGTAAATCTGAAAACCGAATGGATATTTTGCTAAACGCCAAATTTACGTTTACTTCCGACTTCGGTCTTCTAGCCATTTTATAGAAAACTTCCTCAGCTTGCATTTAGGCGGATATTCATTTTAGGTTTATATCAATTTAATTTATTCAACCATAAATATGGTTTTTCTGGATTTATAGAATGGAAGTTAAGGGTTAGCTTTTTGTTATTAAATAGTAAACTGATTCAATGGTAAAATTTTAGTTTTAAAGTTTTAAAAATTAATTTTTTCAAAATCACCTGCACCCAAAACATTTCAGGTTATTTCTTCGTCAAGTTGAAAACGATAAATTCAAGGATTATGTGAAAACAATAGTTAAAAGTTTAAATATAATTTTAGTTTTGTGCTTTGATTTAAATATAATGATTTAAAATATGCGTTGGATTAAACTATTGGTAGTATCGTTTTCCTCAATTTTACTTTCCCCTCTTCAGAGTTTTGCACAGTATTCACCACCTACACAATCGGTTTTTGTTGAATTAGGGGGCCCTGGTTTGGTTTATTCCTTTAATTATGATTTCAGATTTGACAAGGATAGAATAGATTCCTGGGGCCTGCGAGTAGGTGCCGGTGGTTACTCGAGAATTGATACTTGGGGCGGTACTAGGGATGGTAATAGTCTGTTGACTATTCCCGTACAGGCAACTAAATTATTTGGAAGATCTGTCCACTTTTTTGAAGTTGGGGGTGGTGCAACTTTCATCCATTATAGAAATTCATATTCAGGCTGGGGAAATTCCGGCAGTCAGGTTAGAAAAGATTTCGACTTCATTTTGAATTCAGGGGATACCCCGGCTTTGATGGGAACATTAAATTTCGGTTATAGAAAAATCCCTGTTGATGGAGGTTTTACATTTAGGGCCAATTTGATTCCGATTTTCAATCAAAATGGATTTTGGCCAATCTGGGCCGGTGTTGGTTTTGGATATGCATTTCATTGATAAACATTGAAAAATAAATTATGAAAAATTTACTTTTAATCTTCTTGCTAGCAGCTTTGCCTTTCACAGTATTTGGCCAAGAAAAGCCTATCACACAATCAATCTACCTTGAATTAGGCGGAGCGGGTTTACCCTATTCCTTTAATTATGATTTCAGGTTTGACAAAGATAAAATTGATTCTTGGGGAATGCGGGTAGGAGCAGGGGGATATGCTTTTTCAGGTGGGGATTCGTTTTTTTCAGCACCCATTCAGATCAATAAATTATTTGGCAAAAACGGTCATTATTTTGAAGTCGGAGGTGGTGCCACATTTATGGCATTTAATAGTGCGACCTTTTCCTATTGTCAAAATGGTAGCTATGATCCTGTTACGGGAATTTGGGTCTGTTCCGAAACTTATACTTCCCGTGATGATTTCACCGAGTTTATATTAGAAATTGATGGTTCACCCAATGTCATGGGAACCTTGAATTTTGGTTATAGGAGAGTACCAGCAGATGGAGGATTTATGTGGAAAGTCAATCTCAACCCAATTTTCAACAATAGAGGTTTCTGGCCCCTTTGGGTAGGTGTTGGATTTGGGTATGCTTTTTAAAGACAGAAGCTGGAAGTCGGAAGACCGAAGACATAGTTAGCTAGTCGCAGTTTTCAGTAGGCCGTCGCAGGGTGTAGTTTTCAGTAAACAGTTTGCAGTACAAAAATCTTAGGTGACAGTCGCTATAATATTTTTAAGCAGCTTTTAAATCAGTTTGCAATTTTTATTGATAGAATAAGAATATAAACAAAAGAGAAATGGACTTTTAAGGGCTATCTAATCTGTCCGTTTCCTTTTATGATCCATTTATAGCTAGTCAGCTCATTTAGGGCCATTGGGCCTCTTGCGTGAAGTTTTTGGGTGCTGATTCCGATCTCAGCGCCAAGTCCAAACTGGTTGCCGTCCGTAAAGGCAGTTGAAGCATTGGCATATACTGCTGCTGCATCGACCATCTTGAGAAATTGGTCAATGTTGGCCTGATTCTCAGAAATGATGGCCTCACTGTGTTTGGAACTATATTCCGATATATGATACAAGGCTTCATCCAAATCTGTTACCGTCTTGATGGACATCTGTAGCGATAAAAACTCAGTTCCAAAATGTTCGTCTTTTGCTTTTTCAACTGCAGGTTTCCCTTCAAGTTTTTCAAATGACTTTTCATCTGCAAATATTCTCACCCCAGAATCCATAATTGGTTTCAAGAGTTCTGAAAGGTCATTGGTTCGGCTCTCATGGATAATTAAACAATCCAAACTATTGCAGACACTTGGCCGTCTTGTTTTGGCATTGTGTATAATTGCCTTTCCTTTGGTAAGGTCACCTGTTTCATCGAAGTAGGTATGAACAATTCCGGCCCCTGTCTCTATGACAGGTACTTTTGCATTTTGTCTTACGAAGTCAATCAAGCCTTGACTTCCACGAGGAATGATAATGTCCACATACCCGACAGCTTCCAAAAGTGCTTTGGTTGCCACTCTTTCCACTGGCAGTAATTGGTAGGCATCTTTTGGAATATTGTGCAATTCAAGAGCTTGGTGGATTAAGGAAATAATAGCCTTGTTGGAATGCTCAGCATCAGCGCTTCCTTTCAGCACAAGACCATTTCCTGATTTGAGGGCCAGACTAAATACATCAAAAGTTACATTGGGTCTCGCCTCGTATATGATGCCCAATACTCCTAAAGGAACAGAGATTTTTTGAAGTGCTAGACCATTTTCTAAAATTTTGCTTTCCAAGATCCTATTCAGGGGAGAGGGCAAGGATTCAACTTGGGTAATTTCATTACAGATATTTTTAATTCGCCCTTCAGTAAGCAATAGACGGTCATATTTTGGATCATTGGCATCCATTTTGGCCAAGTCTAGTCGGTTTGCCTTTAAGATTAGATTTACATTGTCAAGAGTTATTTCTCTGAGAGACCTTAGGGTCAGGAGAATATCTTCCTCAGTGAGTAATGGTAATTTTCTTGAGGCGAATTGTATAGACTCGAATATCCTTTTAAAATCAGTCATGATGGAATAAGTAGAGATAGTCATAGTGAATAAAAGGTTTTTGGTTCTTTAGTCCCAATACCTGCGAAGCTGTAGTAGAATTATATTCAGATTTTCCAAGGCCGATTTTCTCACCTTTTTCATCTATGATCCGAATAATATCCCCTTTCGAAAATTCCCCTGAGGTTGAGACAATACCTACGGGAAGGAGACTGATGATTTTTTCGGAAGTCAAAGCTGATTTTGCACCTTCATTGATCACTACCTCACCTTTATAATATTGTTCGCCATGCGCCAGCCATTTTTTTTGATTTTGTTTGAAGGGTTTTGGTTCAAAATAAGAATAGGTGACTTTATTCTCTAAAATACCTTGCAGTATATGGTCTTTTTTACCATTGGTTATGATTACCTGAATTCCAAGATCAGCTGATTTTCTGGCCATGGTAAGCTTGGTCAGCATGCCACCTCTTCCGAATGAGGATTTGGTAGGACTTATTACAGACTTGAGTTCCGGAAGCTTGTTTCCAATAATAGGGATCAATTTCGAAGCAGGGTCGGAGGGAGGCCCATCATAAATCCCATCTACATTGGTCATTAACATCAAAGTATCAGCATTGACCATAGCTGCTGTCAAAGATGCCAATTCATCATTGTCTGTAAACATCAATTCTGTAATGGCCACAGTATCATTTTCATTGAGGATAGGAACTATACCTTGGGATAATAAGCCAAGGATACAGTTGCGCATATTTAGGTAATGCTTCCTGTCGCGAAAATCTTCCTTGGTGACAAGAATTTGAGCTACCTGATGTCCATTTTGAGCAAAAAGGTCATTGTATTTTCGTATCAGGGCAATCTGCCCCACAGATGCCCAAATTTGTTTTTTGAGAACAGGGTTTAGTTTTTCCTGAAGGACTATTTCTTTTCTCCCGAAGGCTACGGCACCAGAGGAAACCAAAAGGACCTTCACACCTTTTTCTTTTAGATTAGACACCTGATCTACCAAATGTTTCATACGGATTTCATCAGGCTGTCCTGAATCAGAAGTAATCACATTTGAACCTATTTTGATAATTGTTAAATGAATCGGAAGCATGGAAAATTATGGAATTGACACAATATTAGGTCATTAAATAAAAAAATACTAAAATAGATCGAATATGATTATGAAATGATTTGATGTCCAAATGCCTCATAGTTATAAAATCAACCTTTAGATTTATAGTGTTTAGGTATTTGAGGTTGTTATTGACACATCCTTTATTTAATTTAAAGGCTTATCTATTCGTATAAATTGGTATGGCAAGTAATGTATTTGGAGAAGAGTTGATGGTTTGTAGTTCTGAACCTATGACAGGGTATTATAGAAATGGATGTTGTGAGACAGGAGCTGATGATTTGGGAACACATACTGTTTGTGCGGTGATGTCAGATGAATTTCTTCAATTCAGTTTTAAAAAGGGAAATGACCTGATCACTCCTAGACCTGAGTGGTCTTTTCCAGGTTTGAAAGCAGGTGATAGATGGTGTCTTTGTGCCAGTAGATGGATGGAAGCATACCGGTCGGGTTGTGCTCCAAAAGTAATATTGGAGGCCTGTAATGAAAAAACATTGCAATATATTTCTTTAGAAGAGTTGGTGGTTTTTTCTTTTCCTTGAAAAGCATTAGTGAAGGATTATTTTTTTAGTTTCAACTTGATGGTTATTGTAGATTTTAATCAAATAAATACCTTTTTTCAATCCAATCAGGTCAAATTCAAATAATCTTCCTGATTGGTTTGGCAAAGTGAAGACTAAACTCCCCTGCACATCATAAAGTGAAATGATTGCATTCTCCAGATTTTGGTTTTCTGATAAAATATTAACTTTACCTTGTGTGGGGTTAGGGTAAGCTTTTACAGTCAACTTTTCTTGGATCTCTCCCGATAAGGTTACCCCCACTACTTTGAATGTCTCTGAAGTACCATCAAAATCTGTTTGTGTCAATCTGTAAAATTGTCTTCCAAAGATTGCGTCTTCGTCAATGAATTCATAATTCAAGATGATGTCCGAATTTCCTGCTCCTGCTGTTATGCCAATTGGAAACCAATTTTGGCCATCCAAAGATTTCATGATTGTAAAAAAGGCATTATCCTTTTCAGATACTGTTGCCCATGAAACCTTGATCTGCCTATTGCTGATCGGAGTTGCTGAAAAAGCTAACAGTTCAATGGGTAATATCCTGAAGGATTGTCCCAAAGTAAAAATACCTGAAGACCAATTGGAAACTGCAGTTTGATTTCTGACGGTACCAGAAGTTTCATTACCCCCTAACCCATCCTGCCCCAAATCAATCCATTCAGATCCGTTCCACTGGGTCACTATGAATTCAGAAAAATCTACAATTGGGCAAGTGCGGTCTTCAGACCAGGATAAGGTAACCGTGGGATTTGCCGTGCCATTTGTTCTTTCAAATTCCCAATATTCGCATTCATTGACTACTCCTATACTGCTTTCTCTGCTTTCCCGATCATAAGGAACCAAATCAGGATTGGTATGAAAGTACCTTCCCGTAAAATGAAAAGCCCCAGCCCCTCCACCTCCAAAACCAGAGGAAGTCAGTGGAGCATAATATCCTCCGTTGCCAAAGGGATAGGTGAAAACAGTATTCCCAACTTTTCTGATCCTACCATCGATATGACTCGCATTTGATCCTCCTGATACTGATGATCCAGCAATAAAGGTTAACAATTCTTCATCATTATTGATAATGCCATTGGTCAATGTCACTAAGTTGCCGATAGTAAGTGGAACCCGAACCTCCAAAGTACCTGATGTATTCATCGTCAATCGATTGATTCTTGGTGGATTGGCAGCGTCACCAAGAAGTTCTTGTGAGATGTTTCCAGCTATTTGTGCAAAGCCATTCCCAGCTCCGAAAGTTATAGCATTTGCCGAACCAACGGTAGAGATATTTCCTAAGAATATACTTGTGTTATTACGTGCGGGTTCTAAAAGTCCTCCTCCGTTTTGGTTAAATATTACATTACCCCTGTATTCGTCTCCTGCTATAGAATTTGCTAATCGAATCCGTCCTGTTCCATTGGTAGTTAAATTAAAATTTCCGAAAACATGACCACCCTGCCAATCATTATTCCCAGCTCCATTTTTAGTCATATTTGTAGTAGTGCCTGCAACCAAACTGAATCTGTTGCCACCAATCATTTCTATTCCTCCTGCGGAGGTGAATGAATTATTTCCTGCAAATCGGCTGTTGTTCTGAAACCGCAAACTATTTGTTCCTGTATCTGAAGTACTCACAAAGAAATTCCCCAGAAAGGAAACATTATTAGATAAAAAAGTTGCAGGTTGAAAGTTGCCGTTGGGTGTGGCAGTGGATTGGAAAAAGTTTCTGACAACAAGGCTACCACTGTTGTAACTGGTGGTTTGTAAACTTCCTGCAGATAATAAGCTGGTTCCGCCGGTATTTCCAAATGAAATTTGACCAGTGCTGGAATTGTTGATTGTGATAGTTGTGGCAAAAGTATTTGTCCCATTTCTGGCAATATCAAATTCACCTGTATTATTATTTGAAAAAACAGAAGTTGACGTAAAAGTATCGCCAATACCATTATTGGTCATGCGAATATAGTTGGGAGTATTTTTAACAAATTCAACTGTTCCAAAAGTATTTCCGCCATTCCAAGCCACATTGCCTCCACCATTTTTTTCAAAATAACTATTTGTACTTCCATTAGTACTGAACTGCGAGTTTCCTCCCAAAGAAAGCTGGCCATTGGATATGAAGTTGTTATTAGATGCAAACCTGACATCTGCCTGTAAATTCATATCGCCTGATGTGGTCACATTGAAATCCCCTTCAAAGGAACTGCTTCCTACAGTAAAGGTTATTGGCGAAAATGTACCATTAGGAATGTCTTGATCCTGAGTAAAGTTTTGGATATATAGTATTCCGGTATCAAATCCTGTGGTGCTAAGACTTCCATTTGACAGGGTACTGATTCCATTATTCGCTCCAAAGCGAATACTTCCACCTGCATTATTATTATTTATTTCTATCTGATCAGAAAAAGTATTTGTGCCATTTCTGGCAATATCAAATTCACCTGTATTATTATTTGAAAAAACAGAAGTTGACGTAAATGTATCACCAATACCATTATTGGTCATGCGAATGTAGTTGGGAGTATTTTTGACAAATTCAACTATTCCAAAAGTATTTCCGCCATTCCAAGCCACATTGCCACCACCGTTTTTTTCAAAATAAGTGCTTGTTCCGCCATTGGTGCTGAATTGCGAATTTCCTCCCAAAGTGAGCTGCCCATTGGATATGAACCGGTTATTTGATGCAAATCTGACATCTGCCTGTAGTATCATATTTCCAGAGGTGGTCACCTCAAAATCTCCTTCAAAAGAACTGTTCTCCGCTGTAAATGTATTTGGTTCGAAAGGGCCGTTTGCGAAATTTGCAACTTGGGTAAAGTTTTGAATGTTCAAATCTCCTTCAGAAAAATCTGTAGTAGTCAAAGCACCATTTTGCTGCCCATTCGTACCGCCATTTAAACCAAACCTTATGCTTCCACCAGCATTCGAATTGTTGATGGTGATTTGATCCATATAAATATTGGTACCACTTCGTCCTATTTCCAAAATACTCGAACCGTTATTGATAAAAATGCTTGTACCCATGTATTCATCACCATCGGTATTTGCAAGTCTTAACAGGTTATTGCTATTGTTAGTAATACTGACATTTCCATTGAAAGTATTTCCACCTTGCCAGGTAAGATTGGAAGTGGTATTTTCTTCCAAAATAAAATTGCCTGTACTGTTTCCTCCTCCCCAAGTGACGTTTCCGCCACCGTTTCGGATGATGGTGGTTGTGTTGCCAGGATCACTAAAAGTGTTTCCTCCTACAACCATAACAATATTTCCATTCGCTGTAAAAGAGTTGTTTCCACCGAAATTACTACTCCCTGTAAATGTAATTTGTCCGATAGTGGATATTAAAAAATCGCCAACGAAAGTGCTATTGTCCACTTCAAAATTCAATGGGTTGAACGGACCATTTGCAAAATTATCAATTTGAGTAAACCTTCTGATGGTAAGTGTACCGTTTGTCAGGTCATTGGTATTGATACCCCCATTATTTTGCAGACTTGTTCCTGTTTGGGCTGCTGTTCCTCCAAACCTGATATTTCCGGCGCCATTGTTATCAATTGTAATTTGATCGGCAAATGTCGTATTTCCATTAAATGCGATGTCCATTGTGCTTGTACCATTGTTGATAAAATGGACTGTTCCATTAAAGATATCGCCATCTGTATTTGCAATTCGGAAAATATTATTTGAATTATTTGTAATTGACACATTTCCATTGAAGGTGTTGTTTCCTTCCCAGGTCATGTTGCTGTTAGCATTATCTGTAAAATTTAAGGAACCAAATGAATTGCCAGGTCCCCAGGTTACTGCTCCACCACCGTTTCTTGTTATGGTTGTAGACCCTGTGATGCTGTTGAATGTATTGCCTCCGTCAGGTAATGCAAATTGATTTCCTGAAATAAGCTGGTTGTCCGAGGCAAAAGTATTGGCTCCAGCTAATGTCAATACTCCAGAAGTTGAAACTGAAAAATCTCCCAAAAAAGTTGAATTTGAAACCGTAAAGGTATTTGGATTAAAAACGCTGTTTGATGCTGTATTAAGTTGGGTGAAATTATTGATGATCAAAATACCTGTATTGAAGTCTGTTGTGATCAATCCCCCATTAATCAAAGAAGATGTCCCACCACCTTGGCCAATATTGAACTGATTGTTTGCTGTTGAGTTATTTATAGTTACTTCTTGATGAAAGGTATTTGTTCCAGCGTAAGCTATTTCCAAACTTCCTGTGCCAACTTTATTGAAAACTGATGTGGAGTGAAAAGTGTCACCAGTAGTGGATGCCAATCTTAATCTACTGTTATTTTGGTTGGTGATGACAGTGGGCCCATTAAATACGTTTCCACCTGAAAGGTCATTATTTCCTCCTCCGTTTTTAATGATCGTCATATTTCCATCAAAAACCATGTTTTGTATCTCAGTGATATTTTGGGAAGTTTCAATTACACCATTGATAATTTGACCTCCGGTAAGGTTCAGATTTCTAACATTCAATTCGAAGCCACTTAAATTAAGGGTCCCATCTGACATGCTTAAATCTCTTACCGCAATGTTTGAAGGCAAGACAGGTTGATGAGGTGCCGCAGCATTATTGATGATAACATCACTGCCAGCTCCTGGGACCATAGCAGGAATCCAATTCCCGGGAGTGTTCCAGTTATCGCTTAAATTTCCGGTCCAAGTTTGGGTAAAACCAAAATGGAACAGGGAAAAATACAGAAATAAAAAAACAGCAATCTTTTTCATCGTGGGTGATCGGTGAAGAAGCAAATTAGGCGGATAAAGGCCCTTTAAATGGGTAATTTTTTTTAAATACAGATTTTATCATTTTGAAAAACACTAATTGTATTTAAAAAAACAGTATAATCTGATGCTGAAAAGTATAAATAAATATTTAAATAAAGATATAAAATATGAAAAAAAATATATTCTAACTAAAACCAATGCTTTCTTTTGAAGTACCGAATCATAATAAATGTAGAAACAAGGAAAAAAGCCCAGATAAATATGTAACCATACTTCCATTGTAGTTCCGGCATAAATTCAAAGTTCATACCATATACCCCTGCTATAAAAGTCAGTGGTATAAATATAGTAGCGATGATGGTTAGGGTTTTCATCACCTCATTTTGCTTGAGACTGATATTTGACATGAATATTTCTACAAGGGTGGTAATGCTTTCTCTTTGCATTTCAAGATTCTCCATGATCTCCACGGTATGTTCGTAGATGTCATTGATAAACGGATTGGTTTTTCTTTTGATCAAAGGACTTTCTGACTTTCTCCAAGCCGCAATCAATTCTCTTGTTGGCCAGATGATTTTTTTGATTTCCTGAAGGGCTTTTCTTTTGAGATAGACATCACCCAATTTTGTTTTCTGCGAATCATTGATGATCTCATCTTCTATTTCCTCTATAGTAGCATCCATCATTTCAAGAATCACATAATATTGGTCGATGATAGCATCCAATAAGGTATAGGCAAAATAATCTGTTCCCATTTTTCTCATTCTGCCTTGAGGGTTTTCTAATCTGACCCGAATCGGATCGAAAATGTCATAGCTATTTTCCTGAAATGATATGATAAAATTTTTGCCAAAAACAAAGCTGACCTGTTCAATTTCCAAAGCAGTAATATCATTTTTGGTATAGATCATTTTCGAAACCAAAAAGATAAAATGGTCAAACTCCTCCAATTTTGGTCTTTGTTGGTTGTTTTTGATGTCTTCAAGGGCAATCACGTGTATATCAAACAATTCTGCAATATCTTTTAGTAAGCTATCGTCGTGCAGGCCGCAGATGTTAAGCCAGAATTTTTTATCGGATTCCAAAAATGGTTTGATTTGGCCAACAGAAGTCAGGTGGTGCTTATCAAAAAGATTTTCCCCAAAAGCATACAGTTCCATACTGATTTGTTGGCTTTGAGGATTTTTTGATTCCATCTTAAATAATGCTTTTGATTTTTTCCGGAGTTAATGGCTTCTCAATAAAACCTTCCACACAACCAAATTCTTTTGCTTTTTGCCTATCCTGAAAATCAATTGAGCTTGATAAAACAACAATTTTGTCTTTCCTGTCTTTAAACTCGATTAAGTATTGGTTCAAAAAATCCCAGCCATTCATAACAGGCATATTGATATCTAAAAAAATTAATATGTTTTGATCTGAACTTAATGTGCGGATTTTCTCAATTGCTCTTTCTGCTTCAAGATACTCTTCTATTTTAGGAGCGATACCCAATTTTGATACCAACCTTTTATTGATAAGGTTATTGATTGGATCATCATCTACTAAAATAATTGAATAAAATGAGCTCATAAAAGATTGATATTGACTTTTCAAAAGCACCTGATGCTTGAGAAGAATTTCAAATATACTCACTCTAAGTTAAAACTTACTTTCAATTAAAAAAATCAGAATCAAGTATTCCTCGTAAGGGTTAGTTGAAAAAAAAAGAGGAACCTTTAAGGTCCCTCTTTTTTGGGTTATTTTTAAGATTACATCATTCCACCCATTCCGCCTCCGCCCATTGGCGGCATAGCAGGGGATTCTTCTTTCACATCAGCGACCACACATTCGGTAGTAAGTAGCAATGCGGCAATAGAAGCGGCATTTTCAAGGGCTAATCTAGTAACCTTGGTTGGATCAATTACTCCAGCTTCAAACAGATCTTCGTAAACATCTGTTCTTGCATTGTATCCGAAATTACCCTTATTTTCTTTGATTTTGTTGATTACAACCGAACCTTCACCACCAGCGTTTTCAACAATGGTTCTTAATGGAGCTTCGATGGCAATCCTAATGATATTGACGCCAGTGTCCTGATCTTCGTTATCACCTTTGACATTATCCAAAGCTGATGAAGCTCTTACAAAAGCAACACCTCCGCCTACAACAACACCTTCCTGAACAGCAGCTCTTGTTGCATGTAGTGCATCGTCAACTCTATCTTTTTTCTCCTTCATTTCAACTTCAGTAGCCGCTCCTATGTATAGGATAGCAACACCACCTGATAATTTGGCAAGTCTTTCCTGAAGTTTTTCTCTGTCGTAATCAGAAGTTGTTTTTTCAACTTGTGCTTTGATCTCTCCAATTCTTGCTTGGATGGCAGTTGATTCACCTGCACCATTGACTACAGTGGTATTGTCTTTATCAATGTTGATTTTTTCGGCAGTACCTAAGTAATCCAACGTGGCATTTTCTAACTTGTATCCTCTTTCTTCAGAAATGACAGTTCCTCCTGTTAGGATGGCAATATCTTCTAACATTGCTTTTCTTCTGTCACCGAATCCAGGTGCTTTCACAGCTGCCACTTTCAAGGCACCTCTGATTTTGTTTACTACCAAGGTAGCCAGGGCTTCGCCGTCAACGTCTTCTGCGATGATCAACAATGGCTTGCCTGTTTGAGCTACTGGTTCCAAAACCGGAAGTAGTTCTTTCATGGAAGAAATCTTCTTGTCATAGATCAAAATGTATGGTCTTTCCAATTCAACTTCCATTTTTTCAGTGTTGGTCACGAAATAAGGAGAAAGGTATCCCCTGTCAAATTGCATACCTTCTACTGTTCTCACTTCTGTTTCTGTGCCTTTAGCTTCTTCTACAGTGATTACACCGTCTTTACCGACTTTTTCCATGGCATCAGCGATCATTTTACCGATCTCGTCGTCATTATTGGCAGAAACAGTTGCTACTTGCTGTATTTCTTTGCTCGTAGAGATAGCTTTTGAATTCGATTTTAATTGTGCAACTATAGCGCTAACAGCTTTATCTATGCCTCTTTTAAGATCCATCGGATTGGCACCTGCAGCTACGTTTTTAATACCGGCATTGAAAATTGCCTGGGTAAGCACAGTGGCTGTGGTAGTACCGTCACCTGCATTGTCAGCTGTTTTGGAAGCTACTTCTTTCACAAGCTGAGCTCCCATATTTTCAATTGGCTCAGCTAATTCGATTTCTTTTGCTACGGTAACACCATCTTTGGTAATGGTTGGCGCGCCGAATTTTTTGTCAATGATGACATTTCTTCCTTTTGGTCCAAGGGTTACTTTTACTGCGTCAGCAAGAGCGTCAACGCCTTTTTTTAATCTGTCTCTTGCATTCGTGTCGAAAAACAGTTCTTTAGCCATTTTTTTGTTTTTTTAGGTTTTTGATTGTTTAAAATAGGATGATTAAAGGATCGCGAAGATGTCAGATTCTCTCATAATAAGATAATCGTGACCTTCTACTGAAAGCTCTGTTCCGGAGTATTTGCCGTAGAGCACGGTATCACCTACTTTTACAGTCAAGGGTTCATCCTTTTTACCACCTCCGATTGCGATAACAGTTCCTTTTTGAGGTTTTTCTTTTGCAGTATCAGGAATAAAAAGACCTGATGCGGTTTTTTCTTCAGCAGCAGCAGGTTCTACCAGAACTCGGTCTGCTAGAGGTTTGATGTTCACTTTTGACATAATTATTGAATATTTAAGTTAGTTACAAAATCTATAAAACCTTATTATCATTTCCTGTGCCAAAGAAATATTGCAGAATTTAGCTGACATATAGTCGGGCTGTTTGCTCCAAAACTGACAGTACATAATATGTTGGCTGAAATTCTTCTGTCAATTTTTCTTTGATACTTTTAAATTATGTCAGATTTGCTTAAATTTTTTGCAAAGTATGTTCATATGAAAAATTTATCTGAAAATTGGATTACTGAAGGATGGATTGACTTCGAATACAAGAAGTACCTTCTTCTAGCTTATTTGAGTCATGTGGGTTCACAATTCAAGGAAGTGAAACTATACCCACCCTTGGCGGATCTCATCCAACACTATTCAAAACTTAAAAAATTTGAAGAAAACAAGGAACAGATCAAGGCAGCATTTCCCAAGCTCCTTGAAGGGCCGGATAGGAATGAAATCAAATTGAATTTTAAGCCTTTGATTATGGATGATGAGATGATGAAACAGATAGAAGAAATCATCGCTTTTTCTTTGCCCCAAATGAAAAACTATATCGAAGATGGCAAAAGTATTTATGATTTTCTAGAACATGAAATGGAGATAGAACCAATTGGGATTTCTCCTCTCTACCAAAAAGAAGGATATGCCTTACTTTCTTTTGACAATGCAAAAGAAATATACATTTATCGCTACAAAATAAATTTGTTTCAGAACAGCATCGACACCTTCAAAGGCATCATGATGCAGCTTATTCAAAAAGTCAGGAGGTCTTTGGTCAATACTTTTGAACAAATCAAACTAGATCTAATAAAAACCTACAAGGAACTTCCAAATCCTGCAACATATAGCATTATATGTCAACATCAGATTCCTCTAGAAGAAAGTTTTGTGCCTATCAGTAAAAGGATTTTACTTAAAAAAATTGAATAAAAAAGCCCGGTAAGACCGTGCTGAAATTTCTTTTATTGATTGTCCTCTTCGGGAACATCATTACCTCCCTCAGTGGTATCTAATGGAAGAAGGCTTTCAGTATCACCAAAAGAAGGGGTCAAAACCTGTTTTCTTGCACTTTCAATATTCGGAGAACTAATTTGGTCAACTTCTGAGGTAGAATAAAATGCAGAAGAAGATAGTGACAATACCAAGATAGCGATGGATAAGACCCAAGTTGCTTTTTCAAGGATATTACCTGTTTTGGTCACGCCCATAATCTGAGAGGCACCACCACCAAAAGCAGCTCCAACACCGCCTTTTGAATCCTGTGCTAGGATGACGAGGACCAACAACACTGCTAATACTACAATAACGCTGATAAGAAAGGTAAACATTTCGATGAATTTATAAATCCAATTCTTTAATTAAGTCCGCAAAGTAAGTGTTTTTATCTGGAAATTTCACCATTAATTTTTGATAAATTTCTTTGGCCTTTTGCTTTTTGCCTTGTTTTACCAATATTTTGGCATATGTCTCAGAAAGTAAAGTAGGGTGGAGATGGGTACTTTTTTCCGACAAATCATCCTGCTTTTGGAAATCTTCCATTTCTCTCAGGGTAGCAAGCTTGAATTCTTTTTTGCTGAAGGCTTTGATGATGTCCAGCTGCTTTTTCTTTTTTTCATCAAGAATTTCCTTTTTCTCTTTCAGTTTGATGGTTTCGAGCAACTCATCTTTACTTTTTCTTCTTTTTGGTTTTTGGGGTGTTTTTGATTTTTCTTTCGGGATTTCAGGGAATTTTGCTTTTTTCTTGTGCAGATCTTCACCTAGTTTTTTGAGAATATCAGCTCTTTCCTGAGGATCAGTATCTTTTGCTGGAACAGGAATCAAAGATTTTTCAAAATCATCCAATTCAATTGATCTTAAACTATAGGGTTTGGCTGAAATAAGGCTCTCCAGATTTTCGTCGAGCTTACTTTTCAAAAAACGAAAAGGGGTATCGGTTTCAATGATAAGTTTGAGCCAGGATCTGTCTGGACTTGTGACAGCCGACCAATGCAAAAGCTCTTTGGAAGCACCTTTTGTTTTCTCAAATTCGAATTTTGCGAGTAACACCTTAGGAATCTGAAAATAGGGAAAGGTTTCATGCCATTTTATTAGATGTGTAATATCATCTTTTTGAAGTTGACTGCCTTTTCTTAAAATATCAATGAGTTGATGTGTATTCACTGCTTTTATTTTGAATGGATAACAATATAATCAATTTTACCAATTGGCGACTGTTGCGGTAAAAATGTCCTGAAGAATCTGATCAAATATCTCTTCTATTAGTTGACTCTCTACTTGGAGAATGGAAGTAGTCCTGGGGTCATAATCCTTAAAGAATGAAAAGGACCTTTTCAGGCTATATTCTTCCTCAACTGTATTTTCGTAGTCCACTTCAACCGATATGGTTAGCCTCATCTGTCCGGCCCTATCAGGTAGGTTTGGATCTGGACTGGAAACAGTGGCTTGTGGTGTAATCGCATACCTGTTTATAGAACCTGAAAATAGGAGGTGTCCATTGTTTCGGACCAATTCAAGTTGGGTGTTACGCTGATAGAATTCTTTGAGCGATTCTGTAAAAAGCTGCTCCATATTCGCAGGTCCTCCGCCCGAATCATTGAAAAAATTCTCAACAGAAAAGGTCTGAATAAGATCATAATTGATATTGGTTCCCGTGAAGCTGTAGCTTATCGAACAGGCATTTAGAACCAATCCCAAAAAGGAAATAATTAGAGATTTTCCGATTCTCTTATTCAATATCATATTGTTTGATTTTCCTATATAACGTCCTTTCCGAGATTCCGAGATCGTTGGCCGCATATTTTCTTTTATTATTATGTTTTCTTAATGCTCGGATGATCATTTCTTTTTCCTTTTTTTCTAAGGATAAAGAATTGTCATCTTCCTCATGGATGATGTCTTCTATGGACTCGTCATCGTAGTCATCCATATCCTCCTTAGCATGCTGCTGATGATCTAGTACAATCGGTAGGTTTGAGGATTGGCTTGAAGGTTTTGAATCTTCAAAAGACTTTGGTGTATCAAGATCTTCAAAGAGAGTTTGATGCTTGCTCATAATGTTTGAACTCAAGCTTCCATTTTGGTAAGTTTCCAATACCAGTTTTTTAAGGTCATTCATGTCCTTCTTCATATCAAAAAGTACTTTATATAGAATTTCCCTTTCTGAAAAATCACTGAACTCTTGACTTCCTCCCGAATTCGCCAATAATGCAGGAAGTCGGACCTGATCTGCAGGCAAATATCTAATCAAGGTTGCGCCATCTATTTCTCTCTCCTGTTCAAGTAGTGAAATCTGTTCGGCTATATTCTTGAGCTGTCTGATGTTACCCGGGAAGGGGAATTTCATCAATGCTTTTTTTGCATCTTCATCCAAAGAGACGGGCTTGACTTTATACTTTTCAGAAAAATCAGTGGTAAATTTTCTGAAAAGCAAAGCCACATCTTCTCCTCTCTCTCTCAAGGGAGGAACGTAAATTGGCACAGTATTTAACCTGTAGTAAAGATCTTCCCTGAATTCTCCTTTTTCGACAGCCTTGATCAAATTGACGTTGGTAGCGGCAATGACGCGGACATTGGTTTTTAATACTTTTGAAGAACCTACTTTGATAAATTCCCCATTTTCAAGCACTCTCAATAGCCTGGCTTGAGTACCTAATGGCATTTCCCCGATCTCATCTAGAAATATGGACCCGCCATCGGTTACTTCAAAATAACCTTTTCTAGCCTCATGCGCACCTGTAAATGACCCTTTTTCATGACCAAACAGTTCTGAATCAATTGTACCTTCAGGTATGGCGCCACAGTTGATAGCGATAAATTTCCCATGTTTTCTCAAGCTGAGGGAATGGATGATTTTGGAAAATGACTCTTTTCCACTTCCACTCTCTCCTGTAATCAACACTGTCATCTCAGTGGGTGCAGCCTGCATGGCTACTTGGATGGCATGGTTTAACAGTGGGCTGTTGCCTATGATACTGAATCTTTGCTTGATACTTTGAATTTCCTGTGCTGTGATCATTTTTGTAAGGGGATTTTCAATAAACTACCTCTCCGAATAATGTTGCTGCAGAGCAGTCAGTGATTTTAACCTTTACATAATCACCTTTTTTAAATAGATGGTTAGGAATGATGACAACCTTATTGGCAGAATTTCTTCCTCTCAGTTGTTCCTCGGACCGTTTTGATGTTCCTTCTATCAGGATTTCCTGGATTTTTCCCACATCCAGTTTATTTCTTTCCAATGAAATGGTGCTTTGCTTTTCAATGATTTCGGCCAACCTTCTTTTTTTTATACTTAATGGGATATCATCCTCATATTTTTTGGCAGCCAAGGTGCCCGGGCGCTCTGAGTAAAAGAACATATACGAGAAATCGTATTTTACGATATCCATCAATGTAAGGGTATCTCGGTGTTCTTCCTCAGTTTCGGTGCAAAATCCAGCTATCATATCTGAAGAAATTCCGCATTCTTCCCCTAAGATTTCTCTGATTTTGGAAACTCTTTCCAAATACCACTCTCTATCATAGGTCCTGTTCATCATTTCTAGGACCCTCGAATTCCCACTTTGTACGGGAAGGTGGATGTATTTGCAGATGTTGTCATATTTTTTAATGGTATACAACACTTCATCGGTAATGTCTTTGGGGTGGGAGGTTGAGAATCTTACCCTGAGCTTCGGACTCACTTTTGCCACCATTTCCAGTAAATGGGCAAAATTGATAACAGAAGAAACTTCTTCTTCTTTTTTATTGAGTCTGGCTTTGTTGTTTTCTTCAGGAGACCATTTGTAGCTGTCCACATTTTGGCCCAAAAGTGTGACTTCTTTGTAACCCTTTTCAAAAAGATCTTTGGCTTCTTCAACTATAGAAAATGGGTCACGGCTTCTTTCTCTCCCTCTTGTGAACGGCACTACACAGAATGAGCACATATTGTCACAGCCCCTCATGATGGAAATAAATGCACTGACGCCATTAGAGTTAAGCCGTACAGGTGAAATGTCAGCATAAGTCTCTTCTCTGGAAAGGAAAGTATTGACTCCCTTATGCCCATCCTCAGCAGATGAAACCAAATTAGGAAGATCTCGGTAGGCATCTGGACCAACCACTACATCTACAATTTTTTCTTCCTCCAGTAATTTCTCTTTCAATCGCTCAGCCATACAGCCAAGTACACCGATGGTCATTTCCGGTTTTGACTTTTTAAGTGAATTGAATTGACTGAGTCTTTTCCGTACAGTTTGTTCTGCCTTTTCTCTGATAGAACAGGTATTTAAAAAAATGACATCTGCCTGTTCAAAGTCTGAGGTAGTATCAAAACCGTTTTCCTTCATGATAGATGCGACTATTTCAGAATCAGAAAAATTCATCTGACATCCATAGGATTCTATATAAAGCTTTTTTGATTTCCCGGTATTTTCGTCACCGGTAGTTTTAAAATCACAAGCTTGCGCTTCTTCCGGTGCAATTATATCTATGTCTTTAATAATGTTTTCCATTATACTCAAATCTTTGAAGATGCGAAATTAACAAAATACAGACAAAATGACAGGCAATGTTTAAGCATTTATTTGGAAGGGGAGAGAATTCTGAATATGGCTTCTATGTCCTATGAGGCATATCCTATTAGGAAGCTTCCGTTAACGGACGGATATTCATATTAAAAATATTTCTTTTTCTATTGTCAGAAGTTGGAAGTCCGAAGAAAAACGTCATTTGCCTAATTCGTCATCTTCCAACTTCCAACTTCCATCAAATACCAACCAAAACCTATTTTAACTTTAAAATAGATTTAATGTCTGTTTCATTATCAATGATTAACCCAAATCTCGATTTGCTATCAAGCGAACTTCCCACATTGATTCTATCAATCAATTGTATTCGGGCATCCTCATCAATGGGTGGATTCCCAAGAATTCTATTCAATGTTGTTTTCAGCAGGTATTCGTTGGTATCACCAAATGGCAAAAGCCATTTTTGGGTTATTTCCCTAGCACCGATATTTGGGATAAAGCCATTTGCAAAATCGGACTCTCCATTTTTATTGGCATCTCTAAAAACTATAGGTAAAATCCCATATTTGTTATCAGGGTTATCTTCATCCTCTAGTGGAATTGAACCTACGTTTTTACCAACAGTGACATCCCCAACCATGAAAACATCCATGTAAGGTTTGAGTCCATTAATAATCAACTCACTGGCAGAAGCTGTTCTATTTGAGGTGATTACATAGACTCTATTATCCGTTAGTATTGGTCCAAGGTTTTGGGATTTAGTTTTAAATTTTCTGGTGACATTTTTAAAATCATCAAAACCCGATAGAAAACTGTTGTACTGCACTCTTGATAAAATGTCATTTTCTCCAACTCCCGGAGCGATCAAACTTGCAAGGTTAATGGCACTATTCACAAACCCACCACTATTGTACCTGAAATCCAAAATGAGATGATTGATCCCCTCTGCTTTGAAATCAGCGAAAATCTGATCCATTTCATTATCATAAGCGTTGTTAGTGCCCGGAGCAAAAAAATGGTAAACCACATATCCAATTTTTTCATTGTTGATTGTGAAAACCGTATCCAAGAAATTTGGATTTTCAGCTAATTCCAAAGTAGTCAAATCGATGTGAGCAATGGCTACAAACTCGTCTGTTGCTTGATCAAAACGGAAAGGAGAAATGGAATGAGGTTCAGACCTTTGGCTTAGCAACTCCTGATAATTTTCCAATGTCAATCTGGCCCCGTTGATTCTGGTAATCATATCACCCCTTTTGAGGCCTGATAGATCTGCAGGACTTCCCTTTTTGATATATGTCACAAAAGCTATGACATTGTTGTTTTGGTTACTTTCTCTTGCGAGTATAATTTCATATCCTGCTTCTTTGGATACACCTTGAAGACTATTAATCAATTCTTGATAATCAGGATAAATAACAGAAAATCTATCCGTCGGCCTAAAAAGAAGGGACTCAAAATATTTTTCCGGTTCAGATTTGATCGCGATTGGAGTACGCATATCCTCCAACCAAAAATATGCCTGATCCATTACATCTTTGATCCAAGTGTTTATTTTGACTTGTGCATCTGGTTCAGGAGGTAAAACTTCCTCTTTGTCCTTGCAGGAAGAAAAATTCAATAGGGTGAAAGTTAAAAGAAAAATGGTTGGAAATAAGTTTTTATAAGATCGCTTCATAATTCTATATTTTAATAATTGAAGTCAGATTTTGACATGAAATATAAACGAAAAAACAGTAAGTCTGTTTATAAGAGATTAGAAAAATAATAGCACCTCAATAGGAAGTGTTTATGGTAATGTCGGATGTTTTGCTATCAAGCAGCTGACCCTTCTCGCATTTGAGTACCCTGTATGGATATTTCCGAAGAAGGTCATGATTGTGGGTAGCCATTAATATGGCAGTTCCCTCATTATTAATTTCCTGAAAAAGTTTAAAAATCCCATCTGCTACATCAGGGTCTAAATTTCCTGTTGGTTCATCGGCCAAAAGAATAGTGGGATTATTGATCAATGCCCGGGCAATGACGACCCGCTGTTGCTCACCCCCTGAAAGTTGGTGTGGCATCTTGGTGGCAGCGTCTCCCAACCCGACTTTCAACAAAACTTCAACCATCCTGTTTTTCATTTTCGTTTTGTCTTTCCAACCGGTGGCTTTCATGACGAAGAAGAGGTTTTCAGCAACAGTCCTATCCGGGAAAAGTTGAAAATCCTGAAATACAATGCCTAATTTTCTTCGAAGATAAGGTACTTCCTTTTTTTTGATCTTTTCAAGATGAAAACCTACAATTTCTCCATGTCCCATTTTGAAAGGAAGGTCGGCATATAAGGTTTTGAGGAGGGAGCTTTTTCCACTTCCAGTTCTTCCAATAAGAAAAACAAACTCGTCTTTGTCAATCGTGAAATTAACATCCTCTAATACCGCTGTCAGTCCCTGAAAAATAAAGGCGTCAGCAACTACGATAATTGGTTCTCCTCCGATCTGCATGTTACAATTCTAGCTTTTGAAGTTTTCCGAAAGGTAATTGATCGATCAAAGCCTTTAAAGCTTCTTCTTTCCCTTCCAAACCAAATTTCTCTATGTTTTTCATGGGTCTATCAGCCCTGAAATAGGATACCAATACGAAATTTTCATCTCTGATTTGGATGTAGTCTGGTATTTTGGCTTTTCCTTTTACTTTGATGATATACATGGGAAAAAGTTTTTTGAAGGTTAGTTGACTTTTAGATGTATTACATTAAAAATCACGCATTGTTTACAAATACAACGAAGCAAGAGGTCTGTGAAGTACTTCAGTGATCTCTTGCTTCTGATTAATTATAGATTATTTGCCTGCTGCTTTGGCATGATCTGCAAGAAAAGTTGCTAATCCAGAATCCGTCAATGGATGTTTTAAAAGCCCTGTGATAACTTTCAATGGGCATGTCACTACATCGGCCCCAACTTCAGCGCATTTGATCAAATGCATGGAATGTCTAACCGATGCAGCTAATACTTGGGTAGCGAACCCATAATTTGCATAAATATTTACGATCTGTTCAATAAGGTCTATGCCGTCAAATGAGATATCATCCAACCTTCCGACAAATGGTGAAACGAACGAGGCACCGGCTTTTGCAGCCAAAATTGCCTGTCCAGCTGAAAAAATCAAGGTACAATTGGTCCTTATGCCTTCATTGTGAAAATATTTGATGGCCTTAACACCGTCTTTGATCATTGGGATTTTCACCACGATCTTGTTGTCGATTTTGGCAAGTTCTTTACCTTCTTTGATCATGGACTCATAGTCTGTTGCAATTACTTCTGCACTGACATTGTCATCAACGATATCGCAGATCGCTTTATAATGCGCCATGACATTGGCTTCTCCACTGATGCCTTCTTTGGCCATTAGGGAAGGATTGGTCGTTACACCATCCAAAACACCAAGGTCATAGGCTTCTTTGATTTCGTTGAGGTTTGCGGTGTCGATAAAGAATTTCATTTTTTAGGATTTATGGTTTAAGATGTTGACAAAGTTAAATGAATAAAGGGGAATAGGAAGGTTTTGAAATTGTAAAATTACAAAATTGGAAAACTGAATAAATTATTCAAGAATAAGTTGATAAAATACGTGTTACATGGTTCATATAATTGAAAAAACGAAAATAAATCACCAAATATTTAAAAAATTTCATCTACCACTTTGGATTTAGGTTCTTTAGAAAGAAAAGAAATCTTTGAAAATATCGATTAAATCTATTGTTATTTTGTGTTGTTTGAGGTGCTAGTGTTAATCAACAAAGAAAAAATCCGTATTAAATTTTGAAAAAAAAAAATAGATTTAGTTTAGAGTCCAAGCTTTTTATGTCGACTATAATTGTTTGTAGGTTATGGAACAGCCTGCCACTTTGGGAATTGTTTCGCAACTTTAATTTTATAAAAATGAAAAAGTTTATTTTGAGTTTAGCATTTGGAGTTGTGGCATTTGGATTTTTATCAATGAATCCTACAAATAAAGCCTTAGCCCAAGGAGTTGAGTTAGGGCATTGGGTTGACGTGTATTGGGGGAGTCCTGTACCCATATTTCAAATCTGTGCTGGAGGAGGAAGTGTTTGTATTCATGGTGATTTTAGACCTCCAGGTGAGTATTAATTAAATTTACGTGGTTGCCATTATTACAGGCAACCACTTTTTTGTGAATTTCTTCAAATAGAACTATGAAAAAAATTATATTTATTTTTTTTCTTTTTGCTTTTTCTTGCGAAAAGAAAAATGATGTTAAAAATTATAAATCTAAATTCGATGGAAAAGAGATTATCCTATCAAAAGAATTGTCAATTTCTACAATTCCTCCAATTTCATCTTCTTACCAAATCCATACCATTTTTAATGATTCTCTTTTTTTTGGACTTAACCCATATTTAAACCATAACTCAATTTCTGTTTTTGATATAAAAAACGAAACTTTTGTCAAAAATCTTGTGATTGATTCAAACTTGTTCAAATCGGACATTATGAATCTACATGTCCACAATCCGGATAGTTTATTTTTTTACTCTTATGAAACTAAAAATGTTTATTTAATTGATTTTGAAGGTAATCAAATAAATCACTGGAATTTAGATACCGTATCGGGTAAAAAATACCCCGGAAAAAATGGTTTTTTTTTTCCGTTCAATGCTTATAATAAATTCAGCTATCTTGAATCCGATAAAATTTTAATTATGCCAATTGCAGACAATTATTTTTACAGTGAAGAAGGAGATTCAAATTTGCCTAAATTGGTAATATTTGATATTGAAAAAAATTCAATTACTGATTTTATAGCTCCTCCTTTTGGGAGATTAAAAAACAGAAAAAAATTGTTTTACCCTAATGATGTTATTAATCCCCAAATCGTGGTGTTGAAAGGTAGTATTTATGTTTCATATCCTTTTGATGATGAAATTGCAGTTTTTGATATAGGGACTGGTAAGTTAATTAAATCAATGAACCCGTTAGTAAATAATGAACTCCCATTATTTGAGCCTAAAGACAGTGAGTTCATGTCAATGCGTGAGAAATCATGGAGCTTTAGGGTGGAAATGCCATTTTTTGAAAACCTTTCTTACCACAAAGAAACTGGTCTTTTTTCAAGAGTTTATCACTATCCTTATAGCCAAGAATTGGATACTGAAAAAACATATCTTAGGAAAAGCAGTATAGTCTTTTTTGATAAAAACTTAGATTTCGTAGGAAAAACTGATTTTGAAAATGGTGAAATTGGTGTATTCCGAAATAGCAGTTTGAAAGATGGATATCTCAGTGGGGAGAGTGATTACCTAGTGGTGTCAGAGGATAAATTAGTTCATAATAAAGTATATAAATTTCAATGAATATGAAAGTATTGGTACTTATCGGAATAATTTGGGGTATAGCATTTGAGGCACCTTCCCAAAAACTGGAAATCAGAAACTTTTCCATAACACCTGAAGTATTGGAAAAAGGAAGTAAAGTATTGATTGCGTTCGAAGTTTATAATCCTGGACCTGTTGATCTTCCCAAAGATTCTTTTAAAATGGAAGTAAAAACAAATGGAAAATTGGTTTCATTGGATGATGATACAAACCCGCTCAAAAGTAAGTCTAAGCAAATGTATAGTAAAGAGAGAGGGAAATACCATTACCTAGTATCGGATGAGAAAGAATTGATTGTCGAAATAATCCTTTCTCCTAAAAACAACTTAGTAACTAAATCCGAATTGAAGAAAATTTTTCAAATTTCTCAGTAAATTTTTTACCAGACCTTTGGAAGAGATTTTTAGTTATTAAAATCTTGCTTTAGACATTTAAATGTCAGATAATAAAGTTTGTATTTTACTTTAAAAAAAGAAGCGGCATCGCACCGCTACGACCGCCTACCCTTGCTTCCTTCCGGACCTGGGGGATTTAGCAGGAGCTGGTCGTGCCGCTAGGCAGCAAAGGTATATCAAAAATCAGCCTTTGCAAACGAAAAAAGCCAAAATAGAGCAAATATCTTGTAAATGTCTCTAATTCAAGTTGTAATACGTGGCAAAGTTTTTGTTACTATTTAAGTAATAAATAAAATAAAATTATGAAAAAATTTCTGATTATAGTTTCAACGGTCTTTTTATTAGGTTCATGCTCAATCTTCGGTCCCGTTCCTGAGTTTTCTCAAGGTATGACTGAAAGGAAATTTTTAAGGCAGAACAAAGAAGCTGTACTAAGCGCACTTGATGGAACTTCCAAAACTTATCGAGTCAATAGAGGGGAGAATTTTTATGTATTGGCCACTTTTGAAGATGGCAAGTTGATCAAATTGGAAGAACGTGAAACTTTTCCGGCATGGATGGATAATAGACCTGTAGAAAGTGATGGATTCAGGATGAATTTTTAATTGTAAATTTGATTTAGGCTTATAAAAATCCGGTATTTCGAAATACCGGATTTTTTTAAATCAATCATTGTAATCACCAATGGAAAATTGTCCTTGTCAATAATAAATTTATTTCGCTAAGTTTACGAAGTTCATGTAACAACATTAGCCCAATTTTATGCCATGAGGAAATTCATTTCCTACATTCATCTCGCTTTAATACCCATTATCGGTCTTTCTTGTATTCCCAATAAAAAGGTCATTTACTATCAAAATCTTGAGGGAAACCAAGTAATTGCTGATGGGGAACTGATTTCTTATGAGTTGCCTGAATATAGGCTACAGTTCAATGATATCATTGATATTCAGATACAGACCGTCGAGGATATTTTAGAAAAAGGATTCTCTTCAAAAATTCAAAGCGAAAACAATAATGCAATTTTCGGTCAAATAGCTCAGTCAGGTGGCGATGTTTATTATATGGCTGGTTATACTGTTGATAAGCAAGGTTTTATCAAAATGCCACTTTTAGGAGAATTGAAGGTCAACGACCTGACCTTGGAGGAGGTACGTCTATTGGTGGAAGGTGAGATTACAAAATATGTTACCTCGGAGATTTTTGTCAGGGTAAAGTTGGGAGGAATCCGATTTTCTTCTTTGGGTGAATTTAGAAGACCCGGTAAGTATGTCGTACTTCAAGATAGATTGACCATATTTGAAGCCATTGCACAAGCCGGAGATCTCACCGCCGTTGCAAAAAGAGACGAGATCTTATTGGTAAGGCAATACCCTGAAGGCACAAGGCTTCACAGAATCAATCTCAATGACAGACAGATCGTAAGGACTCCCTTTTACTTTATACAGCCCAATGACCAAATTTATGCAGAACCAATGAAGGTCAGGCAAATTGGGGCCAGCGATAATTCAGCACAATCTGTAGCGCTGATAATTTCCTCTATCACAGCGGCCACTTTGATTTTAAGCATTATTTTAAGGTAGTATGAATTCAAATAACCCATATCCTCTTTTTAATGATCCATTCTTACCTCCCCATGAGGATGATGTAGAGTTAAAAGTGGTATTGTTCAATTACCTTAAGTATTGGCCTTTTATTTTATTATGTTCCTTGATTTGTCTTTTCGGAGCCTTTCTGTTCAATAAATACGCTACTCCCATTTACAAAGTGGAATCTTCAGTAATTGTTGCAGATGAACCGCAGGCTTTAGGGGCTGACTTATTTGATGCAGTGGGTCTTTTACCCATCAAAACCAATGTAGAAAATGAGATTGGAATTCTGAAGTCCTACTCATTGGCTGAGGAGGCAATTTCCGCATTGGGGCTTGATGTATTTTATTTTGAGGAAGATTTTTTTATCAGTAAACAAGTTTATTCAAGCCCATTAATTTACGTGGATGTGGATTGGGGTCATTATCAGGCAGTATCAGGCCATATAAGCATTGATGTGATCGACGATGGTCAATTTGAAATAGATTGGGAAGAAAGTGAATATGAGATTTTCAATCCTTTGGATCCTTTTTATAAGACATTGAGAGAGGTACTCCCTGATTTTAGATCCTCATATATGTTTGGTGAATATATTGAAAATGAAATCCTGAGGATTAAAGTTGATAACAAATCAGCTAAGAAAGGCGATAAAATCCTTATTCAATTGATGGATACGCCTTCGCTGTCACTTTTCCTAAGGGAAAAAATCAATGTGACTCCGATCAATAAACAAGCTTCTATTTTGAGTGTCTCTTTGGAAACACCTGTTAGAAAATTGGGTGAAGAATACCTCAATATGTTGATGGAGGTCTATTTACAAAGAGAATTGAAAGAGAAGAATAGGGCTGCTGAGAATACCATTCGGTTTATCGAGGATCAACTGAGTGGTATTTCTGATTCGTTGGCCTTTTTTGAAGGAAATTTGGAAAGGTATAGATCAGAAAATAGAACATTTAACCTCAGTCAGGAAGGTACGCAGATTTTCAGCCGATTGCAGGAATTGGAAAAGGATAAATCCTTAGCTGAAATCAATCTGAAATATTTTCAGAGTTTGCAGAATTATATTACCAATGACAATGTACAAGACCTGATGGCGCCATCCATATCAGGAAGTACAGATCCTTTATTACAGAATTTGGTGGTTACATTGAGTGAACTTCAAGCAGAGAAATCAAGGTTGTCCTATAATTTTTCAGATCAGGCTCCGGCTATGAGGGAGATCAATAATCAAATCAGAAATACCAAAAAGGCTTTGCAGGAAAATGTTACTTCTTTTATCCAAAACACCAATACTTTCCTGACTGAAATTAATGCCCAGATCAGAAGGGTTGAGAGAGAAATAAATGTCTTACCAGAAACAGAAAGGAGACTGCTGGGGATTCAGAGGAAGTTTACTGTCAATGAAAACATCTATTTATACCTCCTTCAGAAAAGGGCTGAGTCAGAAATTACAAGGGCTTCCAATATGCCCAAAAATGCAATTCTAGATTTTGCCAGGGCAGGTCAAAAACCTGTTTTCCCAAGAAAGATCATCAACCTGATCATTGGATTTTTCATTGGAATGTTTTTTTCAATTGGATATATTACCATTAGGGATTTTTTAAATACTAAGATTGAAGATCCCAAGGAACTGGAAAAGCAAATTAAAACACCTTTGATCGGGATGATAGGTAGAAATCATGGCAATGACCCCAAGCCTGTATTACATAATCCCAGGTCTTCTGTAACTGAATCATTTAGAAATATTAGGGCTGACATGTCGTATTTGAGCCCTAGCAAAGATCATTTGACCATACTTTTCACCTCTAGTATTTCTGGTGAGGGCAAGACTTTTGCTTCCATCAATATGGCCTCAGTGTATTCTCTATTGGGGAAAAAGACAATATTGATAGGGCTTGATCTCAGAAAGCCCAAAATTGCTGAAGAGTTTGGATTTAGTAATGATATTGGGATTAGTTCTTGTTTGAGTAAAGGAATGCCATGGAAAGAGGTCATCAAACATACTAAATACGATAACCTTGATGTTATTCTATCCGGGCCTGTCCCACCTAATCCTGCTGAATTACTGTTGCAGGATAAGTTTTCGCAGATCATGTCCGAAATAAAAGAGGAATATGATGTGGTAATTTTGGATTGCCCACCGGCAGGACTTGTTTCAGAGACCAAAGAATTGTTTAACTATTCCGATGTGAATTTTTATATTTTCCGTCAGGGCTTCTCCCATAAAAGCAATATTCAAGTACTCAACAACCTCATTGAAAAAGGAGGAGTCAACAAGGTCTATGCCTTACTCAATGACGTGCATATAGACAAAGGATATGGTTTTGGATATGGTTATGGCTACGGATATGGTTATTCCAGTCATTATGGGTACCATGACGAAATCCAATTACCTTGGTGGAAAAGGGCATTGAGGAGAAGGTGAGGGAGAAGGGAGATGCGAGATTTTAGAGACAAGAACCAAGAGGAGAGAAGCGAGAATTTTGGAACCAAGAGACAAGAGACAAGAAGCGAGAACCGAGAATAAAAGCCTGCCCCGATGCTTCTATCGGCGAGACTAGAACCAAGAAACACTTAGAGTAGGGAAATGATTGGAAGATTGAAAGAACTTATCCTCTAATTCACAAGCGCATAGGCTTGGCGGATTGAAAATTTTGTTCTTTATATTCTTGAAATATAGGTGGGTTATTCAACTGTAGTATGGGTTTTTGGTGGGGAAATTGGAAAGATTGATAGATTGAAAATTTTAAGTGCTATTGATCTTTTATTAGCAATTTATGGCATGAAGGTCTATTTTTAAATCTAAAATCTAAAATCTAAAATCTACCTTCATCCCTCATCCTTTCCCATGTGGGTCAGGTGGCGAAGCTGTGTAAAATTGACAATGAAAACTGCGGAAATCAAGAAAATCCAAATGGTCGACCTCAGGTCTCAATACGAGAAAATAAAACCTGAGATAGATGCGGCTATGCAAGAGGTGATCGATCAATCTGCATTTATCAACGGCTCCCAAGTTAGGCATTTCGCTGAGGAATTGAGGGAATATTTAGATTGTAAACATTTAGTGACCTGTGGTAATGGGACAGACGGCTTGCAGATTGCGATGATGGCCTTAGGCTTTAAACCCGGGGATGAGGTTATAGTTCCGGCTTTTACCTACATCGCCGCAGTGGAAGCCCTGGCTCTTTTGGGTCTAAAGCCTGTTTTCGTCGATGTCGATCCGGACACTTTCCAGATTGATGCTACTCAGATTGAAGAAAAAATATCAAGTAAAACAGTATGTATTCTCCCTGTTCACTTATATGGTCAGTGTGCCGATATGGAAACGATCATGAAATTGGCAAAGAAGCATCAGTTAAGCGTTTTGGAAGACGCTGCACAATCCATTGGAGCCGAATATGTTTTTGATGATGGCAAGAGAATGCAATCCGGAACCATAGGGGATATTGGAGTCACTTCATTTTTCCCTTCCAAAAATCTGGGTTGTTTTGGTGATGGGGGCGCAATGATGACCAATAATCCTGATTTGGCCGAAAGGATAAGAATGATCGCAACTCATGGTCAGAAAAGAAAATACATCCATGATGCCATTGGAGTTAACTCAAGATTGGATACTTTGCAGGCTTCGGTTTTACGGATTAAACTAAAATATTTGAATGGGTACATTGATGCTAGAAATCAGGTAGCTGCAAACTATGACGCGGCTTTTAAAAACCATCCCCATCTTCAAATCCCTGTGAGGATGAGTCAGTCTTCCCATGTATTTCATCAATATACCTTGAGGTTGAAAGAGGTTGAAAGAGAATCCTTTTCAAAGTATCTTGCCGAAAAGGGAGTTCCCACCATGGTTTATTATCCTATGCCCGTCCACCTTCAGGAAGCATACAAATTCCTGGGTTATAAGAAAGGAGATTTCCCGATTGCAGAAGCATTGTGTCAAGAGGTAATTTCTCTACCCATGCATACCGAAATAGAGGATGATCAACAGGCATATATTATTAAATCCATAAATAGTTTTTTTGAATGAAGGCCTATTTTGCGCATGAAACAGCAGTAATTGATGAAGGCTGCCAAATTGGAGAGGGGACTAAAATCTGGCATTTTTCCCATATCATGCCCGATTGTGTGATTGGGAAAAACTGTAAAATTGGCCAGAATGTGGTTGTTTCACCTCAAGTTGTCCTAGGAGAAAATGTCAAGGTTCAGAACAATGTATCCATCTACACAGGGGTAACCTGCGATGACGATGTTTTTCTGGGCCCTTCCATGGTATTTACCAATGTCACTAACCCAAGGTCAGCCATCAACAGAAGGGACCAATATACCAGAACCCATGTAGGCAAAGGTGCCACTATCGGGGCCAATGCTACAGTGGTCTGTGGCAATGATATCGGACAATTTGCCTTTATCGGTGCGGGTGCAGTCATCACAAAAGCAGTTTCACCATATGCCTTGGTTGTGGGAAATCCGGCTAAGCAAATTGGTTGGATGAGCGAATTTGGGCATAAATTAGAGTTTGATAAAAATGGTATGGCAGTTTGTTCTGAATCGGGAGATGAATATGTTTTAAGAAAAGGTGAGGTTACCAAACTCAAATAGAATTAATGAAAAACTTTGCATTGATAGGTGCTGCAGGATTTATTGCTCCCAGGCACATGAAAGCGATTAAAGAAACCGGAAATCAGTTGTTGGCGGCTTATGATAAATTTGACTCAGTTGGCATTATGGACAGCTATTTTCCTAAGGCTGATTTTTTTACAGAGTTTGAGCGATTTGACCGCTATGTTGAAAAACTCAAAAGGTCAGAAAATAAAATTGATATGGTCAGTGTATGTTCACCAAATTACCTGCATGATGCCCATATACGTTTCGGTTTGAGGTTGGGGGCGGATATTATCTGCGAAAAACCTTTGGTATTGAATCCTTGGAATATTGATGGTCTGAAAATGGTAGAAGAAGAGTCGGGAGTCAAGGTTTACAATATCCTGCAATTGAGGCTTCATCCAGCCATTATTGCTTTGAAAAAAAGAATTGACCAAGGGCCTAAAGATGATGTATACGATGTAGATCTGACTTATATTTCATCCAGAGGAAATTGGTACTACAGTTCATGGAAAGGAGATGAAAGTAAATCAGGAGGCATTGCGACCAATATTGGAATACACTTTTTTGATATGTTGGTTTGGGTATTCGGAAAGGTGAAGTCCAATATTGTCCATATCAAAACCCATGACCGGGTAGCAGGTTTGTTGGAGTTGGAAAGGGCTAGTGTCAGGTGGTTTTTGAGTATCAATGAAAATACCTTGCCGGAATCTATTCAAAAAAGAGGATTGAGTATATATAGGTCCATTACCCTCGAAGGGGAGGAGATTGAATTCAGCGATGGCTTTGTGGACCTTCATACAGAAAGTTATAGGCAGATATTGGCAGGAAATGGTTTCGGATTAGAAGAATCCCGAAACTCCATAGAGATAGTTCATGATATCAGACAACAAAAAGAGGTTGGCTTGAAGGGCGATTATCATCCTTTTGCGAGGTTACCCTTGGCGGAGCATCCGTTTGCTAAAACGCTAGGAGAGGAAAAAGAAAACTGAAATTATTTGTAAATTTTGGGTATTCAATTGAAATTCAAAACCTTTGAATTTTTTAAAATAATCTTTTCTAATGGGTAGTAAGTTAAATTTTAGATTTTTTGAACAGCTCAGAAAAGATAAATTTACTGGTGATACAGGTTGGCTGATTTTGTCCCAATTTATTTTGATAGGTTCAGGTTTGCTGGTCAATCTGATCATTGGTTATTGGTATGGGGCTGAGCAGTTGGGTGTTTTTAATCAAATTCTGGGGTTTTACCTGATTTTGACTACATTTTTTTCGCTAGGGATCAACAATTCGATTATTCAGAAAATATCAACCCAATCATCCAAGAAGCATCCCGAAATTTTTAAATCTAATTTTTTTATTACAACTGTCAGTACAATTCTATTCACTGGCGCAGTATTGTTGATTACTTGGATAAGCCCTGCGATTTTCAGTTCAAATGAATTGGCAAAGGGACTGTTTATAGCAGCACTTTCTTTTCCATTTTTTAATTGGAACAAAAATTTCATGGCATATTGTACCGGTACAAGAAACCAGAAGTTATTTGCCAACAGCAGGTCGCTAAGGTGGCTGGTTATTTTGGCTTATATTCTAATAATGAGTTTGCTGAGGTATCCGAGTGAATTGCTCTATTTTGCCTTTTTACTTGCGGAGATCTCGTTGATGTTCTTTTTCGCCTTCAAATTTCATTTTCTTTTTAAATCAGCCCTTGACCAATTTCAAGTTAAGAAAAATCTTGATTTTGGATTAAAGAGTTTTGTAGGGGAGATATTCTCCATACTTAATGATAAAATGGATCTGGTAATCTTGGGGTATTTGCTAAGTAAGACTGAGATAGGTATTTACAGCTTTCTGATATTCTTTGCTAAATCCCTTTATGTTTTCCCTGGAATACTACAACAAAACATTAATCCATTGATTGGCAAGCATTGGATTGATAAAACTTTGGATAGTTTACAGAATCATTTAGTCAAATTAAGAAAAATCAACTTTGTAGCGGTGCTTTGTCAGGCAGTGGTAGTTTTGGTTTTTTACAAAATATTGACAAATAACTTCCAACAGGAATTTCAGCACACCACTAAATACCTGATTGTTGCCATCATTGGGACTTTCATTTATTCCCTGATTGCATGGGGTGGATCGATTTTGGTAATGACAGAAAAACTACGTCAAAATATTTTTAGAACAGTTTATATTTTGATTTTTTCGGTGATTTCCACCATTACTTTATCAGCATTCTTTCATATTTGGGGTGCCGTTTTTGCGGTATTGGCAAATGCTGTTTTTAGTTTTTGGCTGTTGAATGGATTTGTGAAAAGGGAAACGGGGATTAGGTTGGTATGAAAAGGAAGTCAATCTTGTTTTTGGTTAGATCCGTTAAGCCTTTTTTTTCCAACAGAAAGGATGTGGATGATATCATTCTAAAACTTATTGAAAATGGTCATAGGGTAGAAATTTACGATACCAAAGAGAAGTTTTTATTAAATGTGAATTTAAATTCAAAAACAGATTATAATTTTTTTCCGAAATGGTTATTTAAAGGTAAGGTCTATCTTATATTAAACTTTTTTGTTTTGATCCGTTTTTGCCTTAAAAATCAGAGAAAATATGACTTTGTTCAAATTAATTATTGCAGAGAAGAATTTCAATTAATCCCTCAATTGATAAAAGGTTTAGGGAAAAAATTATTTATTTTTTTCTACGGATCTGATTTAAACGACAGAAATTTCATCAAAAACAATTTCAAACAATTATTCTATTCTGCTGATAAGTTAATTGCTACCAATAGGGCCATTTTTAAAGTATTGGATAAGTACCTTGATAAAAGAAGAATAGAGGAAAAGAAGACTGTTATTTTTCTTCCACAGGATCATTTTAAGCTTTATGAGCCGTTTAGCATAGCGGATAAGACAACTTTCAAAAAGGAATTGGGACTACCTGATGATAAGACAATTATTATGGTTGGGAATAATGGAACTGAAAATGAACAGCATGAAGCGATGATTTCCCAGCTTGGCCAAATCAGGAATCCTCAAAATTATTTTTTTGTTTTTCCTTTTTCAAACCGATTGGATACGTCAGGAATTAGACTGAAAAAAATCACACTTCTTGCCAAAGAAAAATTGGGAGAAGGAAATTTCAGGTTTCTTCCTGATTTTATTTCCCATCAGGAGATGGCCCAATATCGAATGTCCAGTGAAATATTTCTCCATTTAAGGCAAAAAGATCAAATGGCAGCATCTATGTTTGAAAGTAATATGGCCTATTGTCAAATCATAACCGGAGATTGGCTGCCTTATGAATATTATTTGGAAAAAGTAATGGTAGAGGTTATTTCCGATTTTTCAGAAATCAACAATGCTATAGAAAAAGTCCTAAATGACCCTGATCTTTCTTACAAACTGAGTCATAACAGGGAGGTGGTTTTAAAGGATTATCACTATAAGGTGTTAGATGATTGGATGAAATTATATGAATAATTATTCGGTCAATACTCTTGAGAAAAAAGTAGTCAGAGGAGCTTTCTGGGTCCTGTTTGCGAATACCGTTATAGAATCTTTTTTGCTATATTTTGAGGACAGGTTTTCGATTATTCTATTCCAATTAATATTGAACTTAGGTTTTTTTCTTTTTCTTTATTTCAAAGAATTCAGAATTCGGTTTTCAAAAAATTTCATCGCACCATGTCTATTGATTTTGCTTTTTTTGGTGATGAGCATTTTGAGCTCCGATTTGATTCTTTCATTGAATATGCTGCTAAAGTTTTCAATTCCTTTTGCCTTTCTTTTTATTGGGTATTCATTGCAATCATTCTATCTAATCAATTACTTCATAAATTACATATGGGTTTTTATGGCCTATTATGTTTGCTATTTTTTAGTTGTCAATTATTATGACATCGGGTATGAGATGTATATTGGTGGTGTCAAAACCGGATATTACTCACTTAATGGACTTTATATTCCTGTCTTTTCTCTAATTTTCGTATCATTTTTTTATTCAAGGATTTCGAAAAGAAAACTTAAATTATTGACATTGGTTTTTTCTCTACTTACGATTGTAGTTTCCTTATCTATTTTAAAGAGAACCCTATTGTTGATTTTGGCATTAGGACTTATTGCAGTAATTATCTATAATTTTAATTTAAAATTTCTAATTAGAGTTTCTTTGGCATTACTTTTTTCAGGGTTTTTGTTTTTTAAATTTTTTTATTCAGATTTTCAAAAAACATTTGAATCAAGGGAAAGTCGGTTCAATAGTGAATATAATATTTGGAACGAAGGAAGAATCACTGAAAATTTTTATGTATTTGATTTGGTAAAAGAAAGTCCATTTAAGTTGATTTTTGGTTCTGGAGAAGTATTTAATGATAGGAAATATATTGCATACACAATTTATGAGGAAGACAGGGAGGTCCATAGTTCATATGCCAGGATTTTTTGGAATGGAGGTTTCCTTGGCTTGGTATTATTCTTATTCTTTTATTGGATCCAATTCAAAACAATGTTTATTTCCATGAAATTCTTTAATGACAAATCAAAGGAATTCAAACTCATTTTCTATTTCGGTTTGGTTTTGATTGCTTTAAGATTTATTAGCGACTTCAGTTCAGGAATTACATATTTAGGATTTAATTCTTTTTGTTATTTAATAATAGGTTATTTATTTGGTTTAAGTGTTAATCAGAAAAGGAATTATTTAATTCATTTCAATTTTTTTTGGCAGGATAAAATTAGGAACCGTCAAATTCAAAAAGTGTAAATACTTATTAAAAGAAGCTTAAATTGAAATCCATCCACATAGACATCATCCACCCCGCCAATGTTCATTATTTTAAGCATTCTATAGCTAAGTGGAAAGCCAGTGGACATCAACTCATCATCACCTGCAGGAATAAGGAAATCACCTATGAACTTCTTGAACTTGAGGGATTGAAATACATTCCAATGGGGAAAAACCCTAGATCCGCTTTAGGAAAAGTTTTTTTCCTTTTAAAATGTGAATGGAGTATTTTCCTGCTTTATATCAAAAAAAAGCCTGATTTGTCTTTAAGTTTTGCTGCTTCATATGTTGCCCATATGTCATTTCTTTTTGGTATACCTCATATTTCTTTTGATGATACCGAACATGCGGGATTAAACAGAAAGCTTTATTTGCCTTTTACAGACTTGGTATTGAATCCGGAAAGCTACCTGCTTGACCTTGGTAAAAAGCAGTTTAAGTTTAAAGGACATATGGAGTTATTTTATCTTAATCAAAAATATTACAAGCCTGATTCTCAAATTTTTTCTGAACTTGGAATTGATAAGCAGACTCCTTTCGTGTTTTTGAGATTTGTCTCTTGGGGTGCTTTTCATGACAAAGGTCAGATGGGTTTTTCAGATGATTATAAAATTCGGTTGGTTGAAGAACTTGCAACAAAATACAAGATTATAATTTCATCGGAAGGGAAATTGCCGGAGGAACTAAGTCATTTTCAAATTAGGATTAAACCGAATAGGGTCCATCATGTGCTGTATTATGCATCATTGTTTATAGGAGAAGGCGCTACAATGGCATCAGAATGTGCGGCACTTGGAACTCCAGCAATTTATGTTAATTCTCTTGATGCAGGCACATTGCAACAACAAGCAAAAAATGGTCTGATACATAATTTGAGATATCAAAGTGGAGTGATTGAACTTGCATTTAATATTTTGGAGAATAAAGAATACAAAAAAGATTTAAGGGCTAAAGTTGAATCCCTCTCCAAAGAAAGGTATAACCTTACAGATTTCTTGGTTTGGTTGGTGGAGGAATATCCAAAATCAAAAAAAATATTGCTTGAGCGGAGAATTGATATGAAGGAAAGGTTCCGAGATGAGTCTTCTATTTTGGAAGATAACTTCTCGAAATAAAAATTTAATGATTTAAAATTAAAATAGGACATGTGCGGCATCTTCGGACTAATTCTCAAATCTGATTCCGGAATACCTACGGCTTCAATCAGTCCTTTGCTCAGGCACCTTGCTTTATCTAGTGAGTCCCGAGGCAAAGATTCTTCCGGTTTGGCATTTATCCGCTCAGATTCCATGGATCTGGTTAAGGGTGATATTCGAATTGGAGAATTAATCAAGTCTGAAAAGTTCAATCAATTTATTTCCCAGGCAAAAAATCAATACCGCGATTCAGGAAAGGATATCTGCATTTTGGGTCATGCCCGATTGGTGACCAATGGATCACAGTTGCAGGTTGAAAATAATCAGCCCGTGCAATTGGAAAATGATATTTTGGTTCATAATGGAATTGTTGTCAATGCTGATCAACTTTGGAAAGAAAAGCCTGAATGGACAAGACATTATAAGATTGATACTGAAATAATCCTGAAAAAGCTTCAGGAAGAATTAATTAAAGAAAAGAAAACTCCCCAAGAAGTTTTGAGAAATTTGGATGGCACTTATTCCATCATAGCCTTTTTTGCTTCTCAGAACAGATTGCTCCTAGCCACAAATAATGGCTCTTTATATTACCTCCATCAGCCAAATAGGGTTTTTATAGTGGCTTCGGAGTCTTTTTATTTGAGTACCCTTATTCAAAAGTCCTTTGGAAAATCATTGATAAACATCCCTATCAAAAAACTCAATGCTGGTGAGTCAGTTTATATGGACTTGAAAACCTTGGATTTTGTCCCTTTTGAATTCAAAAAGAATCCCAAGCAAAATTTCAATACAAGATTTCATTCAATACAAAATTCAAAAAATACTGGAGAAGTAGTCTTGGAGCCTGAAATCAATTTCAATAGAAATAAAGAAAAAAAAATCTTTGACCTGCTGGAGTTTAATATTGACAGGATTCAAGGCATAAAGCGTTGTGCAAAATGCATTCTCCCCGAAACTTTCCCCTTTATCCATTTTGACCATGATGGAGTCTGTAATTACTGCCATGGTTATATTTCAAAAGCCAAATCCGGGAAGTTGGAGCAGCTGAAAGAGATTGTAAACGGATACATAAATCCCAATGGAAGTCCTGATTGTATTATCCCATTCAGTGGAGGTCGCGACAGTACCTTTGCCTTGCATATGGCCAAAAATGAACTAGGCCTCAATCCCATTGCCTTTACCTATGATTGGGGAATGGTGACAGATTTGGCAAGAAGGAACATTGCAAGGGTCTGTGGCAAATTGGGAGTAGAGAATATTGTAGTAGCTGCCGATATACATTGGAAGCGTCAAAATATCAGAAAAAATATTGAGGCTTGGCTTAAAAGTCCCTCTTTGGGCATGATCCCGTTATTTATGGCAGGTGATAAATATTTCTTCTATTATACAGATAGGTTAAAAAAACAAACCGGTATCAATTTGAACATCTGGGGTGTCAACCATCTTGAAAATACCGACTTTAAGGTCGGGTTTGCCGGATTGGCGCCACAATTTGAAAAAGAACATATTTATTCACTTTCAAGGTTGAATCAGTTAAAGTTGCTGGGTTTTGTTGGAAAAGAATTTTTATCCAATCCAAAGTACCTCAATCAGTCGTTGATTGATACGTTTGGTTCATTTGCGGTTCGCTACCTCGCTCCAAAAAAAGACTATTATCAATTATTCGATTATTATCCATGGAATGAAAATGAAATCAATACCTTGATTCAAAAAGAATACGATTGGGAAAAGGCAACCGATACGAATTCCACTTGGAGGATAGGGGACGGTACTGCTGGCTTTTACAATTATATCTACTATACTGTTGCAGGCTTTTCGGAAGTGGATACTTTCCGAAGCAATCAAATCAGAGAAGGAATGATGAGTAGGGAAGAGGCATTGGAAAAAGCCATCGAGGAAAACCAACCGCGATTCGAAAGCATCCGTTGGTACCTTGAAATATTAGGGCTTGATTTTGAAAAGACTTTACAAACCATCAACTCCATACCCAAACTATACCTCCTAAAGAAGGTCTAGTGGATTTATTTTTATATACCGGGTTCCACAATAATTTCAAAATCATCAAAGAAGGCTTCTCCTACTGTGCCGGGCATCATTACAGCAAACGGAATCATAAATATCGTCCTTCTGGTAAAGTTTGGAAGGCTCAATTCCAAAATATGATTTTCCAATTTCCCGTTTATCGGATTGGGTTCAGTACTTAAGAAATAAGATTCTTTGATAGCGGCTCCTTTTGCACCAATTTGATTTTCATAAACCCTCAAAGCTATCGCTACCCCAGGACCTTGTAAATTTTCGGCATTTACTTTTGTCCGTAATTTAACTGTGGCTCCTTCCGGAATATTGGGCACCTCCAACTCTTTATAAACGTATCCTGTATTTTCTCCCCTTCCTTCGGAGGAAATTCCTAAATAAGCTATTCCGGAATTTTCATGGATTCCTCTTGAAACCACGTAATTCCCATTATCATTCGAAAATCTCCACATTAGATCATCAATATCATTTGTGAAAAAAACTTGATCTTGTCCAAAATCCTGCCCAAAATCAATGCATTGTTCATTGGCTGCTAACCTATCAAATAATTCATCTAAGTAATAGGCTTTTAAATCGGGTTCACCCTCTTTATAAATATAAAATTGATTGAATTTATTAGTCATTAAAGACAAGGGCTTTCCATCACACTTCAATGCATCATCATGAAGTAGGTTTAGAAAAGCATGTCCCATTTCATGAAAAAATAGATTTTCTCTTTCTATATCGGTTTTATTAGCCCAATCGCAATGGTTGGCAGCTTTGGATATGTTTACTGTCCTTTTTCCAGTTTCAGGATGCCTTATCCAACCATAGCCGCAGTATTCTATTCCATCCGACATTTTAAGATTATCAACGTAAAGCAGGTCTAAATCTGAAAAATCAAAATTATATCCTCTTAGTTTGGCTTCTTCATCAAACCTTTCCAGAAATATCTTTAAATCAGGAAATTCTTCTTGGGTTTTGTCCGGTACATTATCTTCAGAGGGATCACAAGCTTGAATTGCTAATAAAGCAAAAAAAACTAAAAGGATGTTAAAATAATATTTCATGATTTGTGCCTTAATTGTTTGTAAATAATAAAAATACGCTAAACCTTATATTTCAGTTTTAAAAAGAATTTATTTTTTCAGAGAAAATTGCGCTACGAATATTTTTTTTTGATTTAGAAAGATTTGGTTGAAATTTTCAATTATAATGATAAATTCTGGTGTCTCATTTAAAGCATAAATTTTTCTGTACCAACTTGCTTTGGGAATAATCAATACCATTCCTAAATTATATTGATAACACTGTGAAATATGCAACACAAATCACCGGAAAAATTGTTTATTTAGTGAGTTCTTTAGTGCTCAGAAATATTATAGTATAAATGAATCTCGCAAGTGTCTTACAGTCAAATAATTACCAACAATCTGGTTTAATACCTGTAGTTGATGGTATTTGTTTACCTATAACACTTCCATTGGAATCTCATTTTTTTGTAAGAAAATTTATCCAAGGAATTTCTTGTTCCGAAATCTACGTTGCTCAAAAAATCAATGATTATAAATTCATAAACCAAACCCCATATTCAGCTTTGGTATCAACTTCCAAACTCAATGGTTTTGAGGATATCAATGAACTGTTTGAACTGTCTTCCAAGTTATTGGACAGGTCAGGCCTCATGATTGGGCATGTGGAAACTTACGTGAATAGGAAAAATAAAATCCTTGAAAAGTATCCACATTTGTTGAGTCAATTGATTTATAGATTCGATGCCCTTTTATATAGGGTTTTTCCAAAGCTACCGATAACCCAAAAAGTATATGATTTTATAACGGGAGGCAAAGGGAAGTTGATGTCCCGGGTTGAACTGACAGGGAGGTTATATGCTTTTGGTTTCGAGGTGGTTGATTATCAGGATATCGACAATATGCATTTTTTTGTAGCTACCAAAATCAGCAACCCAATCAAACAAGCTGACCCGACTTATTGGCCGATCGTTAAATTAAAAAGAGTAGGGGAGGGAGGAAGAGAATTCAAGGTATACAAACTGCGAACCATGTACCCTTATTCTGAGTATTTGCAGGATTATGTCTACCAACACAACAACCTGACCGAAGGTGGTAAATTCAAGGATGACTTCAGGGTTTCAGCATTTGGGAAATTACTTAGAAAAGTGTGGTTGGATGAAATACCGATGATCTGGAATTGGTTAAAAGGTGATTTGAAGTTGGTTGGCGTCCGGCCCTTGAGTCAGCAATACTTTAGGTTATATTCAGAGGAACTGAAAACCAAAAGAACACAAACCAAACCTGGACTTTTACCGCCTTTTTATGCGGATCTCCCCAAAACTTTGGATGAAATCATGGCCTCTGAATTAAAGTACCTTGATGCCCATGCCAAATCCCCAATGAAAACCGATATGCAATATTTTTTCAAAATCATGAAGAATATCTTGTTTAAAGGTGCGAGGAGCGGATAGTTCAGTTTACAGTTGGCAGTTTGCAGTAGGCAGTTTGCAGTAGGCAGTCTCAGTAGGCAGTTTGTAGTTTTCAGTAGGCAGTCGCAGTGGGCAGTTCACAGTCGCAGTAGGCAGTTTGCAGTAGGTTTGGTTGGGAGTTTGTAGTAACAGTTTACAGTCTCAGTTTTCAGTTGGCAGTCTCAGTTTACAGTGGGGAGTCGAAGTTGGCGTTTGCATTCTCAGATTCAGTTTATGGTTGGAAGTTCACAGCATTAGTTTACAGTTTCCAGTCTTTGTTTATAGTTTAGATTTTCAGTTTACAGTTCAAAGTATTAGATCTCAGTGGTCTGCTCTCATTTTCAAGTTTAAACACTGCAACACCTTGCTGCCCATAATATTGTACACTGCCAATCAGCCACTGCCCACTGGGCCTACTGAAAACTGTGTACTGATCACTAAGTACTGCCCACTGAACACTGCAAACTGAACACTGCAAACTGAACACTGCAAACTGCCTACTGAACACTGATCACTGCCCACTGAACACTGAAAACTGAAGATTAAACTCCAAGGCTGACCCTTCCACAAACTCATCCACGGTTAAGTCTTCAAAAATTTCCTCGTCAAACTCCATCTCTGTTTTTTCAATTTTTCCATCGGGATGAACAATCAATTCTGTTCCGGTGAAATCATCCGGATTCACTTTTACCAAAACTTGGTAATCATCAAATACACGCTTAAAATATCGGGGTAGGTTTTTCATTGGGAATATTTTTTTAATTTATATGGTGGGGTCTGAATTAGGAAATCAATAAAGCTTTGGACTTTGGCGTATGTGCCTAATCCTTAATATTCTGATTTCTTGATCATTAAACTTATAGGATATTCTGTAGCTATGTGTTTCAAAAGCCCGGAATATACCATCATTATGTAATTTAAACTTATCGGGAGGATACTTTTCAGGATGGTTCAGCAACTCTTCTATCTTTTCCAAGATTGCTTTTTCAACCATTTCAGCTTGTTGAACGGAGTCTTTACTTATCCTTTTGATGGCTTTGGCAAAAAGTTTAAGGGCATGTTCTTCCCAAATTATTTTTCTCGCCATGAGCGAATTTTTTTTAAAGCTTCATTATGTTCAAAATAGTTCCCTTGATCGATAGATTTATCTGCCCTTTCGAGTTCTTTATTGTATTCTTCCAAGCTAACTTCCTCAAAAACATCTATAAAGGCAGCTTCAAGTTTTTGGATTTCAACCTCGTCTAGCTGCATGATTTTTTCAATCATGGTATATTTCTTCATCTTTAAATCCATAATTCTATAGCTTTTTATAAAATTAAGTTATTTAAAATAATTTTTCAAAAATATGTTTTGTTAAATAGAATGCATTTTTAACTTTGTCCCATTGCAAAAATGAAAACGATTCAAACAAAATATTGGTGGTGGCATTTGACTTCTCATTCCGGGGAAGAACCGAAAGCTATTGTCTGATATCAGGTTTGTTACGATATACAAGAGGCTTGCTGGTTTTCCCGGCAGGCCTTTTTTCTTTTTAACCCAAGACCATGGAAACATTTAAAATTCAAACAGAACACAAAAAATTACTTGCAGACACAATTACCCCTGTCAGTATTTATCTTCAGATCAGAGATAGGTTTGCCAATCCGATTTTGTTGGAGAGTTCGGACTATCATGGTCAGGAAAACAGTTTCTCCTACATCTGCTTCAATCCAATTGCTTCATTTTCCTTCAATAATGGAACAGTTACTGAATCTTTGCCCCGAGGGAAATCCAATACCTATTCAGTCACTTCAGAAACTCCGCTGATTGATGCATTGAGGAAGTTTTCGGCTAAATTCAAGGACGACAACGGTAAACATAAATTTATCAGCAACGGGCTTTTTGGCTATATGCAGTATGATGCTGTCGCCTATTTTGAAGATATCAAGTTGTCGAATACCAGTTCGGATACTGTACCGATGATGCACTATGCTGTGTATCAAAATGTGATTGTAGTCGATCATTTCAAAAATGAAATGCATCTGTTTGAACATCAGTTGGAGGGTTCTCAAGTGGAAAATATCCTTCCTCAATTGGAAACATTGTTAAACAGCAAAAACATCCCCTCTTATTCTTTCAAACTTGTAGGAGAAGAATCCTCCAATTACAACGATGAGGAGTTTTTGGAAATTCTCAAAAAGGGTCAGGAGCATTGTTTTAGGGGTGATGTATTTCAAATTGTGCTTTCGCGGAGATATACCACTTCTTTCAAGGGAGATGAATTCAATGTTTATAGGGCACTTAGATCGGTCAATCCCTCACCTTATCTCTTTTATTTTGATTATGGTTCCTATAAGGTATTCGGGAGTTCACCCGAAGCCCAGATAGTGGTCAAAAACAATGTTGCCACTATCTTCCCAATTGCAGGGACTTTCAAGCGAACAGGCAATGACCAGGCAGATGCGAGCTTGGCCATGGAGCTTTATGATGATCCCAAGGAAAATTCAGAACATGTGATGTTGGTGGACCTGGCCAGAAATGACCTGAGCAGGTCTTCAGAAAAAGTCAAGGTTGAGGTCTTCAAGGAAATACAATACTATTCCCATGTCATCCATTTGGTCTCCAAAGTAACCGGGCAACTCCCCGAAAATTCCAATCCTCTCCAATTGGTTGCAGATACTTTCCCTGCTGGCACCCTATCTGGAGCCCCAAAATACCGGGCAATGGAATTGATAGATGAACTGGAAAATACTTCAAGGAAATTCTATGGGGGCGCCATTGGATTTCTGGGATTCAATGGTGATTTCAACCATGCTATTTTGATCAGATCATTTGTATCAGAAAACAACCAACTCAGGTTCCAAGCAGGTGCAGGAGTAGTTGCGAAGTCTTCTATCCCATCAGAATTGCAGGAAGTGACCAACAAACTTGAAGCATTGCGGGTGGCTCTCAAAACTGCGGAGGGGATTTAGGGAATTGAAAAATTTTAAAATTGAAAAATTAAAGAAACTTAGTATGTCAAAAATTGAAAGATTTGAGGATTTGGATATTTGGAAGAAAGCGGTTGAAATAGCTGTATATGTTTTCGAATTATTTGATAAAGGATTATTGGCAACGGATTTCAAATCACGAGGTCAATTTATTGATGCTGCTTTTTCAACTTCAAATAATATTGCAGAAGGTTTTGAATACAATAGCAATCCTTCCTTTATTCGATACTTAAGATACGCCAAAGGTTCTGCAGGAGAGGTCAGAAGCCAAGCGTTTGTATTGTACAGAGTAAACCGAATCAATGAAACAGAGTACAAAAAGCTTTATAACGATCTGGTTGAAATCTCGAAGGAGATCAAGGGATTTATGAAATATCTACAAGATTTTGAAAAAGCAAAAAAGAACCAAAAAGGAAAATGAATTCTACTAACACAAATTTTCCAATCCGCCACGCCTGTGCGCCTGTGGCGTAGTGGTCAAGTTCTTTTAATAATAAAGACCTTTCAACCATCATAACGCCCAAAAATAATTGAACCATCAGAATTTCAATAATTTTCCAATCTTCCAATTTTCCAATCTTTCAATAAACTAATGAAAATTCTCGTCCTTGACAACTACGACTCCTTTACCTACAACTTGGTGTATATCATCAAGACATTAGGATATGGGGCGAATATGGAAATATATAGGAATGACAAAATCAATTTGGCCGATGTGGGAGTTTATGATAAAATACTCCTTTCACCCGGCCCTGGAATTCCTTCCGAAGCAGGGATTATGCCCGAATTGTTAAAAACATATGCTGCGACGAAAGACATACTTGGAATATGCCTTGGTCATCAGGCCATTGGAGAAGCCTATGGCGGTGATTTAATCAACCTATCAGAAGTGGTCCATGGATTGGCTTCTGAGGTGAAAATCGAAGCGGATTTGTTGTTTCAAGGTTTGCCTGAAACTTTCAAAATAGGTCGGTACCATTCTTGGGTGATCAATGAAAACAGTTTATCCCCCGATTTAGAAATCATAGCAAGAACGCCTGATGGACAGATTATGGGTGTAAGGCACAAAGAGTTTAAAGTCCGAGGTCTTCAGTTCCACCCGGAGTCGGTTTTGACTGAGTATGGGGTGGAGATGATGAGGAATTGGTTGGAAAGCTGAGGGAGTACGAAGTATGATGTACCAAGTACCAAGTACCAAGTGCCAAGAAGCGAGAAGCGAGAGCCGAGAATCTAGAGCCAAGAGACAAGTGATACAAAAGCAAGAACCAAAGCCTTGCCCGAGTATAGGGGAATGAAGAAATAAGAAACAAAGCTTGCCCAAAGAACTTTAGAAAAAAAAAGATAAAAATGGAGTTTTGATAATCGAATGCATTACCTACTAAAAAGGACTCCACCTTGTCATGTCGATCCCGACAGCTGTACGGGAGAGACATCTGAAGAGCAGAGAGTCACCAACAGCATTTCAACAAAAAAAAAGGAACCCACACAAACCTACAACCATGAAAGACATACTCAACCACTTGATAGAACACCGGACACTTTCCAAGGAACAGGCCAAGGAAGTGCTGAAAAACATTGCGACCGGAGGGTATAACCAATCCCAGATTGCGGCTTTTTTGACGGTTTACCTGATGAGAAGTATTACGGTGGAGGAATTGGGTGGATTTCGGGAAGCCATGTTGGAGCTTTGTGTTCCTGTTGAAATTGCAGAATACGATGCCATGGACCTATGTGGGACAGGGGGTGATGGGAAAGATACCTTCAATATTTCCACTTTGGCTTCATTTATTGTAGCAGGGGCAGGTCAAAATGTAGCCAAGCATGGCAATACGGGAGTTTCTTCTATTTGTGGTTCCTCTAATTTGTTGGCCTATTTCGGATATGAGTTTACCAGCGATATTGACAAAATCAGAAAAAGCCTGGACGAAGCGGGAATTTGTTTCCTGCATGCACCGCTTTTTCACCCGGCCATGAAAAATGTAGGTCCCATCAGAAAGGAATTGGGTGTCAAAACCTTTTTCAATATGCTCGGTCCCATGGTCAATCCGAGTTTTCCAAAAAAACAATTGGTAGGGGTTTTTAGTCTTGAGTTGGCAAGACTCTATGCTTACCTCTATCAGGAACACGAAGGGAATTTCAGTATCCTCCATTCCTTGGATGGCTATGATGAAATATCCTTGACAGGGGATTTTAAAATGATTTCCAATTCAGGAGAAAAGCTTTATAGTCCTGCAGGAATTGGTTTGGAGAAAATCTCAGCAGATTCCATCAAAGGCGGGGGAACTGTTCAAGAATCGGCAGAGATATTCGATGCCATCTTGAAAGGAAAAGGAACTCTTTCCCAAAATGCAGTCGTTCTGGCAAATGCCGCTGCCGCTTTGTTTACAGCAGATCCTTCACTGGATTTCGAAAGTGCATTGTCAAAAGCTGAAGATTCCCTTTTGTCAGGAAAGGCTTTACAGGTTTTTACTGCCCTTGTCAATCCTAAAACATCCATTTCATTTTCAAACTGAACCTTATGAATATATTAGATAGAATTATTGTCCACAAAAGAAAGGAAGTCTCCGAAAAGAGCAGCCTTGTTCCGGTAAAGTTGCTTGAAAAGAGTATTTACTTTGAAAGTCAAGTGGTTTCGATGAAGAAGTATATCACGAGAGAAGATAAAACAGGTATCATTGCGGAATTCAAAAGGAAATCACCTTCAAAAGGAGATATCAATATCAACGCATCCATAGAAAAGGTAAGCATAGGCTACATGCAGGCAGGGGCTTCGGCCTTGTCCATACTGACAGATCAGGAGTTTTTCGGTGGGAAAAATGAAGATTTGATCTTGGCCAGAAAATTCAACTTTTGCCCAATCCTTCGTAAGGATTTCATCATTGATGAATATCAGATCATTGAAGCAAAATCCATAGGGGCTGACTGCATTCTCCTGATTGCTGCAGCGTTGGAGCCGAAGAGATTAAAAGAATTGGCTGCTTTTGCCCGGTCATTGGGATTGGAGGTTTTGATGGAAGTACATGATGGGCAAGAACTTGAAACTGCTCTCAATGAATATCTGGATTTGGTGGGTGTGAATAATAGGAGCTTGAAGACTTTTGAAGTTTCCTTGGAGACATCCTTTAGTCTTGTTGATCAAATTCCATTTGAGTTTGTGAAAATCTCCGAAAGTGGCATTTCCAATCCTCAAACACTTGTTGACTTAAAAGAAGCTGGTTTTGATGGGTTCCTGATCGGTGAGAATTTCATTAAATCAGGGAGGCCACATCAGGCGGCTTATAATTTCATAAAGGAATACAGGAATTTAATTTCCCAAAAGCATGGCATAATAAAAGTATGATGAAGCTGAAAGTCTGTGGCATGCGGGAACCTGAAAATATCAGGGAATTGATGGAACAAATCAAATCTGATTGGATGGGTCTGATCTTTCATCCACCTTCGCCAAGGTATGTGGACAGTATACATGCGGACTTTATTCAGCAACTTAAGGTTAAAAAAGTGGGGGTGTTTGTGAATGCAGAGATTTCGGATATTGAAGAAAAAATCCAATCATTTGGGTTGACAACTTTACAATTGCATGGGCAGGAAACGGTCGATGAAGTCAGTAAAATCAAAGAGAAAACAGGATTGGAAATCTTCAAGGTTTTTTCTGTCACTGATATCATCGATTGGAATTTATTGGAAGTTTACCTGCCTTTTGTGGACTTCTTTCTGTTCGATACGTTCACCAAGTCATATGGTGGAAGTGGAAAGACTTTCAATTGGCAGTTGCTAAAGGACTATCCCTTCGAAAAGCCCTTTTTGCTCAGTGGAGGATTAAGTTTGGATCAAACTGAAGAAATCAAAAATCTCCAATCCCAAGCCCCCCAAATGAAAGGAATAGATATCAATTCAAAATTTGAAATTGAACCGGGGATTAAGGATATAGCTTTAATAGAAAAGTTTAAAGGGAAAATTTGATAATGGAAAAATTGTTGATATAAAGTGGATATAAGATTGAAAAAAGTCGGTTCTATCCTCCTACTCCAATAGGGAACATGACCAAGTCTCACGTCTTATGTCTCACGTCTTAAGTCTAAAAAAATATGATCAAAGTCGACGAAAAAGGATTTTACGGAAAATTTGGGGGTGCATACATCCCTGAAATGCTCCATCCCAATATTGAAGAGCTCAGGGAAAATTATGAGCAGATAGTGGCGACAGATGAATTTCAGAAGGAATTCAAAAGTTTGCTGAAGGATTATGTAGGAAGACCTACGCCCTTGTATTTTGCGGAGCGCATGTCCCAAAAATACGGTGCGAAGATTTACTTCAAGCGTGAGGACCTATGTCATACGGGTGCCCACAAGGTAAACAATACCGTCGGTCAGATCATCTTGGCAAAGAAGCTTGGCAAAAAGCGAATCATTGCCGAAACAGGTGCCGGTCAACATGGAGTTGCCACAGCTACTGTCTGTGCATTGATGGGGATGGATTGTACCATTTATATGGGGGCACTTGATATCCAACGTCAGCGGCCAAATGTGGAAAGGATGAAAATATTGGGTGCTAAAGTCGTTCCTGCAACTTCGGGAAGTCAAACCCTCAAAGATGCCACCAACGAAGCTATGCGTCAATGGATCAATAACCCTGTTGATACGCATTACATCATTGGTTCCGTGGTGGGTCCACATCCATATCCTGAGATGGTGGCCAGGTTTCAGTCCGTGATTTCGGAAGAGATCAAATGGCAGTTGAAAGAAAAAGAAGGGACAGAAAATCCTGACTTGGTCATCGCCTGTGTAGGTGGTGGAAGTAATGCCGCTGGTACATTTTATCATTACTACAATGTGCCCCAGGTAAGATTAATTGCAGCAGAGGCAGCAGGTTTAGGTATTTCCTCCGGCAAATCCGCAGCGACGACTGTTTTGGGAACTCCTGGAGTTTTACATGGAAGCAAAACCTTACTGATGCAAACCGAAGATGGGCAGGTGGTCGAACCACATTCCATTTCTGCAGGATTGGATTATCCAGGTATCGGACCGGTGCACGCGCATTTGTTTGATATAGGAAGGGCGGAGTTTGTAGCAGTTGAAGATGAGGATGCGATGAAAGCGGGTATAGAACTCAGTCGTATGGAAGGTATCATTCCGGCCATTGAAACTGCCCATGCCATTCACGCCCTCAATATGATCGAATACCGCAAAGACGACATCATCGTCATCAACCTTTCAGGAAGAGGCGACAAGGATTTGGATACTTACATTAAGTGGGGAGGGTATTGAAGGGATGAGGGTTGAAGGAGGAAGGATGAAGGATTGTACAAAGTACAAAGTACCAAGTACCAAGATAGGCTTATCTAACCCCGACGGCTCGGACTGAAATCTACATTCTACATTCTACAATCTAAAATCTCACGTCTCATATCTCACATCTCAAAAATATGAACCGAATACATACATTATTTCAAAACAAAAAAGAGCGGGTGCTGTCGATTTATTTTACGGCGGGGTTTCCGGAATTGGAGGATACATTACCTGTCATGCAGGCTATTCAGAATGCTGGAGCGGATATCATCGAAATCGGAGTACCATATTCGGACCCGATTGCTGATGGGCCGACCATTCAAGACAGCAATATGATTGCCCTTGAAAACGGCATGAGTCTCAAGAAGCTTTTTGAGCAATTAAATACAATGCGCGAATCAATTTCCATTCCGGTAGTGATAATGGGTTACCTCAATCCGATCATCCAATATGGGATGGAGGCATTTTGTAAAAAATGTCAGGAATTGGGGATTGATGGTCTGATCTTGCCTGATCTTCCCGTTCAGCAATACCTCGAAGAATATCAGGAATTGTTTGAAAAATATGGATTGGCCAATACATTTTTGATTTCTCCCCAGACCAGTGAAAAGAGAATTTTAGAAATTGACCAAAATTCCGATGGCTTTATTTACATGGTGTCATCCCATAGTATTACAGGAGCAAAATCAGGGATTTCCGAAGAACAGATAGTTTATTTTAAGAGAGTGAAAGATATGAATCTTAAGAATCCGAGGTTAATTGGATTTGGGATATCTGATTCGGAAACATTTACCAAAGCATCTACTTACAGCAATGGGGCTATTATTGGAAGTGCATTTATCAAAGTGATCAAAGACAGTAAAAATTTGGCTGAGGATATCAAAAACTATATTCAGTCAGTAATCCAATAAAATATGATTGTTCAGTTAAAAGAAGATATTTCAGAGATTCAAAAGGATTCCCTGATTCAGGAAATCAATCAAATCGGTTACAAAATCACAGAAGTAAAAACCCAATTGGGGGATTATTTAGTGGGGATAGGCAAGAAAGAATTTGACATCCGTCAAATTGGCCAAAAAGAAGGGATTCAGGACATCCATATTGTTTCCGATGAATATAAGTTGGTTTCCAAAAAGTGGAAGGCAAAACCTACCTCAATAGACCTAGGTGATGGGGTTTATATCAAAGACGGTGACATGGCTATCATGGCAGGCCCCTGTTCCATTGAATCAGAGGAACAGATCATCAAAGTGATCAACCATCTCCAAGAAAACGGGATAAAAATGATGCGGGGTGGGGTATTCAAACCCAGGTCAAGTCCCTATGCTTTCAGAGGCTTGGGAATTGATGGCTTAAAATTATGGTATGATTTGGCCCAGGAAGCAGGGATAAAGATTGTGACGGAAGTCATGCAGGTTTCACAGATTGAGGAGATGTATCCTTATGTGGATATTTACCAAGTAGGTGCCAGAAACACCCAAAATTTCAATTTATTGGATGAATTGGGGAAAGTCGACAAAACCGTAATGATCAAAAGAGGGATTTCCGGAACCATAGAGGAATTGCTACAGTCTGCCGAATATGTGTTCTCAGGAGGCAATGAAAAACTGATACTTTGCGAAAGGGGAATCAGAACTTATGAAAAGGCAAGTCGAAACACCTTGGATCTGAATGCCGTTCCTATATTAAAAGCCAAATCCCATTTACCGGTGGTTGTAGACCCTTCGCATGGAATTGGAATCAGGGAATATGTTCCTCAAATGGCCTTGGCAGGGGTGATGGCAGGTGCTGATGGCATCATTTATGAAACCCATGAGATTCCCGAGAAAGCCTATTCTGACGGCCAACAAACTTTGGATTTTGATCAAAGTGCGCTTTTGGCTGATTGGATAAGGAAGACCTTTGCGATGAGAAAGACGTTTGATTTGTTGTAGTGGATTGGAAAATTGGAAAATTTTAAGATTGGAAAATTGAAAAATTGAGGTGTGAATTGGCAACAGAGTTTGAATTTAATATAGTTATTTAGGTTGAAGAAATCTCATGATTTACAACTAAGTTATCTCGTCTCTCGCTTCTCGGTTCTCGCATCTTATTTCTTGTTTCTAAACTTAAAACAAAAACTTTCGAGGTCAAAAAAAGACCTCAAAGGTTACATTGACTGTTTCAAATCTCACGTCTTAAGTCTCACGTCTAAAATCTTCCTTATATTTACAATCAAGAATAAAAGCCCAAATATAAAATGACAAATAAACCCAAAGATTGGGTCTTTTCGGACCCGAGATTGAAGAAAATGAGGCAGGATTATGGTGCCTACACCGAGGAGGACTTTAAAGTCTGGAAAATCCTCTTCGAGCGACAGATAGTGAACTTGCCCAAAGCAGCTTCCAAAGCTTACTTGGATGGGATTAAGGAAATCAATTTTACAGCTGACAGGATTGCTGATTTTGGTGATGTCAACAAAAGACTGGCTAATAGTACAGGTTGGGAGATACAGGTTGTTCCAGGATTGATTGATGATGATCTTTTCTTCGGATTGATGAACAATAAGCGTTTTTGTTCTTCCACCTGGTTAAGAACCATGGATCAGTTGGATTATCTCCAAGAACCGGACATGTTCCATGATGCCTTTGCGCACATGCCGATGCTGACCAATCAGCCCTATGTCGATTTTCTTGAAAATCTGAGTGGTATTGCTCTAAGATTCATTGATGATAAATGGGCGATTGAGTTGCTCTCCAGGATTTATTGGTTTACTATAGAATTTGGTTTGATCAGGGAAGAAGGTGAACTCAAAATATACGGTGCCGGAATATTGAGTTCAGCTGGAGAGACCAAATTCAGTTTGTCCAATGAGCCTAAACATTATGAATACAACGTCCGCAAAATCCTGAATACACCCTATTGGAAAGATAAATTTCAGGACAAGTATTTTGTGATTGAAAGTTATGAACAGCTTTATCAATCCCTTCCAGAAATAGAAGAGGTTTTGGGAGAAATGGTCTCCGAGGCGGCGAAGGGGTAATTAATTGAAGGATTGGAAAATTGGAAAAATTGGTACACTTAACTCCTTTTTGACACTTATGCTTTAAATAGTCCTACCCATCTCATATCTCACGTCTCATATCTCACGTCTAATATCTCAGGTCTATTATGCAAGTAGCAGTAATCAAATACAACGCAGGAAATGTACAGTCAGTCCTTTTTGCTTTGGAAAGACTGGGGGCCAATGCTGTTTTGACAGATGACATTGAGGCTATTTCCAAAGCAGACAAAGTAATTTTTCCCGGTCAAGGGGAGGCCAGCACTGCCATGGTGTATTTGAAAGAAAAAAAGCTGGACAAATTGATCCCCAGTTTGAAACAACCCTTTTTTGGGGTATGCCTAGGTCAGCAATTGCTATGTGATTATTCAGAGGAAAATGATACAACTTGCCTTGGCGTGTTTCCGGTCAAAGTCAAGAAGTTTATACCCGAATCTTATTTGGAATTCAAAGTCCCCCATGTGGGCTGGAATAACCTCATGGACTTAAAAACACCCTTATTGAAAGGTTTAAATGAGGATTCTTATGTTTATTATGTGCATAGCTTTTATTGTGAGTTAAGTGAATTCGCCATTGCCCAAACACATTACATTCACGATTTTGCAGCCTTGATGCACAAAGATAATTTCTATGCCATGCAAGCACATCCTGAAAAAAGCGGAAAGGTGGGAGAGAGGATATTGGAGAATTTTCTTTCTAAGACGTGAGATGCGAGGGCCGAGAATAAAGACACTGCTGATGTTTTGATAATTTTAATGCAATAACTATTCGAAAATACTTGTCCTTGTCATGTCGACGGCAGGAGACATCTATTGAGAGGCTAGATACCAGACACAAGAAATAGAAGCGAGAGCCGAGAAGCGAGATGCGAGAACCGAGAATCAAGAGACAAGAACCAAGAATCAAGAGACAAGAATCAAGAAAAAAGAAGCGAGGCGAGATGCGATAATCAAGTCCAAAGAAATTACAGCAAGTCTCTCCAATACAAAAAGTCAAACTTCGGTCTTCGGTCTCCCGTCTTCCGTCTCTCCCAACATCGGTCATCCGTCATTCAAGATCGGTCAATATTCAATCAAATTAAAACTAAGACATGCAAATTATCCCCGCAATAGACATCATCAATGGAAAGTGCGTCCGCCTGACACAGGGAAATTACGGACAGAAAAAAGAATACCATGATTCGCCGTTGGTCATGGCCAAACGTTTTGAAGATGCAGGGATCAAAAGGCTGCATTTGGTGGACCTAGATGGTGCAAAAGCTAAAAAAATTGTAAACACTGAGGTTCTGAAGACCATAGCTAAGGAAACTTCTTTACAGATCGATTTTGGAGGTGGTGTGCAATCAGATGATGATATTGAGTTGGCATTTGATTTGGGCGCTCATCAGGTGACAGGAGGAAGTGTTGCCATCAAAAATCCCATCCTATTTGATTCTTGGGTCAAAAAGTATACAGGTGAAAGGATTATTTTGGGAGCGGATGCCAAAGACCGTAAAATCGCTATTTCAGGTTGGCAGGAAACAACAGCTGTTGATCTGATTGATTTTATCAAAGATCACTATGCCAATGGAATAAAATATGTCATCTGTACTGATGTGGCCAAAGACGGTTTGCTCCAAGGACCATCCATCGAATTGTATGAGGATATTTTAAAAGAAATTCCGGGAATAAGTTTAATCGCCAGTGGGGGAGTTTCCAATATCAAAGATCTTGAGGACCTACAAAAAATAGGCGTTTATGGTGCTATTGTCGGAAAAGCCTACTACGAAGGAAGAATCAGTTTGGAAGAGTTGACGTCGTTTCAGGAATAAGATTACTATATTTTTTCAATTTTCTCATAAGATGCCAATACCCCTTTGACCATGGCAGCGGAAAAGCCATGATGTTCCATTTCGTTGAGGCCTACTATTGTACAGCCTTTAGGGGTGGTAACCTTATCAATAGCTTCTTCGGGATGCATGTCTTTTTGGATCATGAGTTCAGCAGCCCCTTTTACTGTTTGGTTAACAATCAGATTGGCCGTTTTGGCATCAAATCCGATCTGAATCCCCCCTTGAATCATCGCCCTCATAAACCTCAATACATAAGCAATCCCACAGGCGCCCAATACCGTAGCTGCCTCCATCAGACTTTCGTCAATGGTGATGGCAAAACCGATGCTATTGAACAATTCTGTGATTTGGGACTCAGTTCTTTCATCAGTGTTTTTTCCACAGATACAGGTAATCGATTCCTGTATATCTGCGGCAATATTTGGCATGGCGCGAAAAGCAGTTGTTCCAGGATCCAAAACAGCAAACATTTCCTCAAGGGTCACTCCAGTAGCAAGAGAAACAACAACTTGTTTCTTTAAAACCGGTTTGATCTCTTTTAGCACTGCCGCGACATTGAAAGGTTTAACACCCAAAATCACAATATCAGATTCTTTGGCAGCTATGATATTGTCTGCATGAACCCTTACACCAAGGTCTTGAAGGTAAAGTAGGTTGGAGGGATTTCTTTTTGTCACATGAAGATTTTGTGGTGAAAAATCACCCTGTTTCAACAAACCATTGACAATAGAGGTACCCAAGTTACCACAACCTATGATTGCTATTTTAATGTTTTTGAGCATAATGAATTTTCAATAAAGAGAGCAAATAATTGGATAAAGGTAAAAAATATTGATTGAAAATTGAGGAAGTGGTAATAATTGGAAGATTGAAAAATTTTAAGATTGGAAAATGGTTTATAGCGAGATTCATGATTTAAAAATAATTGTAAAAAATATTTTACTTAATGTAAAGTTTATTTTACATTTGGTAAAAATATCTTTACAATTATGAGTAATGACAAAATCTTAAATGTTCCGATGTTGGAGAGAAAGTGGTCAAAATTGGCTTATTTCTTTTTTCCATTTCCTGTTTTTTTGGTGATCATCCTGAAAATACTTCAATTATCAGAGGTGATTGGAATAGAAATTTCAGGCAATGACGTTGCTGAAATTACTTACTCATTTTGGGCGATTGGATTTATTATTCTGATACTAACCAAAGAGAAAGAGGAAGATGAAATGATCAAAATGTTCAGGCTACAGGCATTTCAGACAGGGTTCTATTGGTTGATGTGGGGATTGGGTGTTTTGATTTTGATACATTTTTTTGGTAAAACTGATTATTCTGACATTTCAGGTCCACCGATTTCAGCTGCATTGGTCATGTTTTTATTGAGTGCATATGTTTTTGTTGCATTCAAGTATCAAATTTGGAAAGCCTCAAAAGAATTTTAAAACCCTTCTTGCCATGTTGACGAAAATATTATTGCCTCAAAGATTTCAGATGATAGGATGGATCCTGTTTTGGCCCATGGCTCTCCTATTGGTGTTAAATAGCTTTTATAACTTCGAATTCGATTGGCTGACATGGAAAGATTTCAGGGTCGGTGACATTTTTGCCTCAGAAAATGAAAATTTCACCAATGAAGTTTCCATCATAGGAACTTTTATCTCTTTGTTTTTCATCGCTTTCTCGAAAGAAAAACAAGAAGATGAATACATTCAGAAGCTCAGGTTGGACAGCTTGCTTATAGCATTTTATGTCTATGGTCTGCTTACGGTAATTGGTACTTTGGTTTTTTACAACTCAGGTTATCTCGAATTCATGGGTTTTAACATGTTTTCAATTCAGTTGGCATTCATCATCAGATTCAGGTGGTTGATGTATAAACAGCAGAATACACTTGCTTTGATCTAGTTTGAGTTGATATGAAAAACACCGTCAAAGTAGAACGTGCCAAAAAAGACATGACCCAACAGGATTTGGCCGAATCTGTTGGGGTATCCAGGCAGACCATCAATTCCATTGAATCGGGTAAATATGTACCCTCTACTGTACTTGCCCTAAAAATTTGTAACGTATTTCAGGTTAAACTGGATGAAGTATTTAAGTTGGAGGATGGAGATTGAATCTGTGACTTTTTTCAAAAATTTCCCATTCCCAAAGCAATAAAAAGGTATATTTGTCATTTTAAAAACAAAAAACTGAATGCCAAAATTAATCCGCGTCACAACCGTCCCCATCTCACTTAAGCTGCTTTTGTCAGGTCAAATGAAATATATGAAGGATGCTGGCTGGGAAGTGAGTATGGTCAGTGCTGATGGCAAAGAAATCAATGAGATAGAAAGAAGGGAAGGTTGTGCCCATCACATTATTCCCTTTACCAGAAAAATCACACCCTTTCAGGATTTGGTCTGCCTTTGGAAGCTTTACAATCTTTTTAAAACCGAAAAGCCAGATATCGTTCATTCTCATACTCCTAAAGCAGGTTTACTTTCTATGTGGGCAGCTAAATTGGCAGGGGTCAAAGTCCGTATTCATACAGTTGCAGGTCTCCCGTATGTAGTTGCTGAAAAACAAAAGAAGAGTCTTTTGATTAAAATGGAGAAATCCACCTATGCCTCTGCAACAGAAGTATGGGCAAATGCGGAGTCTCTCAAAGAGTTTATCATCAAAGAAGGCTTGGTGGAACCTGCCAAACTTAAAGTCATAGGACATGGATCTTCAAATGGTGTTGACCTGAAGAAATTTAATAGGCATTCATTGAAGGAAAATCATTTGGTGGCTGCCACCATGAGGATTATGCCTTCAGATAATGATTTTGTCATTCTGGCAGTTGGAAGATTGGTAAAGGATAAGGGAATAGAAGAATTGGTAAATGCTTTTATTGGCTCCAAATTGTCGGATAGGGCCAAATTGGTTTTGTTGGGTTCTTTCGAACAGGACCTCAATCCTTTGGATCAGGAAGTGGTGAGAAAGATACAAGATCACCCAAGAATCGTTCAGATCGAATGGACAGATCATGTCGCGCACTATATGGCATTGGCTGATGTGTTGGTGCATGCATCCCATAGAGAAGGCTTTCCCAATGTGCTTTTGGAGGCAGGAGCGATGCAGGTTCCCGTGATTTGTTCCAATATTATTGGCAATTTGGATATTGTAACCAATAAAAAGACTGGTTTGGTTTTCCCTGTCAGGAAAACAGAGGTGTTAAGGGATGCGCTTGAATTTGCGTATGTGAAAAGAGATTACATGCAATCCTTGGCAGATAACCTTTTTGAAGAAGTGACTGAAAAATACGAAAGGGAAAATATGCATCATCTGATTTTGGAAGAATACAATAAATTTGTGCCTCAGGAAAAAATCGAAATGAAATGATAGGTTTAATTCAAATTAAATAAAGATTTCGGTTACATATTTTGAAATTATTTGTTTTTTTGGTTTTTCAATTTTAATAATAAAAAGATGAAATATCTGATTACCGGTACAGCCGGATTTATAGGCTTCCATGTCGCCCAATATCTTTTAAAAAGAGGAGATGCCGTTGTCGGTCTTGATGTGATCAATGACTATTATGATGTCAATCTGAAATACAGAAGGTTGGAGGAGTGTGGGATCGAGAAAAATAAGATTTCCTCAGGAAAAGCAGTCCATTCAAATAAATACGAAGCTTATACTTTTTATCAAATGGATCTCTCCGATAAGGAGACCATGATGTCCATATTTGAAAAGGAAAAAGTGGATGTGGTCATCAACCTTGCCGCCCAAGCCGGTGTAAGGTATTCATTGACCAATCCCGATGTGTATATTCAGGCCAATATTCAGGGATTTTTGAATATTCTCGAAGCTTGTAGGGCCTATCCGGTCAAGCATTTGGTTTACGCTTCTTCCAGTTCTGTATATGGTGCCAATACCAAAATGCCTTTTGCCACCAACCATAATATCGATCACCCGGTAAGTTTGTATGCCGCCACCAAAAAATCAAATGAATTGATGGCCCATACCTACAGCCATTTGTTCAATATTCCCACGACAGGTTTGAGGTTTTTTACTGTCTATGGGCCTTGGGGCAGACCGGATATGGCTTTGTTCCTGTTCATAGAGGCCATCAAAAAAGATGAACCGATTCAGGTATTCAATCATGGTAAAATGAAGAGGGATTTTACCTACATCGATGACATAGTAGAAGGTATTGTCAGAGTCGCTAACAGACCTGCCACACCAAATCCCGAATGGTCCGGAGATAATCCGGAACCCGGTAGTTCATATGCCCCTTTCAAAGTCTACAATATTGGCAATTCCAATCCTGTTGAGTTGATGGACTATATCGGTGCTTTGGAAAAAGCCTTGGGGAAAACAGCCAAGAAAAATATGTTGCCGCTACAACAAGGCGATGTGCCAGCCACCTATGCGGATGTCACGGATTTGAAAAGAGACACCGGATACCAACCCAATACTTCTGTGGAAGATGGTGTAGCCAAGTTTGTAGCTTGGTACAATGAGTTTTACGGAAAATAAAATCGTCTTAGATTATGCTAGTTTCTACTATTCTTGAAATAAGATTAATTTATCGAAAAATCAATCCGCCACAGCGAAAAAGTATTTCCAATTTTCCAATCTTTCAATCTTTCAATTTTTAAATTTAATGATGAAAAGGAATATTTTGATCACAGGTGGAGCCGGTTTTATAGGCTGTCATGTTGTGAAGCTCTTTGTAGAAAAATACCCCGACTACAATATCATCAACCTCGATTGCCTGACCTATGCCGGGAATTTGGAGAATCTGAGAGCAATTGAAAGTAGCCCAAATTACATTTTCGAGAAAGTAAACCTTTTGGATGTGTCTGAATTAGAAGCTGTTTTTGCAAAACATGCTGTTACAGACGTTATCCATTTGGCTGCTGAATCCCACGTGGACAGGTCGATAACTGATCCTTTGGCATTTGTAAAAACCAATGTGATAGGTACGGTTAATCTGCTGAATGTAGCAAAAGATTATTGGGGAGATTTGGAAAACCATCTGTTCTACCATATTTCCACCGATGAGGTGTATGGTTCATTGGAAGACGGCGGGTTCTTTACCGAGACTACACCTTATGATCCGCAATCTCCCTATTCGGCATCCAAGGCATCCTCAGATCATTTTGTAAGGGCTTATGCCAATACTTATAAAATGAAAACCGTCATTACCAATTGTTCCAACAATTACGGCCCCAATCAATTTCCAGAGAAATTAATCCCACTTTGTATCCACAACATCAAAAACAACAAACCTTTACCTGTCTATGGGAAAGGAGAAAATATCAGGGATTGGCTGTATGTTGTTGACCATGCAAGAGCTATTGATCTGGTTTTCCATGAAGGTAGGGCAGGAGAAACTTACAATATCGGAGGATTCAATGAATGGAAAAACATTGATATCGTCCAATTGCTTTGTCAAAAAATGGATGCCAAACTCGGCAGGGCATCCGGCACTTCAGAAAAACTGATTACTTATGTAAAAGACAGGGCAGGGCATGACCACCGCTATGCCATTGATGCCTCAAAAATCCAAAAGGAACTTGGATGGGAACCTAGTCTCCAATTTGAGGAAGGGATAGAAAAAACCATCGATTGGTATCTGGAAAATGAAGATTGGCTGAATAATGTGACCTCAGGCAATTATCAGAAGTACTATGAGGAGCATTATGGGGGGTGATGATTTTTGTGACCTAGACCGTCATTGCGAGGAGCACTTCAGAGGTTTAGATTTTCTGGGCAAACCTTCGTGCGACGTGGCAATCTCTCGCCAGGTTTAAATTGCAATTACACCACTTGTCTTTACTCCCATTAGGTTAGAATGAAATTTTGATGGTGACTGGGTTAAACCCGAGCCATCGGTTTGCAACATCACCCTTATTTTCTTACTAATTTATAATAGGCCAATTTTGCCGTTGAGATTATCCTTATAGCCTGAAAATCAAATCCTTATTTCATATATACCTTTCCTGAGATTTTTATTCCTTATTCCCTCTTACTTTTTTGCTTAATCAAAACCGCCTCCCGGAGGGCAGGAAAGTAACAATCCCGATAGCTCGGGACAAGACAATCCGATCCTAGGCACACACTTGGCTGGAGCCGGCCCCATTCTAGGTGTATAATAATCTTTCGGTGATGGGCTGGGTGTAATTTGCAATTACACCCTCTGGAGTTTGGTTATCTCCGGATATAAAAAAGTGGGTTTACTGCGTCAATCATCGGATTGATGGCATTAGTGATCAGCCTTTGTTTTGCTACGAAGTCGGAGAAAGATTTCCCCATTTTTCCGAACACATAGCATCCCCTGAAGTTGTTGAGGATGTTATTGGTAGATGGCCTGAGGTGTATGTTTTTTTGTTCCCATTTAGCTCTTGGCAATACAGCGGCGGTAGTTGACTTGTTGAGTATAATATCTGCCAGGTGTACAAAGGCGTGCATTGCCACCACAAACTGGGGGACTTTAACCGCTGCAATTTCATTTCGCACCTGTGCCTCCCCGCAACCGTTCGTACTTTTCTCGTCCCTGAAGTTGACTTCGATCTCCCATCTCCATAAATAGGCCTGTAACAGGGTTTCAATATCCATATCATTGTCAGAACAGACCAGATAAGCCGGTTTGCGGTACAGCAACCTGCCGCCTTTTTTCAGCCTGTAAGCCAGGGGGCTGATCACCACCAATTGAAAAGTACGTGCCTGGCCGGCCGCTCTCCATTTAAGTGAACTGACAACTTTTACCTTGAAGGTATGTTTTTTGCCCGCGGCCCATCCCGCTACTTCCTGCCATGGTAAGGCGTCCGACTGTCTTATCTGTTCGGGCGTGGGTGCCGGGTCTCCGTATTTCCTGTTCCTGCCTTTTGTTTTTTCCGATTCCGGCAGATAATTAAGCGTCGCATCCTTCCTCACCCTACCGATCAGTGTGACCCGGGAAGGCAGTCCCTTCAATATTGTGCCGTTGGTATAACTGCCGTCCACACTCAGGAAAAGTTGTCTTTCCGATGCGCCGTGCCCATCCAGCCTGGACCTTAACAGTTTTATCCTTGACAGTCCCTGCTTGCTGAGGTTTTGTTGTTTTTTTGATTCAGCAAATGCACGCCTGTCTTCATCACCGGCGTTTTTGCCCGGTTTTTTCACACTGGGGCTGTGGTGAAAGTCCACCGCAATTGCCCGGGACTGACTGTTGAGATCGGTCTGGTCATGCAGGGACAGGGAAATTTGGATAAACCGTTGGGCCCAGATGAAATTTGTATGAAAGGCAGGGCCCAGGGGGTCCCTGCGCCAACCGGTCCCGGCAATGGTTTTACCGGTTTTTCTTATAACCGTATCATCCAGATGGGCAACGATGATCTGTTTGGGCCCCAGCTGTTCGAGGCAAACTTGTAATGAGACATCAAATAGCCTGTCGGTATTCATTCTGGAACCCCAAAACAACTGGTAGGCAGCGGTCCAATCCAAAAATTGTCTGCCAATTGCTATGAGCATTCCGGTAATGGTGGCCCGTCCGGTGCAGGTGAGCAGGCCGTGGGCGAGCTCATTGACCCTGGCTTTGGTCCTTTTCTGTTTGAAGGCACCGGTGCAGCAGTCAAAAATGGCATCGAAGATTGATTTCAGGTTGGTTTGGTCTTCAGTTTTTTTTTGAGCACTGCCACAGCAGAATCACTTCTTCTCAACACCAGGTTTTGATGGTCGTCAATGAGCCATTCGACCTCCTCACCGGCGGTAAATTCAATGGCCTGGGCAACGGCTGCCGGAAAATTGACATAGTACTGTTCGCTTTTCAGTCTTTTGATGAGCTGGACTTTGGTTTTATATCCCATATCTAGTGGTTTAACTAGATATAAATATCAAAATAAAAGACCATAAAACAAAATTTACAGCCTTTTTTATTATTTATGTTGTAAAGAACCAAAGTCGAGAAGGTGTAGATGCAATCTACACCTAGCGCCTTCGCCAATCTTCACCCAGATGGGGGTTATAGATAAGGACTGTCCGCTGCACCAATTCTAAAATTTGATCTTCAAGCAGTTTTTATAACCTCCTACGATGTCCTTCAATATAGACTTTATCAGCTTATGGTCTTTCTAATCATGTGTTAATTAACCCTTTATTTTCTAATCTTTTAAGCAATTGGGATTTAAAAAATATAAAATTTATGATGACAATTAAGTAAATGAAAATTAACAGAACCATAAAAAGTGTTTTAAAAACACTATTACTCAAATATAGGGCTGCCAAAACCAGACAAGCTAAAGCTATTACTATCTGTAGGAAATAGATTACGAGTAAAATATTCGAAAACCTAATTTTTATCTCTACCAACCTTTGTTCATTTTTAAATTCTGATAATACTAAATTTAATTGCAAGAGTTGAACAATTATAATATTGTAGGATATAGTTATCAGGGATTTATTTGACTTCAACAATGAAAAATTAAAAAATTCTGAGGATTTATCCCTAAGCAATATTTCTTCAATCTCTTTATTTGTATGGGAAGAACTTCCTTTCAGACGCCAGAATGGCCAAAACAGATTATTTTTCATTTCTTAAATGTTTTAAGCAACCTATATCCATCAAAAACTCTCCGGCTAAATCACCATTTCTATAAACTTTCATTCTTTTATCGTTAAGAGGTTTAAATAAACTATCACCCTTTTCAACAAAATCCCATAACCCGCTTTCATCCCTTAAAATTTCATATGCTTCCATTTGATTTGCTCCAGATTTATATATTATAGTTTGTTCTCCCCGATTCCATTCAAGTTTCTTTTTTGAATCCACAATTCCAATGACCTCTCTCATAGCTATCTTTTCTGCAGTTTTGCAATAGTCGCAGCTTTCTAAAAGAATTATAAGAAAGACAAACAAAATATTATTTTTCATACTATTTAAATTTTTATCTTCTAAATTTTGATAAATTAATGGTAAATCCCACGCCTACACTTCCAGATAATTTGACTGGGAATGTAGGGCTGACCCCCCCTAGGTTTAGAATAAAGTTTTGATGTAGACTGGGTGAAGTTTGCAACTTCACCCGCATATTCTAACCAATTTGAAATTGGCCTATTTCGCAGTTTGAGGTCTTCACATTTCTAAAGTTAACTCTTGAAACACGAATTGCAAATTCTATTAGATCGAAAGGTTTGGTTGCGCCCAACAGCTGTAAGGGACTACACCTGGCGTCAACGCCAAACTACGCTCTGACGGGGTCATTACCTTGATTTACCAAAGGTGCAAATCCCCCTCGGAATGGAGTGTCTGAGCCTATCCTGAAAGCTTTAGGATGTTATCCCTTTTTTTCAGGACCAATATTTTTGAAGTTTTCATTCCTTATTTCCTCTTACTTTTTTGCTTGATCAAAAAAGTAACAAAAAAATCAAGACAATCCGATCCTAGGCTTACACACTTGGCCTGCGCCGGCCCGGCGGATTGTCTTCCCACCCGCCTTGCAACCATCAAGGATTTGGTGAAAATTCGGGTTAATATTTAGAAGCTGTACCCCCTGCTCGCTTACCTGCCTGAATCCGGATTTTTTAAACTTATAATCATTGTCAAAATACAGGTATTGCAGATATGCTTTGGGGATTTCATCATTGTCCGAAAACGTGGCGACCTGCCACCTTTAGGTGTAGAATAAGCTTTCGCCGGTGGCTGGGTGAGTTTGCAACTCCACCCGCATAATTTAACCAATTTTCAATTGGCCGATTTCGCAGTTGGAGGTCTTCCCTTTTCTCAAATTCTATTGGATAGAAAAGTGTAATTTCTCCTTTGATTTTGGTCGGCGGGTCGTGGTGGTTATAAATGATTTTGCTTGATTTTTTTCTCAAAAGATATCCAAATAGCAATCATCCTTTTGATTTAAAAAAGATTCTATAGTGTCAAAATTTATAAAGATTTTTTCAACAATAAGGTTGGTTGACAGATTCCCAACATTAAGTCTTATGATTTTGGGAGGACACCCATAAAAAGAACTCAAAAAATAAAAATCCGTATCCTTTGTCAATATATCATATTTATGATTCTTTGCCCAATTCCAGATATCCTGGTCAGGAGAATTTAACAATTTCACATCTGACACATGCTTGATTTCATCAATAGTATTGACAAAATACTTCTTGATTCTCCAACTCAGATTTTCGTCTATTAAAATCTTCATCTGCAATATTAAAACCTAGACAGATAACTTGACTTTCTTTTCAGCATCTGCTGCATAAGCTAAACTTGCTTTGATATCATCAAGAGTTAATTCAGGAAAATCTTGCAGAATCTCTTCATTCGTCATTCCGGAAGCCAGATAGCCTAAAATATCATAGACGGTTATTCTCATACCTCTTATACAGGGTTTACCCCCTCTTTTACCTGGCTCGATGGTTATTATTTCTCTGTAGTCCATTTTTTATCAAGATTTTTTATAAAAATACATATTAATTCTAATATGATAATTGGCTTAATACTGTACCTGCGAAAAATAACCCGGAAATCAATAGTATACCAAAAACCCATAAAAAACTTTACGGAATACGCTTAGCGCCAACACTAGTCTACGACAAGATGGAATAATAAAATAACCACCACAGTTTACTGGGGTGGTTAATTATTATTTCAAGTCTGAATATTTAAATGTAACCTACTTCGGTCTTCGGTCTCCCATCTTCCAACTATTTAATCTCCACCTTCTCAATCTCCTTGAAAATATCAATCTTGGTGTTTCTGGCTTTTTCTTCAAATGCCTTCCAGTCATTTTCAAAGAACTCATTCCACACTTTTAGAGCCTCCTCAGCACTTTCTTTGGCCTGTTGCAATAACCTTTCCTCAGTTTGTCCCGGAGCTCCGTAAGAGGAGTTGGCATAGCTTCTAGGGGCATATAATCTGGTCATTGTGGTTGGATACAAATTCCTGACAATTCCCTGACCTTCTCTAGTGGGGCCGTAGAATGCCTCTCGGGTAGTGTCTATTTTCTTTTTGGTCTCCTCGGCAAGTTTTACCAATGCTTTGACTTCTGCATCATCGACGTCTTTGGCAAATGTGAGGATTTTGTCCACTGTGTTTTTGGCATCATCAAGCTGTCTTGTGGCTTTAATGACTTCAGCGGACAAGACTTCTGTCTGTTTGATGAATTCTTCACGTGCTTTAAGGCTTGCCAAATCCGTCTTGATTCTAGGATCTGTATGGACTACTATTGATCCCTCTGAACTTGCGTCGCCATACTGATAAACCACTTTATAAGTTCCGGGAAGTGCATCACCGCCGCTTGGTTCAAAAAAACCTCGCTCTCTTTGACTTCCTCCTCCTCTTCGCATTGGTGTATCCACAGAAGATTTCCTGTCAAGATTCCAGATCACCTGATTGACACCTTGGGTTGGAAGTTTTTTGATGGTTCTGATTTGTTGACCGGCTGCGTCAAAGATGGAAACTGTCACTGAATCCAGTTTCTCTTTTCCCGGATCATTGATAACAAAGTTTAATCTCCCACCTAATGGCCTGTTTTCAGCAGCATATTTTCCATCGGCCGGGAATCTTTCACCATGTGGCTGATGGATTTCTGCCTGATAGGCTTCCGAAGATGGAACAGCTGTTATTTTTCCGGCAGGTGCTTTACCTTGGTTTTTAGCAAAAACCCTCAATGGCCTGATATCATCCAATACATATATGGAACGTCCAAAGGTACCGATAACCAAATCAGCCTCTCTTTCCTGTATGACCATGTCATAAGTTGAAACGGCATTGGGATAGCCATGTCTCCACTGATTCCAGGTCTTGGCATTGTCGAAACTCACATACAATCCGAATTCTGTCCCGAGGAACACCAAGTTTGGCTCAACTGGATCCTGAATGATTGAAAGGGCAAATCCCCACACTTTATTGTCATCTGCTATCCTTTCATAGGTATTGCCATAATTTTTGGTTCTGTAGGCATAAGCAGAAAAATCATTGTTTCGGTAATTGTTAGCGACTATCCACGCTTCTCCCGCATCATATTTTGAGGCTTGGATCTGTGGGATCCAGCTCGCTTTAGGTAAACCGGTAAGTTTGGCTGATGTATTGGACCATGATTTTCCGCCATCTCTTGTTACTTGTACATTTCCATCATCAGTGCCCACCCAGATCACATTTTTATCTACTGGGCTTGGAGCAATCGCAATGATTGTGGTATGGTTTTCTGCCCCTGTAATATCAAAGGTCAAGCCACCTGTTTCCTGCTGTTTTTGTTTTTCAGGATCATTGGTGGATAAATCAGGGGAAATGATTTCCCAAGTTTCACCACGGTCCATACTTTTGTGCAGGAATTGGCTACCGTAATATATTGTAGCCGCATCATGAGGATCCTGTGCTATTGCTGCATTCCAATTGAATCTTAAGAACACATCTTTATCCGGATGTGTAGGCTTGATCGTTCTTTTGTGTCCTGTTTCTTTGTCAAATCGAGTGACATTTCCCCCCTGTGACATGGAATAGCCGTATCTTGAATTTTCAGGATCAGAAACAACGTCGAACCCATCACCGAATTGAATTTCCTGCCAATAGGTGTTTCTGATGCCGTCTCGTCGCCAAACATAAGCAGGGCCAACCCAGCTGCCGTTGTCCTGAAGGCCACCGTAAATATTGTAAGGTACTTCATTATCCACATTGATATGGTACCATTGTCCAACAGGAATGTTCTCAGCAAAATACCAAGTTTTTCCGCCATCCCGGGTAATGTTCAGACCGCCGTCGTTTCCATCTATCATGAGGCTTGGGTCGTTGGGGTTGATATACCAGGCATGATGATCCGGGTGAACACCTGCATAAGAAAGAAGTTGGCTGAAAGTTCGTCCTCCATCTTCAGTTATTCCTACCCTTGAATAAAGTGTAAATAATCTGTCAGCATTTTTAGGATCAGCATGAATTTCAAAATAATAAAAAGGTCTGTCACCAATTTCAGGTTTGTCATTTACCATTTTAAAATTATCACCACCATCCTCAGAGACATAAAGCGCATTTTTTGTAGATTCTACCAATGCATAGACTTTATTGCTGTTGGCTTTGGAGATGGCAAGGCCCATTCTTCCCAAGTTTCCTTTTGGCAATCCGGTTTTGTCATCCAGTTTTTTCCAATTATCTCCCCCGTCAAGGGTTACAAACAAACCTGATGAGGCTCCACCTGAATTGAAAAACCATGGATAACGACGGTGTTCCCACATGTTGACAAAGATCTTGTTCGGATTGTTGGGGTCCATGATCATTTCACCGACTCCCGTTTTGACATCTATGTAAAGAATTTTATTCCAGGTTTTTCCGCCATCAGTGGTTTTATAAACTCCCCTTTCTTCTTGTTCGCCCCATGGAGATCCAATTGCGCCAACAAATACCGTATTCGGATCATCGGGATGTACAATAATTCTGTGTATAGCCCTGGTTTTTTCCAGACCCATCATTTGCCATGTTTTACCGGCATCCAAAGACCTGTAAACACCATAACCCATATTCAGTGAATTCCTAGGGTTACCTTCACCGGTACCGACCCAAATGATATTTGGGTTTTTTTGGTAAATGGAGATAGCACCAATAGAGTGGACTTTTTCCTCATCAAATATCGGCGTCCAGGTAATGCCCCCTGAAGTTGATTTCCAGAGACCCCCTGAAGCGGATCCCGCATAAATAATAGTAGGATTGTCATCTACAGCGTCAATAGCGGTAATTCTACCGCTCATAGCAGCAGGGCCAACATTCCGGGCTTTCATTTCCTTGAATTGACTCATGTCAATCTTTTGGGCAAAAAGGTTGAACTGCGGACTTAAAACCAGCAGCAAAACCCCCAATCCCAATAAGCACATTCGGTTAGATATTTTATTTTTCATTCTTGTTATTTATGTTTTTTTTCAAATATGGGGCAATTGAGATAGGAAAATATTGATTTTAGTTTAGAGGGGTAATTCTTTTGATAGGTGGATTATAGTTAAGTTAGTTTCTTTGAAAAAACCCCGATGTGTCTATGCTATCATTAAAATTGACCTTTGGGAAATTTTTGTTGTTATTTCAAAATGACTCATAGTTGAAATAAATTGGACATTTTTCGTTCTACTTCCAACGAGGCTTGAATATTGCGATCAGTGATTTCTTTCCTTGGAAATGAAAAAATAAATCTGAACTTTGTACACGAAAAAGTAGCTTAAAAACTTTATGAAAAACATAGTTGTTTTAGGATTTTGTATTGCTTTTAGCTTTGGGGCTAAGGCATCAGAATTGGTATTGAGAGATTCTGTAGGGATGGAAAAAATTGGAGATAAAACCTTCATCATTCATCAGGTAGAGGAGAGAGAAACCTTATTTGGCATTTCAAGAAGGTATCAAGTTGCTGTAAATGAAATTATTCAAAATAATGTACAGCTTCAGGATGGTCTCAAATTGGGCCAAAGGATCAAGGTTCCATATATTGCCAAGGCAGTATTACCTGAGGGAGCCAAGCTGCATAAGGTAGAGCCTGGCGAAACTTTGTTTGCCATCTCTAAAAAGTATAATGTCACGGTCAGCGAAATTTTAAATTGGAATAACCTTCAAGGAACAGATTTGAGTGTAGGGCAATCCTTGATTATTGAAGGAGTTGCAGAAAAGGTTGAAACGCCTCAAAGTACCTCTACTGCCCCTCCTGAGGCTACAAGCACAGTTCCTTCTACAATAGAAAAGGCGGTTGTTTCAAATCCTCGAAATGAAAACATAACAAAATCTTCAGAAAAAGCTGAAGAAGACATGCCATCATCAAATAGAAATTCTTCAGAAATTGGAGCTAATCTGCCAGGAGATTGGATTTCCCATACGGTAGGTCAAGGTGAAACATTGTTTGCTATTGCAAAAAAGTATGATGCAAATATGGAAGATATCATTACTTGGAATTCCTTGGCTTCCAATAATATCTCAGTTGGCCAAAAGCTCAAGGTCGGAAGAGAAGCGAATTCCAATGTCCCTGTAGTCACTTCTTCGGTTCCTGTGATCATCAATAATGAGAGAACCAATGCCACGCTGAGTAGTCGGTCATCAGATGAAGGTGGCGATACTGCCTATAAGAACATCAAACAAACAGGACTCGCTGAATTGATCGAAGGGACAGGTAATCATAAAAAATATTTGGTGCTGCACAGAGATGCTCCGGTGGGGACAATCATGAGAGTAAGAAATGAAGAAAATGACATCACCATATTTGCCAGGGTCGTCGGTAAGCTGCCTGATACAGGTGACAATAGTAAGTTGATCATCAAACTTTCGGAAGCTGCGTATGGACAACTCAGGGCTGTAAATGCAAGATTTCCTGTTGAGATTTCTTACTGATTTGATTGAATGAAAAAAATCCAATTAATATTTCACCATTTTTTCAGGTTTATCTGGAATGTCATATTTGTGATATCATATCCCATTATGGCTACTTTTGGTTTGATTTTAGTTGGCTTGACTTATTTTTTTTCATGGATTTCGAGATTATTGACGGGGTTACGAAGTGGAAAAGAAACGGTCGAGGTTTTTGAATCAGATTGGAAACCCTTGGAGCAACCTAACAATCTTCTTGAAGCAAAAATGTACAAACAGATTATGTTCGGACCTTCCTGTTTTGAACTGAGGAGGACTGACGGTATTCCCTCTGTGCTTCAGGATTATTATTTTGGAAGTAAAGTACGATTTATAGAGGAAGGGATATTGCTTGAAAGATGGAATTCTACAGACTCCAAGGAGTTGCCTGACTTCGATATATGTCTTTATGATCCAGATTCTGATAAACTTACACCTTTGACCAATATCAAATGTTTTGATTGGCACCTCTCAGAGAAAAAAGGCAATAACCTACTGTTTAAATGGTTTGACGGGATTCAGGGAGGAGAGGTTAAAGTAGCCCTATGATGGATATCAAAAGTTTTTTGGACCAGAAAGTATCCACCTATAATCAGCCAAGTTTTATCGAATTAGATCCTGTTTCGGTTCCGCATCGGTTCAGAAAACCTCAGGATATAGAGATATCAGGTTTTATTGCAGCAACCTTAGCTTGGGGACAAAGGAAAACCATCATCAATAAATGCTTGGAAATGATGGCAATGATGGACAATGCACCGCATGATTTTGTCTTAAATCATACTGAATCGGACCTCAAACCATTTTTAAATTTCAAGCATCGGACTTTTAATGATTTGGATACGCTCTATTTCATCCATTTTTTTTCATGGTTTTACAAATCTCATGAGAGTTTAGAAGATGCTTTTACCATAGGATGGACACATGATACTGACATTGTTGAAGTTTTACTTTCTAATTTCCACGATTATTTCTTTCAGCTACCTCACGCCCCAAATAGAACAAGAAAGCATGTAGCCACCCCCAAGAGAAATTCAGCATGCAAAAGGCTGAATATGTTTTTGAGGTGGATGGTCAGGGAAGATGGGAATGGCGTGGATTTTGGAATATGGAAAACCATCAAACCTTATCAATTGATTTGCCCCTGCGACCTTCATGTGGACCGGGTTGCAAGAAAACTTGGATTGATCACAAGGAAGCAGACTGACTGGCATACCGCAAAAGAATTGACAGAAAAATTGAGAGAATTTGATACTCAAGATCCTGTCAAATATGATTTTGCGCTATTTGGCCTGGGAATAGAGGAGAAGTTTTGAATATATTTATAATTACCTGCAATGAGATCAGTTACCTAATTTCCTTTGCTCATCAGTACGCCTGCCTGCCGCATGCAGGGAAGTGGGAAGACCGAAGGTAGCATGTGAACTGATATTAAACCAATTTTAAAGTTGAATAACCTTCTTAAAGGTAAGATATTGGATAAGCATTTATTTAATTGTAAGGATTCCAGGATGCAGGGTCTTTTCTCCATTCTACCAAAGAAGCCAGAGTATTGTCATCAATATAATCATTTGCTAACGCTTGTGGCAGCATAGCAGAGTAATCACTCAGGCAAATAAGCTTCACTCCGGCCTCTTCAAAATTTTGCTTGGCGACCTCAAAGCCATACGTGAATATGGCAACCATACCAAGGACTTCTAAACCAGCTGCTTTTAGATCGGCGACTGCTTTTAAGGAACTTCCGCCTGTGGAAACCAGATCTTCAACGACGACTACTTTTTGACCAGGGATCACTTTGCCTTCTATCATATTCTCCATTCCATGTCCTTTCGGTTTCGATCTTACATAAATAAAGGGCAGGTCAAGTTCGTCAGCCAACAATGCACCCTGAGGAATTCCTGCTGTAGCTACACCGGCGATTGATTCAACTTCTGAAAAATGTTCTTTTACTGCTTGTGAGAGGCATAATTTTATAAATTTCCTGATAGCAGGGTAAGAAAGGGATAGCCTATTGTCACAATAAATTGGTGATTTCCATCCTGACGCCCATGTAAATGGCTTTGACGGCTGAAGTCGTATGGCTTCTATTTCCAAGAGTTTGGTGGCTATTTCCGAAGCAGTTTTTTGATTGAGTAATTCCATGGCTTAAAATTAAGGGATAAAATGTAAGCGGGTATTGTGCAGGCTTAAAAATTTTATGCATTTTTGAATTAAATATTTCAAAACCAACTAGAAAATTCCGTCGGTCATGAAGATTTTTATCAACGATAAACCTCTGGATTTATTTACTCCTGAGGAACTGCCTGGCGACAAAACTTTTGAGTGTGTGTATGACCATCCACTTGATATCCCTGCTACCGGTGATTTTCACGATGATGTACTGATTATCGAGCCGACAAATGATGTAATCATCAAATTATTATACCTTCTGCGTACAAGAAAGCTCAAGCATCTTGACTCTGTCAGTGTAGTTGCCAAAGATAAACCAAAGATGAAATCCTTTATCAAGGGAAGGTTTACAGTCATCAAGGCTGCAGGAGGAGTTGTGACCAAAGGGGATAAGATTCTTTTTATTCATAGATTGAATAAATGGGATTTACCAAAAGGAAAGTTTGAAAAGGGTGAATCTCCAGAAGAATGCGCCCATAGAGAAGTCGAGGAGGAATGTAATATCAAAGTCAAACTTGGACCTTTGATATGTAAAACATGGCATACCTATACACATGACAGGAAAAGTATTCTGAAAAAAACCTATTGGTATTCTATGGAATGTTTGAGTGATGTGGATATGAAGCCCCAAAAAGAAGAAGGGATAGCAGATATTCGTTGGATGGGACACCATGAGGCAAAAGTAGCCTTAGTGAATTCTTATCCCTCCATGAGGTATCTTTATAAAAGATTCTTAAAATTTGTATCCAAACTTCACAAAGCGTAAGGGAGGTAATCTTTTACTTCACCGCCATATCGGTGAACTTCCCTTATGATGGTTGAACTCACTGCTGCAAATTGTGGCGAGGTAATCAAAAAAACAGTTTCAAGGTCAGCATTGAGATTTCTGTTCATTTGACTGATGGTGTTTTCATATTCAAAATCCGTGGTATTCCTTAAACCCCTTACCAAAAAGTTTGCCTCGTGTTTTTTTGCCAATGTTGAAGTCAGTTCATTATATACCACCACTTTGACATTGTTGTTGCCACTATAAATTCCTGATATTTTTTCAACCATCAGGTCAATCTCAAAATACCTATTATGTTTAGCCGAATTGTACCCAATTGCAATAATTACCTCATCAAACAGATTAAGACTCCGCATGACAATGTCATGGTGCCCTTTGGTAAAAGGATCAAAGGAACCTGGAAATATTGCAGTTTTCTTCATGTTTCAATAATTTACGGAAGTTCCCAATAGGATTCAAATACTGCTGGTTTCTGGAATTTTTCCGCACCGTCATGATACTGAACATTTGGAATAGGGGAAGTAATGTTAATGTTTTTAAAATATTGGGAAATCCATGCTTTATCGATTTGATGAAATTCAGGGTCACCAAATATTGTCAGTCTAAAATAGTTTCTGTTAAACTCCAATTGGCTGCTTATGCCCATGATATATTTCAGGATATCCTCTTTATTGCCAAGGTCGAACCTGTTGAAGAGCATGATTTCCTGGTTTGAAAAAGCGGCAAGATAAAAATAGTTTCTCTGTACCAAAATCAGAATCTCCTGGCTTAGCAGGTTGAACTTCTCTTTCAATACATAAGAGAGAAATGAAGATGCACCATGATGAAAACTAATTTCAGATTTATTTTCTGAAAGCTGTTCTGCAAGGTCTTTTCTAATCGATCCTACTAAGTGTAAGTTATTGCTTTCAAGACTTGTGTCAATCACTTTTGAATTTTCCGAAGGCTTGTCAGCAAAAAACAAGAAAACCGAAGATAAAGCTTGGTCAAAAAGAGGACCCGGTACGAGCGAAAAAGACGATACATGATTGTATACCTGAATCGGTACATCAAGATTTAGCAGCTTTTCCTCCTTGAGTTTAAAGGTGAGAAGTCTTGGACTTTCATACTCTTGGCTTTGAATACACAGTACTTTTTTATTTTGATCTTTCGCAAAATAAAAATAATGGTCCTCAAATAAGAAAAGCGATAAATTTGATACTGTTTGTGTATCAAATTTATCGCAGTAAATCTTTTCTTCGATGATATTATCAGATCTTATAGCCAAGATTACTCCCAGTTTCCTGAAGTAGATGAATCAGTTCTTGAACCAACCCTAAGTGCTTTTTCTTTATTGTTCTCTCTTCTTTTTGGGTTAATTGGATCAGGGTCTCTGATCTCAAAAACGGGTATTTGTCTTTGATTTCTTTCAACCTTATCTGCGAAAAATTCAAACTCTTTACCGCCTGAACCCGGTACTACCTGAAGGTTATCAAGATTGAAATTTGGATATTTTCTTTCATTGAATAAAGAGTCCATAACATCTACGGAGCCTAAGGTATCCAATTCAACCGTAATTTCTTCTTTACCGTATTCCAATAATTTGGTGATTTCCCTTCTCTGCACCAACCAGATTTTTCCATTGTCAATAAAGTTTCTAAGTTCATTCCAGGTTCCTGCATATTCACCTTTAGTGGCAATGTATGCAATCTGTGCATCTCTGAGCATTTGAAGTTTTTCAATTATTCTGGCCTCAGTAGCTGCAATTCTTTTTTCTTCCTGCATTACGTCGTCTACACTTCTGAATAACATGTATCCGAGACCTAAAGCTGCAATTAAGAAAACAATAGATAAAATTCTTGTTAGTGTCATTTTTTGGATTGATTTAATCTGTAAATAAAGTTGATGGTATTTGAGATGAGAATGCTATTTTATGTAATTATTTTCAAAATTAAAATATCCTTTCCATAATCTCACATCATTCATGGATTTTATTCCCCAAAATAGCCTGTGTTTCTCCTCATTTTTGATAGAACCCAGTTCTTTGGTGTCAAAGAATCCAATTTCGGTGATCAATTGTCGATCCTTTGGAAGTTCTGGATCGATCCCCATTTGCAATTTACCTCCGGTTTGCCTGACTTCAAAGTAAAGTTCTACAGCATGAAGGGGTAGATTTAAGTATTCGTAGGTGCAGAGGAAATTTTCTATGGAAATTTCTATACCGGTTTCCTCCATAAATTCTCTTTTTAGGTTTTCGGTACTTGAACTTCCAAATTTCATTCCACCTCCTGGGACATTCCAGAAATATTTTCCATTCCCCATATGATGTTTGATCATTAGAATCTTATCTTCTTGAATCAATATACCATTTACACGAGTTCTTAATCTTCCTCCAAATTTCTCATGGATAACTTCTTCCAAAATTGTCATTAATCTCTTAGCTTCGTCATTGATGATGAGTAAAGATAATGAAGCGGTATTAAAGCCTTCTCTTCTTTTGAAAAGAAATTTTCCATTTGAACCGACTTCCGGTCAAATGGCCTTTTTTGAAAAGATGGATTTGTTTTTTAAAAATGAAAATTTAAAAAACCCTACATTTCTGTTGAGAGGCTATGCAGGTACTGGCAAGACCTCCTTGATTTCTGCTCTGGTGAAAACTTTGCCAAGATTGAAGTTAAAGTCACTTCTGTTGGCACCTACAGGTCGTGCAGCCAAGGTGATGGGGAATTACAGTAATAAATCAGCTTTTACCATCCATAAAATTATATACAAACCAAAAGGTGAAATCGGTGATTTGGGTCAGGGGTTTATACTTCAAAAAAATTACTACAAAGAGACGCTGTTCATAGTAGATGAATCTTCCATGCTAGCAGATGAAGCCATAGGAGGGCGGAGTCTTCTAAGAGATCTGATCAATTTTGTTTTTCAGGAATCTAGCAATAGATTATTAATGGTAGGAGATACTGCACAGCTTCCTCCTGTTGGGAGTTCCGAAAGTCCTGCACTAGACAAAGACTATTTGATCGTTCATTTCAGGTTGCAGGTAGAGGGGATTGAGTTGACAGAGGTGATGAGACAGCAATTGAGTTCGGGTATATTGTACAATGCCACCTTGCTAAGGAGAAATATGTGGTTAGAAAATCCTCAGGTTCAGTTGGTAACAAAAGGCTTTAAGGATTTTTTCCGCATGACAGGAGAAAAACTGGAAGATGGATTGCGGTATGCTTACCAAAAATATGGAGTTGAAAGTACCATTATCGTGACAAGGTCAAATAAATCAGCTGTGCAATACAATCAGTATATACGTCAGACCATACATTTTTTCGAAGATGAAATCAGCGCAGGTGATATCCTGATGATTGTCAAAAACAATTATACCTATATGGCAGATTCTGACCGTGTCAGTTTTCTTGCAAACGGCGATTTTGCTGAAGTAATTAAAATTCGTTCGTTTGAGGAAATGTATGGCCTGAGATTTGCCACATTGGAGCTGAGGTTAATTGATTACCCTGAGGAGCCATATTTTGAAGCTAAAGTCATCTTGGACACCCTTCATAGCCCGCATCCGTCACTTACTTCAGAACAGTACAAGGAATTATATCGCCAAGTATCGGAAGATTATGCTGATGTAGCGAACAAAACCGAAAGGATGGAATTGATTAAAAAAGATTCTTATCTTTCGGCCTTGCAAGTGAAGTTTTCGTATGCGTTGACATGTCATAAAGCGCAAGGTGGTCAATGGGATGCAGTTTTTGTAGACCAAGGCTACCTGACAGATGAAATGATCAACCAGGATTATCTCCGTTGGATGTATACGGCAATGACCAGAGCGAAGAAAGAGCTGTTCATGGTGAACTTTAACCAAAGATTTTACATTAATACAATTGATTTAGAAAATTAAACTAAATGAGATCAACTATGAAAAAGATGATTTTACTGATGGCGGTAACATTATTCACCTTCGCCGCCTATGCCCAAGAAAAAGCTGGCCCAGTGATTGAGTTTCAAGAAAAGTCCATCGATTTTGGGGACATCACCCAAGGAGATAAGGTCGAGCACACTTTCTTGTTCAAAAACACCGGAGATACGCCATTGATGATTCAAAATGTGGCTGTAACCTGTGGCTGTACAGCGCCTAATTGGCCAAAAGAACCAATAGCCCCAGGAAGTACAGGCGAACTAAAAGTGGTTTTTAACTCTACTGGAAAAATGGGAAAGCAGAATTCGGTTGTAAGGGTTTATTCCAATGCATCTGAGCCGATCGAAAAAGTATCTTTGATTTCCAATGTGCTTCCCAAGGGACAGAAGTAAAAAATCAAGAAACTTTGTTTTTAAAAAGAGACTGCCCAATCACGGGCAGTCTCTTTTTTTCTTTTCAAGGTAAATGGGTCAATTAATCAACTTTTAAGAATACTATCAATACATTTTCTTCCTTGTCCATTAAATAGAGATTCCTGTTTTCAAATTTGTAGAATCTAGTATCGGAAATAAGCTCACCCATTAAGCGTTCCAACTTATTTTCCTGTTCTCCACATGCCATCATGGTACTTGCAAGATTCCCGAAAATCAGTTCTGATTCAGTTATTTTCGCAATTCCACCTCTGAATGTGTTGCAACCGGAAAATCCGAATACCCTTCTCTCAGAAATATTGATCTCCATTGTCAGGGCTTTTTCTCCCGCCATGGGATTTTTAAATTTACCCAATTCAATGACTTTCCAAATATCCGTTAATCTCAGTGTCCTATCGGGTTCTTGGGAAATAATTTCCACCAATTTGTAACCCAAATTTGATGCATCAGCCGGGATGGGGTCGGGGAGTTTTTCAATGTTGACCTTGATTTTATAAATGTTACCAGGTTGATATTCGAATCCCTCAATATTTGAATAGAAATTCTTCCATTTGCCTTCGTCTATTTCATCCCCTTCCTGAATTTGAAGACAAGTCATAGGCCCCACCCCAGAACAGGGTATTTTGGCACTATTTACCCAAAAGATTTTTTCTTCTACCGTCTTAGAAACCATATCCTGTTTAGATTTGCAAGACATCATTGCAAGCAATAATATCCCCAGGCCGATTAAAATGAGATTTTTCATGATAGCTTAAATTTTCCGATCACATTACAAATTTTTTGCCCAAAAACAGCTTGCTGAAAATTGTGGCTGTTAAAAAATATTAATTTGATTTCAGCGTCAGAAAGCCATCTTCTCAAAAATGACCTTTTCCAATTTTTGGGCCCATTTTTCGTAAACCAAGGCGCTTGGATGGAGGTTGTCCGAAACCACCATTTGCGGTAAAGCTCCAATTTCCCTATATTCTTCCGTAATGTCTATGTAATGCACACCCAGTTGGTTTGCGATGGATTTTTTTGAGGCATTAAACTCATCTATCTCTTTTGCAACTTTCTCTTGATCTGACCCCCGGTTAACGGCAAAAGGAGTAACTCCCCAATCAGGTATAGAAATCACCACAACCCGATTTGAATTCCCTTTGGCATAAGTGATGGCATCCTGAAGGAGCGTTCTGAATTCAGATTCATAATTTTCTAGTGGTCTTCCACGGTATTGGTTGTTGACACCAATCAGTAAAGTGACCAAATCGTAGGTATTACCTTCTATTTCAGCATGTACTATACCTTTTACCAATTCATCAGTGGTCCAACCTGTTTTGGCAATAATGGTTGGTTTTTCGAATTCCAAACCCTTAACTTTCAGTAAATCGACTGTTTGGTTGGGGTAACGGTCTTTTTCATCCACACCTTCCCCGATCGTATAAGAATCTCCTAGAGCCAAATAAGTAAAAGTTTTTTCTTCCATTAGGTTTTTGGGATTTTCTTTTTCCATACAATTTAGATACAGGGATGAAATCAGGATTGAAATTATTGCAAGATGCTTCATAGTAAAGGTTTAAGATTTAAAGGTCTGATGTGTCATCTTGAAAGTGCCTGATGCTGCATCCATTTCTATCTCTGCACCATGCGGGACCACAAATTGTTTCCCCACATGACCAATCATAGCACCTTTATAAGCAGGGATATTCAAGGGCAGGATATAGTCATCCAAGATATCATCCAAAGTCAGTGAACCATATCCGCCTCCGGGTGTGCAGTCAGTACATTGACCAAAGATGAAACCTTTGATTTTCCCTAAAGTCCCATTCAGTTTAAGCGTACTCATCATCCTGTCAATCTTATATGGATCCTCGCTGATGTCTTCAATGAATAGAATCGCATCTTTAAAATCAGGATAATAGGGTGTTCCCGAGATAGAAGTAAGGACAGTAAGATTCCCCCCAAGAATTCTTCCTTTTGCCTTTCCGGGCCTTAGCACCTGAATTCTGTTTTGTTTGACAATCAGATCATCTCCTTTGACTTGTTCATTCTCGAATTGCATCAATTCCTGATCATAGAACATCCTCTCAAATTGTCCTACATTGAAACTGTTCCAACTGCCGGTTCCATTAGGCCCATGGAAGGTAATTAAACCTGTTTGGGAAAAAATGGCACAATGCAGTGCCGTGATATCGGAATAGCCCAAAAGGGGTTTGGGATTTTTTTTGACAGCTTTATAGTCAATTTTTTCCAAAATCCTTGCTGCACCGGAACCACCTCTGATACAGATGATAGCTTTGATATCAGGATCCGAAAACATGGTATTGAAATCTTTTGCCCTTTCTTCATCAGTTCCCGCCAAGTGTCCTCTACGGTTTTTCAGGTTTTCTCCCAATCTTACCTGTAACCCCAATGCTTCCAATGACTCTTTGGCAAAGTCAAATTGGATCCTCTCGGAAGTGGCAGCAGACGGGCTTATTAGGCCGACGAGGTCGCCTTTTTGGAGGGGGGAGGGCAAAACTGTTTTTTTGGCTTCTTCCAAAATAGGGAGAAATGAAGCCAAAGGAAACGCCCCAATACCAAGGACGGCAGATTTAAGGAAAAGTCTTTTATTCATGGACTAATTTCTTTTAAGGAAAGGTAAAGGTTAGAACAATCTATTTTTATTATTATCAATAAAATTGCAAACAACTAGTCTTCCAAGTCTTGTGGAGGATTGATTTTATGCAATTCTTCTAAATCAAGTTGGTCCTTTAGTCGGTTGGTGGCTCTTTTTGCTAATATCAAATTTTCATAATCAATAAAATAGACAGGAATTTTTTCCACAAATATCACATTAGCATTTTGATACAAACTCTTAAAAGGTATATTCTCTAACCCCTTAATACTTGTCATAATATCCAATTTGAAACCATCGTTTAAAGAAAAATCTGTCCATCCCGGTAAAAACTGAAGTCTTTCAATTTGTTCGAAATCCCCCAATCCGATATCCTTAAATGCTTTTCTAAGATTTTGACGGTTTTCTAGCGTGTCTTCAATTAATATATCGATATCGTTTGTACTTCTATTATAACCATAGATATTGACAGCAAACCCTCCTATGGTTAAATACCTTACATTATTTGAATGAAGGTATTTCCAGATATCAACTATTTGTTCATGCATCCTTATTTAGCTTAGATTTTGATGCCTCTTTCATAGATCGGGAAACTTCAATCAATACAAAAAGTCTTTCAAGTCTATCCAGGTAGGAAAGCGCCCTTACTTCATTAATCCTTTTTTCTTCAATTATACTTGGATCGGCATAAGTGAATTTTCTTTTTTCCATGCCTTAAATTAGATATTCAGTAAGTATTATACAAAATTTAATAGTGGACTTTTGGGATATGTTTAATAACAAGGTGTTTACAGCACAATCCTCAAAACTTCTCTTTGATATACACCATCACCTTTTCCATTTCCCTTCGGATTTCGGAAGATTTGTTGAGGTAGTTGTTGTTCATAAAGGCAAAAGCATATACCTGACCAGAATCAGTGACAATATAACCTACCAAACTGAGATTGTTGCTGATCGTTCCAGTTTTAGCATATATGTAAGGCGCTCTTGCCTTAAAATTGTATTTCAGGGTCCCATTGATTCCTCCTTGGGGAAGGAGCCTCATGATTTGGCTGCGTGGCATGGATTTTTCCAATTTGACCATCAGGGTAATCATAGATCTTGGGGTAATCAGGTTATGCCTCGAAAGGCCCGAACCATCCACCCATTGTGGCTTGTCAGGCAAATCCCATAGATAGGTTTTCTGTATAAAATCAATGGCCCTTTCAGAATTCAATTCCAAAAACTGCGCATCCGAAATCATCAGCAAAAATTGCTCTGCAAGAAAATTATCACTTTCCTGAAGCATTTCGGCCCATAATGGTCTTAATGTACCTCCATTGAAAACGTTATGGAATTCTGGTAACGGATCCTTACTTAGGCCAACCGGTTTGTTGATTTGTACCTCTGCTAATTTGGCAAAAAGCTCCGGTGAAGTGATAAATGGAAGTTCTGATTTGGTGGCGGTGTAGGTATTTGGATTAAAGTAAAAGTCATTGCTGTGGAAAGACCTTTCCACATGTTTGATTTCTTTTGCTGTATTGATTACTACTTTATTGAAATTGGAAATATTGGAAATCGGGGTTCTTTTTTGATTGGAGTAGGTGACAAAATTCCCATAAATCGGAAAAGGAGACTTTTCGGATGAGTAGGAAAAATAATAATCATCCCATTGCCAACCATAACCAAAAGCCTCATCTTTCCAGTTTGTATCTGAAAACCGGATGGTTTTGTAGCGGCTTAAGAATTCCGAAATTTTTGGTTGGGGAAGATTTTTATATTTCCAAGAAGGGAATCCTGTTCCCCAAAGTGTAATCTGATCATTGTTTTCAGTATATCTAAATGCCGGAATGCTGTCCTTTAATACCATGACACTTGCATAAAAAGTCAATAGCTTGGTAGTCGATGCAGGAATGAAGTTTAAATGACTGTTTTTTTCATAAAGGATCCTTTGACTGTCCAAATCAAATAAAACAAATCCGGTAAGGTGATTTCCAAAAAACGACTTTTCATTCAGCAGGCCGTCTAGCCCAAGATATCTGTCAACAATTCCTGAATCTTGTCCAAAAACGAAATTGGAGTAAAATAGAATTGAGAAAACCAAAAAAGTTTTTCTGATCTGACTAAGGGAGGGGACTGAAAATTTAATGTTATTCAAAGTTTAAGGTTTGAATTTAATGCAACTTGTTTTTAGCAGTAAATGCCAATATTCCCCAACCTAAGATAAAAGCCACGCCTCCAAGGGGAGTAATGGCTCCAAGCCAGGAAATACCTGTCAAGGAGAGCACATAAAGTGATCCCGAAAAAATCAGAATTCCTATAAAAAACATCCAAACAACTGTGTTTAGCCTTTTGACGGTCGGTTCCGACCGCTGCCATATTCCAACCACCAAAATGGCCAAGGCATGATAAAAGTGGTATTTGACAGCGGTTTCAAAAGTTTCAGTCCTTGCATTGCTATCTAAAATAGCTTCCAATCCGTGAGCTCCAAAAGCCCCTATGGCCACTGCCAATCCACCTAGGATTCCGGCGATTTGAATGGTATTCAGTTTCATCATCTTATTTATAATTTCTTTCTCCAAATATCGCCGTTCCGATCCTGACCATGGTGCTTCCTTCTTCTTGGGCAATGACATAGTCACCACTCATTCCCATGGATAATTCTTTCATTTCAAAATTCGGGGGTAGCGCTCTTTTTTTTAGTGTCGTAAATAATTGGTGAAGTCCACGAAATTCTTTTCTGACTCTTGCAGTGTCATCCGTATAGGTAGCCATACCCATCAATCCTGAAATTTTGATGTTTTTGAGGTCTTGGATTTCATGCCCGGAAATTATTTCTTCCAGTTCATTTTCATCCAAGCCAAATTTGCTTTCTTCTTTAGCGATATGTACCTGAAGCAGACAAGGGATAATCCTGTCTACTTTTACTGCCTGTTTATTGATTTCCCGGAGTAATTTTAGAGAATCCACACCATGGATCAAATGTACGAATGGCGCGATGTATTTGACTTTATTGCTTTGTAGATGCCCAATCATATGCCACCTGACATCTTCCGGTAGCTCCGCTTGTTTATCCACCATTTCCTGAACTTTATTTTCTCCAAAATCCCTGATTCCTAAATCATAAGCTTCTTTCAAAGCAGAGATAGGTTGGGTCTTGCTTACGGCCACCAATAAACAATGAGGATTTGAAAATGTATTTTTTATTTTATTTAGGTTTTCTTTAATGCTCATTCTTTTAAATTTGGTAAAATCTATCAAAACAAAGATATGGCTATATTGGGTACATTGCTAAAAAAAGGGATCAGATTAAGGGATTCTTTGGAACAGGAATACAGCTCTCCATTTGAAATTCAAAAGGTTGAACTTAAAAAACTATTGATCAAAGCGGCGAAGACTGAATTCGGCAGGAAGTATAAATTTGACCTGATTTTAAAAGAGTTTAAGAATCGGGATGATAGTTTTTATAAAGCCTTTGCCCTGCATGTTCCTATTTACAATTATGAAAAAATCTACAATGAATGGTGGTACAGACTCAAAGCAGGGGAGAAGAATATAACCTGGCCTGAAGCCATCAGGTATTTTGCACTTACATCAGGTACTTCGGGTGCTTCCTCCAAATATATCCCCATTTCCAAAGATATGGTAAAGGCTATCCGAAGAACCGGAGTTAGACAGATTCTTTCCTTATCGAAATATGACTTGCCGGATGAATTATTTACCAAAGGTATTTTGATGTTGGGGGGCAGTACTGATCTGGAATTTAATGGGACGTATTTTTCAGGTGACCTCAGCGGCATTACGACAGGCAGGCTTCCCATTTGGTTTCAGACTTTTTATAAACCAGGGAAACAGATTTCCAAAAACAAGGATTGGGGAGAGAAGTTGGAGCAGATCGTGGAAATGGCACCAAAATGGGATATTGGAATTATTGTGGGGGTGCCTGCTTGGTTGCAGATATTATTAGAGAAAATCATCGAAAGGTATCAACTGAAAACCATACATGATATTTGGCCAAATCTTAGGATCTATGTTCATGGTGGGGTTTCTTTTGAGCCATATAAAAAAGGATTTGAAAAACTGATGGCAATGCCCTTGATCTACATGGAAACCTATTTGGCATCAGAGGGTTTCTTAGCATTTCAGGCCCTCCCCGAAAGGAAATCCATGAGGTTGGTCCTGAACAATGGTATTTTCCATGAATTTGTGCCTTTCAATGAAAGTAATTTTGATGAAAACGGTGAGATCCATCCCAAAGCCGAGATATTGAAAATTGACGAAATAGAGGAAGGTAAAGACTATGCCCTTTTGATTTCAACTTGTGCAGGTGCATGGCGGTATCAGATAGGGGATGTGATTCGGTTTGTGTCCAAGGAAGAATCCGAAATAGTGATTACCGGAAGGACGAAACATTTCCTAAGCTTGTGCGGGGAACATTTGTCAGTCGACAATATGAACAAGGCCATACATTTGGTTGAAGAGGAAATGAACCTAGATATCCGTGAGTTTACCGTTTTGGGACTACCTCATGGTACTTTGTTTGCGCATCATTGGTTTGCCGGTACGGACAATCAAGTCGATGAGACAGAATTAAGAGATAAAATAGACGCTCATCTTAAAATCCTCAATGATGATTATGCAGTGGAAAGGAAACATGCTCTGAAGGAGGTGAAATTGACAGTAGTTCCTGCTTCTGTATTTTATGGTTGGTTGAAAGTCCAGGGTAAGGAAGGCGGACAAAATAAATTTCCACGTGTACTCAAAGGAGAAAAGATGAACAGTTGGCTGGAATACCTGAAGGAAAATGGCGTAAAAATATGAGTCAGGCACTGTTAGAAGGTGTCAGCATGGGTTTATTGCTGTCCGCGATGATCGGTCCTGTTTTTTTTACACTGATTCAAAACAGTATAGAAAACGGATTTCGCCATACGTTTATTTTGGCTTTAGGCATACTATCAAGTGATTTGATCTATGTTATTATCACTTTTTTTGGGGTAAGTTTTTTGGCACAGTATCCAAATTTTGAGGTGATTTTAGGCTATGTCGGTGGGCTTGTTTTGATTGGATTTGGGGTTTCTGGCTTTTTCAAAAAAAATAAGGAAAGAATAAGTTCGGGAGGTATGATGATATCCAAACCAAAAAAATCAACCGGCTTTTTAAAAGGGTTTGGGATCAATGGCATCAATCCCTTTGTCATGTTATTCTGGATTTCCATAGCCGGATTGGTTAACCTGAAGCAGGATTTTAGGTCGACTGACGTTTTCCTGTATTACTTTGGAATATTGTTCACCGTCTTTATGATTGACTTATTGAAGGCCTACATCGCAAAGCAACTGAAATCATTTGTCACACCCGGATTGATGAAAAAGCTGAATATTGCAGTTGCCATTGTTTTGGTTTTTTTTGGATTGAGGTTGATAAAGTTTGCTTGGGAGAGGCAAGTTTTGCTTCCTTAATAAATTTCATCTTTGTTATATCCCAAGTGACAGAATGCTGAAACATGAAGGTTTTTACTTGATGGACTAAGGTTTTTAAATTCTAAGCAGTATATCAATTATTGATTCTCAAGTCCCCCAAATTCTTCGGGACAAGCTTTTGGCTCTCGCATCTCGGCTTTCGCTTCTATTGTTTTGTGTCCCTAATACTCGGTGCAAGTTTTAAATCTTATGTCCCCGAAATACTTCGGGGCAAGCTTTATGTCTTGTGTATCAAGTCTTGTATCTTGGCTCTTGATTGTAGATTCCGATGATCTTGACCACCGATCCGGCTATCTTGACCACCCTTTGA
>NZ_JABFHF010000110.1 GCF_015476655.1 Aquiflexum lacus
TGACATCAAGGCGGGCTGCAGACCTCTCCTGACGTCGAGGTGACAAGGCAAAGTTCTGTAATAGATTTGAATGCTATTTGTAGTTCTGTACCATCAATTTCAAAATCTGTCATTGGTAGTGGAGAAAATTTGGCATTTACAGAAAGGAAATGACATCAAGGCGGGCTGCAGACCTCTCCTGACGTCGAGGTGACAAGGCAAA
>NZ_JABFHF010000011.1 GCF_015476655.1 Aquiflexum lacus
GCAGAGAGATTACCATGTACAGAGAACTTCCTCCCGGAGAAATTCTGATCTATCCAAACCCTGCCAAACAGGAAACCAATATCCTTGTCCAACTGTCAGGCGCGAGATCGGTGGGCATCAGAATTTTCGATGCCGCAGGCAGGCTGGTGTACGAAGAACAGGAACATCAGGAAGGCAGCTTTGTCCGGAATGTTGACCTGAGTGGCCTGAGTTCAGGTATGTATCAAGTTATGGTACAGGCGGGCAATGAGGTGATGATAGGCAGACTGGTAAAAGAAGAATAACAATTTATGGCTTTTTAATTGGACAACCCCTTCCGGAGAGATCTGGAGGGGGTTGTTTTGTTATTCAAACTTTTTTAAAAGGTTCCAAAAAATGCTTCTGTAATGGCAATTACCCCGTACAAAGATCTATCAGAAAAAAGGTTGGAGAAGCTCCATTTTTAATAAGAGAAATGCTCTTCCAACCTTCTCTTTGTGCCTCAGTGTCTTTGTGGGAAATAACCACACCCATAATTTAAGGTCTTTTCCTTTGCGCCTTAGCGGGAAACACTTCCCACCTTCCTTCTTACTTAAAAGCCGCTATCCCCGTAATCTCCTGCCCCAAGATCAACAAATGGATATCATGCGTACCTTCATAAGTCACCACTGACTCCAAGTTCATCATGTGGCGCATGATCGGGTATTCTCCTGTAATGCCCATTCCACCATGGATCTGACGGGCTTCGCGGGCGATTTCCAGGGCCATCGCTACATTGTTTCTTTTGGCCAAGGAAATATGGGAAGTGGTGGCCTTGCCTTCATTCATCATCTTGCCGAGTTTCCAGACCAGCAATTGGGCCTTGGTGATTTCAGTCAGCATCTCGGCCAGTTTCTTTTGGATCAATTGGAAGGAAGCAATCGGTTTGTCAAATTGTATCCTTTCCATCGCATACCTTCTAGCCGAATCATAGCAATCCATTGCAGCACCCAATGTCCCCCAAGCAATGCCATATCGAGCAGAATCCAAACACATCAATGGTGCCCCCAAACCGGATTTGTTGGGCAACAGGTTTTCCTTGGGAACTTTTACATTGTCAAAAACCAACTCCCCGGTACATGAAGCACGCAAAGACCATTTGTTGTGTGTCTCAGGTGTACTGAAGCCTTCCATACCCCTTTCCACGATCAGACCGTGGATTCTTCCTTCTTCATTTTTGGCCCATACTACTGCTATGTCCGCTTTTGGGGAATTGGAAATCCACATCTTGGCACCGTTGAGTAGGTAGTGGTCACCCATGTCCTTGAAATTGGTCGTCATGCCACTGGGATTTGAACCGTGGTCAGGTTCGGTCAGGCCAAAGCAGCCCAACATTTCACCTGATGCCAATTTGGGCAGGTATTTTTTTCTTTGTTCTTCGGAACCGAATTTATAGATGGGATACATCACCAATGAACCTTGGACAGAAGCTGTTGAACGCATCCCGGAATCGCCCCTTTCTATTTCCTGCATGATCAGACCATAGGCGATATAATCCAATCCGCCGCCGCCATATTCCTCAGGTATCTGTGGTCCGAAGGCGCCTACATCGCCAAATTTCTTTACAATTTCATAAGGGAAGTGGGCTTTTTGTGCCCAATCTTCTATGTAAGGACTGATCTCTTTTTTGACAAAATCGCGGATGGAGGAACGGATAAGGATGTGTTCCTCGGTCAAGAGGTCGTCGATCTGATAAAAGTCCACTCCTTCAAACATATCCTGCTTCAATGACTTGTGGACAGTTGCTGTACTTTCCATATACTTTTGGTTTATTGCTAATTTAAATGGATTTTTACAGCCGAAAAGCTGCTTTCCCGCCATGAAATAAATAAGAAGGAGGGGAAAAAACTACCTATTTGAGCAAAAAATTCGCACATGAGCCCAGTCCAATACCCAAAAGACGTTTTAGACAAAATAGAGCTACTTCAGGAAAAATTCAAGGCTTCCGGTCAGGACCTTTCTTCTTACCTTGAGGGGCTATTGTATGCTGATTATATGACTTATTGGGATTATATCAATTTGGATATTCTCCTCTCGCTGCAACAGCCCCGGACATCCTTCAAGGATGAAAAGATCTTTATCATGTACCATCAGATCACGGAGCTTTACTTCAAGCTGATCATTTGGGAATTGGAGCAGATCGCAGAAAGGGAACCCATAGACGCCCGGTTTTTCAAAGAAAGGCTGGAAAGGGTCAACATGTATTTTGACCAATTGATATCCTCATTTGCGGTGATGTGGAAAGGCATGGAAAGAGAACAGTTCCTGAAATTCAGGATGTCGCTTTTGCCATCAAGTGGATTTCAGAGTGCCCAATACCGGGTCATCGAAATTCTGGCCTGTGATGTACAGCAATTGCTTTTCATAGATATCAGGGAGAAAATGAAAGATGAATCTGATGTCAATAAATTATTTGATAACCTGTATTGGCAACATGGGGCAGTGGAATTGGCAACAGGTGAAAAAACCTTGACATTGAAGACCTTTGAGAAAAAATATGGAATTAGACTTAAAGCGTTTATCCATAATTATAGATCCAATAACATTTGGCAGAAATATGTTTCCTGCACCGAAAAAGACGAAGAGCTGACCAAACTGATGAAGGACTTTGACCTGAAAGCCAATGTGTTTTGGCCTTTGGCCCATTACAAATCAGCCGTCCGTTATCTCCAAAGGGACCCGGTAGACATTGCAGCTACCGGAGGAACCAATTGGCAAAAGTACTTACCGCCCCGTTTCCAAAAAGTCATTTTCTATCCTGAACTTTGGACTGAAAAAGAAAGAGAAGAGTGGGGGAAAGGTTGGGTAGTGAAGGAAGTGTTTGGGGAGGAATGATGGGTGTACAAAGTACAATGAACCAAGTACAAAGAAGGGAGAAGCGAGAAGCGGGAGGCGAGATACGAGAAACATGAGCCAAGAAACAAGAGCCAAGACACAAGATTGGGTCCGTTGTAAGATTGAGGTTTTGTTGAAATGTGATGTAAAGGATGCTAAGTAGAGAGATTTCGGGGATTTGATTCGATTGGATAAGAAAATTGAGACTCGCCTATCCTTGTCATTTCGCCTGCCTGAGGTGTCCGTAATTAAGAAGCCTGACTGTGGCGGAAGAAATCGATTCAGTCTTAGGAATTAGACCTCTCCTGACGTCGAGGTGACAAGGACAAGTCTATTTCAAATTTCATACTACATTCAATGTAAATTTGTCTTGAGTTTTGAGTCATAAATCTTACGTCTTGTGTCTCACATCTAACATCTCAATTTTAAGGATAAAAACCTTACACGATGAAAAAAGAAATACAATTACAATTAACTCCTCAGGAAGCATATGATGAGGAGGTTTTTCAGGAAGTGGCATTGAAGCGATTGGGATTGAAATCCCATGACTCTGATGCCATCGCCCGGCAGGTGAAAAGGTCGATTGATGCACGTGGCAGGCAGGTCAAAGTCAATGTGACTGCCGAAGTATTTATTAAAGAACCCCCAACTCCTTTTATAACTTCTCCCAAAGTTTATCAAAATGTCAGTAATGCTGATCCTATGATTATTGTGGGTGCAGGGCCTGCAGGAATGTTTGCAGCGTTGAGGGTCATTGAATTGGGGCTTAAGCCCATTGTGATTGAAAGGGGGAAGGATGTTCGGGCGAGGAGGCGTGACATTGCAGCGATCAATAAGGAACATATTGTCAATCCCGAATCCAATTATTGTTTTGGTGAAGGCGGGGCAGGCACCTATTCAGACGGAAAGTTATATACCCGATCCAAAAAGCGGGGTGACATCCGCCGCATCATGGAAATATTGGTTTCCCATGGGGCTACAGAAGAAATATTGGTTGATGCCCACCCCCACATTGGCACCAATAAACTTCCAAAATTGGTAGCAGAACTTAGGGAAAGTATTCTTCAGGCTGGGGGAGAAGTGCTTTTTGAAACCAAAGTGACTGACCTGATTTTGGATGCCAATGAAATCAAGGGAGTAATTACCCAAGATGGAGAAAAGATTTTGGGTCTTGGCGTCATCTTGGCAACAGGACACTCAGCCCGGGATATTTTTCATTTGTTACATCAAAAAAAGATTTTGATTGAAGCCAAGCCCTTTGCTTTGGGGGTAAGAATTGAGCATGCTCAATCTTTAATTGACAGGATACAATACCATTGTGCGGTGGATAGGGGGTCTTATTTACCTGCTTCTTCTTATTCATTGGTTCATCAGACTATGTATCAGGGAAAACAGCGTGGTGTATTTTCTTTTTGCATGTGCCCGGGAGGATTTATCGTTCCGGCGGCCACTTCACCCGGAGAAATTGTAGTGAACGGCATGAGTCCAAGCAGGCGGGACAGCAAATTTGCCAATTCGGGGATGGTGGTAGCGGTTGAGTTGGAAGATCTCCCGCAATACCAGAAATATGGGCCATTGGCTGCCATGATGTTTCAGGCTGAGGTGGAACAAAGGGCTTGGAGAGCAGGAGGGGAGACCCAAACTGCCCCTGCCCAAAGGATGGTGGATTTCACCCATGGAAAGACCAGTAAAAGTTTGTTGGAAACTTCCTATCAACCCGGATTATTGTCGGTAGACATGCATGAAGTATTACCTGAGTTTATTGCACAAAGATTGAAACAGGGATTGGTTGCTTTTGGCCAAAAGATGAAAGGTTACCTGACCAACGAGGCCCAAATCATCGGAGTTGAGAGCAGGACTTCCTCTCCGGTAAGGATTCCAAGGGACAAAGAAACCTTCGAACATCCCATCATCAAAGGCCTTTATCCCTGCGCTGAAGGGGCAGGTTATGCCGGAGGAATTGTATCCGCGGCTATGGATGGGGAGCGGTGCGCAGAGAAGTTGATTGCGAAGGTGAGGGGGTGATGGATGTTGGGCCTACTTGTTGGGTTTTAGCAGTGGTGGGCATAGTAGATTTCTCCTGCCGTCGAGGTGACAAGGAGAAGTCTCTATATGATTTTTGAACCTGTTATTGGATCGGTCGTGTTAAATCCACCTCTCTACCGTACAATTGTCGAAATCGAGTCGACCAGTACAATTTGAATTGTGAATAACTCGTTAATAAGACGTTAATAAATTGTTCAAAAAGATTGGGGCAAAGGGGCTACATTTGTGGTTATGGCAGAGAATAGACCTACAGGAAAAGACAGAATAGTTGGAAAGAGAAAACCTGATTTGGGGAGCCCCATGGGAATGGGGAAATTACCTCCTCAGGCCATAGATTTAGAAGAAGCTGTATTGGGTGCACTCATGTTGGAAAAGGATGCACTTACTGCTGTTGTGGATATTTTGAAACCTGAAAGCTTTTACAAAGAAGCACACAAGGTTATTTTTTCTGCTATCCTTGATCTTTTCTCGGATAGTCAGCCCATAGATTTGTTGACAGTCACCAACCAATTGCGCAAGAAAGGTCAATTGGAGATGGCAGGTGGTGCTTTTTTTATCACCGAACTTACCTCCAAAGTTTCCTCAGCTGCTAACATTGAATTTCACGCCAGAATCATCACGGAACAGTCCATGAAGCGTGAAATCATCAGCATTTCCTCCGAAATCCAAAGAGAAGCTTTTGAAGATACTACGGATGTTTTTGAGCTTTTGGATAAAATGGAGCAGTCCCTTTTTGAAATTTCAGAAAAAAATATCCGGAAGAATTATTCCGATATGCGATCTATCCTGAAAGAGGCCATCGTGGAATTGGAGTCCAAAAAAGGACAAAAAGATGGTCTCACAGGTGTTCCAAGTGGATTTACTGCTTTGGACAGGGTTACTTCAGGTTGGCAGAAGTCAGATTTGGTCATCATTGCAGCAAGACCCGCTATGGGGAAAACAGCTTTTGTATTGACGGTATTGAGAAATGCTGCCGTAGACCATAACCGTCCCGTGGCAATATTTTCATTGGAGATGTCCTCGATTCAGTTGGTCAACCGATTGATATCCTCAGAAGCTGAATTGGATTCCGAAAAGATCAAAAAAGGAAACCTTGCCGAGCACGAATGGCAGCAACTTGTCTATAAAACAGGCAATCTTTCGAAAGCCCCATTGTTTGTCGATGATACCCCTGCGCTTTCTATATTGGAATTAAGGGCAAAATGCCGAAAGCTGAAAGCCCAACATGATATCCAAATGATTGTGGTCGATTACCTGCAGTTGATGTCAGGTGATTCCAAATCCGGGGGAGGAGGAAACAGGGAACAGGAAATTGCAAGTATCTCAAGGGCCTTGAAAAAAATCGCAAAAGAACTGAGTGTTCCTGTTATAGCCCTTTCACAGCTTTCCAGGGCTGTAGAAACCAGGGGAGGAGACAAGAGGCCCCAACTCTCAGATTTGAGGGAATCAGGTGCGATTGAACAGGATGCGGATATGGTGATGTTCCTTTACCGTCCTGAATACTATGGCATCACCGAAGATGAAGACGGTGCTTCTACAGCAGGTGTCGGGGAAGTAATCATTGCCAAGCATAGAAATGGATCCTTGGATACTGTCAAACTACGATTTATCGGTAAATACACTAAGTTCACCGACTTAGAGATGAATATACCTTACAAACCCCAAGATGCACTTTATGGAAGTAAGTTTCCAAGTAGTGCAGGTGGACAGGATTTTGATTCCAGCAATATGATCAGGGTCCAAAGTAAAGCCAATGGGGGTGATTTTGATGAACCCTTCCCAGGTGGAGCGGGTAGTGGAGAGTCGGCACCATTTTGAGAAGCGAGAGACGAGATGCGAGAGGCAAGATACAAGATAAAAGAGCCAAGAAACAAGAAGCGAGATGCTTGACCTTTGAGGTTTTTTTTGAACCTCGAAGGTCTTAAGAATACAAGTAAGCTTCAATAGGAACTTTGGACCTTTTTCCTAGTGTTAAAACCTTCGAGGTCTGAAAAAAGACCTCAAAGGTTGTCTTGCCTGCTGCGAAACTGATACTTACAATTTCTTACTTCCATACTTCCAAACTCCCATACCCATGAAAGCAATAACCCTCAATCTCGAATTATTGGATAAAATTGAACTAAGCGACATAGACCTTCCTGATCTTGGGTCGAATGATGTACTGGTGCATGTAAAAGCAGCCGCTATAAACCATAGGGATGAATGGTGCAGGCAGGGTTTGTATCCAAATCTGAAAAACGGAGTGGTATTGGGTTCAGATGGTGCAGGCACCATTGCTGAGGTTGGTGCTGAAGTGGATTCATCTTGGGTTGGCAAGGAAGTAATCATCAATCCTGCAATGAATTGGGGTGATGATCAAAGGGTGCAGTCCAAAGATTTTAAGATATTGGGAATGCCGGATAACGGCACCTTGGCCGAATATGTAAAAGTACCTGTGGATAGGGTTCACTTAAAGCCTGACCATTTAAATTGGGCCGAATCTGCAGGGTTGCCTTTAGGAGGATTGACGGCTTACAGGGCAGTTTGTGTTCAGGGACAAGTGCAAAAAGGGAATAAAGTTTTAGTGACAGGCTTTGGTGGGGGAGTGGCCCAATTTGCAGTTCAGTTTGCCTTGGCCAATGGAGCAAAAGTCTATGTGAATAGCAGTAAGGCTGAGAAAATCAAGAAGGCAAAGGAACTAGGGGTAGAAAACGGGTTTGACTACACTGATGACAATTGGTCTGATATTGCCTCGGAGGAAACAGGAGGCTTTGACCTGATCATTGACAGTGCTATGGGAGATACACTTGATCATTTGATTAAGGTGATTAAGCCGGGAGGTCGAATTGTTTTTTATGGAGCCACCAAAGGCAATCCAAAAGAATTTCAGGCCAGAAAGGTCTTTTGGAATCAGATCCAACTGATAGGCAGTACCATGGGTAGTGATCTTGATTTTGAGCAGATGTTGGCATTGGTAAAGGGAAAAAATATTGTTCCAGTTATTGATAAAATATTCAAAATGGGAGATTTTGTACAAGCTTTTGACCGAATGAAAGAAGGTCTCCAAACCGGAAAAATTGTGATCAGGATTTTACAATGACAGATTTGGGAGCTGGCAGACTTTCTTAAGGCAAGCGTCACCCTGATCCCGATGGGATTCGGGGTCTCATGAGGTTCAGGAAAAGCATGATTTTGGGTTAAAAGGTTAAGTTTTTCCAGTAATTCAACCGTCTAATTGTACCGCTGGAGATCCCTCGTACCTCGGGATGAAGCAGAAACCGATGTCATTCCCCTTTCTGAAAATGCCAATTTTCTCCACAAAGATTGAACAATTTCAGAAAAGGTCATTTTCAAACAGGAAATTCTGGTAACTGTTTTTCAACTCCTTGAGGGTTTTTTCATCTTTTTGCTCTTTTGCCAAACTGATTCCTTTTTCATAAATTTCTTTGGCTTTGTCAATTTCTCCTAATTCATGAAAAAAAGCAGCAGCATGAAAATAGGTAGGAAGGTAAACCTTATGTTCCACCAGGAGTTTATTAAAATAAACTTCAGCATTATCAGGATTGCTGTTTTGATTTTCCAAGGCCAATGCATACCAATTGAAAGGATTTTGTGGTTCTTGTTCAGCAAAGATTTTCAGCATTTCGATGCGGGACAATTTGCTCATGAATTCTTTTTTTAATTATGGCCTTATGACTAAATTCACGCAAATTTAAAAATAAATAACCTAAATATACATCATGAAAATTCTTGTTTGTATTACACACGTTCCGGATACCACATCCAAAATCCATTTTACTGACAACAATACCAAGTTTGATAAAAATGGCGTTCAGTTCATCATTGGTCCCTACGATGATTATGCATTGGCAAGAGCTGTTGAATTGAAAGACCAACTTGGTGCTAGTTTGACGGTGCTGAATGTAGGGGAGGCAGAAACGGAACCAACTTTGAGAAAAGCTTTGGCAATAGGGGCAGATGATGCCATCCGGGTAAATGCATTTCCAAAGGACTCACTTTTTGTCGCCAATCAGATTGCTGCCATCGCAAAAGAAAATGGATATGACCTCATCATGATGGGAAGAGAATCTATAGATTTCAACGGAGGAATGGTTCATGGAATGGTTGGTGAGTTGTTGGGAATGCCTTCTGTATCTCCTGTCATGAAACTGGAAGTGGATGGAGATATCGTCAAAATGGCGAGAGAGATCGAAGGAGGAAAAGAATATCTTGAGGCAAAATTACCTTTAATTGCGGGATGTCAGGAACCCATTGCCGAGTGGAAAATTCCAAATATGAGAGGCATTATGTCTGCTAGGACCAAACCATTACAGGTGGTGGAAGCCAGCGTCGACGGAGTCAATACCGAAGTCATAGCCTATCAATTGCCACCTGCAAAAGGCTCGGTTAAATTGGTCGACAAAGACAATGTTCCTGAGTTGGTAAGGCTTTTGAAAAATGAAGCAAAAGTGCTTTAAGTAATTATATTTAATCAGTTGAAAATAAAGATATTATGTCAGTTTTAGTATATATAGAACATGCGGAAGGTTCCGTCAAAAAAACAAGTTTGGAAGCTGTTTCCTATGGTAAAGCCCTATCGGATAAATTATCCTTTGGGGAGGTGGTAGCAGTGGCTTTGGGATCGATTTCCGCTGATGAGTTGGGAAAGGTCGGTTCTGCAGGAGCCTCCAAAGTTATCCACGTCAATGACAATAAATTAAATGAAGGTATCATTCAGGCCCATGCAGATGCTGTTGCCCAAGTATACAATCAAGTGGGTGCAGGGACTCTGGTTCTGGCAAAGTCATCCTTGGGTGATGCAGTAGCGGCCAGACTTGCAGTGAAATTAAATGCAGCCCTTGTTTCCAATGTGGTGGAATTACCAGATAATACATCAGGATACAAAGTCAAACGGAGTATTTATACAGGTAAAGCATTTGCAGAAACGGTAGTCACTGCTGACCATAAAATACTTGCTGTAAAAAAGAATGCTGTGGATCTGAAAACAGACGGTACGGCTGCACAGGTAGAAGAAGTCACTTTGAGTATAGCTGATGCTAATTTTGCCACAAAAATCACTTCCACAGACAAAGCAACAGGTGAGGTTTTATTGCCTGAAGCAGATATTGTGGTATCAGGAGGAAGAGGAATGAAAGGTCCCGAAAACTGGGGGATGATCGAAGACCTGGCCAAAGAACTTGGTGCAGCTACGGGCTGTTCCAAACCGGTTTCGGATATAGGTTGGAGACCACATCATGAACATGTTGGTCAGACAGGTGTAAAAGTTGCCCCTACTTTGTATGTAGCAGTTGGAATTTCGGGTGCTATTCAACATCTTGCGGGTGTGAATTCTTCAAAATACATTGTAGTAATCAACAAAGACCCGGAAGCACCATTCTTCAAAGCAGCTGATTATGGGATTGTTGGAGATGCATTTGAAATATTACCCAAACTAACTGAAGCTGTCAAAGCCCAAAAATAATTTCTGTGGACCATATTATCGAATTAGAAATTCTTGGATTATCATCAAATCATTCTCAATCAGGGTCATTCACCTTGGTGATGGGAGAGGTCGGAGGTAGTAGGAGACTTCCTATTGTCATAGGCATGTTTGAAGCACAGGCTATTGCTATTGAGATAGAGAAAATTATTCCTAACCGACCCATGACGCATGACTTGTTTAAGTCTTTTTCATCCAATTTTAATTTCTCTATTGACCAAATATTGGTTTCTGATATGAGGGAAGGAGTATTTTATGCAAAAATTATTTGCAAAAGTGCTTCCAAAACTGTTGAAATCGATGCAAGACCTTCTGATGCGATAGCCATTGCAGTGAGGTTTGATGCGCCTATCTATTGTGTTTCAAAAGTGATGTCAGAAGCGGCCATTGAGTTCAATGAAGAAGAAGAGAAAAAAGAACAACAAAAACAGGTCAAACCAAGTAGGTCGGGCAGTACTACGTCGCGTGGTTCAGATTCACTAAAAGATTTCAGTTTAGATAAATTGAACCAAATGCTAGACAAAGCCATCAATAATGAAGATTATGAAAGAGCAGCCAGGATACGGGATGAGATAAACAGAAGAAACTGATTTTAAGCCTGGTTTAAGCCAGGCTTTCTTCTTTAAAAACGAAAGGGATTTGATCTTTGGGTTTACCGAATCAAAAACTATTTAAATAATATGATTATCCGCAATGATACAAGTAAAGGGAATTTAGAAAATCCGAGTTCAGACCATGGTTTGCTGGTTACTTCCGTCTTCCGTCCTCGGTCTTCCGGTCGTCAGAATAGAAAAATGGTACAACCTACAATAGGGGGATATTCATTTTAATAACATATAATTAATCTTTATTTTAGATGGATTACTTTAGAGGTTTGATAGGTATTCTTGCCCTTCTTGGAGTTGCTTTGATTTTTTCTTCTGATAGAAAAAGAGTGGATTGGAGATTGGTCGGCATTGGAGTGATACTTCAAGCGGTATTTGGTTTTTTGATTACCAAGGTTGAGTTTGTCGCAAAGATATTTGCTTTGGTGTCTAGGGCATTTGTCAAGTTTCTGAGTTTCTCCGCAGATGGAGCAGTATTTATTTTTGGTGACCTGGCTACCAATTCATTTGGATTTATTTTTGCTTTTCAGGTTTTGCCAACGATTATTTTCTTTTCCACTGTTTCGGCAGGATTGTATTATCTGGGAGTTTTACAAAAAGTGGTTTTTGCAATTGCTTGGGTGATGTCCCGTACCATGCGCTTATCGGGCCCTGAGAGCCTGTCTGCGGCTGGCAATATATTTCTTGGACAGACAGAGGCCCCTTTACTGGTCAGGCCTTTTATTCCAACCATGTCAAGGTCCGAGTTGATGTGTCTGATGACAGGAGGTATGGCGACTATTGCCGGAGGGGTGCTTGCAGGATATGTGGCCTTTTTGGGTGGGGACAGTCTTGCCGAACAGAGCCGATTTGCTGCTTATCTTCTTGGCGCGAGTATCATGAATGCCCCTGCGGCCATTGTGATGTCCAAAATCATGATTCCCGAAACGGATAAAGAAATCGTCAATGATAAGCTTGAAGTAAGCGGCGAAAATATGGGTGTCAACCTGATTGATGCCATGTCCATAGGAGCATCAGAAGGATTAAAACTGGCATTGAATGTAGGAGGAATGTTATTGGCTTTTATTGCAGTGATCGCTGCCCTCAACTTTATTCTTTCTGGATTGATAGGAGAATATACCGGACTTAACAAACTGGTGATTTCATCCACTGGAGGACAATTTTCAGGTTTTTCCTTGGAATATATTCTTGGTCAGGTATTTCGGGTATTTGCCTGGATTATAGGTGTGGACTGGAGTGAAACTCTTCAAGTAGGTTCTTTATTGGGCCAAAAAACTGTAATCAATGAGTTTGTAGCCTATTTGAGTTTGGCGGAAATGAAATCGGCTGACATGCTGTCAGCCAAATCCATTGTGATTTCCACTTATGCCCTATGTGGGTTTTCAAATTTCAGTTCCATAGCCATCCAAGTTGGCGGAATCGGTAGTATAGCACCCAACCAACAAGGTAATCTTTCAAGACTTGGAATGCGGGCTTTAATGGCAGCAACCTTAGCCTGTTTGATGACGGCCACTATAGCCGGTGCATTATTCTGAAACCGATTCTTCCGTAATGACGATTTTTTCTATTTTATCTCCTTGACGGATTAGGTCGATGACTTCAAGTCCTTCAACTACCTTCCCGAAGCAAGTATGCCTTCTGTCCAAATGGCTGGTGTTGTCTCTGCTATGGCAGATAAAGAATTGGGAACCGCCGGTATTTTTACCTGCATGGGCCATTGAAAGGACGCCTCGGTCATGGTATTGGTTATCTCCATCCAATTCGCAATCTATTTTATAACCCGGTCCACCGGTGCCGTTTCCAACCGGACAACCGCCCTGAATGACAAAATTTGGGAGTACCCTATGAAAGGTCAATCCGTCATAAAAACCTTTTTTTGAAAGTGTCTTAAAGTTCTCAACTGCTTTTGGGGCATCGTTGTCATAAAACTCAACTTTCATTGTACCTTTTTCAGTGTGTATTTCTGCTTTGCTCATAAAATTTAATTTTGTCCAAAAGTAATAAATCTATTTTGGAGCATCTTCAATTTTGCTCAATAAAAAAGGAGTACCTGAGTACTCCTATCATTTGGGTTTATAATATTCTAACGGGGTCAATAGACTAAAACTGAGGTGCACCTGCAAGGATATCTTCAGTAGCGAAATCCAGGTATTTTTTGAAATTACTGATAAAAGCTGTTCCCAATTCCCGGGCTTTTTTATCATAAGCATCTTTGTCTTCCCATGTTGCCCGCGGGCTTAATACATGGTCAGGGACTTTGGGACAGTATTCGGGGATGGCTACACCAAAGACACTGTGCTTTCGATAGTTGACTTCGTCAAGTTTACCTTCTAAGACAGCTGTAATCATGGCACGCGTATATTTAAGCTTCATTCTTGAGCCTATTCCATAAGGTCCACCGGTCCAACCTGTATTGATCAACCAAACATTGACTTTGTGTTTTTCCATCTTTTCACCAAATAGTGTGGCATATTCTGTTGGATGTAAAGGAAGAAAAGCTGCCCCAAAACATGCGGAAAATGTGGTTTTTGGTTCGGTCACGCCCACTTCTGTTCCTGCTACTTTAGCAGTGTAGCCAGAAATGAAATGGTACATTGCCTGGCTTTTATTCAATTTGGAAATTGGCGGTATGACTCCGAAAGCATCAGCTGTCAGAAAAAATATGTTTTTGGGAATTCCTGCAATGGATGGAACAATGGCATTTTTGATATGGTCTATCGGATAGGAAGTCCGGGTATTTTCTGTAACCTCTTTGTTTTGATAATCTACAGTTCTTGTGCCCGGGTAAAACCTTGTATTTTCTACAATGGCACCAAATTTAATGGCATCCCAAATTTCCGGTTCTTTCTCTCTTGTCAGGTCAATGACTTTGGCGTAGCAACCACCTTCAAAATTGAAAACTGAATCTTCGTTCCATCCATGTTCGTCATCTCCAATCAATCCTCTGTTAGGATCTGCAGATAGGGTAGTCTTCCCTGTTCCGGAAAGGCCAAAGAATACAGCTGTATCCCCGTCTTTACCGACATTTACAGAACAGTGCATGGACAAAACCTCATGCTGATGCGGCAATAGGTAATTTAGAACAGAAAATATTCCTTTTTTCATTTCGCCGGCATAAGCTGTGCCTCCGATCAGCAAAATTCTTTTTGAAAGGTTAATTACAGCAAAATTCTCCTGCCGTGTACCGTCAGTTTCTGGATTTGCTTTGAATTCAGGTGCACAAATGATGGTGAAATCTGATTGAAACTCAGCCAACTCTTTTTCAGTTGGTCTCAAAAACATGTTATAACAAAACATGTTATGCCAAGCCAAAGTATTCACTATGCGTAATTTGAGTCGGTATTTTAAATCTGCACCTGCATAAGCCTCCCTGACATAAAGATTTTTGTTGCTGATAAATCCAATCATTTTTTCATATAGGAGATCAAATTTTTCTTCCTCAAGTGGAATATTGATATCTCCCCACCAAACCGTGTTTTCCGTTTCGCGGTCCATAACAATGAACCGGTCTTTTGGGGAGCGTCCTGTAAATTCACCTGTATCAGCCATTAAAGCTCCTGTTTCTGCTAGACTGCCTTCTTTGTGATTCAATGCATGTTCCACTAACTCAGCTGGACTCAAATTCCAAAAAAGTTTTTCTTTGCTTTCTATACCTAGATCTGACAAGCTTTTAATCTCAGCTTTGATTTCGGGTAATTGTACACTCATAATGATTTTATTAGGGTAAATATTCTGATTCAAAGATATATAATTATCAATAATCAAAAACATTAAAAGTTCTTTTTTTGCTTATACAATCGATTACGAGGTATAAATATGCAAAATTAATATAGTTAAAAAACTTTGTTGTTACATAGATTGAAATGTTTGGTTTAATTGGTTTAAAACGGTATTAATCAATCTCATTCTATAAGTGGCGAAGAATAGTACAATTTGAAAAATTCTATTATCATTGTAATTCTTTGGTATAAATTTAACTGCTAATCACTAAAATTTTGGAAACTAATTTTGATAATACTCCTGGATTTAAACAGATGGATTTGTTTGAAGGGCCAACCATGTTTGGGCATCCAAAAGGATTAATGACCTTATTTTTCACTGAAATGTGGGAAAGGTTCAGTTATTATGGCATGCGTGCACTTTTGATTTTATTTATGACCACTGCCATCATTGATGGTGGATTGGGATTTGATGATAAAACTTCTGGTGCTATCTATGGTCTTTACACTATGGGTGTCTATTTATTGGCTTTGCCAGGTGGCTGGTTTGCAGATAGGCTTTTTGGATTGAAAAAATCTGTCTGGTATGGCGGAATTATTATAGCTATTGGGCATTTTACCATGGCCCTTCCCGGGCTTATGCATTTATTGGGAGAAACTTCTGGCGCCAAGGAATCACTTTCCTCCCTAGATACCAATTCTTTTTTTCTTGGATTGATACTGATAACGGTGGGTACAGGATTGCTGAAACCAAATATCAGTTCGATTGTGGGCCAATTGTATCCGGTAGGAAGTAGTAAGCGGGATGCGGGATTTTCCATATTTTATATGGGAATCAATATTGGCGCTTTGATAGCACCAATTGCCTGCAGTACCTTGGCCATATATGATTGGCATCTCGGTTTTGGTCTGGCTGGTTTGGGTATGGTATTTGGCTTGATTCAATATAAGATGTCATCGGAAAGTCTGAAAGGGTATGGGGAAGATATTCAGTTATTGACAGAAACAGATCTCAGGGAAAGGAGTCGTCTTAAAAAGATTTTGTTTGGAATAGGGGCAGTTATCTTATTGATATTGACCAATATATTTATGGGATTTATCCCATTGGATGTATCAGCTATTGCAGGTGCCTCAGGTACCATCATCGCGATTGTGGCTGCAGTATATCTGGGCTATGTAATACTATTTGGAGGTTTGACCTTAGATGAAAGGAAAAAAGTTGGAGTAATTGCGATATTGTTTTTGTTTTCAGCCCTTTTTTGGTCAGGGTTTGAACAGGCTGGGTCAACGCTTAATCTGTTTGCTGAACGCTTCACTGATAGGACCATTCTAGGATGGGAAATTCCGGCAGGGTATTTTCAGTCAGTTAATTCCATGTTCATCATTATTTTTGCACCTTTCTTTGGTGCAATGTGGGTTTGGTTGGGGAGAAGAAACCTTGAACCTAGTTCACCTTTAAAGTTTGCGATGGGACTTATTTTGTTGGGGATGGGATTTTTGGTAATGTATTTTGCTGCTAAAATCGCAGCATCCGGTGATTTGGCCGCTCCAACATGGTTGATCTTTACCTATATGCTACACACGTTTGGGGAATTGAGTTTGAGCCCGGTAGGATTGAGTTTGGTGACCAAATTGGCACCTGCCAAATACGGTGGACAGATGATGGGTATATGGTTTTTGTCTGTTTCTTTAGGCAATTTGTTTGCAGGGCTGATTGCAGGTGAAGCAAGTGGAGGAACTGAAGAAGCTTTGGCGCAAATGCCAGGCCAATATCAAATAATCGTACTTACAGCAATTGGTGCGGGGGTTTTGCTACTCTTATTGAGTAAACCGATCAGAAGACTTATGGGAAATGTGCATTAAATAAAAAAGAGGTCCTCACGACCTCTTTTTTATTTACTTTTTTTATTTTTCTTTTGGAGGATCGGTATTTCTAAAATCAATGGCAGTAATACCGGCACCTAAACCTATCAGGACGCATACGATCAATAAAAAGAGCTGTGCCCCAGAAGCGATTGGTGAACTGAAAATTTCTAATAGCATATCTAGATTGTTTTAATGTCTCAATTTCTCCGAAAGATAATACAGATACAATAGAGGACAAAATAAAAAAACAGGAAGCAAAAAAATTACTTCCTGTCCCGCGTTTTTTAATTCCAATCAATCAATTTCGTCATCGAATTCATCGAATTCATCATCGTCAATGTCATCCTCATCAAAATCGATTAATTTTAAGTCTACAAGGTCGCCATCATCTTCGAGATCATAAACCTCATCCTGAAATTCCTCAGCAAACTCATCATCATCGAGATCGTCCTCGATATCGTCAAAATCATCTTCAAAATCCTCCATAGTATGATTTAGGTTAATGGTTGAATTATTCATCAAATGGATTGAATACCACTAAGTAAATCAAAATAAATATTTAAGCAAATACCTTAGAGAGGTTATTTTTTTCAGACCATGTGATCGAAGAATTTGGGTATTCTTCTATCCACTGATTTTCCAGAATTTTCAACCAAGTTTCCATATAAAAAATAACATCCTCTAATTTGTTTTTGGTCAAATGATTTCTTTTGGGCAGTGGAACCTGTGCTAATACTTTAAGGTCCGACAGCTTTTCAAGATGCTTTAGTTCTTCCAAACTCAGACCTTTTTCCAAAAGTTTGCTGATCATCAGATCCATTGGAAATCCACTGGTAGGGCAATAATCATTCAACTGTTCATTCCAATCTCCGGATTTAGCCATTGCATTCCTGTGAATTTCAGCTTTGGAGATACTGATAAGTTCTTGGGCCAAATTGCCACAATTGCATGCACCCATATGTCCCCACTGATAAGCCGCGCCTTTTCTTAATTTTGATATAGTTTTACGGAACGCCGCGATTAATTCTGCATTTACTCTTGCCATAATTTCATCGATATTTTGAAATTTAACTAAAAAGACGCTAGGGGAGTTTGAAAAATTTAAAAAAAAATGGTGAAGACCTAAAGGAATATTTTTTGAATATACTTTTTGACCAATGGTTTGGAAAGGTATTGCTTTACAATAGCGTAATTAGTAGCCTTAATGATGTCATTTTCGTCGACTGAACTACTTAAAATATAAACCTCAGGAGATTTTTGTGTGGGTTTGAAAACTTCCAGAAAATCCCATCCAGTCATTTCAGGCATATTAAGATCTAAAAATAAATAGTTGGGAACGATAGTATCAATTTCATCCAAAGCTATAGATGCACTTTGGTACTTAAAAATCTTGTAAGGGACTTTTATATTTTTTGAAATCAGTTTTTCTGTTACAAAAGTACTGATAGGATCGTCGTCAATGAGAACTATTTTTACCATTAAATGCAAAATAATAGATTTGAAATACACTATGAATAGGACAAAAATACATATTTACTTGGAAATTGCAATATCCCAAGAAAAAAAAACCAAATTATTTTTGTTTTTGGGTGGTTTCAAACTTCTCTTTGCCAAGTATTAAGTCAAAATACAAAATAAAATCCGATGCTAAGCTGTAAAATGGATATTGAAAAGTTGCAGGTTTATTTTTTTCATAAAAGAAATGTCCTACCCAGGCAAAACCATATCCTACAATTGGTACAAAATATAGGATCCAATATGTGGATAATAGAATAGCTACAATGATCAGAACAAAGAAGCAGGATGTCCCAATAAAATGTAGGATTCTCGAAGTTTTATTTTGATGTTCCGATAGATAGAATGGGTAAAACTCTTTTAGGCTGTTGAATCTCTTTTCCATTTCGACCGATTTTAAGGTAAATACAACTAAATTAATTGATGTGTTCTTGATAAGTTTGGATGATTTTATCTACTGATTTGAGTGCTCTTCTGTTTTTCTCTTTTTGACTACTTACCTCAGAAACTGCGGTGAGTCGCATCAGCATTTTATCATTTTTGGGGTCAATGAAATCCACTACAACTTGCATAAGTTCATAGTTACGGGTAGATGTCATGTTTCTTTGGTTCATAAACCTTGGATCGTACATCCACGGGTCCCAGATTCTTCCTCCCCACATAGGATAAAGATTATTGTATATTTCTTTCTGACGTAAATCCTCATTTGAAGTGTACCGGATGATAAGTTCGGGATTTTCTTTTTCATAAACCAATCCGCGACTTTCAAGTTGGTTTTGAATGCGATCGGAAACCATGACATCAAGATAATCGTCATTAAATCCCTTGTGCCCGATTTCTTTGTTTAAAATCACAAAACTTAAATACTTTTTATAGGGTCTGAATTCCGTGTTTTCTTTGAAGATCTCAATGGAACTACAAGAACTCCCCAAGATGATTAGCGGTAGTATTAAAATACGAAAATATTTTTTCATTTTATTTTTTATCATTAACGAATTGGATGATCAATTATTTAAACTTTATTTCCACCAAAAAAGATTTGGATTGGCCGAAAACATGAAATTAGACACAGAATGAAACCAATTATTTTGACTTTAAATTTTGGTTAAAATTAATCATGTATGAATGCAAAAATGTCAGTAAAATGGAAATCCCTATAATTTTCGCCAGGATATAAATTTGCCCGGTATATCAGACCTCCGTCTTCGTCCCAATAGCTATCTGGATTCCAATCTGTTTGTGGTAGCATATAGAGCTTCCGGGAATGAAGCAGATAACCTTTAAAAAAATTACTTTTTAATATTTTTTCAATTTATTTTTTTATTTTTTTATTATTTAATTTGATGCTGGTTTTAATTTTAAAAAAAAGAAATGAAAAAATTATTTACACTTTGTTTACTGATTAGTTGGTATCAGGTATCTTTTGCACAGGATGTAGAAGAGTTAGTAGAGCAATTAGAGGAAGCTGTCCAAGACACCACTTATTGGGATTCAGAATTCAGCGTGGGTTTAAATTTCAATCAGGCCGCTTTTTCGGGCAATTGGAAAGCGGGGGGGGTGAGTTCCATTGCATTTGGTTCTATTGCCTCAGGCAAAGCCAATTACGCTAAGGATAGATTCAGTTGGGACAATCAAGCTGAATTTATTTATGGTTTAGTCAAAAATGAGGGTCAGGAACTCCGTAAATCCAATGACAGGATATTTTTTGATTCTAAGGTAGGTTATAAAATCAATGATAAATGGGGATATTTCGCATCACTTAATTTTATTACCCAATTCACAGATGGGTTTGATTATTCAGTAGATGAACCCATTTTGATTTCCAGTTTTTTCTCACCTGCTTTCATCACCTCAGGTTTTGGATTTGAATACAAGCCCAATGAAGAATTTGCATTGAGATTGGCACCGTTTTCTCCAAGATTTACTTTCGTGACCAATACAAACATTATCAATAATGTCCCAGAGAATTATGGAGTTCCTGCCGGGCAGACTTTAAGAACTGAGTGGTTGGCATTTCAGGTATTTATGACATGGAATAAAAAGTTTAGTGATAATCTTACGCTAAATTCCAGATACCAGATGTTTGCCAATTTGGAAACGATAACTCCAAAAACAATTGATCATAGGCTTGACCTTACCCTTATAGCCAAAATTACAAGATATGTTGATGTTACTTTTACAAGTATCAATGTCTATGATATAGACATGACATCAGGGATTCAGTTTAGTCAGGCCCTTGCTTTAGGTATTTTGTACAAAGTAGACAACAAAAAGTAGGTATTTGTACACCTTTTTTCGTAAAAATTTTGAATTTTATATTTATGTACTATTTTTGTTCTAATTGTGGTAGTTAAATAATAGTTGGTTTAGTTTTCATAAAAAGGGCAGGAGAGTTTCTCCTGCTTTTTTATTTAGAAAAAAGCAATCCATTTGAAGGATTGCCTTTAAAGTTATTCTGGGCTCGTTTTAAGATCTGAATTCTATTTTCTGATACTGATGACCGGCAGATCGGTCATAGAAATGAGGTTTTCGGTAATGCTTGGAGAGAAATACTGCATGAGATCAGATTTTCCGGCAGTTATGACTGCAATACCATCAGCATTAAGATTTTCTGCGAATTGAAGGATGCCCCTCTCTTCTTTAAAAGCATCTATCACAGTAATATCGTGGCTATAGTTCGCAAACTCTTTCAGGTATTCGTTACCCAGGTGACGTATGTCATTGGTTTCAAGGAAATACGTCGGGGTATTGACATACACCATATGTATTTTGACCCCTAAAATCTCCGCAATTTTTTCAATGGTCTTGAATGAGGTTCCTGTTTCCTCTCTTAAATTAGTGGCAACCACAAGCGTTTTTAATGTTGATTTTACAGTTTTTTCCTTGACGACCACAACAGGAACTTTTGATCTTCGAAGCATACTATAAGTATTTGTTCCGAGCATGTGGTCTTTAAACCCATATTGACCGTGAGAACCCATCACGACAAGGTCTATTTTTTCGGAAGCTACAAATTCATGGATTTTAGTATTTCCGCTATTATAAATCAATAATTTACTGGAAAGTATTCCTTTCTCTTTTGCTTTTTTGATGAGTTCATTGAGTTTGGCTTTTGCTTCTGCTATGGCTTTTTTAGTGTCAGGGAACAAATCCTCCTGTTCTTTATTGAGTTTTGACCAGTTTACAGGTGTAATGATGATATGAAGGAAGACCAATTCGGCATCGGCCTTTTTTGCTAAAGAAAATGCATAGTTCTCTGCCGCTGAAGCACAGTTAGAGAAATCTGTGGGAACGAGTATCTTTTTCATGGCTTTGGAATTTTGGTTTTGCTTTCCACAAATGTACCTAAAAATTAAAGGTTTAATCCTATTTGAAATCAGTCAAAAAGATGATAAAAATCATTCAAAAAAAAGCCCTGGAAATATTCCAGGGCTTAAGTACGCACGGAAGGATTCGAACCCTCAACCCTCGGAGCCGAAATCCGATATTCTATCCAGTTGAACTACGCGCGCTTATCCAATGGCAGCAAATCAGGCAGAGATTGCCAATCTGACCTTTTCGGCGGCTTCTTTCAGTGTAATTGCTGAAGAAACTTTCAAACCGGATTCATCTATGATTTTTGCGCCTTCTTCGGCATTGGTTCCTTGAAGTCTTACAATGATAGGAACCCGAATATCTCCGATAGACTTGTAGGCTTCCACTACACCGTTGGCTATTCTATCGCATCTCACAATACCACCGAAAACATTGATCAGAATGGCTTTGACATTAGGATCTTGTAGAATGATTCTGAAGCCGGCTTCTACTGTAGTTGCATTTGCACCACCACCTACATCAAGGAAGTTTGCTGGTTCACCGCCTGAAAGCTTAATCATATCCATAGTAGCCATCGCCAATCCAGCTCCGTTTACCATGCAACCTACGTTTCCGTCCAATTTTACATAATTCAGGCCTGATTTGCCAGCTTCTACTTCCAACGGATCTTCTTCGGCTAAATCTCTTAGCTCTGCTAGGTCTTTGTGTCTGAACAGGGCATTGTCATCCAAATTCACCTTTGCATCTACTGCAAGGATCTTATCATCCGAGGTTTTCAATACAGGGTTGATTTCAAATTGAGAAGAATCTGAGCCTATGTAAGCGTTGTATAGTGAGGAAATGAATTTCACCATTTCTTTGAAAGCCGTACCTTCCAGTCCTAGCTTAAATGCTATTTTTCTTATTTGAAAAGCCTGAAGTCCCAATTTAGGATCAATCCATTCCTTAATGATTTTTTCCGGGGTATGTTCTGCAACCTCTTCAATATCCATTCCACCTTCTGTTGAAGCCATGATCACATTGCATCCTTTGGCTCTGTCCAACAAAATCGAGAGGTAATATTCTTTTGGTTCTGATGCTCCAGGATAATAAACATCCTCAGCTACAAGCACTTTATTTACTTTTTTTCCTTCTTCACCTGTCTGAATGGTTACCAAAGTACCGCCTAGAATATTTCCTGCTTTGGTTGGAACATCTTCCAAACTTTTAGCCAAGACAACTCCATTTGAGCCTGTTTCCTGAACTTTACCTTTTCCTCTACCACCCGCATGGATTTGAGCTTTTATGACAAACCAAGAGGTTCCTGTTGATGCGTTGAGTTTCTTAGCTGCTTCGAGCGCCTCCTCAGGACTATTGGCTACTAAGCCTTCCTGAATTCTCACCCCATAGCTTTTCAAAAGTTCTTTAGCTTGATATTCGTGTATATTCATCCGTATGAAAATTTTTGCCCGAAGTTAAGCGCTACCAGCTTATTTTTCAAATTAACCTCTGCTCTTTTTGGTAAATAAATGTCTTTTCTGAAATTGCACGGGAATGAAATTTTATATTTGTGCTCTTTAACTCAAAATATGTTAACTGCAAAAGGAATACACAAGCACTACGGAGATTTACATGTACTCAAAGGAATTGACGTCAACATTGGTCAAGGAGAAGTGGTGTCTATCGTAGGAGCTTCAGGGGCTGGAAAAAGTACGCTTTTACATATTTTGGGTACATTGGACCAGGCAGATAACGGTGAAGTATGGATAGCAGATACGCATGTCACCAAACTGAAAGGTGATAAAATGGCTGATTTCAGGAACAATGAGATAGGATTTATTTTTCAATTCCACAATCTGCTTCCGGAATTCACTGCAGAGGAAAATATCATGATTCCCGGTTTGATTGCCAACAGGAAACCTGCGGATCTCAAGAATCGGGCAAGACAACTGGCAGACTTGTTGGGTTTTGTTTCAAGATTGGACCATAAACCGTCTGAATTATCTGGAGGAGAACAGCAAAGAGTTGCCGTGGCCAGGGCATTGATCAACGATCCGAAGATTATTTTTGCGGATGAACCCAGTGGCAACCTTGATTCCAAAAGTGCTGAAGCACTTCACAAACTGTTTTTCGACCTGAGAAAAGAGTTTGGCCAATCTTTCGTGATTGTGACCCACAATCAGGAATTGGCCAAAATGGCCGACAGGATGCTGGTAATGCAGGATGGTAAAATCTTCAGAATTGAAAGCGGATCAGGAATTGGTTAATTTTTTGGATTCTTCTAATTGAAGTCTTTTGATCATTTCATCCACATGTGCTTTGGACGCGAATATGTCAGAGAAAACAGCCCTTACTACATGTTCTCTATCCAGAAAATAGGTAATTCTTTTTGGAACTCGAATCAATGGGATGAGGGCGTCATAAGCATTACAAACATTCCCTTTTTCATCACTGAGCAAATCAAAGGGTAAATTATATTCTTTTTGGAATTTGATGTGGGTCTGAATATCATCTCTGCTGATTCCAATTACCGGCACATCGAGATTTCGGAAGGCCCCAAACTGATCTCTAAAATCGCAGGCTTCTGCAGTACATACTTTTGTAAAATCTTTTGGATAAAAATAAATGATGCAGGCTTTTCCTTTACAGTCTTGTGATAATGTGAATTTTTTACCACTTGTGGATGGTAATGTAAAATCCGGTGCTTTTTTTCCTACTTTGAGAGCCATGTGAGATTTAAGATTTAAGATTTACAACAAACATGCCTGTCAGGCGAATCCTAGATTAAGTCATTACTAAAATCACTTCTACTAATGATACATTTTGGGAACCTAATTGTTTATAAAAATATTCCTGATTGCATGATTAAATTTTGAGGGGTTAATCATGTACTTGTCATTTTATAATTAGTTTTGAATCTTAAATCAGCTCTCAATTTTGAATAATAAAAGTGTTCAGCACATGCTTTTGGCAGGGTTTTTATTTTCCCTGATGAATGTTTCGGTAAAATTGATACCGCATATTCCTGCTATCGAAATTATTTTGTTCCGTTCAGTATTCAGTTTGGTTTTGACCTATATTTTATTGAAGAAAGAAAATCTCCCGGTTCTTGGTTCCAATAAAAAACTCCTGATCATCAGAGGTATCGCTGGTTCAATTGGGCTCATGGCATTTTTTTACACCTTACAGAATATCCCATTGGCGAGTGCAGTTACCTTGAATTATCTTGCACCAGTATTTACTACCATTCTGGGAATATTTATCGTTAAGGAAAAAGTACAGGCAAGGCAGTTTTTATATTTTGGTGTTTCGTTCCTTGGTGTTATTGTCATCGAAGGATTCGACCCCAGAATATCTACCTTTGATCTGAGTATTGCCCTGATAGCCTCTTTGGCCATGGGTGTAGCTTACAATGTGATCCGAAAACTCAATACCACGGAGCATCCTTTGGTGATCATGTTTTATTTCCCCTTGATAACAATACCCATTGCAGCGGTGGCAAGCTATTATTTTTGGGTTTTGCCATCTGGTTGGGATTGGGTGATTCTATTGGCAGTAGGCTTATTGACGCAATTTGCGCAATATTTTATGACTTTAGCTTACCAAAATGCACAACTGTCCAAAGTGGCAAGTTTAAGTTATGTAGGTATTATCTATGCCCTAGGCTTTGGATTTTTTATTTTTGGGGAAACGTACAGTTTGGTGGTGTTTTTCGGTATGGCATTGGTGCTCATGGGAGTAATATTAAATATTTTTAAGTAGTGCGGTTACATTTTCCAAATTTGTTCCAATGGTCTTGGATTTTCCAAAAGTCGGATAAAAAATATCAAGTAAGAAAGGATTAAGAAAGTAAACAGTAAATTTGAAGACTATAAATTTTGTATTGTATTCTACATGAAAATCACAAAAGACCTTTATCAGAGTTCATTGGCACTCCTGACAGATTTCTATCAGTTGACGATGGCCTATGCCTATTGGAAATCCGGGAAGGCAGAACAAGAGGCAGTTTTTAACCTTTTTTTCCGTAAGAATCCATTTCAGGGTGGATTTACTTTGGCAGCCGGTCTTGATTATGTTATTGATTTTTGTCGAAATTTCCATTTTGATCAGGATGACTTGGAGTACTTGGCACAAATGAAAAACGGAGATGGAACTGCCACTTTTGAACCTGATTTCATTGAATATCTTGAGCAAATGGAATTTCAATGTGACTTGGAAGCAGTGGAAGAGGGTACGGTGGTTTTTCCACATACCCCGATGGTAAAAGTGACGGGTCCATTGATTCAATGTCAGTTATTGGAAACACCTTTGCTCAACATCATGAACTTTCAGACCTTGATAGCAACCAAAGCAGCCAGAATTACCTATGCTGCCAAGGGGGATTCAGTACTTGAATTTGGCCTGAGAAGGGCACAGGGGATTGATGGTGCCTTGGCTGCCAGTAGGGCATCATACATTGGCGGCTGTTCTGCTACCAGTAATGTCATGGCCGGAAAGCTTTTTGGAATACCTGTCTCTGGAACACATGCCCACAGTTGGATCATGTCTTTTGATACTGAATTAGAAGCTTTTGAGGCTTATGCTGATGCTTTTCCGGATAAATGTGTGTTTTTGGTGGATACCTATGATACCATCAACGGAATAAAAAATGCCATTGAAGTTGGAAAAATTCTCAGGGAAAAAGGCAAGGAAATGTTGGGAATCAGAATCGATTCCGGTGATTTGGCCTATTACAGTAATATTGCTAGGGAAATGCTGGACAAGGCAGGATTTCCCAATGCAAAAATTGTCGCTTCAAATGACTTGGACGAGCAAATTATTTCTTCCCTGAAAATTCAGGAGGCATCCATAGATGTATGGGGCGTAGGTACCAAACTCGTAACCGCCTACGATCAACCTGCCTTAGGGGCGGTCTACAAACTTTCTGCCATCAAAAACAAAGATGGAGACTGGGAACCTAAAGTCAAGGTTTCCCAACAATCCATCAAAATCAATATTCCAGGAGAACATAATGCCATTCGCTTTATCCGAAATGGGAAAGCTGTTGCTGATATGATTTATTTAGAAACAGAAGACCTTTCAAAAACATCATTTACCATTATTGATCCAATTGATCCAACCAAAAGAAAGAAGATCATGACCAAGGGCTTGGAGCAGGATAAACTCTTAAAGCCTATCTTTATTGCGGGTCAAAAGGTATATGAAAGACCAAACCTGGATCAGATTAAAGAAAATGCGCAGAGGAATCTGAATTTATTTGACAAAGCCCATAAACGGTTGATCAATCCCCATGTATATCCTGTAGGCTTAGAAGAAAACCTCTACCAACTAAGGACTGATTTGGTTTTTAAAATGAAGAATTATGACGGAGAAGAAAGTAATATTTAGCATTCCGGATTACAAATATATCAAAGATGAAGTCCTTCGTTTGGGAGATTTTGAAAGCGGAGAAATAGAAGTCAAGAAATTTCCTGACGGGGAAAGATACCAAAGGATATTGACAGCAGTCAACGGTAGAGATGTAGTCCTGATCGGCGGTACGATTTCAGACAGTGATACCTTGGAAATATATGATTTGGCTTATGCTTTAATCAAGTATGGGGCAAGGTCAATCAGAATCATATTTCCATATTTTGGCTATAGCACCATGGAAAGGGCTGTGAAAATAGGGGAGGTGGTCACTGCAAAATCCAGAGCGGTGATGTTTTCCTCATTACCCAGGACCAGTTTGGGGAATTATTTTATTTTCTTTGACCTTCATTCAGAAGGAATTCCGCATTACTTTGAAGGTCAGGCATTAATCAGCCATGTATACTGTAAACCTATTGTAGTCAAAGCAGCAAGAGAATTGGCGGATGATGGTTTTGTTATGGCCTGTACTGATGCTGGCAGGGCCAAATGGGTAGAATCACTCGCAAATGAAATGGGGGTAAATGCAGCCTTCGTGTTTAAAAGAAGAATTTCGGGAGAAGAAACCGAAGTGACCAGTATCTCTGCTGATGTGGCAGGCAAAGACGTGGTAATTTATGATGATATGGTAAGGACAGGTGGCTCGTTGATCAATGCTGCCAAAGCTTACAAAGCTGCCGGCGCCAAGAAAATTTATACCATCACCACACATGGCTTGTTCAACAATGATGCGCTGAACAGAATTCAATCATCTGGGGTAATTGAAAAAGTGGTCTCTACAGATACACATCCAAATAGCATTGCCCTGAAATCAGATTTTCTTCAAGTTAAAAGTATTGCCGGATTGATTGTGGCGCAATTGTAACAAAAATTTAAACAGAAAGACTTTAGATTTCGACTTTTATCCTTCCTTATCTTCTCCATTCATCCAAATGGCGATACCTGCAATCAAGATTATGCCTCCTAAAACAATAGCCAGATTGAGATTTCTTTGTGTTTTTTGGGCTTTTTGCAAATAAGTAGAACCCAAGCCTTTCTTAGCTATAAATCCCTCAATTTTCTCAATACGAGCTTCTAATTCCTCTTTTGCTTTTCTGGTTATTTCCATGATAATTTTATTTTTTTAAGTTGTCATTCAGCTTTATCAACTGATATCCAAAGAAAATAGTTCTGATTTTGGCTGATAATCTGGTTTGGTTTAATCATTAAAATCTAGGAATAGGATATGGTTTCGGGCCAACCATATTATTTTTAGAGTTGGATAACTGAATGCATTTGGGGTCTATTGTTCTCTGAAATTATTGTAAAAAATTAAAATCCGGGGTGTTAAATCCAGTCTCATTTTATCACATTTTGATGACAGGGTAAACCTGGCCTCATAAGGCATCTGAACTTTCCTCTTGTCATTCCAGCAAAAATCCACAATTTTGAAAACAGGTTATAGTTTCTAAATTCATTTGCCATGAAAACAAAAGCATTAATAATAGTCGATGTCCAAAATGATTTTCTTCCCGGAGGAGCCTTAGCGGTAAAGGATGGGGATAAAATCATACCCATCATCAATGATTTACAAAAGGAATTTGATTTTATAGTGGCTACCCAAGATTGGCACCCCTCAAATCATGGGAGTTTTGCTGACAATCATGAAGGGAAAGAAATAGGGGAGTTCATTGACTTGAACGGTATAAATCAGATCCTGTGGCCGGTACATTGTGTACAGGGTTCATTTGGGGCTGAGTTTCATAAAGATCTCAAAAGAGATAATTGGAAAGCAATCTTTCAAAAAGGCTCAAATCCGCTTGTTGATTCCTACAGTGGTTTTTTTGACAATAACAAACAAGGTGATACAGGTCTTTCAGATTATCTGAAAACCCAAGGAATAAAAGAGGTTTTTATTTGTGGATTGGCAACTGATTACTGTGTGAAGTTCACTGTTTTTGATGCTGTCGCGGAAGGTTTTAAAACTTTTCTTATTTCTGATGCCACAAAAGCTGTTAATATTCATCCAAATGATTATGATATTGCGCTAGAGCAGATGAAGGACATAGGCGCTGCTATTATTCATAGCGGATCCGTTCACAAATAAAAAGGTGATAAAACGCACAAATTCACCTTTATTGCTTCCGTAAGTTTGCCCAAAATCTAGATTAAAAAAAATGAAAAAAGCATTTTCCATTTCTTCAATCATACTTATTGCTTTATTATTTATAAATCAAAGGGCATTTTCCCAGAACGACAGAGACAGTGAAAATAATCAAATTGGATGGTATGCCTTCTTCATGAATTACAAACTTGATGATAAATGGAGTGTTCATGGGGAGTTTCAATGGCGAAGGATAGATATAGTATCTGCACCTCAGCAGAATCTTTATAGGACAGGTATAAATTATAAACTTCATCCACAAGTAGTTGCCAGGGTGGGTTATGCTTTTGCAGATACATTTAATTATGGCACTGAACCACTCGCAGGAAACGCAATCAGATTTCCTGAACATAGAATTTATCAAATGATCACGATTACCAATCCAATTGGGAAATTAGGGCTTTCACATCGATTTATGTTGGAACAAAGATGGGTAGGCAGAAGCTTGGACCCCAATGCGACAAGCCATGATGAGTATGTGTATATGAACAGGATGAGATATATGTTTCGTATGGATATTCCTTTGAAGGGAAACACATTGGACAATCATGAGCCTTACCTGGCTTTTTATGATGAGATTTTTATCGGATTTGGAAAAAATGTAAACCAAAATGTATTTGACCAAAACAGGATTGGGTTATTGGCTGGATACAGATTTTCAGAAACTGCAAGGATTGAAGGCGGTTATCTCAATCAGACCGTACAGTTTGGAAGATTGGTAAATGGAAGGAATTATTTTCAGTTCAACCAAGGCCTTATAATAATGACTTATTTGAATTTTTGATTTGAAATTTTTAAAATCTAAAGCAAGGAATAATGGTACTTCTTCTGTTCCGTTGATTGGGATCACCGAAAAGGAAAGAATATCTAATGGATATTTCATGAGCCCCTCCTGAGCTCCTAAGAGCAAGTTTTGACATGGTCATATCAAAGCTGTACCCAATATCCAATCCACTTTCCAAGGTCAAACCTACCAAGGCTACAATTGCCTCGTTGTTCGGTAAAGCGTATTTTACCGGAAAACCCCGATACCATGCACCCACTACCAAAGGCTGTATGAAAAACTGGGCTCCGATATCCAACTGATTGAAAGGATCCTGATGTTTGTAATTGAATGCAAGCATCACTGCCCGTTCCTGACGGGAGTTGCTGTAAAAGTTGTTGATCAATCCCTCTCCCAAATCGATTTTTATTCCACCATGGGCGGATAACTTCAGTGGCAACCTGCTGAAATTCCCATCAATGAATGAAGTGTTTGGTTGGGTAAGGTGATGTCCTGAAATACCTATCCATGCAGTTTGGGTATGAAAAAGCATTCCAAAATTGTAGTCCATAAACCTGTGCCTGTAATCATCTCCAAAAAATTCACCACTGAAATCGTCAACTGTACCCCTTTGGATGTCAAGTTGAGACCCATAAATTAAATCTCCAAAATAGGCATCTCGGGAAATATAACTTGCCTGCCCACCAAATCTTAGAAATGAATCAAAACCAAGACGAAGCCTATAGGAATAAGTAAGTCCAACTTCGTTGGTGCTCAATCTAGCTTGACTTTCTCTGTTTCCATTGAAAATCATCCCTATACCACTATTGATATCAAACATATAGTGATCGATATAAGCTGAATATGAATTGAATGATTGGTCAAGACCGGGCCATTGGTTCCTGTAGTTGGCACCAATACGAGTGAGTTCCGATGCACCGGTAAAAGCCGGGTTCAGATAAAGCGGAGCCGCATAGAATTGCGAAAACTGAACATCCTGACCCCATACAGGGGTTAGTAGGATGATGGACAAAATTAAGGTTAAAATCTTTTTCATAGGGCGATTGAAGAGTTAAGACCGACCGTTTATATTTTTTATATTGGACTGTTAAATCATTGCTGTAGCATTTACTTTTAATGATGTTTCCTATTAGTGAATGGACATTGGAGGTTAACCCTAGGTCATTTTATAGAACCAGGGTAAACACTCCTGTTTTACTTCCTTTTTCACCGTCTACTGCTTTGAATATTATTTTATATACATAATTTCCATTTGGACTGATTCTACCGTTTAGTCTGCCATCCCATCCTGCGTCTTCCTGACTATATGCTGAATAAATGAGTTCACCCCATTTGTTGAAAATGTGCATTTCAAAATCTTCTATTCCGCGCATTTTGGGAATAAATGTGTCATTCAATCCATCATCATTTGGAGTAAATGCATTAGGCACAAGAATTCTATAGGATGCAACCACCTCTACTTCTATTTGTGTTTGGGATACACAACCCAACGCATCAAAAGTCATCAGTGAAATGGTGTAAGTGCCCGGTTTGGAATAGGTATGCATTGGGTTCTGTTCGTTGCTCTTGGTGCCATCACCAAAATCCCATTCCCAAGCAATCACCTCTCCAAAGGTTTCATCATGGAATTGAACTGGATCGTTGACAAGAATTTCACCTTGAATTCCGATAGAAATCACTGTATAAGTAAAGTCTGCATCTGTAAAAGCTACAGGCATTTCTACATACCTTTCTACCTCGACCATACAGCCGTTGGCATCAATAACAGTTACTTTGATTTGCCCATCCTCATAGAAGTTGGATTCCTCCACTCCTTGATCTCCATTGTTCCAGAAAATATCATAATCTTCTGTACCTCCTGTGATGGTTACCCATGCTACTCCTGTAAGTTCTCTGGTTTCACAGTTTACATCGAATCTTGTAAACAATCTGGCTTCCAATAATTCGGGTTGTTCAATCTCAAATGTTTCGACCTGAACACAGCCATTGTCATCCACAATCCTTACAGTGTAAGTTCCGGCACCGAGATTGGATCTATTGAGCGTTTCCAATTGATCGTTGTCACTCCAGCTAATCCTGTAAGGCTGTATTCCGCCCATAATGTTGATATTGATTGCGCCATCCTGATCTCCAAAACAAGAAAGCATTGCTGTGTGTGTGCCATCTATAACCAATGGGTCAGGCTCAGATACTACATAAGTATTTCCTGTAGAGCAACCTGCACGGTCAGTCACAACCACGCTGTATGTGCCAGGTGCAAGATTCCTCAAGATTCTGCTATTGGCGCCATTTGACCATCTGTAAGTATATGGTGCGGTGCCTCCAGATACATTCAAGGAAATGATTCCTCTATTATCTCCGGCGCATTTACTGTCCTCAACTGTACCTCTTACATCTAAAATTGTAGGTTCCTGTATATTGTATGCAGCCGTGGTAATACATCCAAGAGAATCTTCTACTATAACTGTGTATACTCCTGCGACCAATCCCGAGGCAAAAGTCTGATCCTGTAATCCATGGCTCCAATTGATTTTGAATGGAGCTTTGCCACCATTGATACCAATATCTATGGATCCGTCATTGCCACCAAAACAGGAGACTGCATTTATAGATAAGAGTGAAATTCTCAGGTTTAATGGTGGAGCTATTTCGAAATCCTCGGTTGTGGTACAGCCATTTCTATCAGTAACAGTCAAAGAATAATTTCCAGGTAAAAGGTCTGTTATGGTTGATGTAGTTGCGCCATTTGACCATTGGAACCTGTAGGGTCCCATTCCACCAGTGACTGTAGCACTGACCTCTCCTCGCTCACCATTTGTACAGATAGCAAACTTGCCGTCAAGTTCAATCTCTAGGGGAGAGGTTGGAGGTGGTACGGTGTATGTTCCTTCTGTCACGCAACCATTGGCATCTGTGACCTCTACTGTATAAGATCCCGGAGCAATGTTCAAGAGGTCTTTGGTAGTAGCTCCATTTGACCAGGCATAGGTATAAGGCGCTGTTCCACCGGTTACGGTGATAATCAATTCTGGTACATCAGTGAAAAGGCAAAGTTCCACGGAGCTTAGCCCTGTGACGGTCAATGCTTCAGCAGGTTCTGTGATCGTATAGGCAATACTTTCAAAACAAGAGTTTTCATCAATGACAAAAACCGTGTATACACCCGCTCTGAGGCCACTGATTTCAGGTCCGGTCATTCCATTGCTCCATTGTATAGTATATGCTCCTTGTCCACCGGAGATATTGAGTTTGATAGCTCCATCATCTCCAAACTTACAGGACACATTGTCTATAGTTTCCACTTCCACAACAAGTGGTTGAGGTTCGGTTATTTCAAAGGTTTCCATGATCATACAACCTTTGCTGTCCGTGACATTTACAGTATAGGAACCCCCGGATTTACCATTGATGTTTCTTGTGTTTTCACCAGATGACCAAGAATATGTATATGGGGCAGTGCCACCGGTTACAATAAGGTCTATACTTCCATTTCCTTCAAATGCACATCGGACATTGGTGATGATAGGGTTAAGTGCCAATGGTTCGGCAGGTTGGGGAACCATAAATTCTCTAAAAAGCTCACAGCCAAGTTGATCAGTGATGGTAGCCCTATAAATCCCTGCAATTAGGTTGTTAGCAGTCAAACCTGTTCCAACTTGCTCTCCAGTGTCCTTATTGGTCCAGACCACGGAGAAATTGCCATTACCTCCACTGATATCCAGATTGATTGAACCATCATTTCCTCCAAAACAGCTAACAGGGTTTACGTTATCCACGATGAGAATTGGATCAGGTTGGGTTATGATCAAGTTGTCTCTGATGATACATCCATTGGCATCTGTAACCACAACTTCATAATTTCCCGGCGCTAATCCAGTGCGATTTGCTGAAGTAATGCCATCTGACCATCTGATAGTATAAGGTGCTGTACCTCCAGTCACAATAACTTCCGCCTGTCCATTACCTGCGGCATAACAGCTGACATTGATAGTGCTGATGGCAAGATTCAATGGTGTAGGTTGGCTTATTTTTATTTCTTTTACAGGAGAAATACATCCATTGGCATCCATGATATAAACCATGTATGTATTTGGTCTTAAGCCTGAAACCGTGAGATTGGGATATTGGATACCATCAATGATCAATGTATATCCGGGATTACCACCTGTGCCCTGAACAGAAATACTTCCATTTTGAGCCCCGAAGCAAGTCACGTCTGTGAAGCTAAAAGTGAAATCAACGGGAGTAGTGTCCAGAATCTCGAAATCTTCAGTAGCCTCACAATTGTTTTCATCCAAAACCAAAACTGTATAAACGCCTGCAGGGACCCCAGAGAGGTTCTTGTTGGTACCAACCAGCTGGTTGCTTGCATTGAACCATTGATAAGTGTAGACACCTGAACCACCTGAAATGTTGATTTTTATTTCTCCATCCGATCCTTGGTAACAACTGATATCAATGATTTCCTCAGTGAAGATTTCAATTGGTGTCGGATTGAGAATGTTGATTGTTTTGGACCATTCACAGCCTTTGCTATCAACGACCCTTATTTCATAAGTTCCAGGAAGGACATTGTCAAATATGATCAAACCGTCAGCGGCAACAGTGTATTCCACAGCATTCAGATAGGCCAAATAGCCCCCATTACCACCTGATATCTGTAATTCAATATCAGACAAGTCATCTGTGCACAAAACTTCTTCCATGAAATTGACTGTTGCGCTAAGGGCGGCTGCAGGTTGTTCTATTTCAATTTGAATGGTTTCGGATCTGCATGTTCCACTCAATGCAAAGGCATTATAGGTTCCGGCGGGAAGGTTGCTGACGGTGTTTCCAGCGATTTCAGCACCATTAAAGAAGATTCTGTAATTGGTGAATGCACCACCGGAAGGTATAAATTCTACTGAACCATCTGATCCTCCAAAACAGGAAACATCTGTAGGGCTACCTAACAATACAACCGGTTGAGGTTGGCTGATGATAAGGGTTTCAGAAATATCTGCGCATCCACCGTCTGAAACAACATAAGTGTAATGACCTGCAATTAGGCCGGAAAGCGTGGTTTTGTCATCAGAACCTGCTATTGGATTGAAAGTCACACCATCTTCAGAATATGTCCATGTAATGGAATATGGTCTATTACCGCCCGTAATCTGTAGATTGATTTCAGATGTGTCACCAAAGCAAAGGATAGGAGTGAAATTTGCATTGGTTTGCAGTGGAAGTGGTTGTCCTAGGGTTTTGGGTGGGATATTTATTGTACAGCCATTTGCGTCAACCGCAGAGAAATTATAGGCTAAATTGGCATTTAAACCAGTGAAAGTTATCAATTCATCCTCATTAGCATTATAAGTATTGCCTTGGAAAGTGATGACGTATGGAGCAGTTCCTCCGGTCAAGGATAATGATATGGTACCATCACCAGATTCAAAACAACTTAAATCTTCAGATGTGTAATCCTTAAGACTTAAAGGAGCGGCAGGTTGAGCCATGTTAATGACAACATCTTCAGAAATACATCCTTTTGTGTTGTCCACTGCATATACAAGATAACTTCCAACTTTAGCCTGAAATTGATTTCCAAAAATCTGGCTTCCATTCACGAAATAGGTGAAGTTTGTAGATGTACCGGAAGTTGCCTGTAGGGTTACCAAGGCAGATTCTCCATAGCAGAGGATGTCCTCTGCGACAAATGACAAGGTGACTGCTGTGCCATCAGCAATGGTGATGGTATCTGAAATCACATTACAATTATTCTGCTCAGAAACTGTATATCTATATTCTCCTGCGTCAACATTATTTAATCTTTTTGTATCTGTCGGAAGTGTTTCCCATGTACTGGTTGCCACATTGAATTTTTCCCACAGATAGGTATATGGTTGAGTTCCACCAACTGGTGTCAATTCAATAAAAGTTGCACCGCCCTCGCATAAAATAATACCTGAATCAACAGTAAGGTTAAGTGCCGCAGGCTGGGTGATATTAACCACTGTGCTGCTTTGACATTCATCATTCAAATCCCATATTTCCAAGGTATAGGCACCTTGAACAAGACCTGAAAAGGTATAGGCAATTTCTGCATCGAGGTTTGGTAAATTCAATGGAGTACCGGAAGCAGGTGTCAATACTGCTCTATACTGTGGCCTTCCTCCGATAATTTCAAATTGAATCTCACCATTATTGCCACCAAAGCAGTCTACATTGGTAATGGCCAGGTTAGTGATTTCAAGTGGTCTTTCAGGTTGGGTTAAAGTAACCATCATAGGATCAGATGGACAACCCTCGTTGTCTACGATCCTGATCTGATAGTTTCCTGGGGCCACATTGAAGAAAGAAGTCTGATTCCCCTGACTCACGCCATTGATGAAGACTGTAAATGTTCGGCCTCCCTGAACTATTGGGCTGAGGATTTCGATGATACCGTCATTGGCACCAAAACAAGAAATGTCTTGAGAGGTAACATTAAACTGTGGTTTGGTAATCGGTACGATGGTAAAGGTTCCTGTGATTTCTGGACAAGTTTGATTTTCTACTGTCCAAGTGTAATCACCTGCCAATAATTCATCAAATACAAAAGTTCCGGTATCTTCATTGGTAAATGACTTGCTATATCCATTAGAGGATGTAACCAAAATATTTTTACCAATAGAGCCTCCTGTAACCGCCAAAGTAAACGATCCAAAGTCATCGATACATACCGGTTGAACGACAGTGGGTGTTGCGACAGGCTGATTGGGTTGATTGATAACATAATCAGGAGATTCAATGATACAAGAGCTTGCATAAGTGATCTCCATATAGTAAGTACCGGCAATCAATGCTCCTAAACTGGTTTCGTTAATAGGTACCTTTCCTCCAACAGTTGTTCTCCTGTACCACTGATAGGTAATACCGGAAGTGTCACCATAAAGGTCAAACCTGATGGCTCCATCGCCACCTCCAAAACAGGAAACATCTTTTTCTACTTCTGCATCAAAAATCGGAGGGTTGGGTTGGTCTATAGTGATTGTTGAAAAATCCTCACAGCCAGCTGAATCCGTCACCCTGACATCATAATTACCTACAGCGAGCCCTGATAATATCGAATTGGTAACGACTTCCCATACTCCACCTATTAAAATATAGTAGGTGTATGTTGGAACACCACCAGAAGCAGAAAGGAATAAGATACCAGTTTCACCAACGCAGGTAGCATCCTGAGGACTGGTGAATAATTGAAGTGGACTTTTTGGGCCGGGAACGCTGTACGTCTCAGAGACCATACAAGCACCTGATAAACTATATTCTACCCTATAAAATCCAGGAGTAAGATTACTGACAATATTTTGATTTTCAGCGATTACTGTGTTTGTCGCTTGATCGATCCACCTGCTGTAACTTAATCCAGGAACCCATCCGACAAAATCTACTTCAATTGAAGCATCATTGAAATTACATGATGGTTCCAGTATTTCTACCAAATTGATTGCCAATGGGTCAGGCTGAATGATTTCAATATCTTCAAGTCTTGTTTCACAACCATTGGCATCTCTGACAGTAACACTGTAGAATCCTGCGGCCAGGTTGGAAGGATTTTGATTGATAAATCCATGGTCCCAGTTAAAGAAATATATCCCCGATCCACCTGTTACGTTGATGGTGATTCTACCATCATTTCTACCGAAACAGGAAACATCTTCTTTGCTGATTAAGGAAACTTGAAGTGGGGCAGGCGCAGTAAGGTCAATGATTCTTTCATTGGAACATCCATTAGAATCTGTGACAATGACCTTATAAGTACCGGCACTGATATTTGAAAGTGTTTGTGTCGTTCCGGAAACAGGAATATAAACCCCAGGAATATCTTCTTTTTCCCATGCAATGGTATAACCTGGATTTCCACCGCCTACCTGAATTTCAATTCTGCCATCCAAAGAATCATGACATTTAGGCTCAACCCTGTTAAGTAAATTGATGACAATTCCGCTTGGTGGCTGACTGATCAGAATATCAGTTAACTCTTCCCAACATCCATTTTCATCTGTAACCCTCACATTATACAGTCCTGCTGCAAGGCCATTGACATTTTTCTGAGAGGAAGTATATCCAGATGGTCCTGTCCACTCAAATGTATAAGTACCTGTGCCACCGTCAACAGCAATATTGATAGCCCCGGTATTTTCTCCAAAGCAAAGAACATTTAAAGGCGGTCCATCCAAAGCCAAAGTCAGTTCAGGGGTTGGCGGAATGATGATGGTCTGCTGGACAAAGCAGGAATTGTTTCCTAAATCATAAACCTTAACGGTATATTGTCCAGGACCTCTGTTCACCAGATTCTTATCCGTAGAAATGACAGATGAGAAATTACCCGCCACATACCATTCTACACCGAGATTTCCGGTACCTCCTGAAATTTCAATATTGATACTGCCATTGCTTTGTCCAAAACAGGTTTCTGGGGTGATGACTATATCTGTGATATTGATAGGTGGGAGTGAGGTGACATCGAAATTTAAATTTGGAACCACACAACCATTGGCATCTCGGATTTCCACAAAGTAATCATTTGCGGCCCCCAATCCATTAATAGTGACATCACCAAATGATGTTGTCGAGAAGGCGCCGCCATTCAAGGCATAAGAATAAGGTGCGGTACCTCCAGAAATGGTAAAGCTTACGGAACCGGTCAATTCTCCAAAGCAGGCTACATCTACTACAACGGGAGGAGTTACCTCAAGTGGAGCAGGTTCATTCACGGTATAGTCCTTAAAAATTGTACAACCGTTTTCGTCGGTGATGATTATCTTATAGACTCCGCCCGAAAGGTTAGATAGATTCAATGTTGTCTGTCCCGTGATGTCTTCAAATGTTCCGGAAACTTCTTTTTGCCATTGGAAAGAAAGAACACCCGTTCCACCACTTGCAGTAAGACCTGAAATTGACCCATTGCCATCTCCTGCACATAAAAGATGGTTGATCGCCAAATTATTTTCATTGAGGCTAATCTGCGGAGGATTGACAATATCCACAAATTCAGTAATGCTACAGTTTCCACCATAAAGGATACTTACCTCATATTGTCCCGCGGGCAAATTATTAAAAATAACATCATTTCCACTTTGGGTTTCTCCATTTACCGTAACGGTAAAGCTGATGGTATTGTCTGCTATTTCAACCCTGATACTACCATCATTCCCACCAAAACAAGAAGGGTTAACAGGGGTATAGATCACCCCCGGAGCATCAGGGACAGGTACTACAATGGTATAAATCTCCTCACAACCCTCTGCATCTCTTACTGTCACGGTGTTTGTTCCGGCGGGTAAATTGTAAGCAGTGGCAGTTGTTTCGCCATTGCTCCAAAGGTAAGTGTAACTACCCCAACCTCCTGTAATATCGAAAACCCTTGCAGATCCGTCATTGGCACCGGCACAACCTAGACCATTCAACAATTCAATATCTCCCTCTATGGGTCCGGGAGGTCCTTGTATGGTTGTATCCAAAACAATTGAACAGCCGCCACTATCCGTTACAGTTACGGAGTAGTTTCCAGGTGCAAGGTTTGAGGCTGTTCTACCAGTTTGTCCATTGCTCCACAAATAAGTAAAAGGGCCGCCCCATCCGCCTGATCTGTTTACCCGCGCTGTACCATTAGCCTGTCCAAAACAGGTAACTGAGGTAGTTGTAATTGAACCGATAAACGGACTTGAAGGGCCCGTCACATTAATTTGATAGGTTAAAGTACATTCAGGGTAGTCTCCACCTCCATGTTTAACAATAATAGTATGAAGTCCTGGTCCAAATCCTGTAAATGTTCTTTGTCCTGTAGTTGCTCCAATAGCTACACTTTGACCACTAATAGCTGTGGTTCCGTCCGGTCTAATGATGTCTACAAGGATATTTGCAGGCGGAAAAGGGAAACCCATAAATAGCCTGTTTACTTGTAATGAAATTGTACCATCAGTTTCCCCAAAACAGGTAATACCGGTAGAAGAGGGGGTTATTGCAAGTAAAGTTTCGTTTGCGATACTAAAAACAAGTTCCTCAGGGCAATTCTCCAATCTAAATTGGTCTATAATTTCAAGGACATAATCACCTGCCGCTAATTGGTCATACCTGATTTGGCCACTTGTTGCAGTGATCCAACCTGTAGCATAAGTACCGTTTGACCTCCGGATTCTAAATTGAACAACACCTTCAAAACCTGTAGCATCAAAGCTAATCCCCCCGTTTTCCACACAGGTTTCGGGAAATGTCCCAACATTTCCCCCAACTGCGTCGATGACAATAGGTTCAACTTCCACTATTTCAATCTCAGTCACTTCAACGCAACCACTGGCATCTATGACTTCGACAAGGTACTTGCCTGCGGGAATATCATTCAGGTCGAGAATTCGGTTGGGAATAGTCCTTGTCAGTTCCAATCCACCGGATTCATTGTAAAAATTGATTGTGAAATTTGGATTACCTCCTATAATTTCTCCATATACATTTGCAAATGTTTCACCTTCACAGGCGAATGGTTCTTGATAATCTACATTTAGGACAAAACTAGTTCCTCCATTCACCCCGACATTATCAGTAAAAGTATTTCCATTTGAATCTGACACTGTAACTTGGTAAGTACCTGGCAATGCCCTATCGATAGATGTATAATGTGTAGGTCCAAAAGGTACATTTTCATCGACCTTGATCACTGTACCTCCGTACGACCAAGTATAAGTGTAGGGAGGTACACCCCCCATTGCTCTGTACCTGATTATTTTCTCACATTCGAGTATCGTTAGTTCTGCCCTAGCCAAAGGTAGAGATGTCCCTTGTCCATAAGAATAGGTTGACCCAATGAAATACATCAATTGGGTAAGAAAGAAAAATACCTGTGAATAAGAGTAAAGTTTTCTCATAAATGATTCCACTATTTTGAATCCTTTTCCAGAAACAGGAATTTTTTTCCTATTTCTAAAATGAAATCATCCCGATTTTGGAGAGAAAAGCTCTTGAATTAGAACTTTTCAGACGTTGACACCCAAAAAGCAGACGTTTTTATTTTCTGATTTTTGCTGAATATGTCATATAAAAAGTATTTCGTTTTTTGGTATATTATTCTATGTATTTTACATAAACATAAAAGAAATACTTAAAATTGGGTGATTTTCAGTAATTAATAGAATAATATTATAAAAACAAAGAGGCTGTAAAAAATTTTCAATCGGAGATTTTGACCTTTAAAAGTTTTTATGTTGAAAATAAAATAAGAATTACAACGTTCGAGCAAAGTTTGACTTGAAGATTCAAAAAATAAAATTGCCACCGCGCCAAATCGTGCGGTGGCAATTGACTACAAAATTGAATTTTAATTTTGGAAAGCAGAAGTTTATGTAATGACCTGAAATTAATAGATTTCTGATATCGTAATGGAATTTCCCCGGAAGCTTCCGGATTCTCCTTTTTTCAATTCCCATAAAGCCTGAATAAGTGGTGAATCTTGAGACACCAATTGAAAATCCAAACCATCAACAACAACTTTGCCCATTGGAACTGAAACCCAAATATTCCCCATAGGCAATTTTAACAGTGCGCCTTCCTGAACTTTATCAAGTTCTTTGACCGGAACAGCATTGAGTTGATTGAGCATGATGCGAGAAGATGATAATCTTTTCTCCAATATGTCCCTACTTTGGTGGAGCATTTCCTGATGGGTTTCATACTTATCACCAGCTGAGCTTTTTTCTTCTACTTCAGAAGAATTTTGCAATTCGGTAAGCTGATGTTGAATATCTTTTATTTGCTCCCTGAGTGTTTCTTGGGCTTTAGATAGCAATGCGGTTTTAGTAGCTGAATTCATGGCTGCAAAGTAAACTGAAAATGAGGAGAAAATAGGAATAATTGTAGAAGGAATTTTTTCTGAAATCCTGTTGTGATATTTTGTAGGGATTGATTTTGATCCCAAGGCTGAAATTATCCAAATATTTATTCCCCTTTTTCAAATTCTAAATTTGCCTAAGGATATTGTAACCTTACTGCACCTTAATCAGGATTTTACGTTTTCAAACCTTACAGATCCTTGTTTTTTAGGAAAAAAGACAATGTAGGGTTAATTTACATCATTAAATGAATGTTAGCAGAATCCACTAAATTTATTAACCGGTTTGAAAAGGAAATTATGTTAATTATGGTCATGGGACTTCCCGGTTCCGGTAAAAGCTTCTTTGCAAAAAGTTTTGCCGAAAAGTTGGGGGCTGAATATTTCAGCAGTGATTTACTTAGAACCAAAATGGGCTTAAGGGGAAAATACCTTCCGGAAAATAAAAACCAGGTTTACATGGAAATGGCTAAAAGGACCAAGGAATTGATTGAAAAAAACAAGTCTGTGGTTTTGGATGCTACATTTTTTCAAAAGAAATTCCGTGAGTTTATATATTCCATTGCAGAAACTAGCGGAGTCCCTCTTTTCATCTTTTTGGTACAAGCTGATGAAAATATCATTAAGCAGAGACTTTCTGCCCCTAGAAAGGACAGTGAAGCTGACCATTCTGTTTACCTGAAAATTAAAGAACAATTCGAGCCTTTGGAAAGACCTTTTTTAACTCTGAATTCCACCAACGACAACCTTTCGGAAATTTTATTAAAAGCCAGCCAATATATCAATAGACCCAATGAACAGCAATGAAATTTTGAAATTGATGTCCAAAGGATTGTTTGAAGGCAAACCTATAAAAGGAATGCTGGAAGAAACCAATATCAGTTGGGTCATTCTTGGTGAAGAATTTGTTTTTAAAATCAAAAAGCCAATCAAACTTTCATTCTTGGACTATTCAAGCTTGGAACTTCGAAAATTGAACTGTGAAAAGGAACTTGAACTCAATCAAAGATTTTCGCCGATTTATCTGTCTGTACTTCCTGTAACCAAAATACAAAATCAATGGGTAATTGGAGAAAATGAAGGTGATATTGTAGATTATGCGGTCTGCATGAAGAAAATGGAATCTGAAAAAAGGATGGATTTACTGTTGGGGGAAAGCAAAGTCAGTGGAGAACAGGTTAGCTTACTGGCTCAAAAAGTAGCTGAGTTTCATTTAGGCGCGAAGGTCATCAAAAAGGAAATGGACATCGATTCGTTTTATGGGATTTTCAATGATTTAGATTCTGTATCTGATATTGCAGCCCAACATTTAGATCAAGATTATGTTCAAAAGATAGCATCCTTAATTTCCTTGAGTGATGCATTTATCAAAAAACATTTTCCAAGATTTCAAAATAGGATGGAGGATGAATTTTTTAGAGATGTACATGGAGACCTACATAGTAAGAATATTTTCTTGTATGAGAACCCCGTTATTTTTGACTGCATTGAATTTGAGGAAAGCTTTCGGCAGATAGATGTACTCTATGAGGTGGCATTTATCTGTATGGACTTGGAGAATTTCAGGAGGAAGGATTTCTCAGACACTTTTTTAAAAGCATATATGAAGGAATTTGATTGCATGGCCGATGTAGAGGATAAACAGATTTTTCAATACTATAAATGTCTTCGGGCCAATATCAGGGCAAAAGTCAATCTCTTGGATGCCAAAACTGAAACAGATGCCGATAAAAGAAAAAAGAAGCTTGTGTCAGGGGAAAAATACTTGGATTTGGCGGTTTCCTATATGGATTCGATGAAGTCTATTTTATGATTTCTGGTCGTTTAAGTACCTACAAACTACCAAGAGAGGTTTTAAGCCCCTATAAGGCTTAACAAAAAGCAAATATTAGGATTCAACTATGACAAACGTCATAAAATCACTTGATTATCATTGTTATTTTTACAGAAAAAAATACCCATTTTTAAGATATCCAAACAACAAATCAAGTGAAATATCTAAAATTTCTGGACAATGAATTTTTCAAAGAGGCAGGTGAGTTGTCACATTTCACTGCGCGCTTTTTTAGGGAATTATCCAAACCAAAGCAGGAATACGAGGAATTTATCAATCAATGTTTTTGGATTGGCTACAAGACATTGATGCTGGTAGGTGTTACTGGATTTATCATGGGATTGGTGCTGACCATACAATCCAGACCAACATTAGTGGAGTTTGGAGCCGAATCACTCTTGCCTTCCATGGTCTCTGTTTCTTTGGTCAGGGAAATCGCTCCTGTCATCACAGCCTTGATCTGTGCCGGAAAAATTGGGTCAGGATTGGGTGCCGAGTTGGGCTCCATGAAAGTGACTGAGCAAATCGATGCCATGGAAGTCTCCGGTACGAACCCGTTCAAATATTTGGTGGTCACCAGGGTGTTGGCTGCCACTTTGATGGTTCCTATTCTTTCCAGCTTGGCCAATGCAATTTCATTGTATGGCGGATTTTTGGGGGTCAATATCAGAGGGGATGTAAGCTGGAACCTGTATTGGTTTCAAGTATTCAAAATTTTATCATTTGGTGATGTCATTCCATCATTGATCAAGACTTTTTTCTTTGGATTTGCAATTGGTATAGTAGGATGTTATAAAGGATTCAGTTCCCAAAAAGGTACAGAAGGAGTTGGCAGATCTGCAACTACAGCTGTTATAGTAGCTTCCCTGATGGTGTTTATCATTGACCTGATTGCCGTTCAGATCACAGATTTATTGGGATTGACATAGAAAAGAGATGGAACAGGTGGTCAAAAACCCGGTAATAGAAGTAAAAAATGTCAATAAGTCATTTGGGGACAACCATGTGCTCAAAAATTTTAGCATGTCAGTTTTACCGGGTGAAAATCTGGTGATTTTGGGTAAATCCGGCTCGGGAAAATCAGTTCTGATCAAATGCATTATCAGTTTGATTCAGGCAGATGAAGGAGAAATAATAGTATTGAACAGTCCTATCCAAGAATTAGAACAAGATGAATTGGATCATTTAAGGGCAGAGATTGGATTTCTATTCCAAAGTAATGCCCTTTATGATTCGATGACAGTGAGGGAAAATCTGGAGTTTCCGCTACGCATCCACTGGACAAAAGAGGAGCGTGCAAAAGGTGCTGAGGCTGCCGTGAAAGAAGCGTTGGAAGATGTGGGTCTTTTACATACCATCAATATGATGCCATCAGAACTTTCAGGAGGAATGAAAAAAAGAGTTGCTTTGGCAAGATCGCTGATATTGAGACCAAAAGTCATCCTCTACGACGAACCAACTACTGGTTTGGATCCGATTACTTCAAGAGAAATCAGTGAATTAATGGTAAGTGTGCAAAAGAAATATAATGCTACTTCGGTGATCATTTCGCATGATCTGAATTGTATCAAAATAACCTCAAACCGGGTCATCATGCTGATTGATGGCACCTGTTACGCAGATGGTACTTATGATGAGTTGAGTAAATCGACAGATCCCAAAATTAAAGAGTTTTTTGAATGATTATGAAAACGAAAAAAACAATAGAGAATACAAAGTTGGGTGGCCTTGTGATTGCAGGAATACTTTTTCTGGTATTTACCCTGTACATGATAGGAAAGAATCAAAATATGTTTGGAGCCTCTATCACCATCACCGCTGTGGTGGAAAATGTAAACGGACTTGTTCCCGGTAATAATGTCCGTTTCAAAGGATTGAATGTAGGCACTGTCAAGTCTGTTGATATGGCAAACGACTCTTCGCTGCATGTTGTTATGTATATTCAAAATAAGATGGTTCCATTCATCAAGAAGAATGCACTTACTTCTATCGGAACAGATGGCCTGATGGGCAATAAACTCATTCAAATCATTCCCCAAGATGGAATTGCGGAAAATGTGGCCGAGGGTGATGTGATTTATTCCTCTACTCCAGTAACCACAGATGCCATGATGCAAAGATTGGGGACGAGCAGTGAGTATTTTGAAAAAACCACTGAAAACTTATACGAAATCACCTCAAAGCTGAATAATAGCAAAAGTCTATGGGCTTTGCTTTCAGATTCATTGTTGACGGGAGACTTAAAGGATGCGGTGACTGAATTGAGGCTCGCAGCAGGAAGGGCTTCAGAAATGGCAAGGGCAGGAAATCAATTGATGATCAATCTGAAAGATGGAGAGGGCATTGTCCAGAAACTTTTCACGGATATAGAAGCGGCAGATGATTTGACGACATCTCTGGAAAAAATAAAGGAATCCAGCGAACAGGCTTCAAAGATTATCGGTGACGTGAAAGTTCTTATCGAAAATCTTGAGGCTGGTGAAGGAACAGCAGGCTTGATTCTTAAGGACAGTACTTTTAGAGAAGCACTCCTCAACAGTATGCTGAATCTGGAAATGAGTACCGAGAGATTCAATGAAAATATGGAGGCGATGCGAAGCAACTTTTTGTTCAGAAGATACTTCAGGAGACAAGAAAAACAAATCCAAAAAGAATTTGAAGAGAAAGAAAAAGAAGAGAACAGATAAATTGGCATTTACAGAATGAAATGACATCAGATTAATCGTCATTGGTAGTAATTAAAATTTCGCATTTACAGAAAAGGTTGTGACATCTAGGTGGGCTGCAGACCTCTCCTGACGTCGAGGTGACAAGGCAAAGTTCTTTATAGTCTTGAATGCATTTTTCAGTTCAAGGGTATAAATCTCAAATTCTGTCATTGGTAGTGATGAAAATTTGGCATTTACAGAAAGGAAATGACAATGGTTCATTTTATTTATTGATTGGTTTAAATTAAATTATTGTAAAACCAATAAATAATTGCATTTTACCCTATATGTCAATGGTAGGCACGAAAGATCTCCAGATCTGCTATTTATAGATTTGAATGCTATTTGTAATTCTAAACTTTTTATTTTCTAATCTGTCATTGGTCGCCGAGAATGCTAAGCGGTCAATAAGAATTCTTTTTTTTGATCCTCCAATCTCCCTTCCCTGAACATTATTTTCAACCAGTCTTGTAAACGCTTTTGTATAACTTATTTTTTAACGATACTTTACAAATTCAATTGAAAATTAAACCGTCAACCTTAATAAACAAGGAGGAAATTTGAAAAGAAGAGATTTTATTCACCTATCAGGACTGGGAATGGGTGCGATGCTCACCCCCGGTTTTCTGATGATGGGAAACCCGGCTACAGCCGAGCAATTGCTTCATCCCGGCCTTTTTAATGCCGAAAAAAAGGCACTTGCAGACATTGCTTTAAACACCGCAAAGTCCAATGGAGCAACCTACACTGATGTCAGAATCGGTAGGTATCTCAATCAGTTTTTATTTACCAGAGAGAAAAACGTCCAAAATATAGCCAATACAGAAAGTTTTGGTGTGGGCATCAGGGTAATCGCCGAAGGTACCTGGGGATTCTCGGCTACCAATGATGTGACGCCCGATGGTATTAAAAAATGTGCTGAAACGGCCGTTGCCATTGCCAAAGCCAATTCCATCATGCAGAAAGAACCTGTAATTCTGGCACCTGTCAAAGGTGCCGGAGAGGTATCATGGGAAACACCCATCACCAAAAACCCATTTGAAATTCCTGTTGCAGATAAGATTGACCTCTTATTGAGTGTCAATGCTGCTGCCATGGACAATGGGGCGACTTTCGTCAATTCCAATTTATTTATGGTCAATGAGCAAAAATATTTTGCTTCATCCGATGGTTCTTACATTGACCAGAATATCCATAGAATATGGCCCACTTTCAATGTGACAGCTGTCAACAAATCAGAAGGGAAATTCCGAAGCCGTCAGGCCTTGAGTGCGCCGATGGGAATGGGGTACGAATATCTTGATGGATTGGCTTCTGAAAAAATCGCAGGACCCGCGGGCTTGATCAGTTACAGAAACTCTTATGATATGGTAGAGGATGCAGTAGCAGCTGCCAAACATGCCAAAGAGAAATTGACTGCAAAATCCGTGACTCCTGGGAAATATGACCTTGTGTTGGATCCTGATCATTTGGGATTGACCATCCACGAATCTGTTGGTCACCCACTTGAACTCGACAGGGTATTGGGTTATGAAGCCAACTATGCTGGTACCAGTTTTGCCACTTTGGATAAGTGGAGAAGTGGTGACTTCAAGTATGGCAGTAACTTGGTAAATATCGTAGCAGATAAGACACAAACCCATTCCTTGGGCGCTACAGCTTATGATGATGAAGGTGTGAAATGCAAAGAATGGGATTTGATTAAAAATGGGGTTTTGGTCAACTATCAGGCAATCAGAGATCAGGCGAGTATCATTGACGAGCCTGAATCACACGGTTGCTGCTATGCGGACAACTGGAATTCGGTGCAGTTTCAGAGAATGCCAAATGTGTCATTAAGACCTGGAAAGGAAAAATTGAGTGTCCAGGATATGATCAAAGGTGTCGATAAAGGGATTTATATTGTAGGAAGAGGATCTTACTCCATTGATCAGCAAAGGTATAATTTTCAGTTTGGCGGGCAATTGTTTTACGAAATCAAAAATGGTGAAATCGCAGGTATGTTGGAAGATGTTGCCTACCAATCCAATACGCAGGAATTCTGGAACTCGTGTTCGCAGATTTGTGACAAGGATGATTACAAATTGTTCGGAACTTTTTTTGATGGAAAAGGACAGCCTTCGCAGGTTTCCGCAGTATCTCATGGAAGTTCAACCACAAGGTTTGACAATGTGAACGTCATCAATACCGGAAGACAGATCTAAAACAATAAAGCAATTCAAATGGCTATTTTATCAAAAGAAGAAGCAAAAGCAATTATAGATAAAGTCCTTTCCTATGCCACAGCCGATGAGACTTCGGTAAGTGTTTCAGGAGGTAGGACTGGCAATATTCGTTATGCCCGTAATACGGTCAATACAAGTGGCGAGTCCAATGAAATCTCTCTAAGTATTACCTCGGTTTATGGCAAAAGATCAGGATCAAGTTCTATCAATGAACTGGATGATGTTTCATTAAAAAAAGCAGTGGAAAGATCTCAGGAAATCGCCAAGCTGGCACCTGAAAATCCCGAGTATATGCCCATGCTGGGTCCACAGAATTTTCCCGAAACAGATAATTTTGCTGAAAGAACCAATGCCATCAATCCGGATTATCGTGCAAAGGTAGCCATGGACAGCATCGAAGTTTCCAACAAAGGAAATTTAACAGCTGCAGGTTATTTGGAAGATTTCTCAGGTTTTGTTGCCATGGGAAACAGCAAAGGAATGTTTGGCTACAACAAAAACACTTCTGTGGATTTCTCTGTAACCGTCCGAACCGCTGATGGTACAGGTTCAGGCTATGCCATCAGGGATTTCAACGATGCAGGTCTCTTGGATGCTAAAGGAGTCACTGAAATATCTGCTCAAAAAGCCCAGGCATCTAGTACTGCCCAGGCGATTGAACCTGGAAAGTACACCGTAATTCTTGAACCTACGGCGGCAAATGACCTGATGAGGTTATTGGCTTTTGGGATGGATGCAAGAAGTGCGGATGAGGGTAGAAGCTTTCTGAGCAAAAAAGGAGGAGGCACCCGACTCGGAGAGAAATTATTCGACGAGCGTGTCAATATTTATTCAGACCCCATGCATCCGGAATTACCGGGCAGACCTTGGAATAACGAAGGCTTGCCCAGTGTGAAAACAGTTTGGGTGGAAAATGGAGCAGTAAAAAATATGTTTTACTCCAGATTTTGGGCCGAAAAACAAGGCGTAGAACCTGTGGGTAGGCCAAACGGAATCATCTTTGAAGGGGGGAATGATTCTCTGGCAGATATGATCAAAAGTACACAAAGAGGAGTTTTGGTAACCCGATTTTGGTATATCAGAGGTGTCGATCCACAAACCTTGCTTTACACTGGTCTGACCAGAGATGGCACTTTCTACATTGAAGATGGACAGATCAAATTTCCTGTCAAAAACTTCAGGTTCAACGAGAGTCCTGTCATCATGCTCAACAATATCGAGTCTTTGGGCAAACCCCAAAGAGCTGGAGGCAATATGATTCCGCCCATGAAAATCAGGGACTTTACCTTCACCAGTCTTTCCGATGCGGTTTAAAATCAAGCCAATTAAATTACTTTCCCGGAATTAAATATTCAGGGAAAGTAATTTTATGCTTATTTCAAATATTACTTCAATAAACTCAACTCAAGAAAATAGAGTTTGAAGAATATAGTACGCTTCTTCCGTCTTCCGTCTTCTGTCTTCCGTCCCATTCTAAAACAAGATAGTAACTGGCAGGATAAAGGATAAATTCATACTCATTCATGCAGTCCTTTTTCTTTACCCGTATCAAATACAATTCCGGCAATTGGGATACTGATCAGCGTATGCCCGTCAATCTGCTCAATTCCTTGGTGGAGTATACTACTATTCCGATTGAGGAACAGGAGCGAATTGTGGAAATCGGTAGCAAGGAAATATTCAAATCCCCCTTTTGTTACCTGAGTGGACATAGGTTGGTTTCCTTTTCAGAAAGTGAAAGAAAAAATCTCAAAACCTATATCCAAAATGGAGGTTTTCTCTTTGCAGATGACTGCAACCATGATATCGATGGCTTATTTGCCAAGTCCTTTGAGGAGGAGATGGCGGTGATTTTTGGTAAAGATGCCCTTCGGAAAATCCCAAATGACCATGAAATTTATTCTTGTTTCTTTGAATTCGAAGATGGGCCACCCACGACCTCATTTGAACTGAATGGTTGGGGGGATGATTTGGTACATGATTACCTTAAAGCCATTATGATCAATGGCCGCATAGGAGTACTTTACAGCAACAAGGATTACGGTTGTGAATGGGATTACGATTTTAGAAACAAGCGTTTTCTAAGAGAAGACAATACCAAGTTTGGAGTGAATATTATTGTTTATGCATTAACCTGAATGAATCTTGGAAAATACAGTAATAGAAGAATATAGTACCCTTCTGGATAAATTGCCGCTTTTGAAAAAAGAGATCCAAAAGGTGATCGTGGGACAGGAGGAAGCGGTGGAGGAAGTTTTGATCACCCTTTTGGCGGGAGGACATTGTCTGTTGGAAGGTGTTCCCGGACTGGCCAAGACCCTGATGGTACAAACTTTGGCCAAAGCAATGGATTTACAGTTCAAACGGATTCAGTTTACCCCTGATTTGATGCCGGGGGATATCTTGGGGACCGAAATACTGGAAGAAGACCACAGTACAGGCAAGCGATTTTTTCAGTTTAATCGAGGTCCGATTTTCTCCAATTTGGTTTTGGCAGATGAAATCAACCGGACGCCTCCCAAAACCCAAGCGGCACTTTTGGAAGCCATGCAGGAAAAAAAGGTGACTTATGCCGGAAATATCCATATCCTCCCTGACCCGTTTCTGATCATCGCCACACAAAACCCCATTGAGCAGTCAGGTACTTATCCATTGCCTGAGGCGCAAATGGACAGGTTTCTCTTATATATCAAATTGGGTTACCCCAATGAAAGGGAAGAATTGGAAGTCTTGGAAAGAACAACAGGTTCAGCCCATGAGGAATTGCAGGCTGTATTCTCAGGTTTAGAAATCAAAAAGCTTCAGGAACTGACGCGACAAGTTCATTTGGATGCAGATCTGATGCAGAAAATCAATCTTTTGGTACGTGAAACGCGACCTGATACCAGTAAAGTCCAATTGGTGAAGAATTATGTGGAGTGGGGGGCAGGGCCAAGGGCCGGTCAGGCCTTGATACTTTGTGCCAAAGCCAGGGCTTTGATCAAAGGAAGGTTTTCTATAACCCCCGAGGATATCAAAGTTTTGGCTTTCCCGGTTTTGAGACATCGATTGGCACTGCATTTTAGAGCCGAAGCCGAAAAAGTCAATGGGGATCAGATCATTCAGGAAATTATTAATGCTGTAGCCATTGGATAAATCTGCCGAACATCTTGAAATTATCAAACTCAACAACCTGCAATTGGCTGCGAAGGTGATTTCTGACAAACTCAGGCAAGGTTCCCATGTGGGTAAAAGAATAGGATATGGGGCAGAGTTTGAGCAATACCGGCATTATGAACCCGGGGATGATCTCAAACGCATTGATTGGAAATTATTTGCCCGCTCGGAAAAATATCAGATCAAAGAATCACCGATTGAAAGCAACTTTCATTTGAAGTTGATATTGGACTTATCAGGTTCTATGAATTATGAGGAAGAAGGCATCAATAGGTTAACTTATGCCAAAATCTTAATGGCTTCATTGGCTTATATTGCTTTTCTCCAAGGAGACAACATTTCACTTTATTTTTTACAGCATGGTGACATCGTTCAGGTAGTTGCACCAGGCGCCAAAAGCTTTCAATCCGTACTTTATCATTTGGAGAAAGCTGAGGCCAAAGGAAAATGGCAAAATGACTTCAAGGACTTCCCTACACTCAAAAGCAGGGAAAAAGAGATGATCATGATGGTGTCTGACTTTTTGCAGGAAGAAAGGGAATGGGAAGCATTGGTCAAATCCATGATCCACCCCAATAAGGAAATTTTGCTTTATCAAATTTTAGGGCAACAGGAAATGCAGATGGAGATGAGTGGAAATATCCGTTTTGAAGATTTGGAAAGCGGGCATACCTTCCATGCTGAGGCCATGGATTTGATGAAGGATTACAATCAGTCGATACAATCTTATTTGAATCAACTTGACACAACATTTCAACTTCAGGGAGTCACCATGTTGCGTGCTTCTTTGGCTGAACCTATCGCTGAATTGATTTTCCGATCTCTTTCAAACAAACAATTTGCTTAAATGGAATTTCTAAATCCAGCCATACTGTGGGGTCTGATTGCATTGGGTATTCCGGTTTTGATCCATTTGTGGAATGGCAGACAAGGAATTAAAATAGCTTGGGCAGCATCCAGATTTCTGAAAGAAAATGAAAACAAACCGGTCAGGCATATCAAATTTGAACAGTGGTTATTGTTGATGCTGAGGTTAATCCTGCTGACTTTGTTGTTGCTGATATTGGCCAAATTGTTTTGGGACAAGCTCGATAAGGATGATGAGAAAAGGGTCCTCCATTTGGTCGAACCGTCAGGAGAAATTTTGTCCGAATTCAGATTTGAGTTGCAGCAAGCGCTCAATAATGGGGAGGAGGTTTTTTTATTGGATCAGGATCAAAATAGGCTTGGGGACCTTGATCAATTTACAATGGAATCTAAAAATGAGCCTGTTCGATTTGGGAATCTCCTCACTCAAAAAGAGGAAATGCCGGAAGAAATCCATCTTTACCTCAGTGGAAACGAAAGTTCATTTGCATCGTTTTTTTATCCGGTTTCAGTTATGCCGACACTTCATGTAGCTCAATTTTCCTCGTCAAAAAATATCAATAATTTGATTCAATTGAATGGTAATAAAATACTGTTTATCAATGAACTAAATCAAATTGAAATAAGTGATAAACCCATATTGAATTCAGGACAAGTATATGACTCATCCTTTAATTATTACATAGATTTGAAAAGTGAGAAACATGCTGAGATAATAGAAGCTTCTTTGAAATCTATTCAAGAAGTCTACAATTTGGAATTCAATCTTTCGGAAGAAGAGGATGCACAATTACATTTCACTGATAGGTCTATGATTGACCCCAAGCCTGATAGGATTTATTGGAAAATCGGAGATTTTGAACAGGCACAGTTTGATAATTTTTATCATCTCAGGGCATTTGAAAGGGGGGCTTTATCGATGGAAGCTTATGAAGAAATTCCTGAACAGATTATGACTGACCTGTTGGATTTTCTGGAAATGAGGGGAGAGGATATTCGCTTGAATGAAACTCAAATTCAAAGCAGATTCCATTTTCTTGACCTTGACCAAAAAACTAATCAAGCCAATACCTTTGAAATCTTATGGTTGTTGTTTTTGTTGGTATTGATAGTGGAAAGAGTTTTGTCCAATAAGTCCCGTTTATGAGAAACCTCGAAAACCTGATAAAAAAGACGCAGTTGCAGTTCCAACTCAATGCCTTGCTCAAAGGCCTGAGTATTGGTATTGGAATGGTGTTTTTATATCTGACCATTTTCCAGGGTATTGGACTTGCAGTGGTGGTTGGAATCTTGTCGACAATGCTTTTTGCTGTCTATTTTGGAATGTTAAAACAGGACAGGGAAAAAGCCATAAACACACTCCATCTGCACTATCCTGAGTTGGAATACAGCTTGGATATTTTGGACAAGGAAAACAAAAACGTCGCTGATCTCCTACAACTCAAAAGGCTTGAATCCCAATTCAGAAGCAAAAAAGTACCATTAGTATTCGGCCAAAGCGTTTTGCCAGCTTTCCTTTTTATGTTGGTTTCTACAGGGATTTTTGGGATGAGTTTAATGGATTTGAATTTAAAGTCGGAAAAAGTAAGTCCTTCAAATTCAGTTCCTACCACCTTTCAAACTATAGCAGAAATTGAGGAAGTCTTATTGCAATCGGTAAAAGTTGAAATCCAACCCCCATCCTATACTGGACAAAAAACAATCTCCCAACAAGAATTGGATATCAAAGCATTGGAGGGTTCAAGGATGACCTGGACGATTGATTTTAATTCCGGGAATATTGATAAAGTGGTATTGCAGAATGGTTTTGGATTAGAGGTACCAATGGAAAAAAATGCCAAAGGATTTCAGATCATTGATCGGTTGGAAAACTCGGGTATTTATGCCATCAAGGCTTCAAATGATGGGGAAGTGGTATTTCAAAGTGATTTTCACAAATTGGAATTGAGCAGAGATAAAGCCCCTTTGATTCTTCCTGAGGAGAAGGACCTATACAAATATTACTTTCATAAAGACCCAAGACAATTGAATGTAAAGGCAAAAGTATCAGATGATTTTTTGGTAAGGAAGGTTTACCTGATTGCTACTTTGGCTCGAGGTTCCGGGGAGAATGTCAAATTCAGGGAGAGTAAATTCAGTTTGGATAAGAATAACTTTCAGTCCGCAGAGCTTACCCACGCCATGGATTTGACGGCTTTGGATTTTCAACCTGGAGATGAGTTGTATTATTATTGGTTGGCCATTGACAACAAGCTCCCGGAAACCAATATTTCGAAGTCAGATACCTATTTTATCCAATTTGTAGACTCTACAGGCATGAGCGATTCCCAATTGGAGAGTATGGCGATTCATGTGCTACCGGAATACTTTCGAAGTCAAAGGCAGATTATCATTGATACCGAGAAGTTACTGGCTAGTAAAAAAGATATAGCCGAACGAAAATTCAATGAAGATTCAAATGAACTGGGCTTTGAACAGAAATTGCTGAGAATGCGCTATGGACAATATTTGGGAGAGGAATTCGAAAGCAATGCACCGGGAGGGACACTGAATACGGCTGAAGGAAGGAATATCCTCGAAAGCTTTATACATAATCATGATCAGGAAGGAGAAAATGAAGGGGGGCCTGCTTTGAGTAAATTCAGGTATGCCGCACTTCAAAAGTATCAGGAAGAGCATGAAAAAAATCAGGAAATCCTTAAGCAACAGGTAGGGGAACTTGCAGGTGCCGGAGAACATGACCATGCCGACCATGAGCATGACGAAGATGATGAGCTTTCCAATTTGTTGGAAGATTACCTGCACAATCATGATTCCGAGGAAATGAACACCCTTTACGAACAATCCACCCGAAGCATGTTGAAAATGGCATTGGAGATGATGTGGCAGTCAGAGTTGCATCTGCGGTTATTTGAACCTGAACAAGCACTTCCATATCAGCACAAGGCCTTGGAATACCTGAAGTCAGTCCAACAGAAATCACGGGTTTATGTCAAAAAATCAGGCTTTGACCCACCTCCGATCAAAGAAGCAGAAAAAAGGTTGACAGGGGAAAGCAAAGACCTCAAGACTCTTTACGCAAGAGAACTGACTGTTAGTCAAGCGGAAATCCCGATGCTGGCTTCCAGAATTCTGGGGATGTTGAATCAGGTTCAAATCACTGTTGACGGTCAAAAAGTGATCCAACATTTTAGGCAATTATGGACAGAAAGAATAAGTTCTTCCGGTATGGAGGATTGGAATACATTGCTGCTACTTCAAAAACTTGCCGCCTCCGAAATGGAGGAAGATGAAAAAGTATTGCTTACCAATAAACTCCAAAGTCTTTTAGATCGGGAAAGAAGAAATAACCCAAATGCCCTTTCCAATCAAAAACTAGCCAAAGCTTTCTGGGAAAATCTGAGATGATGACTTTTGAACCCTATCTATCTGGAAATACTCTTTTCATAGTCCTGGCAGGATTTGTCTTACTTTGGATCATTCAATTGGTTTTTATTTGGCAGAATACCCACAAACGAAAAGCATTAAAATCAATTTTACATACCATCTTATTTACTACGCTTACTTTTTTTCTACTACAACCTACATGGGAAAAAAAGGAATCGGAAACCTCATACTTGCTATATCCTGATGGTTTTACTCAATTGGAAATTAAAGATATTCAGGACAGTTTAAATATTCCTTTGTCAGGTTCAATCAGCAATCTTCAGAAGCACAATCCCAATAAAATCTACCTACTCGGACAGACTTATAGTTTGACTGAACTTTTGAATTTGCCCGATACCGAATTACATTGGATTCCCGACTACAAGCAAAATCAAATTACGACCATTTCCTGGGATGGTGTGATTGGTTATGGGCAAATGCAGAAAATCAAAGGAAGCATCCATGATGCTACAGGTTCAATAGTCAAATTGCTTGAATCAGGAAATATAAAACAGGAGGTTGAAGTACCTGGTGATGAAGCGAATTTTGAATTTAAATTTCCTGCTTTGATTATGGGTCAGAATGAATTGGAATTAAGAATCAATGGAGAAGTTAAGGCCTTAGTAAGGTTTTTTGTCAACCCTGCAACTCCGGTAAGCTACCAGCTTCTGTTTGGTTTCCCCAATCCTGAAGGAAGGGTGCTGACGGAATATTTGGTCAAAAGGGGAGACAAGGCACGAATCTCCACTCAGGTCAGCAAAGCCGGAAGGATAACTGCGGGTGGTCAAAATGCCGAACAGTCTCCTGATGTATTTATCCTTGACCCCAGTCAAATCAGCAATAAGTCTCTCTCTGATGCTTTTGGAAGTGGAAATACCTCTCTGTTGATTTTGAATCTCAATGATGTTGAAAAAGATGTCTTGGCGATCAATCAGCAATTTAAAACCAATTTCAAACTTAGGAAAGTAGGGGATGAACCTCGTGAAACAGAAAGCGGTGTAATGGCCGCTCCCTATAGTTTTGACTCAAGTTCAAACTTAGGCTTACTCCATGATGGAGCTGTAGCAATCGGATTTGTTCAAGGTAATAAAATAGCAGTCAGTTTATTGGAAAGTACCTACCAATTTGCTCTAGCAGGAGATTCCCTGCAATATGCGTCCATTTGGGAAGAGACCTTATCAGCAATCAATCCACCACAAAATGAAAAAATTGAGGTGCAAATGCCTGTTTTTTCTCAGTTATTTTCTGAGATCAATTTGCTATCCCCTATAAATCATTTGACTTATATTAAAGTGGATGGGGACAGTTTAGGTTTGCAGAAAAATCCCGTTAATGAATTAAAATCCAAAACAAATTGGGCCCCACAATCGGAAGGATGGCAAACTTTGGCTGATACTGTTGGGATTTATATTTACGGTGCAGCTGAACTCAATGACTTTCGCAAAATCGAACAAATGAAAGCCTTCCTTAAAGACAGGAGGGGAGATAAACTTTCAGCAGAGTTTACAGAAATGAATAAACTTTCCAGTATTTTTTGGTTGCTGATATTGCTGACCAGTTTCACTTTGGTCTGGATTGAACCGCGTTTTCCTTAAATCTCAGGTTTTCCTTTCACCCCAAATGGTAGTGTTCATCCCACAATCTGAAGCCACCCAAATAAGCATTGTTGTTGGTACCCAATCGGCATCTTTCGGGGATTTCTGTAAGCAGTTTTGATTTGCCTCCACCCAACACGATATCATCAGGCAAAAATGCGTTTTTGAATCTTCCAACCACTACCTCGACATGCTGTTGCCATTTTTCAGGTCCCAATCTTTCTAGTCCCCTCAGCCCTAGATAATCTTCAAAAGTCCCTTTTCGATAGGACAAATGTGCAAGCTCCATTGGCACTACTGTTCCTTCGGCTACGAGGGCTGAACCTAATCCTGTACCCAATCCCAAAAATAACATGGTATCGCCTTGATATGAACCCAAGGCCTGCATGGCTGCATCATTGATCAATTTTACAGGTTTGTTAAAAGCTTTTTCAAAATCAAATCCCAGCCAGCCATCTCCCAGGTTTTTTGGTTCAACAACAATTTTTCCTTTTTTGATTACTCCTGGAAAACCTATTGAAATCACTTCATATTCCCAATCTTTGGTGGCCTCAATCACCAAAGAAACCATCACTTCAGGTGTCATATAGTTGCCGGAAGGGATTTTTCTTCTTTCTACGTCATTATTGACTTTTACTTTGATGTTGGTGCCTCCTATATCGATGGTAAGTATTTTCAAGATTCCTGTTGGTTTGAGTTATGCGGTGCTGATTTTTTAATCATGCAAAAAAACAAAATTTAATTGAGGTAGGATAGAAAAATTATTAAAAGATGGCAGAAGGGAGATTTTTGGGATGGTTGAATTTATTGATTTCATTTTTGAGAACCTTGGTGTCATCGTGACTTTGTGGTAATTTTCAATACTTAAGCCACAAAGACCCAAAGGCACGAAGAGTTTATAATAAAGTTAATTCCTATCTTATGTTTTATTAATTTGAACTTCTTAACCAATCTGATTGAATTATGAAAATATTGTTCCTTTTCCTTTTCCTAATTTCACCTCATGTTGACGGAAAACCTACTCAGGATAGAAAGCCTAACATTTTGTTCTTGATCGCAGATGATTGGTCCTTTCCACATGCGGGTGTCTATGGGGATCCTGTTGTCCGGACTCCTACTTTTGATAAATTAGCAGCTGAGGGGGCTTTGTTTTTGAATGCATATACTGCTTCCCCTTCTTGTTCTCCTTCGCGTGCATCCATTCTGAACGGTAGGTATCCGCACCAAAATGAGGATGGGGGTAACCTTTGGCCCGAATGGCCTGCACAATTCCCAACTTATGTGGGTTTGATGGAAGAGGCAGGGTATTTCTCAGGGTCTACCCGAAAAGGTTGGGGACCGGGGGACTATCAGGTCTCAGGTTTAACCCATAATCCTGCGGGGAAGGCTTATGCTGATTTTAAGGAATTCTTTGAAGAAAGGCCCGAAGGTCAGCCTTTTACCTTTTGGTTTGGGAGTTCGGATCCCCACAGGGAATATGTACCCAATACTGGAATTCAGACCGGAATGAAATTGGAAGATGTTCCTGTACCCGGATTTTTCCCGGACCTTGACTGTGTCAGAAATGATATTTTGGATTATTATTTTGAGGTGGAGCGCTTTGACAGGGAATGTGGGCAAATTATCAAGATGCTTCATGAAGCAGGAGAATTGGATAATACCATTGTCGTTATGACAAGTGATAACGGCATGCCCTTTCCCCGTGCCAAAGCCAACCTCTATGATTTTGGAACTAGGATGCCTTTGGTCATCCGTTGGCCTGAAAAAGTCAAAGCAGGAACTGTCATCAATAACTTTATCAATTTTGTGGATTTTGCCCCCAGTTTTTTGGAAGCGGCTGATTTGCATTCTGATAGCATGAGCGGAGAATCCTTTTGGGAAGTGATAGCAGGAAATAAGGAAGGTAAATCAGAAGTGTTTTTGGAAAGAGAGCGACATGCCAATGTCCGAAAAGGAGACCAAAGCTATCCCATGAGAGCGGTCAGAACACATCAATACTTATACATTTGGAATCCTATGCCCGAGCGATTGCCAGCCGGTGACCCGACTGTTCATCGGTCCGTTGGTCAATTTGGAGATGTGGATCATTCGATTACCAAATTCCTGATCATGGAAATGAAAGGAAAAGCCAAAGCAGGAAAACCTGATTTTTACAATTTGACCTTTGGTCAAAGACCTGAGGAAGAGTTATATGATGTGGCATCGGACCCTTTCCAGTTGAATAATCTTGCCGGAAAATCTGAATTTTCCAACATCAAATCCGAATTGAGAGACCAACTCAATTCTTGGATGGCCGAAACCGGAGATTTAAGGGCAAAGGAACCCCGGACCTTGTATTGGGATCAAATCAGGTATACTCCGACCTATCAGATGAAGGATGCGGATGTTTCAGAAATGATCAAACAGTACAGGATTATACCTCCTTTTGGACCCTATTCCCGAGAAGGTATTCCATGTTTGGAAGATTGATTTCTTTCAGATTTCAAACAAAATGTTGTCATATTGACTTTTCAAGATATGAAGCAGTCGTTGTTGTTCTTGTATATATTTTTGTTTGCTAATCCTTCGATGATGAAAGATCCTTTACTATTTGATTTTGGAGCTAAAAAAGATTTTGGCAAGTGGTCAATTATCAATGATGGTGTCATGGGTGGACTTTCCCAGTCCAAGGCGAATTTGGATGGCGATGCCATCATTTTTGAAGGAAATGTTTCTTTGAAAAACAATGGTGGATTTGTGTCACTTCGCAGTGCTTTGGGCAATTATGACCTTTCCGATTATACCTATTGTGAAATCCGCTTCAAATCAGACACCAAGCGAAAGTTTGAAATTTTGATTGAAAAGGACACTCCATTTTACCTACCAAAGTACAGGGTGAAGTTTGGTGCAACCAAGGAAGATTGGGAAATCCTTACCATTCCGCTTAAGGATTTTGAAATCAGTAGAATGGGTTCTACCATGCAACAGGGGATTGATCCTGAGGTTCTGAAAGGCATTCAGAGAATCGGGTTTATTTTGGCTGACAAGCAGGAGGGAAGCTTTCAGTTGTGGGTAGATTACCTAAAATTTTATTGATTTTTATCACTTGGAATCATTTAATAGCCCATTTCCCCTAAATTTTACTCTAATTTATTCTAAAAGTTATCAATAGGAATGGTGCTTTAGCCCATTCATAAAAATATGGCATAAGCAAACGGCTTTAGCCAAAAGAGAAAAGCATTGTTTTAGACTGAAAGTTTCAATTTGGCTAAAGCCTGGGGACGGTGATGTTTTTTTTTCGTCCAGCTAAAGCAGGACGTAATTGATAGAGGCCTATTAATCTGGGTTTCTATCACTTGAGATGTTTATCAATAGAAATGGTGCTTTAGCCCATTCATAATAAATTCCATAAGCAAATCGGCTTTAGCCAAAAGAGTTAAGCCCAATTCGTTTTTATTTTCCATTCTCTCCTGATTGAAGTCTGGGAAAAATCTAGACATAAATTTCTTGGGCATTGAATCATTGGATTCCTGAACCTGTTAATGAGGTTATTCAAAATCCTTTTCTATGTCTTCGGTCAAAATTATCAAAAAAAAAGCAGGTTGGAATCTTCAGCATTCTTATGGAAAGCTTCCTTCCGGTTTTTTCACCTATCAGCAACCTATTCCCGTCAAGGACCCCAAAACGGTCATTTTGAATGAGGATTTATCCAAAGAAATGGGATTGGATTTTTCGGATTTTCAGCCTCAGGAGATTGCCCTGCTGTTTTCAGGAAACAAAACCCCTGAGGGAAGCCAACCTTTGGCACAGGCTTATGCAGGACATCAATTCGGCAATTTTACCATATTGGGTGATGGCAGGGCCATTCTGATCGGTGAACAAAAATCTCCAACCGGTACCCTAATAGATATTCAGTTAAAAGGTTCGGGAAGGACTCCCTATTCCCGGGGCGGGGATGGCAGGGCCACCCTTAAATCCATGTTGCGGGAATATCTGATCAGTGAAAGCATGCATCATTTGGGCATACCTTCTACAAGGTCCTTGGCAGTTGTGGAAAGTGGGGAAACCGTTTACCGGGAGAGAAGTCAGTCAGGGGCGATACTGACCCGAATAGCGCAAAGCCATATCAGAGTCGGTACCTTTGAGTATGCGCGTCAATTTTTGCCTATAGAAGCGCAAAAACAGTTGACCGATTACACCATAGAAAGACATTACCCTGTTTTAAAAGAAGAAGATAATCACGCTTTGGCACTTTTGAAAACAGTAATGGAAAAGCAGGCCGCATTGGTAGTGGAATGGATGCGCGTGGGTTTTATCCATGGCGTGATGAATACGGATAATATGAGTATTGCAGGAGAAACCATTGATTATGGACCCTGTGCTTTTATGAATAATTATAATTCCAAAACAGTTTTCAGTTCTATTGATGCCAATGGCCGCTATGCCTATGGCAATCAGCCCTACATTACCCATTGGAATCTATCTGTTTTGGCAGGTGCTTTGCTGCCCCAGATTCATGCTGACCAAAAGCAGGCCATTGAATTGGCCCAGGAGGCCTTGAATGCTTTTCCGGTAATGTATGAAGAAAAGTGGTTGACTATGATGCGTGGAAAATTAGGTATGGTGGAAAAAGAAGCATCTGATAAACCTATCATCGAAGACCTTTTGGCTTTGATGCAGCAATTTGCTGCGGATTACACCAATACATTTATCGCACTACAAACCGGAGATTTTTCGGGTGAAGCTTTCTTTGAAACTTCAGCCTTTCAGGAATGGTACTTGAATTGGGTGAAGCAGGTGACCCGGAATGGCAGGACTTTGGAAGATGTACAGAAGTCCATGAATTCCTACAATCCATCCTTTATCCCCAGAAACCATTTTGTTGAAAATGCTTTAGATAATGCGGCACTTAATAATGATTATCAGTTATTTAAAGAACTTCATCAACTATTGAAAAACCCCTACAACCCTGATCCCACCAAAAGCCATTATCAGTCTCCACCTCCTAATGGAGATGCAGGATATCAGACTTTTTGTGGGACTTGATTGGGACTTGTTTTTTGGATTATTACTACAAAATTGTAGGAGTTAACTAAAACAGCATTAAAGAGAAGCGAAGAACTTTGCCTTGTCACCTCGACGGCAGGTCTTGTCCGCCGAGGTGGAAGAGGTCTAATTCCTTAGGTTTATAGATTTCTCTCTACGTTCGAAATGACAAAGGGAAGGTCAATGCATGGGTTTAATCAAAATCTGCAATCAAGACTTAGGAAAACTTCACCTTGTCACCTCGACGGCTGGAGAGGTCTAATTCCTGCAGGCTTTCTAGATATCTCTCTTCGTTCGATATGACAAGGCAAAGTCTTTTCTATACTTGAATGCTATTTTATAGTTCAAATTTTCAATATCCAAACTTTAAAATGACCTCACTATTTCTGATGAAAGGTCTCTGAAACAAATCCCAAAACCTCCGGCAATGATTCCCGCCAATAAGTCCAATTATGGGCGCCGTCACGGATTCTGAACTCGTGGGGGATTTCTTTTTTCTTCATAGCAATATGCACCAAGCTGTTTCCTTCATACAAGAAATCATCATCCCCGCAATCAAAATACCACTTGATGGATTTCATTTTTTCAGGATCATTGAGTTCGATTTGTCTTAAGGCCTGATGCCTGTCATAGTAGGCAGTTAGCGTATTTGGATTTTTAACAGTGACTTTTTGGGTTTTCAATCCTTGTTTGAATTCTTCAAAAGTATTGTTTCTCACCGCTGCACTCAGTGGACATGCAGAAGAAAACAAATCGGGTCTATGCATGGCGTAGAAAAAGGTTCCTCCGCCGCCCATAGAGAGTCCTGCTATGGCACGGTACCTTTTTTCGGATTTGATCCGGTATTTCTTTTCTACTTCGGGCATCAATTCCTCAAAAAAGAAATCCTCATATCGCCACTCATTATTGACATCGTTGAAATAGCCCCGTCTTCCGGTATTGGCATCAGGCATGACGATGATCATGGCAGTGGCTTTCCCTTCCTTGATGGCCTGATCTGCAATATGTTGCACTTCCCCAAATTGCACCCAACCCGTTTGGTCATCACCGGCACCATGCAGCAGGTATAGCACAGGGTAGGAGCGTTCAGAACTTTCATATCCGGGAGGAAGGTAAATGGCGTATTTCCTTTCCATATTCAGGATTTTACTGTTCATGGTGAGGTTGTCGAATACTTTGCTTTCCTGCGCTGATAAGGATTGTAGGCTGAAAGTAAGAATTGCCAGTAAGAGAATTTTCAATCGGTTCATTTGGTTTGGGTTTGATTTTGGATTTAGGCATAGACTTGGTTTCTCAGAACCCTAAATCTTAATGCAATCTTTTCAAGTTTACGCGAGGAGGACGACGGCGGACCGGGCCGGCCTTGGCCTTGTGCTCGGATAGGATTCCGCCGTCTTGACTTTTTTGGTTACTTTTTTTGTCAAGAAAAAAAGTAACTATATAGACTGACATTCGATTTTAGCAGGTGTTTCAGAATCCAAAAGAACTCATATTCCAGATTTATGAAATCACATTTCAATTTATCTCTAAAAACCCCCACTACAAACAAATACTTGCCATAAGGACACAAACTGCATCCAACGGTCAATTTATCCTTTTGAACCCAATTCAAAAAACCTATATTGTCTTATCAACCCTCGAACTATGAATAGAAGAAAATTTATCCAAAACACCTCTATTGCCTCCATGGGATTGGCATCCATGCCATTTTCTAATTTATACGCCAATCAAGATCCAAGCAGAAAATTCAAAATCTCCCTCAATCCCGGAATCATTGGGGTTAAGGCAAACTTTTCGCAGACCCTAGACTACGCCATTCAGTATGGCTATGAAGCCATCAGTCCATTTACCCAGGAAGTGATGGAAAACTATTCAGCCGGACTACTGAATGAAATTCTGGCCAAAATGAAATCGCATAATATCAGTTATGATTCCATCAATATCCCGGTGGAATACAGGAGGGACAAGATCCGATTCCATGATGACTTCAAAAAACTGAGAGTGTTCTGTGAGGCCATGGAAAAACAGGGTGCCACCCGCATCAATACCTGGATTTTTTCCTCACATGCTGAACTGACTTACAATGAAAACATGAAGGAACATGCCTACCGCTTGGGTGAATGTGCCAAAGTCATGAAAGACCATGGCATTATGTTGGGACTTGAATACCTGGGGACCAGGCCATTGGTGGTTGGGGCACGCTATCCCTTTATCAGTACCATGAAAGAAGGCAAGGAACTGATCGGAGAAATAGGACAAAGCAATGTGGGATTTGTCCTGGACAGCTTCCATTGGTACTGTGCCGCAGATACCCTGGAAGATATCCGCAGCCTCAAACCGGAGGATATCATTGTCGTCGACATCAACGATGCCCGTGCCGACTTCACCCGTGAAACCCAAGTGGACGGCAAGCGGGAACTCCCCATGGCTACCGGGGTGATACCCATCAAAGAATTTATGCAGGGCATAGTGGACATCGGATATAGCGGACCCGTCAGAACAGAACCCTTTAATCAGGCCCTTAATGATCTGGAAAATGAGGAGGCTTTGAGAGTAAATATGGAGGCGATTAAGAAGACTTTGGGGACGGTGGGGTTGTGATTTTTTTGGTTTTGGGAAAGTGAAAATACCGTGTTTAGGGTATTTTTTGGTAAAGGCTAAATGATTAGGTTTAGAAAATAGAAGTGTAGAAACCATACTTGTTTACCCGAAATTAACAAATTGGTCTATTTCCAGACTGTTAAGAGAGTTGGCACCAAAAATAGATTTTAAATGAGTACAGAAAAACTTAGCGAGAAAGCAAAAAAATACTCCTTGTCGGATGAAATAATTCAGAAGAGAGAGAATGACAGGCTTTCTTTCATTGAAAAATTCCCTCTTGAAAAGATAAAAGACCTATCAATTGATCAGTTCGTTCAGGGTACAAATGAAAACAGTTTTTGCTATTGGTTAGAATTTAAAAAAATAGGTTTTGGAATTGGAGGTGGGAATGCCTCCAAGTTCGGGATATATAAAACAAAAAATAAGGAAAAGGAAGTATATGCTACTGGGTATGGTAAAAATAAGACTTATCTAAATGAAAATGATGCGGAACAATATTTCTCTGAATTACTCTCAAAAATTCTAACAGCGCTAGATTACACAAATAATGATAAGATTGATAAAATTAAAGAACTTGATATTCCCATGTGGAACATGGTTCTTCAAAAAATTCTATCAATCTATTACCCGGAGAAATTTCTTACAATTGGATCATCTACTGTTCTTATTAAATGTGCCAAAGAATTAGGGATTATTGAAATTGAACTTTCTTCTGAAAATTCAATTCAGATTAATCACGAATGCAAAAAAGCGATCAGTAGCAACCCAATTTATTCCAATTGGCCATACGAGAAAATAGGTGCTTTTATTTGGGAAGCATTTGATGGAGAAGACGAAAAAAGGAAAAGTAAAAAGTCTGTTAAATTCTACTTAGTTGGAGCCTATTGGGATGGAAGTAATCCCGCTGACCAAACATCAAGGTTTTTGGAAAATGGAATTTGGGAAAATGGTTATGATGACAAATTTGTTGATGATGTAAAAAGCGTTCCTAAGGGAAGTAAAATAGCAATCAAAGCGGCTTTTACCAGAGAGAAAACAAAATCAGTCATGGCTATCAAAGCCATGGGTATTGTTTCTGAAAATCATGGAGATGGTAAAAAATTAGACGTTCAATGGGAAAAAGAATTTTCTCCATTTGAAGTTGACTTTTCCGGAGGGTATTGGGCTACTATTAAAGAGGTAAAAAATGAAGACCACATAAATCAAATCTTTAATCGTTCATCAAAAAAAGCTAATCCAAATTTATTTGAAACAGTAAAATATAAATTTGAACCTGGTGTATTCGAAAACTATATCCATTTTCTGAGAAAAATTTTAAGAGGCTTGGAAATCATACCAAATGATAATCGTATAGTATTCAGTGTTAGAGATAATAGACTAAATTTCACGGTCGGACAGCGATATAGTTTTAATCTCTATCTAAATGACTCTCGGGGAGTGTATGGTGTTATTTCAAAAAGAAAACTTGATCAAAATAGTGAACCGTATGACGGTAACCCACCACAACCTTTTTATACATATTTTGAAGAATTCTCTCCATCTAACTCGGATTGGAGTTCAGTTATAGAAGCGATTAAAGACGAGCTCGACAAAACTTACAAATCTGGGTTTAGAAGACATAATAATTCGGATTTTGAAAATTATGTTTTTGATATCGAATCTGAAATAAATGCAAATGATGCAAAAATGAATTATCCTCTCAATTCAATACTATATGGACCTCCTGGAACTGGTAAAACATACAATACCATTTTAAGAGCAGCAGAAATTATTGAAAATCGAACTATTGACTCTTATGATGAAGCAATGGAAATATTCAAAACTAATCTTCACAATCAAATTGAGTTTATCACTTTTCATCAGAATTATAGCTATGAGGATTTCATTCAGGGATTAAGACCTGAAACAGATATCAAATCTTCCTTAGTATTTGACAAAAAAGATGGAGTGTTCAAAAAGATTGCTGATAAAGCGCTAGAAAATCTAAAACTTGCTCAAAAGGCACCCGACGAACTTTCTAATGAAGCCAAGTTTGATAAAGCTCTCGAATTATTTTCAGATAAATTACTAGAAAGCGATGATAACTTCAAAATCAATGACACTGCCTACATATTTGAAGTGGAAGAAGAGGCATTTAGATACAAAGGTGAAAAATGGACAAACCATGCGAATGGTTTACGGATGAAATTCAGTGATTTAAAAGAATTTTATAGAAATAGTGTCAAAAGCAGAAAAGATGTTAAAGGTTTGTCAAGTATTTCTGGTCTCGCCAATCAGCATGCAACTTATTACTATTTAGTATATGCAGAAATTCTTAAATATTTGCCTAAGAAAACAGAAGGCCCCCAAAAAGTAAATCGTAAAAATTTTGTAATCATTATAGATGAGATCAACAGAGCTAATATTTCACGAGTTTTCGGTGAGTTGATTACTCTAATTGAACCTGATAAACGGTCTCATGGAACTGTTCCTTTAGAGGCCCGATTACCATCTGGAGATCCATTTATTGTACCTTCAAATCTTTACATCATTGGCACAATGAACACTGCTGATAAGTCTATTGCATTATTGGATATTGCATTGAGAAGGAGGTTTGAATTTGAACCAATGTATCCTAAGTACTCAGAGGATGGACTTAATGTTAATGATGAAAATGTTTTAAAATCAATTAATCAATCAATTATTTCTGACAAAGGACATGATTTCCAAATAGGTCACTCTTATTTTATGGATTCAAAAGAAGACCCTTATGATTTAAAAAGAAGAATGAATGTAAAAGTCATTCCTCTTTTATTAGAGTACTTCATGAATGATTCAAAAGCAGTCACTCAAATAATTTCCAAAGCATTATCTGACACAAAATTTGGTATTGTTGATAAATCTTGGCCATTAAAAATTTCTGAAAAGAATGATTAACCTCTTTGAATATCAAAACAAGGTAAACATTCAAGATACATTTGATGGCTTGGAAGGATTTCTTGACGAAATCTGGAACAGCCGTGAAAAGAATTCTTTTTATTCCGAGAATGGAGATGAAAAAATAGAATCACAAAGGTTTCTTCAATTTATCCATAAAACGAATGAAATAAAATCCAATAAATACGTTGGGGTAATTCATTATAACGATAAGAATATAAACCTTATACCTAAGATTTTTTTCGATCCTAATAAAAACTATACAGCCGAAACTGAAGAACTAAAAAACGAAATAAATCAAATACAAAATCACATTCTTTGGTGGTTAAGTTATTGTCGAAAAATCAAATTCCCAAAGTATCAAACTTCTTTGGGCAGTGCAAAAAGTGATTTTTTTGAAGTTTTAATTTATTTATTTTCAAAATACACAAGGCAGCTATTAAACTCGTCCATATTCCAGCAGTATGAAGAAGTAAATCGTGAATTGCCATTTATCAAAGGAAGGTTAAATATAAATGAATACATTAATGAGAATTTAAGCAAAGGGAGATGGCATAAACTCAATTGTACATATGATGCCTTTGTTTTTGATAACGAATTCAATCGAATCATAAAATACGTTACTACGCTTTTATTTAATGTTACTTCTAATCAAGACAATAAAAAGAATTTAAGGGAGATCCTTTTCATCTTAGATGAGGTGTCGGAAGAAAGAGCAACTGCTGAGCAATGTTCTAGAATTTCGTTTAATCCTATGTTTGGTGAGTTTGAAACAGTCAGGGATTACTGTCAATTATTTCTTACAAATTGTATTTCATTTGACTATAAAAATGATTTAAAACTATTTGCCTTTCTACTTCCAATGGAATACGTCTTTGAAGACTTTATTTTTGGCTTCATTGATAAAGAACTGGAAAGTGTAACGGCTAAAGCACAGAGAAGCGACATTTTTTTGGACGAAGAAAAAGTATTCAACCTTAAGCCTGATTTATGGCTAAAAACAAATCATAAATCCCTGATTGCAGACACAAAATACAAAATTGTTTATTCAGATGAGAAAGACCCCAAAAAAGGAATTTCTCAAAACGATCTATATCAAATGCTTGCATATGCCATTAGGTTTGAAGTAGATGAAATAATCCTATTTTACCCAAATACAATTAAACAAGGTCAGGAAGCAGCAACAGAATTGACAGTTATTGATGCTTTGGCAGATGGCAAAGAAATATCTATTAGGGCATTTCAACTTCCAATCATTAATCGCGAATTACTTGAATCGAATTTAATGACCAAAACTGATTTAAGTGAACTCTTTGAAACAACTAAACAAGGATTGAAAGATAGAATAGAAAAAATTCTGTTACCATTATTTTGAACCATAGATATGAATACCAACCATGTTTTTTATGAAGAATAAGCAGGACTTTCAGTTGTCGCAAATTTTGCGATAACCACTCCTTATGGTGCAATCAAAGGCAATCACAATTACAGAACCTTACAATTAGGTAACTTATTTCAGTAGGGTATTGAGTAAAGTTTAACAACCGATCACAAATTGTGACAGGTTCGAAAAGCTGAATCACTTATTGAAAAATCCCTACGCTTTTTCTAAATTGTAAAAACCATAATATGGCATTATTTTAAACTTGATTTTTGTATTGACATGAGCTCAGAATTAATCCTATCCCAAAAACAGAGCAACTCTCAAGGATTCCTTGACCATTCAATAAGAAGCTAGCTGTGCATGAAAAACGAAATCATCCTATATCGTCCAAATGAACTTGCCGAACATATTGAGGTGAGGCTTGAAGATGAAACTGTATGGTTGAATAGAAACCAAATTTCAGCGTTGTTTGATAGAGATGTAAAAACTATTGGTAAACATCTTACCAATGTATTTAAAGAAGGTGAACTTGATGAAATAGCAACTGTCGCAAAATTTGCGACAGTTCAAAACGAAGGTGGAAGATTGGTGGAACGCCAAATTGAATATTACAATCTTGATGTTATCATTTCTGTAGGCTACCGGGTAAAATCTAAACAAGGAACCCAGTTTCGTATTTGGGCGAACCAAGTTCTAAAAGATTATTTACTCAAAGGCTACTCCATAAACAACCGAATGAACAGGTTGGAAGATAATTTTGAAACCCTAAAAAACAAAGTAAACGAAATAGACTTACAAATAAGCACACATCTCGTCCCAACCCAAGGCGTCTTTTTCGATGGACAAGTATTTGATGCCTACGAACTCGCTTCCAAAATCATCCGATCTGCTAAGGAAAGGATTATTCTGATTGACAATTACATTGATGAAACTACATTGACCCATTTAGCTAAAAAGCAAAAAGGAGTGAAAGTGCTGTTGCTTACCAAAACCCCTTCGATAGGCTCAGGACAGGCAAACAAACAACAGACTTTAGATGTGCAAAAAGCCAATGCGCAATACGGCAACTTTGAACTCAAAATTTTTACCCAAAGCCACGACCGATTTTTGATTATAGACAACAAAGAGGTTTATCATTTAGGTGCTTCCCTCAAAGATTTGGGGAAGAAGTGGTTTGCTTTCTCTAAATTGGAAGTGAAGTCCGTAGAAGGTATAATGAATGAAATAAAGAACTTGAATGATAATCAAATCCTCTAAAATGACCATATGGAAAGTATAGTTTTTAAGTCGGCCATTGAAATTTTATCATTGATACACAGTGGCAAAGTCAGTTCAAAGGAAGTTTTACAGGCTTTCTTGGAACAAATAGAGAAGTATCAGCCTAAAATTAATGCGATTACTGACTTAAAAGACAGAGAAGTATTGCTACAGGAAGCGGAACAAAAAGATCAAATGCTGAAAAAAGGCGAACTGATGGGACCACTGCATGGGCTACCCATGACCGTCAAAGACGCTTTTAATGTTAAAGGCCTGATCAGTTCCTTGGGAATTCCTTCCCTTCGAAAGAATGTAGCAAAGGAAGATGCTGTACTCGTTCAAAAGTTGAGAAATGCAGGCGCGATCATCATGGGTAAAACAAACCTACCCTTGTTTTCCATAGATTGGCAGACTACCAATTCCTGGTTTGGTCAAACCAACAATCCGTATAACACAGAATATGTTGCCGGAGGCAGTTCGGGAGGATCAGCTGCAGCCTTGGCGATGGGTTTCACGCCTTTGGAATTAGGCTCTGATGCAGGCGGTTCTATACGTGTGCCCGCTCATTTTTGTGGCGTTTGTGGGATAAGACCGACCGAGCAAACACTTTCCAATCGGGGCCAGTTTCTTGCTCCCGGAAAGCCACAGGGACAAAGACAGATTACTGTGGCCGGTCCGATGGCAAGGACGGTTGATGACTTGATACTCGCCATGTCTGTTCTGACACAGCAACCGGAGATTTCAGAAATTTATCCTGTAGATTTCAATCGAAGCGGTTGGGATAAATCGCCTTTAAAGATTGCCTACTCAAAAACGATGTATGGATTGGAAGTTCAGGATGATTATCAGGATTTGATATCCAACTTTCTTACCAAAATCAAGTCGGCCGGTCATTCCATACAGGAAGATCAACCGGAGTATGATGCGGATTTGGCGTATAGGATCAATGGCCGGTTTATGGGATTTGAAGTTTCATCAGGTTCTCCCATGCCTCCTTTTATTACCGGCATTTTTATGTTCTTGTTTTTGCTTATTAAATACCGGGACATCCATTGGGCAAGGAGTACTTATAGAGGTATCCGCATGTCTCCCAATATGCATTTGAGAACTGCCGAGGTAAAGGAAAAAATAGGGGATCAGTTTATTGATTTTTTTAATCATTATGATCTTTGGATAACTCCCGTTGCATCCATTACCGCTTTTAAACATCAAAAAGCAGGAAAGCCTTTTTTAGTCAACGGCAAAAAAGTGGCCTATGCGGATGCCTTGGGCCGATTCAATTTTGATACTTCCATAGGGGGACATCCGGTGGTGGTTATTCCTATCGGTATGTCAAAAAATGGTTTACCTGCAGGGATATCACTTCACGGACGTAAATGGGAAGACAAAAAACTATTGGAAATCGCAAAAGAATTCCAGGAACAGTTTACAAATGGCTTTATAATTCCAGAGATGTAGATTTTGATTTTATTAGGCCCGGGGAAAATATGAAAATCAGTATCTTTAAGTAAAAAGTAGTAAGTTTTGAGCATATCCAGATGTGCGTTACTTAATTAGAAAGTAAAAAATGATGGGAAAACTTCTATACTTCTTAATAGTAATTGTAGGGATATACGTGATTGTATGCATTGCTTTTTACTACTTTCAGGAAAAACTGATATTTTTTCCTGAAACCTTGGATAAAAATCACCAATTTGATTTTGGGCAAAAATTTGAAGAGCAGAATTTTGAAACAGCGGATGGAAAATTGCTCCATGGTCTTTTATTTAGGGCGGATAGTACAAAAGGTTTGATTTTTTACCTACATGGTAATGCAGGATCATTAAATGGTTGGGGGCAGGTAGCCAATACTTACACCGAATTGAATTATGATATTTTTATTCTTGACTACAGAGGTTATGGAAAGAGTGAAGGTAAAATAACCAGCCAAAAACAATTGTTTGATGACAATCAAATGGTTTATGATAAGCTGAAAAAGGAATACAATGAACAGGATATCATCGTATTGGGCTATTCCATTGGAACCGGAATGGCCTCATACCTTGCTTCAGAAAACAATCCCAAACAATTGATTTTACAGGCACCTTTTTACAGCTTGACTGATCTTACAGGTCAATTTTTCCCTATTCTACCATCATTTATTATAAGGTATAAATTTGCCAATCATCAATATTTAGAAAACTGCACTATGCCTATTACTATTTTTCACGGAATTCAAGATGAAGTTATCCCTTATAGATCTTCCTTGAGACTCAAAGAGGAATTAAAATCCAAGGTAGATCTGATTATCCTTGATGGTGTGGGGCATAATGGAATGACCGAAAGCACAGCGTATATAAGGGAATTAAAAAATATCTTAGGTACTTTCTGAAATTGTAAAACTGAACCGGTCGCAAAATGTGACCGGTTCGAAAAACTGAAAAACTCTTTGAATAATTCCACTTTAACAATAAAATTAAGGATAAATGAAAACATACATCTTTGCGTCTTGGCGTCTCTGCGGGAAAGGTTGTCTAAACATCCTTAAAACAGCCCTAGTTACGAAACCAGATAAAAATACAAGGGCATCCCGATCGTGATATTGATGGGAAAGGTGACGGCCAAGGCCATGGGGAGGTAGAGTCCAGGATTGGATTTGGGTACGGTCATTTTCATGGCAGCGGGGACCGCGATGTAGGAGGCACTCGCGGATAGGATGGCCAGGATAAAACGGTTGGAGATGTCATCTGTTACGGATGAACTCAATACCGCCACTACACATCCATTGAATAGGGGAATGACGATGGCGAATATCATGGGAAACCAGCCATAGGAAAAGAAGGATTGGAGTTTTTTGCCGCTTACTATTCCCATATCAAGTAAGAAAATTGCCAAAAACCCTTTGAAAATATCATTGGTAAATGGCTTGATTCCCTCTGCTTGGGCATCTGATGCCAAAAAACCTATCAGCAAACTCCCCAAAATCAACAACACACTGCCATTGGTGAAGGAATGTTTGACCACTTTTCGTTTTTTTACCAGTTCAGTGCCCGCATCCATTTTGTCATAGGCAGATATCAATATCAGGCCCACCACAATGGCCGGAGCTTCCATCAGGGCCATAATGGCTACCATGTGACCATGTAAAACCAGTTGATGCATTTCCAAATAAGATACCGCAGTCACAAAGGTGACCGCCGAAATGGACCCGTAGGCCGCTGCAACAGCACCGGCATCATATATATTCAGCTTTTTCTTAAGGATAAAGAAGGTATAGAATGGTATCAGGAGCGAAATCCCGATTCCAAAGAGAATGGTCCAAACGATTTCCCAGGAAAAAACTTCATGGGCCAATTCCTGTCCCCCTTTAAAACCAATGGCAAACAATAAATATAGCGAAATGAATTTTGAAGAATTAGGAGGGATTTCCAGATCACTTTTCAAAAAGACGGCAATCAGGCCCAAAACAAAAAATAATAAAGCAGGATTGGTTAGATTTTCTATCAATAAGTCAATATTCATACAAAAACGTTAGAGAAATCTTGATTTAGCTAGTTTTATATGTTCCAACAAATTCAAGTATCCTATTCAGCAATCTCTATATTAATGGTAGCCTGTATTTTGATAGTACCTTCAAAAAAGGCATCATCCTTAAACAAGTTCAGGATCCTCTTTTCAGTCATTTGCAATTCCGGTAATCTTCTGGTTGAGATCTTATCAAATTCACCGAACCTTTCAAGGCTGCTCAGATTTCTCAACTGATGGTATTTGATTTTGTCACCGAATAACTGAAGAAGAATTTCTTTGGCATCCTTCATGGAAAATTCTCCGTTGATTAATTCTAATTCTTCACTTCTCGTTTCAGATTGATTATTTGATGAATTTAGGCCAGTTTCTGCATGTGAATTTTTCATATTTCAGTTTTTTTTTGGTTTTGTGCTGTAAAATTGTTTTTTTCAACCCATAAATTTTTATTTAAGTTTATAATATTATATATAAAAATTATTTATGAATTATACCCTGAACCAATTACAGATTTTTCTGAAAATCGTACAGACCGGAAGCGTGACCAAGGCAGCCGAAGAACTTCATCTGACACAGCCTGCAGTGTCTATTCAGTTAAAAAACTTTCAGGACCAATTTGAAATACCCTTGACTGAGGTGGTGGGACGTAAAATCCATGTTACGGATTTTGGACATGAGGTGGCGGATTCGGCAGAATATATCATCAATCAGGTTTATGCCATCAATTACAAGACCATGGCCTATAAAGGTTTATTAACGGGCCGTTTAAAGATCTCTGTCGTTTCCACAGGTAAGTATGTGATGCCCTATTTTTTAACTGATTTTATGAGGGAACATTCGGGGGTTGAACTGTTAATGGATGTTACCAATAAAAGTAGGGTAGTGGAAAGCCTAAAAAAGAATGAAGTGGATTTTGCTTTGGTTTCTCTATTGCCCACCTCCATCAGTTTTGAAAAACTGGATTTATTGGAAAACAACCTTTATTTGGTGGGTAGTCCACAATCACATTTTGATGAAAATATCGGGGAAAAAGATTTTTTCAAAGACCTGCCGTTGATATTTAGGGAAGAAGGTTCAGGTACACGTCAAACCATGCAGCAGTTTATCGAAAAGAACAATATATCCATTGGGAAAAAAATGGAGCTGACTTCGAATGAAGCTGTCAAGCAGGCTGTCATGGCAGGCTTGGGCTATTCCATCATGCCCTTGATCGGAATCAAAAATGAACTGCATAACAAGCAGCTTAAGATTATACCCATGGAAGGTTTACCCATTACGACCATGTGGAGTCTGATTTGGCCAAAAGAGAAAAAGCACATGCCAGTCCCTTTGGCTTTTCTTCAATATTTAAATAAAGAAAAAGACAATATTGTCGCGAAAATGCTGCGTTAATTTTCGGTGTACATTTCTGAGTAATCTTTCTCATCCATTCCCTTGGAGAATCTGCGCAGGTTGTAGGTGAAGCTTAACATCACGTATTGTTGGAGTACGTTTGACTGGGTATCCTCAATAAATGTTTCGGTGATATTTCTTCTGACATTGGCATTCTGTCCCAATAAGTCGTACACCATCAAACTGATCTCACCCCTTTGGTTGTTGAAGACTTTTTTCCCCAAACTCATATTGATCAGGGTAAAATTGGTATCAAAACCCGAAGCCAAACCATTGTTTATCTGATGGTTGAGGTCTAATCGGTAAATGATACCTTCCCACACGATCCAATTGAAATTCACCCGGAATCTTTGTTGGAAAAAGTCATTGCTGAGGTTGGGATTCAAGGTATTGTTGACCTGATTAAAGGAAGACCTGGACCAAATGTTAAAGTCCACCTGATCGCTGATATTACTGCTTAAGGAGAACCCTGTACTCAGACGGGTGGAATTATTGAATCCAATGGATTCATTGACCTGTCCCGGTCTTTGGGCATATCCAAGACCCGCGTTGATATTGAAGTTGGATTTGATAAAGCCCAATGGCATTCCGTAACTTAACCAGGAACGAAAATCCTGATACCCATCCAAATTCACGGGTTTATTGAGTTGTGAACCCCTTTCCAAAATGATCCCATCTTGTATTTCAGTTGGTTCTTCTGCTATCAGGACCGAATTGGAAATGAAATCATCTACAAACCTGGATTGGGCAAATACAAACCAATTTTTGTCAGAATCGGGATTGTTACCTCTGAACCTTAGTCTAAATTGATTGGTGAATGCCTGGTCAAGTTCTGGATTACCTGTCCTCAACTGAATGGGATTGGTATTGTCAACTACTCTTTGCAGCTGCCCTACATTAGGTTCATTGGTATAGGTATCGTAATCCAATTGAATATTGGTATTTTCAGAAAATTTATATTCCATCCTTACTGTGGGAAGGATGTTGGTAAATCTCCTGTTCAACAATTCTGTGGAAGGAAATTCCTGCAAATTGTCTAATTTGGCATCCTGGTATTCTACCTCTGCCTGAATCCTGTACTTTTCCGTAAGATATTGATAACCCAATTCTGTACTTTGGGTCAGGTACTTGCTAATAAAAACATTACTCAATGCCGTGTCCAGTAAAAAAACACCGTCATCAATATCTCTGTTTTCCACATTGAATAGTAACCTGTCTGAATCGTTTTTGCGGTTTCCGATTTGGTATTCGGCTTCCATCTGACCTCTTTGACCTAAAGGCTCGGTGTAAGAAACCCTTGTCTGCCAAGATGTTCCGGTTCTTTCCCGGGTTATCCTCTGGTCAAGATTTTCTATCCTTTGTCCATTTTCTTCAAAAAACGTGTTTTTTGCATTTCGGTCGGATTCATCTAAATTCCAACCATTGGATAATCTGGTCCTGAATGTAACCGTTCTTCCGGGTTTGTTGAACTTATGACTATAAAAGAAACTATTGAAAAGATCATAGTCTTGGTATTTTCCTGTTTTGATGTTTTCTACGGTGTTGATGGGACTGAATCCATTATCAGTTTGTCCAAAAAAACCTGAGTTTTCTGTTTCAAATCTCGCCGAAAATCTGGGTATGTACAGAAAGCGGTTTTTTTCATTGGGATTGTATTCCAACCTTAAATTTGCCTGATGCCGGTTATTGACTCTCACATCTGTGCTTCTTTCAGTATAAAATTGATCAGAGTTGTCTGAAGTGATAAACTCTCTAAACCGGTCTACTATTCCGATATTTTCACGGTTGGAATAGACATAGCTGCCTGCAATTTTCACTTTTTCTGCATAAGTATCCGAGTAATTCAATCCCAGAATATTAGTAGTAATGATACCTTCCTGTGGGTTGGCATTATCCTGAGCATTGGGGTCGCTGGAATAGTTCAGCACATTTACATTGTTGGTCAGTCCTGTAATGGTAAATCTTTGATCCTCATCAAAAATATTGACACTCGCCCCGGCAAGGTATCTGTCATCAGTTCCATATCCTGCTGTTCCCTTCCCAAATTGTCCTTTACGTCTGTTGGTTTTGGTAATGATATTGATGGTTTTCAGTCTTTCCCCATCATCAAATCCACTCAATTGAGCCTTTTCACTTTTCTGGTCAAATATCTCAATGCTTTGGATCATTTCGGCAGGGATGTTCTGCAAGGCAGTTCTCACATCTGTTCCAAAGAATGGTTTACCGTCCACCAAAATCTGTTCAATATTTTCTCCCTGAGCTTGGATGATGCCGTTCTCTGTACTGACACCCGGCAACTTCTCGATGAGAACCTGCGCACTGGCATCTTTCATGGTTTTGAAAGCATCTGCATTGAAAGCAGTGGTGTCTCCTTTTTGGGTTCCTGTGGATCGCCTTGCTTCAATGACCACTTCATTAAGGTCTGTTGCGACCTCACCAACAGACAAAATCCCCATATCATAATCTGAATTTACTTCAATTTCTTTGGAAAAATCTTGGTAACCCATAAACTGAACCCTTACCAAGTAAGAGCCTCTTCTGACAGAAGTGATTTCAAAACGACCATCAATATCCGAGACAGATCCGCCAACTTGAGAGGAATCGTTTGCGCTCAGTAATAGAATATTGACGAAGGGAAGTGGCTCTTGTCTGTCCGCTTCTTTGACAATGCCTTTGATAGAAAAAGTCTGGGCAACAGCTAGTTGTATGAATAAAAATGAAAAAAGGAAAGCAAATAGGTACTTCATTTCACAGATTTGAGATAAATAATTTTGAAAAGGCGAAATCTTGGTTAATTGGACTATTAAGCAAATTCAAAATAAGGTTCAAATGTTTATTTTTTGCGCCTTTATATGCTGAGTGGTTTTATAATTAAAGGAACATGGGAAATTGTCATGTAATTATTGTCTGAATTTTATATCGAAAAAATTTCCTGGATTTAGGATAGAGGTCAGGAAAATCATGGAAAAAGGCACTTGTTGTCAGTAGGGGATTTCTTGAAAATAAAAATTTCAAGAAAAAGGGAACAATTTAATGAAATCAGTTTGGCACCAAATTCGATTTACTTTTAATCAGTATCGAAAAGTAGAATGATTTTCTGATTATTTAAAAACTATTTAATGTAGCACGTTTGATTGGACATCATTGAAATCCTACTTTTTTAATCAACAAGTATTCAAACTTTACACTAAAACTAAAAAATCATGAAAAATTTAACAATACCTTTTTTATTTAGTCTGGCGACTCTAATTTTCTTCGGATGTGCTCCAAAGAGTACCCTGAGTGTAGGTTCAGATCAGAGAATGAATAATGATATTTCGGACTATAAGACCTATAATTGGGTTTCAGAGGAAGGAGAAATGCCAAGTACCCAAATATTTTTGGGATCACAAAGTGCCATTATCTTCCATCAAAAATCAACCAGAGGCATGTTAAAAGAAGCCATTGAAACACAGCTTACTGCCAAAGGTTTTACCAAAGATAGAAACAATGCCGATATGCTGGTCAATTATTCGGTATTGGAGGAAGGTGCCCAATTAAGGACCTATATCAGGGAAGGGTATTCTTTTTTATGGGAAGGACCTGCTCAGCGAAATGTTGAAATGGTGGATGTAGAACCAGGAACTGTCCTTGTAAACTTTATAGATGCAGAAACAGGTTTACAGGTGTGGCAGGGATTTGCTTCCGGCGCATTAGAGGAAAGCGATTTGAAAAGTGAACAAATGCTTCAAGCTAAAGTAGAGGCCATATTTAACCAATTTGATTTTAGTGCCTTTAACATAGAATCTCAACAGGCCACCAGATAGAATTCTTGAATCAAAAAACAACAATCAAATTTTTCAAGGCAGATTTCTCCAAATAATTTGGATGTATCTGCCTTTTTGTTTTTTCCAATTTGCATCATCAATGCTATTTAGAAGATGATTGGGATATTTAGTAACCTCATAAAACTAATAAACTCAAATGTATGGACCGAAATCTGGCCAAAAATTTCCCCAAATTGTAACATTTTTTAGAATCTTGACAAACCTGAAATATTCAATTTTTGCAGTTATTATTTTTTATACAATTTATTTTAGTCTTTGACAGGATTGGGTTACTGGCAAAGAAGCGCATAACCATTAGTTCAAATTCAATATTTGCAGAACGGTATATTTTCGCAAAGAACTGTTGTTTTTATAAAAAAAATTGGGAGAGATTATAAATGGGATTTGTGGGAGTAGGAGGGTTCTAGATGGTGAGTTTGGATCTTAGGTTTATAAATAGAAGGTGTAAAAAAAGGCGACTGTCAAAACTATAAATAGGATGGTCATACCGCTACCTGCTTTGATATAATCACGATTTTTATAACCTCCGGAGGACATCATCAATGCATTTACCTGATGAGTGGGTAAAATAAAAGAGTTGGAAACACTGATGGCAGCAAGCAGCACCAAAGGCCTTGGATCCAACCCTGCGATTTCGGCCATTCCGATGACCAAAGGTGCCAAGACTACTACAGCACCGATATTGGACATGAATAAGGAAAAAATGGTGGCCAATATAGTAATGGCAGTTACCAGAACCAATACAGATCGACCTTCGATCAATTGCATCATATTTTCCGCTAGAAAGAAAGCCGCTCCGGATTTCTGCATGGCTACACCCAAAGGAATCAAACCTGCCAAAAGAAAAACAACCTTCCAATCTATGGCTACATAGGCTTGTTGGATACTGAGAACCCTTGATAGAATCATTGCCAAAGCACCGGTCATAAATGCCAAAGCAATAGGAACACCCAAGAAGGTAAGCATGATCGCAAAGGCGAAACTTGCCACGGCAGGAATCGTCTTTTTCTTGTTTTTTGGATCCGACTCGATGGGTGTTGCCACAATCAGATCGGAAGTTTCCTTCAAAGTCCTGATGTTGTCCCATAGCCCATAGACAATCAAGGTATCTCCATAATCAAAAATATGGTCAGAAAAGTCGCCTTTAATCTCTTCTCCTTTGCTGAAAAGCACCAAAGGTTCTAAACCAAAACGCCTTCTAAAACCATAGCCTCTCATTGAATTTCCAATCATTTCAGAACTTGCAGGGAAAATAATCTCTGCAAAGCCTGAATCTTCGGGTTTGTCCAATCTATTGAAAAGAGAAGGCGCAGGTACTACTGAAAGCCCAAATTCTTTTTCCATTGCCTTTACAGCATCTTCTCTACCAAGAATAGCCAAAATCTGCCCTTCCTGAAAAGCTATTTCTCTCCACGGGGCATAAATAATATCCTCACCATTGGATAAGGCAATGATATTACATTGCAATTTTTTCCATATACCGGAACTCTCAGCCGTAAGTCCAATCAAGGGGCAATTGGGTGTGATGGACAAATACCAGATTTTTTTGGAAAGACTGAGTGTATCCATCAATTTTTCCTGTCCGGATTTTTTTGTTTCCAAACTTCTGTCCTTTGGCAGAACCTTATTGCCCAAAATGAAAAAATAAACTACTCCGGCAATCAGCAATACTGCTCCGATGGGAGTGACTGCAAACAGGCCATAAGGCTCGAGTTCGGCATTTTTGAGCAAATCATTGATCAATATCAGGTGCCCCGAACCTACCATGGTCAGGGAGCCGCCCAAGATTGCGGCAAAACCAATGGGCATGATCAATTGGGAAACAGGGATTTTGGTTTTTCTGGAAATATCCAAGGTCCCCGGAAGGAAGAGTGCGGCTGCACCTATATTTTGCATAAAGGCAGAAAGAGTTCCTACCGAGATTGAAAGAAAACCTATGATTTTGTTTTTGTTATTACCGACCTGAGATAAGATGGCTTCGGAAAATTTCTCCATCACTCCTGTTGTGGTAATGCCATATCCCAATATCATGACAGCTATCATGGAGATTACCGCATTACTGGAAAAACCCACCAACATTTCATCTGTCGTCAAAACTCCGGACCAACCTAAGGCTAGCATACAAATAATCGCGACAACATCTATCCTGAATAACTCAAAAACCATCATGATGACAGTTGCGGTCAGAATACCTAAAACAATGATTATCTGTGGATCTGTTTCCATGCAACAAAGATTAGAAAATTACTGCTAAAATAGCAGTGAAAAGGCTTTGGCATTGGTGCTTTTTGTCACATTTCCTTTTATAAAATTCTTCAGCCCTTCACCTCGCACAATGAACAAATTATAAATTTCTGTTCAAACATATATGAATATCTTGAGGGATCCTATCTGATGACGGTACGTGGTATGGCAGCAGGTAATCTGCTCAGCATTTCGTTGTTCAGGAGTTGAGTGCTATTGGTAAAACTCGACACATTGATCACACTGTTATTCTGTCTTCCAATCAGTACTACTTCATCGCCAAGTTGAGCTTCCTTGATATGACTGATGTCCACCATAAATAAATTCATATTGATAAGGCCAACGATCGGGGCTTTTTTGCCATGGATCAATACATGTCCTCTGTTGGACAAAGCCCGGGGATAGCCATTGGAATAGCCCAAAGGCATGACAGCAATGGTCATTTTTTGTGTGGCCTGAAAGGAAGTGCCATAACCAATGAACTCTCCCTTTTCTACATCACGGATGTCCATGATGTCAGTTTTCCAAGTGAATATCCGCTTAAGGGAGGCATCCATCTTTTTGTTGGTTTCATGTAAATGGGCAAAATAGATATCTGGACTTGGCCAAAAGCCATACTGAGCGACTCCGATCCTCACCATATCATAGACCGTGTCCTGCATGGCCAAGGCAGCAGCGGAACAGGCAATGTGCCGGATGTTTGGCACCACCTTTTTTTCTCTGCATTGTTTTAGAAATGCTTTGTAGCGCTTATGCTGCATGTCTATTTTAAATTGATTTGAAACTGATTCAGCACCACCAAAGTGTGTACATAGCCCCTCGAAAATTATATGCGCTTCATTCTTTTTTAGGTATTTGAGTACTTTTAAAAAATCCCTTTGAGGTAGCCCTGTTCTATTTGCTCCCGTTTCCACTTCGATATGAACTTTTGCTGCTTTTCCAATTTTTTTTGCCGCTGCGAGTGTTTTCGGCAATCGTTCATAGTTGTAAACAAAAAACTCTATGTCATTTTCGATCGCCCAAGGAATATCCTCTTCATAAATGATGCCCATGATCATGATACGACTTGTTGGTGAGCAAACACTCAGCACTTCTTCAGCCTCAAAACTAGAGGCCACCGAAAAATGGTTGACCCCACATTTTTCAGCCATGGGTACGAAAGATCTGATACCATGGCCATACGCATTGGCTTTTACCACGGACGAGACAATGGCGTGCTCGCCGATCTTCTTTTTGATAAAGTTTATATTATTCTTGTAAGCGGATTGCTTTAATTCTATTCTAGAGGAGTGTTTTACCATAATTTTTTAATTTCAAGCCAAGTGTAAGAACGCCCCCAACTTTCCTTGGCCAATTTTTTGATTTTTTGAATTTCTACATCTGGAACGTTATTCATTTTATCTGCCGCTTCCAAGGTATTGTAGTGAAAGGCATAGATCCTTGCAGCAAATTCCTGCAATGGTAAGGAGGATTCACCGTATAATTCTCCATTGCCATAGACGGAGGGTTTGATACCTTGGCCCCAATCTTGGCGCCCTTCATTATTGGGATTTAGAAAATATGCACGGTAGATTCCTTTCAGGTCAATATCCACCCGCAGCAATGAAACTGCATGGAAACCCAACATATCTCCTTTTGCACTTGTAATAAAAATTCCCACAGGATTTGGGTAAATTAACCTGTAGCCCCCATTGTATTCGGGATGGCACATGGCATAGAAGACACTGATAAAGCCATCAAAATCTACAATAGCATTGGACAAATAATCATAGGCCGAGGCAAAACCAATTTGAATCCATTGCCCGTATAACGCCGGGTTTACCCATTTGTGAGGATCTTCTCCTCTGCCCGAAGCCCTCAGCATCATCTCATTGTAGACCTTATCCAGCATGGGCACCAAAGTCACCGATACTGCATCCAAATTATGATCAAGGTTTTGAACCAATCCCAAGCCTACTTCGGAGGATTTTATTTCCTGGGCTTCAAATCGGAAAGTAAGATCATTGTAGGTGGCTGCTGTCTGCACCAAATGGATGAGTTTTGCGGGGGCGTGTTGACTCCACATACTGATTCCCCGGGCACTTTGGCAGGTTGGATTATTGCCTTGGCCTACACCAAGTGGCTGCCCCAATACTCTGAACAAAGCACCCATCAAGTATTGCAATGCACTGATTTTTTCGTGTGGTGTCTTTGTAGATTTCAATATGCGGGCTTCTACATCAGGATGAACTTTGATGGTAAGCATATTGGCCAAGCCTGAGCGCACAGCCTCTCTTGAAAAAATACCTGATTCAAGCATTTTAGCAAGTCCATAGATACATTGGGCATTGTATGGATGAATTGTTTTGAGAATCAAATTGGAAATAAATTCCCTGAATTCGTTCCATCTTGCGGTGCCTGCTTCGCTCAATCCCAAGGCTAATGGAATCAGTTCTTTGTGACCATTTTGGATCAGAAAAATAATCAACACGGATTGGTATTGACTCACCAGTCCAAAACTCAACATTGCCCGGCTCATTTCCGCAGATTCTTCCCGCAGTTGGTCTTTTGACAAATCTTCCAACAACTTTTTATATTCCTGATAATCCTTATTTGCGCTATTGATGGTTGGCCTGTAAATGCATCTTTGAAACCTCAAAAGCCGGGCATCCAATTCATTTTTAGGATCAAGTTCTATTTTCTCTTTTACAAGTGCTATGATCTTTCGCTGTTTTTCTGTCACTACCGGCCTTTGCTCACAAATCAAGGTGAGTTCTTCCACCAGCTTTTCTTTGACATTGTCCAGTTCAGTTTTTTCAGCAATGAATTTGAACAGGGTATGAACTTTCTTTAATTCATGACCACTCATGACGAGTCTGGTTTCCTCTAATGGCTCATTGAAAACAAACTCCAAGTTGGCCACTATGACTTCCTGAATAAAGTTTTCCGCATCAAAAGGGGAAGTACCTTTAAATTCCAACTTCCCCTTGGCAATCGCCAAGAGACGTAGCTCACTCAATATTTCGATGGTCGAATTTGGGTGACCGCTCTTGAGAGTTCCATTGACAAGACTTGCTACCAACTTTGATGGGTCCGCCCAAGGAGAACCTTCAAAAATACCCGCTTTTGACAAGCCTGTTATATTTTGGAAAATAAATTTAAGCCCTTCTGTGCTGTCTATGAGCAGGTCAATTTGCCCCATCATTTTTCTGGCCTTTTCTGGCCTTGTAAGTGCCGTCGCCTGACTAAACTCCTTGAATTGTTCTTCGAATTTTTGATATGTATTGTCTGTAAGCACTTGATTATGCATAAAAAGGCAAAATTTTAGAATGAATGAGTAGATTTCTGAATGCGCGTAAAATGTAAAAATAAAACCTTCCAACTTGAAAGGTTTTATTTTTAGGATTTCAATTTTATCGTATTATTGGTAAAAATCTACATTTTCGTAATGTAAGAGCAGTTCCGTCATTCTATCCGGATCTTCTCCTTTGAAATTGACCGTACCAAAATGATTACCAAAACCTTCACGGCTATTGATTTTTTGATTGGTATATGGGGGAATCAAATTATGATCAAGAAAATATGATTCTTCTTTCAATTCATCAGGAATTTCAAGCTTATTGATCACATCCTTGTGCGGGTAAATCATCACATTGCCATAAAATTGTTTGGGTCGGGCATCTAAAGGAGGTAAAATTTCTTTCAACTCTTCTTCCGATAAGTTTGGATCGTGACAAAGTACAAAGGCACCCAATGCATCAAAGTCATAAGCTTTTCCTGCCAATTCCAAGATATGACCTCCGGGAATCCGGCAGGCTACCTCTCCAAAACTCAATTCGTCGTTTTCAGTAAGGAACCACTCAGGGTGAATCATCCCGTATTCAATTCCGAATAAGTCAACCAACTTTTGCATTTCCTTCATGATTTTATCACGCTTGGTATGCAAGTGATGGCCCTCGGGAATAAAATTCGAATAACCTAATTTCACATATTCTGTGATGTTGAGGAAGCGGATTTTCCCACCATGAATAAATGCCTCACACGAAAACTCAGTACCAGGCAAATGACTCTCTGCCAAACAAGGGAAATCACTTTCCTGACATTTATCTTCTATATCCTGTATGGACTTAAGCAGACGGTGCCCAACAGTACCTGCCGAAGCAAAGGGTTTGATATGAACCCAACTGTCTTGTTCTCCTTCAATCTGAAGGTTGGCTTGGTTAAGTCTTTTCATAAAATTCTTAACACCCTCCTTGTTATACACCTCTTCAAATAACCCCACTCTTAGGCCTCCTATCAAAGCTTTTCTTTTCATCATCGCCTTATTACGAAACAAAAACGCCCTATTTAATACCCGGGGATCTCCTCTGTAAATCGAGTTCAGGGCACCTGCCCATTCTACAGTTTCCTCAAAAAGCGGAACTGCGACATCTACATCATAGGCTTTCAATTTTTCAAACAAATCCAAGGAATTAGATGTATCGCTCCACTCATTAAATTGGTAGCTTACAAAGGGAATGTTATTTTCCTTTGCATATCCCTCAAAATCGGGAAAGGAAACGACTACATAAGGTTTGTTGAGTTTTTGCATACTTTCTATCACAGGTAAACTCCAACCCATCAATGCAAAACATTTTGCCATAATTATATATTTATTTAGTTATCAAAAATTTTCTTCTCAATAATCTATCAAAACTGCGACCAATAACAAGTTTTCGCCATATTATTTACAAAATTAGTCATATATTTAAAGTAAATCATTCAATAATTCAATCCTCGTTACACTGTCACGAGAAATAGGCAAGTTGGAACTGCTTTATCTTGATTCAGGTGAATCATTTTTCTCTGAAGGTTCTGTATCCTCTGAAGAATTCTTTTTCTTTTTACCCTCACTGTTTTTGTACTCCTCTTTTCTAGGAGGCCTGGCACCCTCAGAATTCCCTGGAGTGTCTCTATTTGTGCCTTTATCGACGGTATCCTCTTTCTTTTTCCCAAAAGCTATCATTGGAAAAATTGTTGTTGTTTTGTTGTTTATCGGGATCATCATATAGTTGGTTAGGTTGTAATAGCTAATTAAAAACAATAATTGAACCAGATAATCGAAGGAGTTCCTTAATGGAATTTAATGTCAGGAGTTATAACCAATTATAGTGGCATTTAAAATTCTAACGACTACAAGCCTGTTAAATACCCATACATCCCTTTTCACTTTAAAAAAAAATCAGAAGTGTTGATTTTGATTGAAAATGAGCAAACATGAAATGGAGGAATCTTAAAAATGAAATTCAACTTGTTAAATTATTAAATCTATATATTTGTAAATGATGTGATAAAAAAATTATAATGATTAACACCCATTTCAAAATATTTATTGTTGAAGATGACCCCTGGTATGGACAGATCTTACAGCATCACTTGAGCATGAATCCTGACTATGATCTAGAACTTTTTGCCAGTGGGAAGGATTTGCTGAACAACCTATACAAAAAGCCCGATTTGATCTGTATGGATTTTGGTTTGCCTGATATGGGCGGTGACAAGCTGCTCAAGGAAATTCATGCCCGCAACAAACAAATTCCCGTGATCGTCATCAGTGCACAGGAGGAAATCAGTGTTGCTGTGGCGCTTTTAAAATCTGGAGCTAAGGATTATATTATCAAAGACGATCATACCAAAGAGCAGCTTTGGAAAGCGATTATCAATATTCGAGAAAATATTCATTTGCGTCAGGAGGTCGAGGAATTAAAAGAGCAACTTGGGCAGAAGTTCAGCTTCGAAAACACCATCATAGGACAAAGTGAGGCCATCAAGAAGACTTTTAACCTCCTCCAAAAAGCGGTAAATACCAATATCAACATTTCTCTAACCGGGGAAACAGGTACCGGAAAAGAAGTCTATGCCAAGGCGATTCATTTCAACAGTGAAAGGAAGAAGAAACCATTTGTTGCGGTCAATATGGGGGGCATTCCAAAAGAACTAGCGGAGAGTGAACTTTTTGGCCATGAAAAAGGAGCATTTACCGGGGCAATTGGAACCAAAATCGGGAAGTTTGAAGAGGCACAGGGAGGAACCCTTTTCCTGGATGAAATCGGAGAGTTGGAACTATCGCTACAAAGCAAACTTTTAAGGGTAATCCAAGAGCGTGAAGTAGTGCGGGTCGGTGGAAGTAAACCCATAAAGATTGACCTCCGACTTATCACAGCTACCCATAAAAACCTGACTGAGGAGGTGAAGCAGGGTCGGTTTCGGGAAGATTTGTTCTTTAGGATTGTGGGCCTTCCCATCGAGCTGCCTCCCCTCCGTTATCGAGATAGTGATGTGATCATTCTTGCCAAACATTTTATGGAGGAATTTGCCAAAACCAATAAGACAAAAGCCATGCATCTTAGTGAAACTGCCAAAACCAAACTAAAAAAGTATGCATGGCCGGGAAATGTCCGGGAGCTAAAGGCTGTGTTGGATCTGGCCTGCGTAATGGCTGATGGCAACGAAATTAAAGCAGAAGATTTGACCTTTTATGAGATTGGCGGGACCAAAGCCTACTCCTCAGAAGAAAAAACACTGAAAGCATATGAAGGGGAAATCATTGCCCATTTCTTGAAAAAGTATGATGAAAATGTGGTGCTAGTGGCTGATAAATTGGATATTGGCAAATCAAAAATCTACAACATGTTGAAAAACGGAGAAATTAAATCTAACTAAACGTTCATGTACGGAATCGTAAACAAATCCATCGAAGAGCTGGTAGTTCATCACTATGGAGCAGAAAAATGGGAAGAAATTAAGACAAAGAGCAACCTTGATATTGAATACTTTATCAGCAATGAGAGTTATGATGATAGTGTTACTTTTATTTTGGCACAAACTATTGCTGAGAATTTAAATATACCCTTGTCAGAAGTATTGCATTCATTTGGTGAATGGTGGATACTTCATACGGGAAAAAATCACTATGGCTACCTATTGGAAAGTGGAGGGGAGAATTTCAGGTCCTTTCTCCTAAACCTACCTGCTTTTCACAATCGGGTGATGATGATGTATCCCAAATTAACTCCTCCGGAATTCCAAGTGTCAGATGTCGAGGAAAACTCAGTTCATTTGCATTATCTTTCAAAAAGAAAAGGCTTGACTGACTTTGTATATGGGCTGATGTCAGGCTTGGGAAAATTTTTTGCTACAGAGGTATTTACAACACATATTTCATCTGTCCAAGGGGAAAACACGCACGAAATAATTAAGGTAGAATGGAAGTAAATAGATCAAGTGATCTAAATTTTTTATTGGAAATTTTCCCATTTGCGATGGTGGTGGATAATTCATTGAATGTAATTAATTCAGGAGAAAGTCTGATAAAAATTACAGGGGATATCCATTTGACTTCTGTTTTTACCCATTTTGAAATCCAAAGACCTTATATTAAAGATAAAAACTTTGAAGCAATTAAAAGTCTCAATAATGAGATTCTTTTTTTAAAACACATTGGAAGCGGGCTGGTCTTTAGGGGGAATATTAGGTCGAATGAAGGTGATATATCTTTAATATTCCTGATCAGTTTGATGGTGTTGGATATAGAAGTACTGAAACCTTTCAAGATCATCTATTCTGATTTTGCCGCACACGATCCTACATTTGACTTCTTGCATCAAGCCAAACAATCCGAAATCAATGAAGGTGAGTTGAAAGAATTAATTACAAGGTTTAATAAGCAATCCCTCGAATTAAGAAGATCGAATACAGAGTTGTCCGAAACCAAATCCAGGCTGCAAAGCATTTTCAATGAAATGTCTAATGTAGTCTACTCGGCAAGTTATCCTGAACTTCAGATGTTGTTTGTTACACCATCTGTTGAATCATTGTATGAAATGACAATTGATCAGTGGATGACGGATTCTAGTTTATTAAAGAAGGTCGTTCACCCGGATGATATTGGAGTTATTTATGAAGTTTTTTCTTTATTGAAAAAAAATGGGTTCTACGAGGTAGAACACAAAATTTTCACTCCTTCTGGTAAGGTCAAGTGGGTTCTTAATAGAGGGAAGTTAGTTTATGAAGGAAACAGTCATGCTGTCCGCATTGACGGGGTGATTATGGATCGTACTTCTGAACACATCGCCCAAGAAACCCTAGCTCAGGAATTGAGACTTCAGGAAACCCTTATCGACATTGCCTCTACATATATTAATTTGGATACAAAAGATGTAGAAAATACCATTAACCGCTCACTTGAGAAGATGGGCCTATTTGTGTCGGCTGATAGGGCCTACATTTTTGATTATAATTTTGAAAATGAAACTACGACCAACACCTACGAGTGGTGCAATACAGGAATTAAACCTGAAATAGAGAATCTCAAGGAGACTCCCTTAGAATTTATTCCACAATGGGTCAATTGTCATCAAAAAAACGAGGCTTTCTATATACCTGATATCCAAGAATTAGAAGATGATGGGGAGGGCGGTCTTAGATCTATACTCGAGCCCCAGGGCATCAAAAGCCTGATTGCCATCCCCATGCTGGATGGGAATGAATTGGTAGGATTTGTAGGATTTGATTCGGTCAAGGAATATCACATCTACAGCGAAAAAGAAAAGCGTTTGTTGTTTTTATTCGGCCAAATGCTGATCAATATCCGAAACCGCCAAAAGTGGGAAAAAAAACTTCTCCTGCAGGAAGAAAAATTCAGAAACATCATAGCCAATATGAACCTTGGTTTATTGGAGGTGGACTTGAAGGATGTGATCGTATATGCCAATCAGAGTTTTTGTGAAATGTCGGGATACAAGCTTGAGGAGCTTAAGGGTAAAAAGGCTGCCGAATTGTTTTTAAATGAAGCAGACAGGCACAAAATTCAGGACAAAAACGATCAGCGCAAGAATTCTATATCTGACAGTTACGAAATTGCTATTTTAGACAAATGGGGAGAACCCCATTGGTGGTTTGTAAGTGGTGCACCCAACTACAACGACAAGGGAAATATGATCGGAAGCTTGGGCATCCACCTTGACATTACGGACCAAAAGAGGCTCGAACAGGAATTGGCCAAAGCCAAAAACTTCGCAGAATCTGCTGCCAAAGCCAAGGAACTTTTTCTGGCCAATATGAGCCATGAGATCCGTACTCCTTTGAATGTTATCATTGGTATGATCCGTCAATTGAGTAAGGGAAACCTCAACACAGACCAACATTTTTATGTGAAACAATCAGAAAGTTCGGCCAAACACCTTCTCACGATTTTGAATAATGTACTTGACATTGCAAAAATAGAATCAGGAGACATGGAAATCATGGAGGAACCATTCAGTCCCAGTGTCCTTGCTTATAATGTTCATTCCATGATGTTTTCTCAGGCCAAAGAAAAAAATCTGGAATTTATAATAAATGTAAGCCCTAAAGTCAAATCATCCCTTTTGGGAGATGAAACTCGGCTAAGACAAGTCCTGATCAACCTGATTGGAAATTCAGTAAAATTTACAGAAAAAGGACAAATTACGTTATCTGTAGACCTAGTAAGTGAAACTGATGAGGTACAAATATTGGACTTCAAAGTTTCTGATACAGGTATTGGTATGTCTAAGGATTTTACATCAAAGATTTTTGACAAATTCTCCCAAGAACAAAACACCTCAAATAGGAAATATGAAGGTACTGGACTTGGAATGGCCATATCCAAAGATCTTATTCATTTGATGGGGGGAAAGATGGAGGTGCAAAGCAAGAAAGAGAGAGGCACAACTTGTAGTTTTACACTAACTATGCCTATTGACCTGACCGAAAATCTTACCATCAAAAGCCAACAAATATCGGCCAATTTGTTCCAAGGTCTTAAGGCCCTCCTGGTGGAAGACAATGAAATGAACAGGTTCATTGCCATACAAAGCCTTGATTATTTGGGATTTGAAACCTTCGAGGCTGTAAATGGGCAGAAAGCCATAGAGATGCTTGGGAACAATTCTTTTGATCTCATTCTGATGGATATCCAAATGCCGGTAATGGACGGTGTGGAGGCCACTGTTTTTATACGTGAAAAACTCAAAATAAATACACCAATAATTGCACTGACGGCCAACGCCTTTAAGCAGGACATAGACTTGTATTTAAGCAAAGGAATGAATGATTTTGTTACCAAACCTTACGATGAATTAGAATTTTTCAGAAAAATAGAAAACGTGCTGAGCCTTTATTTGCAGCAATCTTTGAATGATGAAAGTAAGGGTGAAGTGAATTTGCCAAAATCGGAAATTGAAAAAAAAGATCCACTATATGACCTAAATCAACTTAAATTGATCAGCAGGGACAATGACGAATTCGTAAAGAAAATGGTAAATATCTTTATTTCGATTTCGAGAGAAAACTGCGAAATACTCCAAAAAGCACTGGAGAAAGGAGATATAGAAATCCTGAACAAAACAGCGCACAAAATCAAACCCAGTATAGAACAAATGGGCATTTCTTCGCTAAAGGATACAGTCAGAAAACTGGAAAAATATAAAATAGAAAATGGCAGTGAAGAAGAACTCCAAAACCTGGTAAAGCAATTGACATCTACACTTCTTGAGGTGGCAGAATTATTAGAAAAAAATGAGTCAATTTCCTAATTATGAATTTTTTTCCATAAAATGGAAAAATCAGTTTTAATTCAATTTAAGTAATAAACTGATTTATAATTACTTAACCGGTTAAATACAATTAGGCATATATGTTGGCATGATGCGATTATAAAATAGCCATCATGAAAAATATTTACCTGTTCTTTTGTTTTATAGTATTAAGCTTGAGTGCCCTGGCCCAAAGTGAACCATCCACATACTTCAATATCTATGTACCACCAAACAATGAGGCCGTTCAGCGCAACGTGGCCCTCATCATCACCGCAGTAAGTGACAGCACATCATTTTCCATTTTGGACGATGATATGGACGGCGACAGTGATGATAATGTTAGTGGAATATTGATGTCAGGTCAGTCCTACATATTGTACATCAAAGACAACGGTGTCAATGATGATGCGCTTTATGCTTCAGGAGGGACTTTGGCAAGTAATGGTGATTACTATATTATAAATTCTGACAAATTAGTTTATGCCTCTATGTCTACGGACAGTGACTGGCAGCATGATTTTGTACCATCTGTCAATAAAAAAACTGTAGGCCAAAAGTTTTTTGTTTATGCACCCAAAGTAAGCAGTTCCCCTCGGGATTTAAATGTCTTTGCTTATCAGGAAAATACAACAGTATCTATATTCAAAATCTCCTCTACCCCAACTACCCAAACCGGATATACGAATATTGATTTGGCTGAAAAGCAACTGGTGATACAAAAAACAATCAACCCGGGCCAAGACATCATTCATTACTTCCCTGACGGTAGAGATATCATGCAATCCGGAGGAACATATTTGATCGAATCCAATAAGGATGTCAGTGTACAATATGGGGCTTTATGGGGCAATGCCCGCGATGGCGGTGCTTATGTCCCGTCTTCCAATGGCAGTGGTTCGGGAGATCTATTTTACTTTGCAGTTCCTTATCAGTCCGGTGGTGAACAAGAAATCAGAATTGCATCCTGGGACAACGCCAATGAAGTGGAGCTCAGCCGCTATCACAACGGAAGTTGGATTACCATGAATAATTGGACTCTCAATGAATTACAACCTGCAGATTGGGTAGGTAAGCAAAATGGAAATGTTACTTTTCCAACAGTTTTTAGGGTGACCTGTTCACCCGGTAAGCGGGTTTCCGTCATGGAAGCCAATTGGATGGAAACAGGTTCTACCAATACATCGGACATGTCGACCATGCTGTCTTCCGAGGCTGGTACTTCCTCGGGAAAAAGATTTCTTGCATATATGCTTCCCCCAAGCAGACAAAACAATGTGGTCAATCCTTTTACAGGGCAATTTTTCCAAGGAAGTATTTCACATTTTTATCTTTTTGCGGGTAATAAAAATACATCTGTGACCCTCAAGGACTCCAAAACCAATGGACAGGTTTTGAACAAAACTTTTCAGATAGAAGCCGGCAGGTATGCGGATGCTTTTTTCACCATGGACGAATGGAAAAGTATATACAATGGAACAGGAACTCCCGTAGGCCCGGACAGACCCTATGTAATCATTGAATCCACTGAAAGGATTGCTGTACTTTCTACCAATTTCAATGACAATTGGATGAATTATTTTGGTTCTTCTCTTCCCCAAAGCTTCTCCCAATCGGGAAGCCTTAGTGGTACTGAAGCCAATCCCGGACAAGAGGTAACAATGATTTCGACAATAGAAATTGGTGGTAATCAAGTAGTGGAAAATTCGACAATTGAGGTGAAGGTTGCATCAGGGTTGATTCCGTTGGAAAGTAGCCTGAAAAAAAATGATCAGATTGTAGAAGAAGGTGTGATTTCATCAACTTCGGAGGGAAGTACCATTACATTTTCTCCTTTGACTTCAATTTCAGACAATGATAATTACTCTATAGAAACCACACTCTTGGTGGCATCGACATACAATGATGGTTCATCCATAACCAATGAAACTGTCTTAAGCGTTGAAACAGTAGTTTCCGGAACAGTCGAAGGAGAATTCCAACAGTCCTATTTTACGCAGGGAATTCAAAACAATGCTTCAAATACCAGTAATCTATTCTATTCAGCGTGTCAGATTGCAACCATAGCCGGAAGTTCCAACAATAGTTGGAATCCATCATGGGTAGATTACAACAATGATGGTCACGAAGACCTTTTTGTAGCAACAAAAGATATTTCAGCCAATAACGAACTGTACAAAAACAACGGAAACGGTACCTTCACCAAAATCACCAACCATCCATTGGTAAATGAGAAGGCCAATACCGTTGCAGCAGTTTGGGCCGATATCAATAACAATGGCAGAAAAGACGTTTTACTTGTCAATGCAACCCAGCATAAGAGTAAGCTATTCCTTAATAATGGAAATGGCAATTTCTCAGAATTAAAAAACTCCGGGATAGATCCCCATCCTCAGTATTTTCATGGTGCATCCTTTGCTGATTTTGACAATGACGGATTTGTGGATTTGATCATTACCAACTTTTTCCAGACCCGTTTTCATCAGCTTTACCGGAATAATGGAAACAACACCTTCTCACCTGTCACCAATACACCTGTTACTACAGAGAGTGAACGCGCCATGGCACCTATTTTGGCAGACTACAACAATGATGGTTTGGTAGATATTTTTATACCCAACGGCAATGACAGACCTAACTCCCTTTTCAAAAACCTAGGTAATTTCCAGTTTGAAAAGGTAAAGGATAAAGCAATTGAGGCAGATGCAAAAAACAGTGTAGGTGCCGCTTGGGGAGATTTTAACAATGATGGCTTTTTGGATCTCTTAGTCTCCAATGCTTCAGGTCAAAACAATGACCTATACCAAAACAATGGTGACGGTACATTTATAAAACTGGGAAACAGTATTGTCTCTCAGCAAGGTGGTGATAGCCATGGAGCAGCTTGGCTTGACCTGAACAATGATGGATTTCTTGATTTATACATTACCAATGACAAAGGACCTTCATTTTTGTATATCAATGATGGCATCGGTGGATTTACCAGGAAGCTGGAGGAAGTCATCTCAGGAAGGTTAGGTAATGCCTATGGTGTGGCCTTTGGTGATTACAATAAAGATGGACAACTTGATTTGGCAGTATCCACCCATACTGATGGCACGACAAGGTTTTTCTGTCATAATGGGACACCAAACCAATGGATTGGATTTCAATTGCAAGGCGAATATTCGAACAAACAAGCTTTGGGTGCCAGGATTGCCATCAAGTCAAATGGACAATGGCAGTATCGCCAAAATATTCCTTTCAGTGGATTTGGAAGTCAAAGTATGCAAAATATACACTTTGGATTAGGAAATGCGGCTGTGGTGGACAGTGTTCAGGTATGGTGGCCCAGTGGCGCCAAACAAATCATTACCAACTTCAATGCAGGACAATACAATTTGGTTTTGGAAGAGGGCGGAGTGAAAGTGACGGGGAAAGTTTTCCACGATCTAAATAATAATGGAATCCTTGATGATGGTGAACCCCTAATTTCCAATATACGCCTCAACATCAATCAGGGAAAAATCAATCCAACTACCAATGAAGATGGAGATTTTGAGTTCCGCACCAATGATAAAAGCTTGGAAATCGGTCTTAATCAAAATCACTGGAGAATCAATCCTGATTTCATCCAACATCAATTTTCAGAAGGGGAGGAATCAAAGCAAATCATCATTCCTGTAAATGCAGTCCAATTGGGATATGACCTGACCATCGACATCTCCACTACCGCTTGGAGAAGAGGTTTCACCAATGAAACTATCATACAGGTTAGTAATCTAGGAACTGAAAATGCAGAGGATGTACATGCACAAATTGTATTGCCTGATGAGGCTTACCTTTTGAGTTCTGATCTTGAATTCAATTCCCCATCTGCAAAAACATATGTTTGGCAATTGGGCAAGTTGGCACCGGGAAGTGTGAAAACAATCCACCTGTTAGACAGCATAGGATTGGAAGCTACTACAGGTCAGTCTTTGATCCTTCTTGCAAATACCTATGCATCCGGGAGTGATCTGAATGAAGAAAATAACAGTGTTTCTGAAGAGGTGGAAATTGTGGGAGCCATTGACCCAAATGATATTCTAGTGAGTCCAAAAGGAGACGGTCCTGAGGGATATATTCATAAAAACCAATTCTTAACCTATACTATTCGATTTGAAAATGTGGGTACCTATAAAGCCACTTACGTTTTTCTGGAGAATCAAATACCTTCTGGACTGGATTTAAATACCTTCGAGATCATATCCTCAGGACATCCATATACCTATTCACTTGCTGAAAATGGCCATCTTCGGGTAGCTTACAGATACATTGATTTACCACCGGCTATGTTGGATTCAATTGGTGCACATGGATACTTTAAGTACAAAATCAAACCAAAGAATACCATCTCTGAAGGTTTCCAAATTGAAAACAACGCCAAAATATTTTTTGATTTTGAAGACCCGATTGTGACCAATACAGTTTTGAATACCATTAAATTCAGTGGAGAAAGTGACGTAAAATCTATAAAAATATATCCAAATCCAGCAACAGATATCATTACATTCAGTATTGAGGCAGATTACAACATGCTTACCGAGCCTCAACTGATTTCCTATTGGATCATACTGGATGCCACTGGGAAAATCTTTCTAAGTGGGAGGGAAGATCAAGTGCCATCCCTTCAGGTTCAAGTAGGCCACCTACCCAAAGGCATTTATTTCATTAGAGCCTCTAATAGATCTGGTAAAACCTATTCAGGAAAGTTGCTTAAACAATAGAAAAACCCATCCTTAATTTCAAAAATAGCCGCCAATAGCGCGGCTATTTTTATTTCCAAAAAATGGAAAATATTTATTATTTGGAAAAAATTTACCTATTTAGATTATATAAAATACTGAATATCAATGTTTTAATTTTTTGGAATAAGGTTGGCATAATGTTGAAAAAAATAACAATATGGCAACACTTAACAAAAAAGTATTTGTAGTAGACGATGATAGGTTTCATTTGGAATTGATGGAACAGCTACTCAATAATCAGGGCATTCAGGATGTAGTGCTTTTTGAAAACGGGATGGATTGTCTGACGGAGATTCATCAGGAACCGGGCATTGTTTTTCTGGACCATCAGATGGATGTTTATTCAGGCTACGAGACCCTCAGAAAAATCAAACGTCATAATCCCAACATCTTTGTGGTGATGGTATCAGCCCAGGAAGAAATCCAAACTGCTGTCAACACTTTGAAACACGGTGCTTTTGACTATCTGCAAAAGGATATGAAACTAGCAGATAACGTAGTATCTGTTCTCCATAGAATCGAAGAGGTAAAAGAATTGCTCAAAGCGCGAAAACCTTCTTTTATGAAATCATTTTTAAGCTTTCTGTAATCATGAACAAATTCCTCTCCTTACTTTTTATTGCTTTATTCGGGCTTACCTCCTGCAAAACTGCAAACCTCTTTGTGGACAAAGATGCGGGCAATACTGTGGCGGATTTGGATAGCATTTTTTTGCCTGAGGGCAATTACGAATACCATATCAGGAAAGACGACAAAATCACCATCAGTATATGGGGACAGGACGACCTGAGCGTAGGTTCCACATTCGGAATATATAATTCTAATGAAGTATATGGCAAATGGCTGATGGTAGATGCCAAAGGCAACATTGAAATCCCCAAAATCGGAACTGTTCACGTGGAGAAAATGACCATCATTCAACTCAAGGATACTATTGAGGAGAGGTTTGCTGAATGGATTAAAAATCCTGTGGTGGATATTAAAATCCTCAATCGTGAAATCACGGTGTTGGGTGAAGTCAGAGACCCACAGGTAATCCCCGTGGACAAGGAGCAAAATACCCTTATGGAAATGATATCCCGGTGCAAGGGCTTTGAAACTTACGCTAATGTCAAGAACATCAAGGTAATGCGGCAGGTAGGTGAGGACGTCCATGTCGCCAATATCGACCTGACCGAAAATGGAGACTATCTCAAGAAAAACATCAACCTCTATCCCGGTGATGTGGTGGTCATCCCATCCAAGAAAAATAAGGAATTCGATAGAAGAGTTTCCATCATCATTCCTTTTGCCACGGCAATCACCGCAGCAGCTATCCTTTTCAATGCATTTTAATCAATAAGTATAACCATGAAAGATTCCTTGAATTTTGTCAAACCCTACCTGCGCGGCTGGCCTATCATCATCGGTGCTATGGTGTTGGCATTTTTGGTAGCTAGCAGGTATCTCCAATACGTGACACCCATGTACGAGAGCACTGCAAAACTCCGTTTGGCGGATCTGACTGAAGGGGTGCCAAACAGCAACCTTTTCAAGGACTTGGATGTATTTGCCTCCTCTCAAAAAATAAATGCTGAAATAGAATTGCTCAAATCCTTTGCGCTTATTTCCAAAGCCTTGGAAAAGGTTCCATTTGAAGTACAGGTGTTCAGGTCAGGAAGCATCCGCAAGACCGAACTGTTCCATGACAGCCCGGTCATCATTACCCCATTGCAATGGAGTGAAAAACTGAAAGATGTGACCTTCCGCCTTAGCATCGGAGAAAACCGGAACCTGACTATCAGAGATGAGAAGGATAATGTGTATCAGGGCTATTTGGGCGACACGGTTTTGATAGAAAATTCACTGGCCGTTATCCAGCTGAATGAAGCATTGTTACAGGAAAAAAAATACCTCAAGATCGAAGATGATTATTTATTCACTGTCAACAGCCTCTCTAAGCAAATCAGTCTTATTAACTCCGGTATTGATATTATGGCAGTGGATAAGGATATACCTGTAATCCGGATCAGCTTCAAGTCTTCCCATCCCGGCAAGGCAGTATTGTTTCCAAATGCCTTGGCAGAGGCTTACATTGAAGATTATATCGAAAACAAATATGGCGCAGCAAACGTGACTGTGGAATTTCTTAACGATAGGATTTCGGAAATCAGCCGGAAACTCGTGGAGTCTGAGCAAATGATCCTCAATTACCGTGACAACAAAAGCATCACCAATATCCGGCAGGAAACAGAAACTGATATGCGCCAAATTTCCCAACTCAAAATCCAACAAACAAATTTGAAAATGACTCTAGAGGCAGTTAGGGATTTGGAAAACTACATACAGTCAGGCAAAGAAAATTTTCTGGATCTGGCGCCAAATTTTGAAGCATTTACGGACCTACTCTCCACAGAAATCATCAAAAATATCAAGCAGCTTCAGGCAGAAAAAAAGGACCTGCTGTTGGTATACACGGAAAAGGATGAAAAAGTCATTGTAGTGGATGCCAAAATCAAGGACCTGACCTCTTACCTGGTCGAAAGTATCACCAATACCCGCAAGAATCTCCAAACGAAATATGAAAAATTAAGCTTTGACATTTCAGAATCTGAGAAAGTCTTTATAGATGTTCCTGAAAAGGAAAGGATGATGACTATCCTGAACCGCGAGTTTGAGATTTTTCAGCAATCATATAATTTTCTCAACCAAAAGAAAATTGAAGCGGAAATCGCTAAAGCGGCCAAGATCGCCTTTCACAGGATCATCACGCCTGCCACCGTTAGCAAAGAGCCGGTGTCTCCCAACCGCGTCATCATCAAAGCCGTCTCTGCTATCCTTGGAATGATGGGTGCTATTATTCTGATCTTTTTGGTGCACACACTGAAAGGCAGGGTCAACGACCAAGCTTCCGTTGAATCCAACAGTATGATTCCGATTGTAGCCATGGTGCCTAAATTAAAAACAGACAATGAAAAAGAGCAATTTTTCCTTAAAACTTTGGCCGAATGGGAAGTGAAGGAGATTTTGAAAAATAATCAAATCAGCTGTTTTACAGGCTTTGACCACAGCCAAGGGGTGGATTTTTTAGCTAAAGAAATGGCCAATGCAGCATGGAGGCAAAATAGAAAAGTGCTCTTGTTGGAAATCCTAAACCAAGATATTGAAACAGGAAGTGATTTTTATCAAGAGAAAATCATCAATAAGAATACCATTAAAGGAGTCGTATCTGCGTCGCAATTAAAAACAATAACAACAAAAGTTTGGCAGGAATTCCTCCAGGAAAAGGCTACGGAATATGACCAAACCATAATAATCAACACCGACTTTGGTCAACCATACACATTGGCGACCATGGCTGCTTCCGGTTTGAATATCGTGTGTTTAGATACACGACTAACACCCGCCAAATTGATCACCGAAGTTGATTTGATCAAAGAAGAGTATAAGCTACCACAAGTATTTCTTGCCATCAATCGGGTAGGGTATAACCCGAGCTTTATCAGGGAAAGTATCCAATTCATCAAGAAGGGCATGATTACCCTGAAAGGAAAACGGTAAAAATGAAAAATTTAAACAATACCAAATTCATTGTATTAATGGATCAGGCACTTTTCAGTGGTACCAGTTTCCTGATTACAATATTAATCGCGAGAATGCTCGATATGGAAATTTTCGGCATATACTCAGGTTATTTATTGGGAATATACCTGGCTATAATGGGAATAGGCGCATTCGTGATCCAGCCTTTTCAGGTGTTGGTCGGTCAAATGAAAAAGCAAAAGCAGTACACAACCTTCGCTTTCTGGTTTCAATTAGCTGGAATATTGGTAGTTATGATGGTGGTTTTTATGGCCAATTCCATCATGCAGCTAAATCTGTCTATCACAGTTTTGCCATTTGCGGCAGGCTTTCTTTTACATGATTTTGGCAGAAGGATCCTTTTGGCTGTCAACCAACCAAAATCAACACTGCTCTTGGATGTCGTTTCCACTTTGGGCCTGGTGGGAGGGCTTTATTTTTTCTTTTTAAGCGGGCAAAAAGACCTAAATATACTGTTTGCATATTTTACTCCGGCCTATCTTTTATCAACCCTTTTGCTTCTTTGGCTTATCAAACCGATTTACTTTGAAAAAGAGGTATTCTTTTCCGCATTGGGAATGCATTTCAAAGAGGGCAAATGGTTGTTTCTTACGGCCATCACGCAATGGTGGTCCGGTAATTTGTTTGTGGTTGCTTCCGGGATTTATTTGGGTGCTGCCGCCTTGGGAGCTTTGAGACTTGCCCAGTCCCTTGTAGGTGTCCTAAATGTGCTGTTGCAAGCTTTTGAAAATTATATACTTCCTCAAACTGCTGCAAAAATAAACATTGACCTCAATGAAGGTCTGTCTTATCTGACCAATATCAGCCGGAAAGCAGGGGTTTTGTTTTTGCCGGTGCTGATACTTATCATCTTTTTCTCCAAAGAAATACTCGTATTGGCAGGTGGCAAAGGATATGACGCCTATGCTTTCGTTCTTCAGGGAATGGCAGTTTTATATGTTTTGGTGTTTATAAGTCAACCTATCCGCCTATTGGTGAGGGCCCTGATGCTCAATCAGCATTTCTTTTATGGATATCTTCTCAGCTTGGCCTTCGCGCTGACTTTTTCCCACTATCTATTATCAAACCATGGATTGATGGGAGCTTTGATGGGATTGGCAGCTTCCCAATTGCTGCTGATGATTTACTGGTCATTTATTTTACAAATCAAGAAAATTCAATTATGGAAATCATTCATATCGTTTTAGGCAAAGCCAATCCCGACCGACTAAATGGGGTGAATAAAGTGGTATTTCATCTTGCCACCGAGCAATCTAAAGCCGGAAAAAATGTGCAGGTATGGGGAATCACTCCCAACCCTGTACATGATTATCCCGAGCGAAATTTTCAAACAATATTGTTTCAGGCTGAAAAATTCCCTTTTGCTGTCAACCAAGAATTGAAAAAGGCGATTTTGAACAACAAAACAGCTGTTTATCACCTGCATGGCGGTTGGGTGCCTGTTTTTGGAAGTTTGGCCAGGTTGTTTGCAAAGAACCATATCAAATATGTCCTCACCCCACATGGTGCTTACAACGCAGTTGCCATGGAGCGCAGTTCTTTTCGTAAGAAAATCTACTTCCATTTGTTCGAAAAATCATTGCTTCGCAGGGTTCATAAAGTGCATGCTATTGGCAAGAGTGAGGTAGATGGGCTTACAAGGATTTTTCCAAAAGCCGATTCATTCTTATTGCCTTATGGATTTCATTTTAACAATGAGGTGGTCAAACCAATTAAAAATAAAGACTTTACCATAGGATTTGTCGGACGATTGGACACCCATACCAAGGGATTGGATTTGCTAGTTGAAGCCTTTTACTTTTTCCAAAAAAAACATCCCAATTCCAAATTATGGATTATTGGGGAAGGTGAAGGGCAAGCTTACCTGAGAAATTTCATAGCCGAAAATCAGCTCCATAATATAGTACTTTGGGGAAAAAAGTTTGGAGTTGAAAAGGATACTCTTATTGGCAAAATGCACATTTTTGCGCATCCATCGAGGAATGAGGGCCTGCCAACAGCCGTCTTGGAAGCGGCAGCTTTGGGCACACCTACCATCGTCACCCAAGCTACTAATGTGGCTGAATATATCTCGGATTTTAAAGCTGGCATAGGCATTGAAAATGAAAACATGATTGCGCTTGAAAAAAGTATGGAGGAATTGTACAGCGCTTATCAATCGGACGAAACAGAATCTTATATCAAAGGAGCCAAAGAAATGCTTGAATCCGTATTTGCTTGGCCTGTATTGGTAGAAAAATATGATGCATTATATCAATAGATGAAACTGGAATTTTTACATAAAGACCATAGTGCCTTTTTCAAGAAAACCAATTGGCAATTGCTGCTGATTTTGCTCTTGATGGTTGCCTGTTTTTTTACCTGGAGTGAAAATGTGGTCATCACGCGTATCATCAAAGTGATAGGGCGGATGGGTATGCTGGCAGCATCTTGGCATGTGTACCGCAGCATTATTCAGTATGGTGCAGCTGACAACTTAAAAACCAATAACGTGCTGTCCATTAGTTTTTATGGACTTTATCTTCTTTTGGGCTTTGCCTCATTTATATGGAGTACAAATGTGGGTTACAGCGCTTTGCAGTGGTTTATGACTTCTCAGACGCTGGTTTTCTGTTTATTCTTTATCAAAAGCCTTTACTTATTAGATCAATTTTTCCCCAAGCATCCCATCAGACTTTATAATCTGCTGGGCAACAGTGCCTTTCTGCTCATCCTTGTATTTGTCATCGGTATGTGGGTCAGTCCGGATGTTTTTTACCGTCTTACCCATGGAGGAGAGGAAGCACGCTTGGGTGGATACCTGATGAATCCCAACGAATTGGGCATGTTGGCAGGGGTAGGGGTCGCGGGACTGATGTTTGACATCCGAAGAAACCACAACAAATGGTGGACGATTGTCAAGCTGCTAATTTTGTTTTATGGCTTGTTTGCGACAGGTTCACGTTCATCCTTGATTGGGGCATTGTTGATCATTGGGTTTCATCTGCTTCAATCCGAACAGAAAAAGTTCGCCATTGCCGCGATTGTGGTGTTAATGATGGTGGCACCGATTGCCATCTATAAAGTGGTGCTCAAAGATGGAGATCCCGAAAGAATGGAGGAAGTCCTCACCTTGACAGGGAGGCTTCCTTTCTGGCAGGCATTAATCAATGAAGGACTGCCAAGAGAACCTTTGCTTGGGTTCGGATTTATGCGGATCGACTACAAGGAATATTTTCAAAGTGCCCATACTTACCCTGGGAAAATGACCCACAATACCTTTATGCAGGTAGTCATGAATCTAGGTTTGGTGGGGATTACGGTTGTCATTTTCCAGATGATTTTCACCACTCGAGGCATCCTGCGGGAAGATGCAGAAAAAAAGCTGATGCTCTTTTGCCTCCTGATACCCATTATTATCAACTCCTTTACAGAATTTGGTGTTTTTGGAGAATCCAATTATGGGATTCTATTTTACCAATTGCTTATTCTCTACATCTCCTTCCAAGCCGGAACAATCCTCACCCCCAGACAGCGCCTGCATTTGGTAAAAAGGGGGAGGATAAGTTTGCAGTAAATGAATTTATTTTAATTCGATATTGAGGATATTAATGGATATTGGATCCGCCACGGCGGACAAGTTATAGATGGATATTAGATCCGCCCTGCGGAAAAGATATGAATGGATATTTAGGGGTATAAGATTTTTAAATGCTATCTATTCATGGCAAAGTAGCCTATAATTATATTAACCAACATCCATAGATATCGGTGGTCGATCCCGACAATTATCTGGACGAGACCATTCTGTTAAAAATCGCGCACTAGTTAGGCAGCCTATAAATTTTTTCAAGAATGGTTTCCAAAAAAATATAAATTTCCAAATTATGGAAAAATAAGTTTTCTATAAAATACCTTATATACTTGTTTTTCAACAATTTATGTTTCAGGCATTGCTTTTGGCATAAGTCAGGAAACAAGAATGAAAATGGACAAATTTTTACAAGCTTTAGGTTTCACTAGAATTTCAGCAACTGAAAAAGGCAGAAAAATCTACCAATTGCAAAATCCGGATGGAACTCCAAGATGGATGTGGAATGCAGAAAACCCAAACCCTGATTTTTTGAGGTTTTATGCAGTTTCCAGCTTGAGGTCAAATGTATTCAGTTTACTGATCAAGGCCATCTTCTTGTTGAAGATGCAGCATCTATTCTTTCAGAAGAACAGCTTTTCGGTGCTTGAGGATGATTCACATATTCTATTTCCCTATTTAAAAAGCCATTTTGCATTATTTACTGGTACCGCGGGTCCAAACCGAAAATTGGTTCTTTTCTCCAATCAACAGTTTGTCAAAATTGCCTTGAATGAAAATTCCAGCAGTCTTATAGCACAAGAAAAATCCATGCTTAATCAGGTGAAAGGAGGGCAATATCTTGAAATCCCTTCGCCCAAAAACATCGGAAATGGCATCCTCGCACTTTCCGATTTGGGCAGCAGGGGCAAGCGGATCAATACATTTACCCCGCTTCATGCCAAGGCGCTTCAGGAGCTCACACAAAACAAACACAGGGAAAATATCCTTTTTGGCAAGACGGAGATCTACCAAAATTGTCTCCAAAATCTCGAAATAGAGAAAGAAATCTCCTTCGACCAAGTGCCTAAGCAATTATTGGAAAATCTGGCAACTTTGGCCAACTCCCTCAGTAAGCAAGCTATCCCCACTCATTTTGCCCATGGTGATTTTACACCTTGGAACTGTTTTGTTGAAGGTGAAAAAATCCGCTTGTATGATTTTGAATTGGCCCATGAAAATATGTCATTTGGTTTTGATGCCTTCCACTTCGTCATGCAGCAGGGTATCTTGGTGGACCATCTTCCATACAAAGCCATCAAGCCAAAATTGAATGCCGCATTTAAGGTACTATCCCAAGAGGCAAATAGGTCCAATCTGGATTTTGATTCCTGCTTGAAGGCCTATTTGTTAGTCAATACTTCTTATTACTTGTGCATATATAGCCAACAGGAAAAATGGCACACCCAAGTCAATTGGTTGCTCAATACCTGGAATGAAGCCATCAGCGACGTACTTTCTTTCACAGAAAGCGCCAGATCCCTGCTGATCGGGAATGTTTTTGACTTCGTACAAAACCAAATATATGCAGCCATCAAATTCCCCAATATCCACCCCGCAAATTTATCGGAATATGCAGACATTGACCTGCTGACAGAAAAATCCACTGCCAATAACCTTCTCAAATACCTCCGGCAGCACATTTTGGTAAAGCGTGTCAACATTCAGCCGCAATCACACATGCTGAGTATTGTTGCTGTTTTGCAGGATGGAAGCTTGCTTGCCTTGGACCTTATCTGGCAACTCAAAAGAAAATCATTTGCCTATATGAATGTTTCTGAAGTGATCAACAGGTCGGAAAGGAATGACTTCGGGGTCAAAACTTTGAGCCTAAGCGATACGCAAACTTTCCTGAAATACTTTTATGGCCTTAATTTCAGCAGCATACCTGATCGATACCTTCAATTTTTTGAAAAAGAAGAAAGTGCAAGTATTGATCATGCGTTGCTAAGTGCCCAAGTAGCATCAATGCCTGAAAATAACGGCTTGTCGGGATTGATCAACAAAGTGAATTATGGCTTGGATGTGTTGAGGAATACATTTCACCAAAAAGGAATTATCATCACTTTCAGTGGGGTAGACGGGGCCGGAAAATCCACGATCATCGAGCATACCAAAAAAGAACTGGAGAAAAAACTGCGCAAAAAAGTGGTAGTAATCAGACATCGTCCCTCGGTATTGCCAATCCTAAGCGCCATTACCCAAGGAAAAGAAAAAGCCGAACAAAAAGCGGCCAACACACTTCCCCGTCAGGGTCAAAACAACAATTGGATCAGTTCACTGCTGCGCTTTGGGTACTACTATACAGATTACCTGTTTGGGCAGTTTTATATCTATGTCAAGCATGTGATGCGTGGAGAAGTGGTGCTGTATGACCGCTACTATTTCGATTTTATCAACGACAGCCTCCGCAGCAATATCCGGCTGCCCAAATGGTTGACAAAGGCAGGGTACAGACTTTTGCTGCAACCGAACCTTAACTTCTTTTTGTATGCAGATGCGGAAACCATCCTCAACCGCAAAAAAGAATTGGACGCGGAAGCGATTACCACTTTAACCAAAGACTATTTGAATCTTTTCACTGAGTTGGACAAAAAGACAGAAGGGAAATACTTCCCCATTGAAAACCTGCAACTCCATGATACCATGGCATTCATCACCTCCAAAGCCCAAACACAACTTGTTTGATATGAAGAATCTGATACAAAAAGCCATCCGTAGGCGCAATCCAAGTTTCTCCTTTGACCCGGAATTGGGTAATGTCGCGCTTTGCTCCTTTATCTGGACACAATGTTGGGGATTGTTGAGAGGCTTGAAGTTGCTGTTTCTCTTCAAAAATCCCAAGATGGCAATCTTAGGAAAGCAGGTCAGCTTTTTCAACACCCCCAAAATCATATTTGGACGGTTTCTGAAATTGGGCAATGATGTCCATATCAGTGCATTGGGAAAGCAAGGCGTATCGATGGGGGACAACGTCAGCATTGGCGCTTTTAGTCGGGTAGTAGTTTCCACCTCTTTCAATCATTTGGGCGAATACATCAAAATCGGAAATAACGTGGGTATGGGTGAATACGCCTATTTGGGCGGTGCAGGAGGATTGGAGATAGGAGATGATTGCATTATCGGTCAGTACTTCAGCTGCCATCCTGAAAATCATATCGCAGCTGATTTGGATACAGCCATTCGGCACCAAGGGGTATCAAGGAAAGGCATCAAAATCGGTAAAAACTGTTGGATAGGCAGTAAGGTGACCATCTTGGATGGTGTGGAAGTTGGCAATGGATGCATCATCGCGGCCGGAGCGGTAGTAAACAAATCCTTTCCTGAAAATTCTATCATAGGGGGTGTCCCCGCAAAACTTTTAAATTCAAGAATATGAAAACGATATTGGCCTCAGCTTATGCCATCAATCCATTTAAAGGTTCTGAAGATGGAATGGGTTGGAATTTTGTATTACAGATAGCGCGCTTTAACAAAGTAATCGCCATCACAAGAGAAAACAACCGCCCCCATATAGAAAAATACATTGCTGAAAATCCGGACAGTCTCTATGACAACATTCAATTCCTCTATTTCGATTTGCCTTATTGGATGCGGTTTTGGAAGAAGGGTGGGCGAGGCGCCATGCTGTACTACCTGATGTGGCAGCGGGGAATCATGTCTTTCATCAAAAAGCAAAATCTCAAATTCGATATTGTTCATAACCTCAATTTTCACAACGATTGGACTCCCTCGTTTCTTTGGAAATTAGATAAGCCCTTTGTTTGGGGTCCTGTGGGACATCATCCTCTGATTCCATCCCAATACCTCCAATCCTATTCACGGAAGTACCACCTTAATGATCGGTTAACTTGGAAAGTCAAGCAATTTTTCTGGAAAATGTCTCCCGCCTTACGCAAGACCACCAAAAATGCGGACCATATCCTCTGCATGAACAATGGTGTACCAGAAGCCCTGGGCATTCAGTCCAATTATTCCATCGCACCTTCTGTAGCTACACAGGATTTTGGATGGAATGAATTCGACACGACCAAGGACAAATTTACCCTCATTTCAGCGGGACGCTTTGTGCCACTCAAGGGATTTGATTTGACTATCCGTGCCTTTTCTGAGTTTTTGAAGGGTTTGGATGCAAAAGACAAAGAGAACTGCGAACTCCTTTTGATTGGAAGCGGACCTGAGGAAGGGTTTTTGAAATCATTGGTTAATGATCTGAGATTGGCCGATCGGGTAAAATTCATCTCCTGGATTGAAAGGGGTGAACTGATGGCGAAATTTAAAGTAGCTTCTGCATTTCTGTTTCCTTCCCACGAAGGTGCAGGGATGGTAGTTGCTGAGGCTTTGTCGTTTGGGTTGCCGGTCATCTGTCTGGACAATGAAGGTCCGGGACAATTTATTAACCGGGAAAATGGATTTGCCATCCCGATGGGAGACTATGGCCAAACGGTAAAAGGCCTGGCTGTGGCTGTCGGCGAGTTACATAATTCTTCCGAGAAAAGGAAAGAAATGGGAATTGCTGCAAGAAAGCAGTTTGAAAATTTCTTCCATTGGGATAGGAGAGGGGAATTACTTCAGAAAGTCTACGCCGACTTATGAAAGCACAACCTAGAATATTCGCTTTTCATTTACTGAACGACCGCAGCGGCAGTCCCAAAGTGCTTGGTCAAATCATCAATGGCTGGATTCGAGAAGGTAGGGAAGTACATCTTTATACCATGGTCCACCAAGATGGCTTTCTGTCTGATTTAGATGGAGTAAACTATCATCATGGATGGTATAAATTCCAAGCCAATCCATGGTTGAGACTTATCTATTATTCCTTGAGTCAGATCATCTTATTCTTCAAGATGCTGGGTCAGGTAAAGAAAACAGATACCCTTTACATCAACACCGTCTTGCCATTTGGAGCGGCTTTGTTAGGTAAATTAAAAGGATGTCGGGTGATTTACCACATTCACGAAAGCACGGTAACGCCAGCAGTTTTAAAGCGGTTTTTGTTCAAAGTGGTCTCATGGACGGCATCAGATATCATCAATGTATCCCAATATGTCGCGCAGAGTCATGGCATCACCAAGGTTCCCAACCATTTGGTTTACAATGCCATTGATGAAAACTTTCTGTCCAATGTTTTGGACAAGGAGAAAAATGAAAGGCCCTCGCATGTATTGATGGTTTGCTCCTTGAAAGCTTACAAGGGACTTTATGAATTTATACAGCTTGCCCAAGACCATAAGGATTATTCCTTCAGAATGGTATTGAATGCCTGTCAAGGAGAAATTGATTCCTTTTTCTCAGGACAGCATTTTTCTCAAAATCTTGAAATATATCCTTCCCAAAAAAACCTGCATCCCTTTTTCCAATGGGCAGATGTGATTGTAAACCTTTCCCGACCTGATGGGTGGATAGAGACATTTGGACTGACCATCATCGAAGGAATGGCATACGGTTTACCTGCAATTGTGCCGCCGATAGGAGGGATTTTGGAGGTGATAGAAGAAGGAGTGACGGGGTATAGTGTGGACCCAAGAGACAGGAACGCTTTAAATGAGAAGCTGACTGAACTGATGGATAAGCCCGCTTACTTCAAAAATTGCTCTAATGCAGCTTTAAAAAGACTGAATATATTCAAAGAAAAAACCATGCTGGAGCAAATCAACAGCCTGGTTTGATTAAAAATGAAATAAAAATAACTAAACCCATAAAGTGATGGAAATACAAAATACCAATATCAAAGACTGCTTTTTGATCCAACCAAGAGTTTTTGAAGACGAACGCGGTTATTTCTTAGAAAGCTTTAACAGCGAAAAATTCGAACGGCTCACAGGAATTGAAGCGGACTTTGTCCAGGACAATGAATCGATGTCAAACTATGGCGTAATCCGCGGACTCCACGCACAGCTTGGAGAATCTGCCCAGGCGAAGCTTGTCCGGGTAGTTCAGGGCAGTGTTTTGGATGTGGTAGTTGATGCCCGATTTGACTCACCGACTTTTGGAGAGATTTTTACTGTGGAAATCAACAGCAATAATAAAAGCCAATTATTCATTCCTAAAGGTTGTCTTCATGGGTTTTCGGTTTTGGAAGATAAAACCATCTTTTCTTACAAGTGTGATGCTTTTTACAATCCTGAGAAGGAAATAGGGATATATCCACTTGACGGTTACCTCTCTATTGATTGGAAAGTTGATACAGTCAGTGCTCAGATTTCCTCCAAAGATCAAAATGGATTGTCTTGGTTGGAGTATATCTTAAGTTTTGGGCAAAAAAGATCTCTCAAATCAGTGCAGGTATTTTAGATGAGTTTCAATCATGAAGCAATAATAGAAAATAGGCAAAAATTCTTTCTGATTTTTCAAATGCCTAAATTCCAAATTGCAGCTTTATTCCAATTTATGGAAAATTAAATTACTATTAAATTACCATAATATATTGAATAAGAGTGTTTTGGCTTTTTGGCATTGCTTTGGTCATTATAGGTTTAAATGAAATAATCATGGACAAAAATATGATATCAAAAAAGAAAATAGCCATCATAGGGACAGTTGGTGTGCCGGCCAACTATGGTGGATTCGAAACCCTTGCAGAGCATCTTATCGAAGACCTTGGACAGAAGCATGACATTACAGTATTTTGTTCGGGAAAGAAGTATGCCAAATCAGAAAGAAAATCAAGCTACAAGGGCGCAACACTAAAGTATCTGCCATTTGATGCCAACGGTATTCAAAGCATTCCCTACGATACTTTATCGATATTGTACTCCCTGTTTTTTGCTGATGTGCTTTTGGTGCTTGGGGTTGCCGGTGCTTGGATTCTACCATTTGTCCGGATATTTACCAATAAAAAAATCATCATCTCCATAGACGGGATTGAGTGGAAAAGAGACAAATGGAATGTATTTGCCAAATGGTATTTGTTCTGGGCAGAAGGCTTGGCTGTAAAATATTCCCATATCGATATTTCAGACAATGAGGCCATTCAGGATTACACTGCGTCGAGATACGGTTCATTGAGCAGAATCATCGAGTATGGAGCTGACCATACAATGAAGGTACCAATAACAACAGAAGCCACGGAACAATATCCATTTTTAAAAGGCCTCTATGCTTTTAAGGTCTGCAGGATAGAGCCTGAAAACAATGTCCATGTAATTTTGGAAGCTTTTACCAAAACCAACAAAATGCCTTTGGTGATAGTAGGTAATTGGGATAAGAGCGCATATGGCCAATCGCTGAAAGTCCAATATAGCGATCATCCCAATATTCAAATTCTTGACCCAATATACAATCAGAAACAATTGGACGTCTTACGCGGCAATGCCTCCTTATACGTGCATGGACACTCAGCAGGTGGTACCAATCCTTCCCTTGTAGAAGCCATGTATTTGGGATTGCCGATTCTTTCCTTTGGGGTTTCTTACAATCGGGTTACTACTGAAAACAGGGCCTTGTATTTTGATGGACTAGACAACCTAATTCAAGCGATCAATGAGATATACCTCGCAAAGCTAAAATCAATCGGTGAAGAAATGGGGAAAATTGCCAAAAGGAGATATACTTGGTCATACATAGCATTCAAATATGATCTTTTAATTGAAGAGGCATTATTGGCCCAAGACAAAATGGAAGTGGTTCCAGAAATCAAAAATATACCATACAGCCAATTACTCGAATTAGGGCAAGCACATAACAAGACTAATTATAACTTCTAATCACATTTTATATGTATTCGATCCATATCATCGGCCCTTTGGCCGCCATTTTAATGACACTTTTGGTGATTCCCGTTTTGAGAAAAATTGCTTTCAGAATCAATATGGTGGACAAACCCAACTTCCGGAAAGTGCACACTTTGCCCATTCCTTTGGTAGGTGGTGTCGGAATATTTATTGCAACCACTTTGGCCTTGGGTTTGACCTTGCCTTTTGATTTAGATATTTTGGGTTTCAAAAACATCTACCTAGCCATGAGCATCTTATTGATGATGGGCGTCATAGATGATTTTTATGAATTGAGAGCAACCATGAAATTGGGCATACAATTGGTATTGGCGCATTTCATTTTTTCCCAAGGAATAAAAATCGAATCCTTACACGGTATTTTTGGTATTTACGAATTGGCGGATTGGATGCAATATGGTCTTACCCTGGTAGTAATTGCTGGGGCTGTAAATGCCTTCAACCTGATGGATGGCATAGATGGACTTGCGGCAGGACTTGCGATTGCAGGCTTTGCGGTTTTCACCATTTTGGCTGTTTTATCGAGTCAATACCTTCTTGCTTTGGTTTTTTTGACATACATAGGTGGCTTGATGGGTTTCCTGAGGTTCAACCTAAGTAAAAGCCAAAAAGTATTTATGGGAGACGCAGGGTCATTGATGATGGGCTTTATTTTGGTGGTGTCAGGAATCCGGCTGATCCAATCCGCACAAAGTACAGCTAACGTCTCTTTGGTAATCCTAGGCGTGGTAGCCGTCATGCTTATTCCTGTTTTTGACGCCCTTAGGGTCTTTCGAAAAAGATTAAAATCCGGCAAAAGTCCTTTTAATCCAGATAAAACCCATCTTCACCATTTGGTACTGACCACCGGTCTCAGGCACAAAGCAAGCAGCTTGGGAATTGTAGGTCTGATGTCCGGAATAATCCTGATTGGTTTTATAAGTTACCAATTGTCAGGACTGACGATTGCTTTTGTATCCATGCTGTTTATGTTTTCCTTTGTCACCTCCCTATTACAATTTCACAACAGGTTGATGTCATGGAAAAGCAAAATCAAAAGGATGGAAAGCACAGGCTGAGAGGTATGAAACAAAACAGTCTTTAGGGGCAGGAAGTAATATAAAAGTTAAATTTTTTTAACTTAAATTACGGACTGCCAAAAGTTATTATGACAATATTTTTAGGGCGATATGAATTATATCCCATGGTTTAAAAAGTAAATTGATAAGTAGAAAATCATTAAATTATTTAGGTCAAATCATAGAAAACACAGATCTGTTCAATTCCCAATTGTTAATGTCACCTGATACGATTAGATTTATTTCGAAATAAAAACTAAGAATCGCAATGCCATGAATTAGGTTTGACATAGCAATAAAAAAGAAAATGAGTAAAAACATACACCTTACTTTTCTACTAATAATTGGAATTCTGGGTTATGCGAAATCTCAAAATGAGTTAAGGATCCCGATTCCAACTCAAGCCCAGCTAGATTAAGTCATCTTTATGAAGCATTTCACCCTTCTAACCTGCAATTTTCTACTTCTATTCTTACTTGTGGATTTACGCTCCCAGCAAAAGTTGGATCTTTTTATTTGGGCCGGACAATCTAATGCTCAAGGCTGGATGGGAGAGGTTGCGCATGGAAAGCGTATTTTTGAGGCTTATGCATCCATAATCCATGTTTCTTCTGATTCACTTCTTCATTCTGAAAACTATCACCATCAGCGTAATGGAATCCCAAACAGTTTTTTGAAGTTTCAGCAGGAGAAAAATGGACGGGTTGCTTTCCTCGGAGGTTCCATAACCTATAATGGTGGCTGGCGCGACAGTATTTCCAATTACCTTCAAAAACGATTTCCGGATACTGAATTCGAATTTCTTGAGGCCGGCATTCCTTCCATGGGATCAACTCCGGCTGCTTTTAGACTTGAACGTGATGTACTCGCCGATGGTCCTGTAGATTTGCTGTTTGAGGAAGCTGCAGTAAACGATGCAACGAACGGAAGAAGCAGTCAGGAGCAGGTCAGGGCAATGGAAGGAATTGTTCGGCATGTTCGCCGGAATAATCCTGCAACAGATATCGTCATCATGCATTTTGTCGATCCTCAAAAAATGGAGAGTTACCGATTGGGACAGGTGCCGGAAGTCATTCAAAATCATGAGAAAGTAGCTGCACACTACAGTGTAGCAACCATAAATTTGGCGAAAGAAGTAACAGAACGTATCGATGCGGGTGAATTTTTCTGGGAGGATGATTTTAAAGATCTCCATCCCTCACCATTTGGGCAGGGGGTTTATTTTCGCTCTATAAAAACATTTCTCGAGAATGCCTGGTCCATAACAATAGCGGAAGATAACAAAATTGAGCAATACGTTTTACCCGAACCAATTGATCCTGCGAATTATGATAATGGCGTATTGATTGAACCTAAAAAGGCCCGAGTATTATCTGGCTGGCAGATGATTGAAAACTGGAAACCTGAAGATGGAAAGGGAACGCGTCCCAATTATGTGCATGTTCCCATGCTTGTTGGCGAGGATAGGGGCGACTTACTGAAATTTACCTTTACAGGAAATGCGGTTGGCATAGCTGTCGCCGCCGGACCTGACGCAGGCATTATCGAATACAAAATCGATAACCATGACTGGCAAAAGCAGGACCTTTTCACCCCTTGGAGCTCTGGCCTGCACCTTCCCTGGTTTTATACATTGGCGGCAGGATTGTCAGCGGGTGAACATGTGTTGCAGATACGAATAGCAGGGGAAAAGAACCCGCAAAGTAGCGGAAATGCATGCCGAATAAGGTATTTCTTTGTCAACTGGGTACCAATCTGACTCCCTAAAATAAAAAGACTTCTAAAGTGCACCTTCAGGATTCGAAATCTGTAAAATACTGGCCTGATCTAGGCATTCAATTTGGGTAGAAACCATTTTAATGGCTCTTACTTTTTTTCCAAAAGTCAGAACTGTTTCCTATTTCCTCTTTGGTCTCACTACTGCCATTGTTTCTATGTTGTTGACTTTTTCATTGATGACGGCCATACTTCAGCTTCATAGTAGGTTGCTGGGGTGGAGCGATAAAATCAGGCTCATGGAGAAAACCCTGTAAGTTGTTATCTATTTTGAGCTCATATAGTTGGCTAGATTGTCGTTGTTATTCAGCATTTGGGTCGAACTAGTTAACATAAGCCCCTCAAAAACCATTATGGTTTTTGAGGGGCTTTCATTCATAGCTTCAAAAGCTTAGCTAATTGAAATCCGTAACCTATAGAATTTAAATCGAAATACTCGTATAGCCCTTCTTTTGTAACTGTAGGTTGTAAAGGATTCCGTTTTCTACAATGCGAAGTTCCTTAGAAATATCTTCCCTGCTTACTCCGAATTTTTTCATTGAAAAACCGCAGATCACCAACTCCACATTGGCATTTTTGGCCTTATCAATATAATCCTGCATCATTTTTTTATCTGTAAGTTCCTCCACGGTTTGTCCACAGATGATCACTTCAAATTTTCCAAAATCATCACCGTCTTCTATTGCCAAAGATTCAGCAGTTAAGAAGATAGGGGCCAATTGAGGTATTTTCTTTGTCAGGACTACATAATTTTCCTTGTCCTTTTGGTCATTCAGTTCCTGCCCAATGGCTTGACTGGAAAAAAGGGCAACAAGTAATACGATGTTAATTAAAATATATGCTTTCATAATAGTTTGTTTTTGACACTCAATTTGGTTTGAGTGCGTTGGTTTTAGTATTTTTTTCTTTGGTAAAATCGTTTAAAATAAAGAACAGCAGTCCGCCCATAATCGCTATATTTTTGAATAATGGTCCAAGGGTATTCGCCTGTCCAACCTGTATGGTAAGGGTAATCGGAATGAGTACAGCCAAGAGGATGACTGCTGCCCAACGGGTTTTGAAACCAATTATAAAAGCAATTCCTGCCAATAGCATGGTTATTCCTGATAGTATCACCATTAGTTCTGGATTACCAAATAATAGGGCCATCCCATTATTGTTGGCTTGTGTAATGCGATTTGCCGTTTGCGCTACATTCATCAGGTGATTGACACCTGCCACTAAGAATATGCCGCTCAGCATAATCCTTAATACATGAATGGAGCGAAGGCTTACTATAGTCTTCGTCGTCATAATATTTTGTTTTGTCCCGTACCCAATGGTACCGGTAAGAGAATTTAATTTTTAAATGAATTGAGGCAATAGCTCAATCTGTGGGGGAAGAAAAATCTTATTTTGAAAAAAATCGGGCATTGCAGGTGTCCTATAGACATGGGTCTGCGATTCCTCAATAATGATATTATACTCCCATAAAAAGCTTTCAAAGCTAAAAGGAGTATTGCAGAAGGAATCAAGATTAAGAATTACCCTTTTTGAATCTTGGGCCAAAGCCTTATTGGATTGGCTTCCATCAATGTTTTCTAATTGCTTCTTACAATACGGATTTGCATAAGCGATCTCATTGGTATCAAAAATAGCCAGCAATATTGTGGAATCCACTGCCAAGATTTTCCCAAAGAAAATCATCGCAAATAATATCGCTATGTAAGAATTTTGATTCATAATAACTACAAATATAAAAATTCAGCAATTGGGACTGTGTGACTTTTATTACAACTGGAAAAGGAGAGGATTCGAAATCACACTCCCAACACAATTGAAGCCTCTATATCCAATTTCTAGCTGATTTCACGCGCAACTTTTAAGGTGGATCGTTTTTTCCGTCAAGGTACTCGCTGATTCTTGAGGTGATTACCCCGACAAACTTTGGCAGTGCTTTATGGTTAATTCCTTTTTCCTGCGTACGAAGCTTAAGATAGGGTAGGAGGCTTTATCGGATGAAATGTTTCTTCATAATCAGCTACCAAGTCAAAAAGCAAATTTAACTCCACATAACCTTTTACATATGGATTATCTATGTTTTCGGGATTGATAAGCAATTCTTCGATTCTTTCCACAATAGCGCTATATTCCTTTCCAGATTTGATCATTACTCAGATATTTCGAATGTCTTTTATTTTATCATATTCCGCATGGGTGCCAATAAATCTTTGCGCCTTTGTGTCTTTGCGGGAAAAAAACATAAGAACCTCATTTTAACCTTAAAACCTTCGAGATTCAAAAAAAACCTCAAAGGTTTTACTTCCCGATACAAAACTTACTAAAAATATTTGCCAACAAATCATCCGTCGTTATCTCCCCTGTAATCTCCCCAAGATAATGCAAAGACCTCCTGATATCCATAGCAAGGAAGTCATTGGTGATCTGATTGTCCATGCCTGTGAGTACATCAAGTAGGGACTGACGGGTTTTGACCAGGGAATCGTAGTGACGGATATTGTTGACAATGGTATTGCCGGTGCGGAATTTGTCGAGGTTGACCAGTTCCATGATCTTTTCTTTGAGGAGGGCGAGGTTTTCTTTTAGTTCTGCTGAAATAATACCTTGATTGCACTTTGTCGGGTGGTTTTTGGGCCGGACAATCCAATACCTCCACCATCCATTTTTGATCTGCGTCCTCTACTGTGCCATTTTTCTAAAAGGTTGATTCCAACAAGTTTGGCTTTAAAAAAAAATGATTGCAACAAACGGAATAAAGGGAGGGAACCTAAACAAGATTGGGCAAGATTAACTTAAAACATAATTCAAAATAATTCAGAATGTGAACCAACTCGGATCAATACTATCTCTTTCAGGTCTTCATCCTGTTCCCAAATGACCAGTAAATCAGGCATTGCGTGACATTCCCAACATCCAATGTAATTTCCAGTTAGCTTATGGGGTCTTTTATTTTCAGGGATCGCTTCATGGCCATTCTCTGAAAGTAGTAGGATAGTTTCCTGAATTGCTTCCAGATGCTTTTTCCGGTGAATAAATTTCTTGTAGTCCTTTTTGAACCTACTGGAAGGGAAAACCCTATAATTATTCATTTTCTAAATCTTCAAAAAGCTTATCCATATCGGTATATCCTTTCAGGTGAGGCCTTTCAATGCGAGCCTCCTCAATGGCTCTTTTGGTTTCTTCATTTGGCTCCTTGAACCCTGAAGCTTTGGCCAGTAGTGTTTCGATCAGGTTGTTTACACTTCTGTTTTCTACCTTGGCCATTTCTTCCAGATGTCTGTCCAAAGCTGTTTTGATCCTTACTGATCTCGACTTTCTTTCTGATGTTGTATTCATAATGATATCATTTGAGCTTACTTGTAATACAAATATAACAAATAATTTTAAAGCAGTAATCAAGAAAACAGATGAAGGATATATTTAAATTTGAGGCTGTTTGTTGGAATATTTAGCGGAAAAACATTCGAGGTCTGGAAGACATCAAAAGTTACTTCCCGATACAAAACTTACTGAAAATATTCGCCAACAAATCATCCGTCGTTATCTCCCCGGTAATCTCCCCAAGATAATGCAAAGACCTCCTGATGTCCATGGCAAGAAAATCGTTGGTAATCTGATTGTCCAAGCCTGAGAGCACATCCAACAAAGACTGACGGGTTTTGACCAGGGAATCGTAATGACGGATATTGGTGACGATGGTATTGCCGGTTCGGAATTTGTCGAGATTGACCAGTTCCATGATCCGGTCTTTGAGGTGGTCGAGGTTTTCTTTTTGTCCGGCTGAGATAAAAATGGTATCAGGATGTTTTTCTTTTAAGTCACTGATAAACAAAGAACCAGCCTTATCTATCTTATTGGCTACTTTAAGGAATGGAACGCCTAGGTTTTCCAGTTTATTGATATCCCGATTGATCTCTACCATATCCGTATCACCCAAATCAAAGAGGTATAGTATCAGGGAGGCGGTCTTCATTTTTTCCTGAGTCCTGCTGACACCGATGGCTTCGATCACATCGGTGGTTTCTCGTAGTCCTGCGGTATCGATAAACCTAAATATCACCCCACCAATATTGATTTCATCTTCTATAAAGTCACGGGTGGTCCCGGCGATATCGGAGACGATGGCTTTTTCTTCATTCAATAGCGCATTGAGTAGGGTAGACTTGCCGGCATTGGGTTTCCCCGCGATCACGGTGGGCACACCATTTTTGATCACATTGCCCAAGTCAAAACTCAAGATCAATTGTTCCACTTCACGGAGTAGCTTCTCCACCAAAATCCTCAGGTCATTTCTGCTGGCAAATTCCACGTCTTCTTCACCAAAATCAAGTTCCAATTCAATCATGGAGGCAAAGTGTATCAGTTCGGCCCTAAGCTTCGAAATCTCCCCACTGAATCCACCCCGCATCTGATTGATGGCTGCCTGATGGGATGTTTCTGAATCTGAATGGATCAGGTCGGCGACTGCCTCTGCCTGGGCAAGATCAAATTGTCCGTTCAAAAATGCTCTTTGGGTAAACTCTCCCGGTTTGGCAGGTCTTGCGCCTTTTCGGATCAGGAGTTTGATGACTTGGTTGACAATGTAGGAGGAACCATGCGTGGAGATTTCTACTACATTTTCTTTGGTAAAGGATTTGGGTGCGACAAAAAGTGAAACAAGCACCTCGTCAATGATTCTTTCCCCGTCACGGATGGTGCCAAAGTGAATGGTATGGGATTCCTGTTTCTCCAGGTTTTTTCCCTTGAAAACGGCATTGGTAATCTTGATGGCTTCTTTGCCGGATAGCCTGATAACAGCAATGGCACCGACTCCCTGTGGGGTAGCCAATGCCACTATGGTATCTTCTTTTTCGTGAAGGGAAAAGGACATATATTTATTTGGAGAATTTGCCGACCAATCCGCTCAGTCCTTCAAGAAAAGGATCGGGCAGTCTGTAACCGGGCAATTGGGTAATGTTTTCCATGGTGGCATCCATGATGATAAAGTTAGGGTAGGAGCTAACCCGCATAGCCCTCGCCATGGTAGCCTCTGTATATTCCTTGCCTTTGAATTGGAATGTCCTTTTGGTGTTTTCGGCATTCATTTTCACGGCGTAGAAGTTGGTGTTGATGTATTCAATGACTTTAGGATCACTAAATGTATCCTTATCCATCTTTTTGCACCATCCACACCAATCAGTATACACATCTACAAAAACCATTTTGGGACTTTCGGAAGTCCTAGCAGCCGCCTCTTCAAAGGTCAGCCAGTTGATTTTATCCTGCGCCAAGCTGAGTTGAAAACTCATGAGGGTGATAAGCATTGCGCCAAATAACTTTTTCATAGTATCTGATTTTTTCAATTATTCAAATTTAACGACTTGTTTCGATTTGAAGTTCAATTCTTGGGGAAAGACGTGAGATTTGAGACGTAAGACGCAAGACGCAAGACACAAGATGCAAGAACCAAGAGCCAAGAAACAAGAGCCAAGAAACAAGAATCAAAGCCTGTCCCGAGAATCGGGGAATTAAGGGAAGCGAGAGGCGAGAACCGAGATGCGAGATGCTGGAATCGAGAGACAAGAATCAAGAACAAAGAGCCAAGAATAAACCTGTCCCGAGAAACGGGGAAGCGAGATAATTTAAACTAATCCCAATTTTCGACTGAAACCTAAATCTACAATCTACAATCTAAAATCTACCCTCTTTATCCTTCATCCTTTCTCCTTCCCAAATCTTAATTCTACAATCTAAAATCTACCTTTTTCATCCTTCATCCCTCGAACCAACCCTCACTGCATCACCAAAATATTCCCCGCCACATCCTTGGACATGAAGATGGATTTTTTGTTGTCAACCAGGATTTCGATGGAGCCGTCAAATTCTACCATGTCCGTGACTTTGATCCTAGCGCCAATGTAGGCACCGACTTTGTCCAAATATCTCAGGAAAGCAGCACTGCTGTCTTTGACGGCTACGATCTGACCTGTGGCATGGAGGTCAAGTTCATTAAGGGGAAGTCTAGGTCGGGTTCGGACATCTCCGTACTCATCCGGAATAGGATCACCGTGGGGATCAAATTTGGGGAAGCCCAGGTATTCATCCAGTCTTTGGATCAGGATCCTTGATTTGATATGCTCGAGTTCATCGGCTACCTCATGAACTTCATCCCATGAGAATTTCAGTTTTTCGACCAAAAACACTTCCCATAAACGATGTTTCCGGATGGTTTGCAAGGCGAGTTTTTTGCCTTCTTCTGTGATATGAACGCCATAATATTTGCGGTATTCGATCACGGCTTTGTCCCCCAATTTCCGCAACATGTCTGAGACGGAGGCAGGTTTGGTTTTCATTTCTCCGGAAATGTCATTGGTGGAAACGCCTTTTTTCCCACCATCGGATAAGTGGTAAATGGCTTTTAGGTAATTCTCTTCAGCGTAGGTAAGGGTACTCATATTTTTTTATTTCAAAGGCAAATATAGAGATTTAGATTATACTAAAAAATAATTTCAGGAAGACTAAAATACCTGTGGATAACTTGGTCTGGATTGTGATTTATGTTTTAGGTATATCTAAAATTAAAATTAGATTAATCGAATATTCTTATTAATCGATTCTATAACAAGGACTTGAAGGGTATATTACCTTTGAAATCTTTGTAAGTTCTGACATTTTTTGCAGTTTTCTTTGAAGTCAACTCAGTTTCCTAACGGGCATGGAAGTGGATAACTTTTTTCAGTTTGTGGGATAGTTGGGGTTTTGGGAAATTGGTGGGGAGAGGTTCAGGCATGGTTGATTAGGTTGTTCTCTATTTCCGAAATGATAAGGAAAAGCCATTGACACTTTTGATGCTATATAGCATTCAATGGCAATACCACCATCATTAATATTCCTAAACCGAAACCAGCCTACTTATCACTTTCAAAAATTCCTCTTCCTGACTTTTCCACAATACCTCTTGTCCAGGTAGCTTCAAATAATGTTTTTGCTTTAAAAAACTCTGAAAATTTTCCTGTGCATTTGCAAGGTCCTTAAAATCCACCTCCATACCTCCGGGGTAAGGGTCAGATAATGATTTCCATTTTGGGTTGGATGAAAATAGACAGGGCTTTAAAAGGGCAAAACTCTCATACAACTTACTTGGGATTTTGGGCTGAATACTTGGTATTTGAAAATAAGGCATCAAAATGAAATCGGCCTGTTGATAGGCTTTAAGGATCGCCTCGTAGGGAACCGGATAATCGCTGATTTCGCAGGTAATCGTTGGATGACCTTTAGTTATGTATGCTATTTGAGACTTGTAATCAGGTAGGGTAGCATGGCCTATGATGTGCAGCGTAGTTCCAGGATTTTGTTCATTGATCATTTGAAACCACTGAATACCTTCTAAAATCCCGTACACCTTTGTCAATGTACCGGAAATCAGGAACTTGTATTGATGATTTTCCACAACTTTTGACGTAGGAATCGGAGAGTTTTTTCCGAAAAATCTGTTTTCTAAAACAGTGTAAGGGTATAATTGCGGAAATTCCTTTTTATAACATGCCTCTGCAAAGAAATAATGGTCAATAAAAGGATTTGAACAGAATTCAAAGAAATTGACCAGGATTCGGGAAAAGCTTTTTTTAAAGCCGGAGGATGTTTTATTCTCTTGAATATTCAGTACATGATTTTCTTGTAAGTCATAAATCAACTTCGTTTTCAGCAGCAATTTGGTTAAAACTCCTGCAGGTAATAATTCAAAAGTAGTTACAATGAGAACTTTGGGTTTGTCCTTAAAAAGTAGGGTCAACAATTTCAGATTTACAAACAACCTCGAATAATGGTTTCGGATTTTACAAAAAAGTGGACTGAATTTTATATTTTTTTCATTGGGTACATTTTTTGTCGAAAATCCTATGATGTTAATTTGGTATTTATTTGTTTCACGCAATGAAAGCCCAAATCTGTAATAGGCCCTCGGGTCTTTTAAAGGTTTGAGTACAGATGCAATCGCAATCTTTGTCTGCTGAATCAAGGTTTAAAAATTTTAAAGATTTCAACCAAAAATATGGAATTACAATCGATAATTGAAAATGCCTGGGAAAACCGGGGATTGTTACAGGAAAAAGAAGTGGAAATTGCCATCAAAACCGTAATCTCAGATCTTGATAGTGGCACCCTTCGTGTTGCCCAGCCAATGGAAGATGGCACTTGGCAGGTGAATGATTGGGTAAAGAAAGCCGTTATCTTATATTTTCCACTCCAAAAAATGCGCACCATTGAGGTGGGTCCTTTCGAATTTCATGATAAAATGGCTTTGAAATCAAATTATGCCAAACAGGGTGTGCGGGTTGTTCCGCACGCCGTGGCCCGCTATGGTGCTTATTTGGCGAGTGGTGTTGTCATGATGCCCAGTTATGTAAATATTGGTGCCTATGTGGATAGTGGCACGATGGTTGACACTTGGGCCACTGTTGGATCTTGCGCTCAAATAGGTAAGAATGTGCATTTAAGTGGGGGAGTAGGTATTGGTGGTGTTTTGGAACCTGTTCAGGCTGCTCCGGTAATTGTAGAGGATGGTGCTTTTATTGGCTCAAGGGCAATTATTGTAGAGGGTGTGCACATCGGAAAAGAAGCTGTTATAGGTGCAGGCGTGACATTAACAGCAAGTTCCAAAATTATTGATGTAACCGGATCCGAGCCAAAAGAGTATAAAGGATATGTACCACCAAGGTCAGTAGTTATCCCTGGCTCAATTACAAAGAAATTTAATGCCGGAGAATTTCAGGTTCCCTGCGCATTGATCATAGGTCAAAGAAAGGCTTCGACAGATTTAAAGACTTCGTTGAATGAAGCCCTTAGAGAAAATAATGTAGCTGTTTAAAAATTTATTGATAAATAATGAGAGTATTGAATTGGGCTTTTGCCAGTCTTATAGGCATGATGTTGATGATGAGTTCCTGCTCACAGGGAGGATCGAATAGGGGAGATGAGCTTTTTAGTGAGGGAAAATATGAGGAAGCAATTAAAGCCTATGATAGTTTTTTAGCTGCCAAACCCAAAAATTTCAAAGCTTTATACAACCGTGGCCGTTCTTATGAAGAATTGGGTAATTTTCCCCAAGCGGAAAAAGATTTTTTGGCCGCATTGAGTCAGGACAGAAAAAACATTCAGGTAATGCTCAGCCTTTCCAATATCTATCAAAAGCAAAAAAACCATAGCTCTGCTTTGCTTTATGCAGATTACGCGGTAGAGGTGCCGGGTGCACCGGCAATGGCTTATTTTATGAAAGGGAGGGCCTTACATCAGATTGGCAATACTCAGGAAGCCATGAGAGAATATAGCGCCGCTATCAAGATGGACAAGGATTTTGGACAAGCCTACTATTACAGAGGCATGTTAAAAATCGCTACAGATAAGAAAATATCAGGCTGTGAGGACTTGGCACTTGCCACTAGGTTAAATATTGCGATTGCTCAGGAGGCAAGTGATAAGTATTGTAAATAGACGTGAGATATGGGAACCAAGATTCAAGAACCAAGAAAGAGTCTTTATTTTTGTGTTTTTTCCCAATTTTAAGGTTTTCAAATCTAAGATCTAAAATCTAAAATTATCACTCAATGCCCCGCTACCTGCTTTAGGCGTTCAAATTTTTGGGACATGTTTCGGGGTTCGGCTTGATGATTGCAAATTTCCTCTGAAAGCAATCTTCCCTGACCCTGACAGGTACGGCAATCTGAAAACTCCTTTAGAAACCCATCACAACGCGGACAACCAAGCCGACCGTCACCGCTACATTTATCACATTCATGGTATTCCACAATGTTGAAGATATTTTTTTTGGTGGTCAATCCCCTTCCCATACACTTGTTACATCCTACCAATCCTTTTCCCCTGCAAAATGAACAGTCTTGTTCTAATTGCCTTTTTCCATCACAAGTAGGACATGCTGCATACCTATAACCACTAGGATTACAGAATCGACAGGATGCTATGGCTTCCAATGGAGGCTTAAGCTTAGCCTGTAAGATGATTGCCGATTCAAAATTATCCCCTTGATGGCCATTGATCTCCAGGTATTTTTCCAAAAAAACCGAGCTGTTGTCAAATTGACCCAATTCAAATAAAGTCTCTGCAAAAAAATAAGGCATTTCCGGTGGTATTGGAAGATTGTTTTCAACAATTTGGCGGAAATAGGTATTTGCTTTTTCAAAATCGCCCCTCTCCATCTCGGTCATTGCATTGCTCATCAAACGGGACGAACCACCCAAACTGGGTCTTGCCTGTGAATAACCATCAAAGCTCAAAACAAAAAAAGCACAACCAAATATGAGTAATCTGAAAATGGTCGGGAAAGGGTTTGTGTAAGTGAAATCAATCATCAAGCGATATTCGGGTTTTAATCTTTGGCAAAGTAAAAAGCTTTCATCAATAAAACAACGACAAAAAAAACAGCCTGATTTTCATGTTTTTACGACGGTCAATCTTTAATTTTTTATTAATTTTTCCTTTAGAAATTGCTTTTTATAATAAAAACAGCTTACTTAAAATTAAATTGTTATTGTAAGCAATTCAAATTCCTCCTTTTTAATTTCAATTATATGTTCCAAGAAATTTTCAACAAAACCTCAGGTGATATTCTTTCCGGATTGACAGAACAGTTTGGTTTGGGTCAGGATCAGGCAAAAAGTGCAATTAACCTCACCAAAGACAATTTAATTTCATCAATCGGTAAAGAAGCTGCCACAGGAAATATGGATGGGATTCTAAAAATGCTGAATATGGGATCAGGGGCGCAGAGTTCACCCATGTTTCAAAATTTGGTAGGAGACCTTAGCAGTAGTTATATTTCCAAATTGGGGGTTTCACCTCAAATTGCTTCGCAGATCAGTAATTTCATATTACCTAAAATCATAGCAGCAATTTCTGGAAGTAAATCGGGTAACCTGGATAAATCGGATTTGATGAAAATGATCAGCCAAGGTGCTGGAAGTTCACTTTCTGATAAGGCTGGGGATTTACTTAAGGGTGGACTTGGAAACCTATTTAAATAAACTTAATAACCTAAATTTTAAAAGATTATGTCAAAAACAATCACCATGATTGAGGGCATCGGCCCTGTTTACAAAGAAAAATTGGCAAATGCCGGAATTTCAACTGTAGAAGCCCTGCTTTCCAAAGGAGCAAGTAAAAAAGGCAGAAAAGAAATAGCAGAGGCAAGTGGTATAGGAGAAGGTGTTATTCTGGACTGGGTCAATATGGCCGACCTTTTTAGAGTGAATGGTATAGCAAGTCAGTTTGCAGAATTACTCAAAGCAGCAGGTGTGGATACCGTGAAGGAACTCCGAACTAGAAACCCTGAAAATCTTCACAAAGCCCTTACGGAAACCAATGAGACCAAAAAATTGACCAGAACAGTGCCAGCGCTGTCAAAAGTGGAAGATTTTATCAATCAGGCCAAGCATCTTGATCCTGTTGTAACTCATTAAAGGATATCCTTTATTCACAAAAAACCTGAATACTTCAAAACTGTATTCAGGTTTTTTTATTTTAGCCAAATAAAAAAATCAATTGTCAATTTTTATGATGAACAAATCTGAAGAATTCAAACAACATATTGAATTGGGTTACACATTTAAAGGTGACTCCATTATTCTTGGTACCGGTATCCTCGCAAATGAACCCATTCCATTCGCACAGGTAAAAGTTCCTTTAAAGACTTTTAATCGCCACGGCTTGATTGCCGGCGCTACAGGTACAGGAAAGACAAAAACCTTACAGGTCATTGCAGAGCAACTTTCTTTGAACGGTGTTCCCTCGGTCTTGATGGACCTCAAAGGTGACCTATCCGGTATGGCCAAAGCGGGAACTTTAAATTCACATATTGAAAAGAGAAGTAGCTTGATTGGAGTGAATTATCATCCTGAAAGTTTACCTGTGGAATTGATGTCTATCAGCAATGAAAAAGGTGTGAAATTGAAAGCTACGGTTTCTGAATTTGGGCCTGTGTTGATTTCTCAGATATTGGAACTAAATGATACACAACGAGGTGTCATTGCTTTGGTGTTTAGATACTGCGATACCCATCATCTTCCACTTTTGGATTTGAAGGACTTGAAAAAAGTGCTTCAATATATCATCAACGAAGGAAAAGTTGAAATAACAAAAGAATTTGGAGCTGTATCACCTGCGACGGTCAACACCATCATGCGGAAAATCATTGAGTTGGAACAGCAGGGAGCAGAAAATTTCTTTGGAGAACTTTCCTTTGAAGTAGATGATTTTGTGAGGACCGTTGATGGCAAGGGAGTTGTATCCATTATCCGTTTGACCGACATTCAAAACCGGCCGAAGCTGTTTTCCACCTTTATGCTCAGTCTGTTATCTGAAATCTACGAGACATTTCCCGAGCAGGGAGATTCCGACAAACCCAAGTTATGTCTTTTTATTGATGAAGCGCATTTGGTGTTTTCCAATGCTTCCAAAGATCTGATAGATAAAATCGAGGCCATTGTTAAATTGATCCGATCCAAAGGCGTCGGAGTATTTTTCTGCACACAGACACCTACCGATGTACCGGATAATGTACTTGGCCAATTGGGATTAAAAATTCAGCATTCGCTTAGGGCCTTTACTGCCAAAGACCGGAAAGCGATCACCAAGACAGCTGAGAATTACCCTTTATCCACTTTTTACAAAACCTCAGAGGTCTTGACATCCATGGGTATAGGAGAGGCTTTGGTGACGGTTTTAAATGAAAAGGGAATTCCTACACCATTGGCACACACCCTATTGAGGGCCCCGATTTCCAGAATGGATATTCTTGCCAATGATGAAATTGATCAGTTGGTATTTCAATCATCATTGGTGAAAAAATACAATGTAAATATTGATAGAAAGAGTGCTTTTGAAATTTTGGATCAGAAAATCACTGCTGCAGAAGAAGCGGCGGCCCAAGAGCAAAAAGAATCTCCTGCAAGGGGAAATACAAGGACACAAAACAGAACGACAAAAGAAACAAGTATCTTTGATGACCTGAGTAAAAATACCATGGTGAGGCAAATAGGAAGAACCATCTTTAGGGAGTTGACCAGGGGGATTATGGGTTCTGTTTCCGGAAAGAAAAGAAGGTGATTAGTGGATAAAATTTCAATTGGAGTAATAGGGGCGGGTGCTGCAGGGTATTTTGCTGCAATCCATGCAGCACAAAATGGTGTATTGGTTACGATCGTTGAAAAAACCTCCAAATCTTTATCAAAAGTAAAGATTTCAGGTGGGGGTAGGTGTAACGTGACCCATGCTGCCCATGAAATATCCAATTTGTCAAAGAATTACCCGAGGGGAGAAAAGTTCCTGAAGAAGGTATTCAGGCACTTTGCGGTGAAGGATACCATTTCCTGGTTTGAATCCAGAGGGGTTGCGCTGAAAACAGAACAAGATGGCAGGATGTTTCCGGTGACTGATGATTCTCAGACAATTGTGGATGCTTTGGAATACGCAGCTATAAAAAATGGGGTGAATTTGATCTTCAACTTTTCGGTTGATGAAATTCAAAAAGAGGAGGGGAGGTTCAAAATCAGCTCAAAAGACAGACAACTTTACTTCGATAAATTGATCATTTGTTCGGGTGGAAGTCCGAAAATGGATGGTTTTAATTTTGTGAAAAATCTCGGACATAGTATCGCCCCACCTATACCTTCCTTATTTACATTCAATACTCCAAATGAACCTATCAAAAAATTGATGGGCATCTCAGTACCGGATGCTTTGGTAAAGTTGGAAAACACTAAACTGTCATATAGAGGACCTGTTTTGATTACGCATTGGGGTATCAGTGGTCCTGCAGTGTTGAAATTGTCTGCCTTTGGTGCTTCATGGCTACATGAGAAAAATTATACGACCAATGCACATATCCGATGGATAGCAAACTTGTCTGAAAATGAAATTCTGGAACATCTGTCCGAATTCAGAAACAAACATCCAAAAAAGAAAGTCGTATCCAATCCATTGTTTTCGCTGCCTGCAAGGCTTTGGGAGCATCTCACTGAAAAGTCAGAATTGGAGCCCGACATTGTTTGGCAAAATTTGCCAAAAAAACATATCCATAAACTAGTTCAAAATCTTTTTTGCTATATTGTCCGCATTGAAGGTAAAACAACCTTTAAAGAGGAGTTTGTAACCGCGGGAGGCGTGGATTTAGGAGAAGTAAATCCCGAAACTATGGAAAGCAAACTGATTGAAGGTTTATTCTTTGCAGGAGAGGTATTGAATATCGATGGGATTACCGGGGGATTCAATTTTCAGGCTGCTTGGAGTACCGGATATTTGGCTGGAATGAGTGCAAATCAACATGAATAAAATGCTCAACAATTACCCCATCAACTTTGAAAAGATAGATGAAATGGCTGAAGGCGATGCTGATTTCAGAGCTGAACTGGTCAGTGCCCTTTTTAAATCTTTGACCGAACTGAAGGAGAAATACCTTGAGGGTGCCGAACAGAAGGATATTGAAATCATTTCCCTGATCAGACATAAAGTCAAGCCTGCACTATCATTGTTTGAAATCAAAAAAGTAGAGCAGATTATTCAAGAAGGAAAAGACATCCTTTCCGATAGTGGTTTTAATGAAGATTTTTTGGAACATCTTGATAGTTTTTTGGATGCTGTACAAGATGCCATCGACCAAGTAAGTCAGAGTATGAATGTGGATTGATTGGGAAGCTAGGGAGTTGCCTGCCTGCCGTAGGTGTGGAAGACCGAAGTTCGGTATTTTTAAATATCAATCTTTGAATTGATTTGAACTGAGGGGATTTTAGAAACATTGGTATGATCATCCTTTATGATTCAAGCTATTGTTAAAGCCCAACGGATGTTTGTTAACATCTTGATTATAGTATACTTCCGTCTTCCAGCCAATTTATTAGAAAACTAACACAACTTGAAGAAAGGCGGATAATCACATTAATTGGTAATTCAAAACACGCTATTTCATTTTTTGAATCAGATCTACCAGTCGGTTGGAATAGCCTGCTTCATTATCATACCAACCTACAATCTTAACCAGATTTCCTTTTGCCGAAGTCAATCCAGCATCAAAAATGCAGGAGTGGGGATTACCGATGATATCGATGGAAACAATGGGTGCCTCAACATATTCCACGATCCCATTCAAAGTAGTTTGGGATTCTTTTTTGAAGATGGCATTCACTTCCTCGGTGCTTGTTTCCTTTTTCAACAATAATATCAAATCTGTCAGCGATCCATCGGGAACCGGAACCCGCATCGCTGAAGCCTCAATTTTACCTTTAAGGTGAGGCAGTACCAATTCCATTGCTTTGGCAGCATTGGTAGTGGTTGGGATGATGGAATATGCCGCAGCCCTTGCCCTGCGCAGGTCCCTGTGGGGCGCATCATGAAGATTTTGGTCATTGGTATAGGAATGCACAGTTGACATAAATCCCTTTTCAATTCCAAAATGAGCTTCCATGATTTTCAGCATTGGAGCAAGGCAGTTTGTGGTACAGGATGCATTGGAGATTATATCATGTTCCTCTTGGAGGACTTCCTCATTGACACCCAACACAACTGTGGGCACCTCTATGTCCTTAGAAGGTGCGGTAATGATGACCTTTTTTGCTCCTGCTTTGATATGACCTTCAGCGAGCGCCCTTTCCGTAAACCTGCCTGTGGATTCCAATACGATATCAATATCGAGGTCTCCCCATGGAATCCTCTCAGGATCTTTTTCTGCAAAAACCTTAATTGTTTTCCCCTTTACTTTCAAATCACCTGCTTGAACAGTGATTGGGGAAGGATATTTGCCGTGTATGGAATCGTACTGTATCAGATGTGCAAGGGTTGCAGGATCTGTGAGGTCATTGATGGCAATGAGGTCGATCCCTTCTTTTTCAAGCAATAGCTTTAAAGTCAATCTTCCAATTCTGCCACAGCCATTGATGGCCACTCTCTTATTTCTCATGGGTGTTGGTTCGTCTTCTTTTATCCGCAGGCGAAAATAATAAAGATGTCCGTCAATGTCTAAAATTATTTTTAAGGCTTACTTTCAAGGTTTTGGAAGCACAAACCAAATATTTTTTGGTCAGGTTTTGCATTATGAATTTAAGCCTCTATATTTGCATCACCATTTGAAAAAGTGGTCCCCAATACCAAAAATGGTCGGTTCGTCTAGGGGTTAGGACGTATCCCTTTCACGGATAAAACACGGGTTCGATTCCCGTACCGACTACATAGGACACTGAAGAAATTCAGTGTTTTATTTTTGAAAAATGGTCGATTCGTCTAGGGGTTAGGACGTATCCCTTTCACGGATAAAACACGGGTTCGATTCCCGTATCGACTACGACAAATTGATGTTTTTGATCTTTCGGATTGCATATGAAAGTAAGCATGAAGAATTTGTTTTATGGTTGTTAGTGGTTAAAGTGAGTTTAAAAAACCCGGGCTTATAGTTCGGGTTTTTTTTTATACCAACACCAATCCAAACTCCAAAAGCGAGCTCCATATCTTGGAACTAAGAAAACGGTCAAAATCTCCTAAACCTGCCCTTAAGAAACCTTCCTCAAAAGCTGCCAGGCTCATTTCCTTTTTATCAGGTACAGGCGATAGTTCTCTTATAATATTTTCAAGCCATTTACCATCTTCTTTCCCGACTATTATTTCCTCTCTATTGTTTTTGTTTTCTATGACCAATTTATAGGTTTCTATCTTATTCCCTTTTTTGCTGATAAAGGTTTCATGAAACAATTCAGGCATATTTCCAAGCCAGACCATTTTTGCATTGGGTTTCAAAACAGTATCCGTTTCAATTTGAATGGCATTAGAAATAAAGTTGGGAGAAACAGATGGTCTTGGAATCTTAAAATCAAACCATTCCTGAAGTTTGAAGTCAAAACAGATTCCATGCATGTAATTGAATAATGCCTTTTTCAAACCTTCGCTGAACAATTCATGATCGGCACCCTCGGGGTCTTCATGACTCAGGTCATTTTCTGCAAAGAGACCTTGTTCCGGACCTGTCCTCACCACTCTAAAGGCCCCCGGATCAACTCCAATGGGTGCATGGGCTGTCATGGCAAACAAGTGCCAGAAACCGGATTGCAGGACATTGTGCATGAACAGCTGCCTCACCATTTCCAGACTGTCAATGGTCTCCTGCGCAGTCTGGGTCGGAAAGCCATACATCAGATAGGCATGCACCATGATCCCCGATTCGGTAAAATTATGGGCAACCCTCGCTACTTGGGAAACAGTGACCCCTTTCTGCATCATTTTCAACAAACGGTCAGAAGCCACCTCTAAACCGCCCGAGACGGCGATGCAACCTGACGCTTTGAGCAATCTGCAGAGATCATAGGTAAACCTTTCCTCGAAGCGGATATTGGTCCACCAGGTAATCTTTAGGTTTCGTTTGAGTATTTCAATGGCAACTTCACGCATCAGGGCAGGAGGTGCTGCTTCATCTACGAAGTGAAAGCCTGTTTCACCGGTTTGCAGGATCAGTTCTTCTATGCGGTCACATATCAGGGTAGCACTGACAGGTTCATAATTTTTGATGTAATCCAATGTGACATCACAAAAGGAACATTTCTTCCAATAGCAGCCATGGGCCATGGTCAGTTTGTTCCATCTCCCATCAGACCATAAGCGGTGCATGGGATTGGCTATTTCTATCACTGAAAGGTATTGGTGTAGCGGCAAACCCGAATAGTCAGGCGTACCGGTTTTGCTGAATGGAATATCACTTTCCTTTGCCCCGTTGAGGTAGATTACCTTCCCGTCCGATAAGGCAAATGTTCTTTTAAGTTGTTGCAATTCCCTTTTTCCATCCAAATGCTCCAATAAACAGGTCAATGGTCTTTCTCCATCATCCAAGGTGATAAAATCAAGGTATTGGAAAACACGAGGTTCTTTGATGGACCGAAGTTCGGTATTTGGGTATCCACCGCCCATGGCTACCTTGATATGGGGATAATTCGCTTTGAGATACTGACCGCATCTCAAGGCCCCATACAGGTTTCCCGGAAAAGGAACAGATAGACAAACAAAATAAGGATCTGTTTCCTTTATTAATAATGCTAACTCCTCAATTAAGAATTGGTCAGTAAAAGAAAGAGGTTCTTCCAAAGCTTTGGCCAATGGATCAAATGAAACCGCTGATCTTCCCAATCTTTCGGCGTAGCGGCTGAATCCAAAAAAAGGATCCAAAACTTCTTGGATCAAATCTCCCAAATCTTCCAAATAGAGCGTTGCCAAATGCCGGGCTTTGTCCTGTATCCCCATCGTACCAAAAGCCCAATCCATATCATCCAACTGATCAAACCTGGAAGCCTGAGGCAGAAAATCTCCATCGCAGATATTGTAGGCCAAAGTAGGATTTTCAAATTGGAGAAATTTGATAACAGGATCTATGGTATTTAGGTAGTCTTTTTGAAGTTTAACAATCCTTTGACTGTTTTTTGTAATGTTTTTAACCTTTTCATTTTCAATAGTTTTAAACACCTTGCTTAAACCTTTTTTTGAAAAAATTCTCAGTATAACTTTAATTCCAAGATCTGCTTGATGGGATGTTTTTCCCATGGTATTCAGATAACCTTTAATATATGCGGTCGCAGGATAGGGGGTATTCAGTTGGGTAAAAGGGGGAGTGATTAAAAGAATGGACTTTGACACAAGGAAATAATTTTTTTCAAATTTCGACAATTTTGAGGGATAACCATGATGGATTCAAGGAATTTGTGGAAACCGAATGTTTTGGGAGTCCTTTACATTTTGAGAATTTAAGAATGGAAATAACATCAGGTTACCTATTCTTACGGCAATTATTGATTCAATTGTGTCAAATGCTTCCCCTTGTCATATCGACGACAGGAGATATCTGTCCCAGCTTGAAGCTTATAGACCTCTCCTGTCGTCGAGGTGACAAGGACAGGTTTAAATGGACTCTTTATTTATATTATTCAATGGATCACATCATATCCCCAAAGAAAATTGCATTGAAGAACAACTTGTTGGTTCCGAACCATGTTCCCCGGAAATTGGGGTTGTCGATAAAGTGGATTACCCTTCCCTGACCTACAGGGGAGACAATTACGCTGGCACTTTGCTTGACTTTTTCAAGATTGGCCGGAGAAATGTAGCCTCCCAAAAGAGGATTGGCAGTATACCTCACCGGTGTTTGGGAAGGGTTTTTGGAAGGTTTAAAGAAAATGGTTGAGTTTCTGTAAACAGGTAACTCTGAATTTCTATAGCCATAAGCCAAAGGATGGGTATTGTCCAATTTGGCCTGGTAAATACTTCCTCCAATAGCCTGTGCTCCTCCAAAATCTCTTCTTGAGGCAAATGGAAGGAACTCAGGAGACTGCTCATTCTCACCGGTCAGGTATTCCTCTTTGACGATTTCCTTTGCTTGAAGCCATTGACTCGCCATCCTCATGGAAATGATCGTACCACCTCTGGACAACCAATCTTTCAAATGGTTGATTTGGGTTGTGGAAAGTGCAGAGTAATTTCCGGAGGGTAAAATCAGGGTGTTGTAATCATAGAGGTTGACTCTTCCAAATAGGCTGATGTCTACTTTAGTGATGGGCATACCAACTTTGGTGTCCATCAGATGCCAAATTTCACCCGCTTCATATTGAGATGTTCCCTGACCGACCAACATCAGTACTTTGGGTTGCTGAACAGCAGAAACATTATTGCTGCCCAAATCAATTCCCTTAGCACTAAAGCCGGTAGTGGTGGCATGTATATTTTGTCCTGATTCTTTGGCAGCAGACATCATTGCCGCTCTCAATTGATTATCAGAAAGTTTTTGAAAAGCAGTGGGAATAATCAATGAACCCGCAGGAAATTCCCTTTGACCTTGATCGGTATTTGAAGTAAATGGTAGTGCTGTGGTTTCCACATGAACACCGGCTTTTTGGATATGATATAGGAATTTGGGTGCAAAATAATCTGTCCAATCTACCAAGTAAGCGACGTATTTTCCATCAGTTGGAAATTCTAAGTTCTGCGCCGGTAATGTTGAAACTTCGGTTCCTGAAGCCACTGCTGTCTGAGCGGCATAAGGCATCCCATAAGCCAAGGCCATGGTCCAAGCGGAAGCATCATAAAAGACAGAATCAGCAAAGGTGGTGACCTTTTCAAACATGGACCTAACCATCCTGTATTGCGGTTGGGCAGTAGGGACTATCCACGATTTTCCTTGCTTGAAAGACTTTCCTTCCAAAGATATATTTGACTCATTTTCAATTACCTTTATTTTATGATCTAAAAGTAACTTTAGAAATAACCTGTTTTTGGATTCATCAAATTCATCTCCGAAAACATAGGCTTTTGCACGGTCTGTTTTGGCTTCATTGACTCCTGTCTGGAAAAACTCCCGTAGATAACGGTGCATATATTCCCTTTCTTTTACACCGCCTTCCATAGTTGCAATGGAGGTTTTCAATTGGTTTCTGATGGTAAACTGAAAAGTGATATCACCTCTTTGTGAACTTTGGATATGACCCCTGGAACTTCCTTGTTCAAATACCAAGCCTAAGCCCCCCTGAATGTCAGGATAGGTAGATCCATAACCCGGATAGCTGTTGTCAAACACTTCTTTGGTCCAATACAAGCTTCCAATGTCATCAAGTGCTTTTGCAAAATAAGCAGCAAACTTGCTGTTGATATCCTCATAGTTTTTTCTTGGAATTACAGGATTCTCGCTGCTGAAAGGTTTGGTGGGTTCGAAGAAATACGTACTGTTGGTACCCATTTCATGAAAATCCCCAACCACATTGGGATACCAAGTATGGTACCAGGCAATTTTATTTTGCAATTCCACTTGGGCCAATGGCAACCAATCCCTGTTCAGGTCAAACCAGTAATGGTTTACTCTGCCACTTGGCCAAATTTCATTGTGTTCCCTGTCCAAAGGATCTGCAACAGGAGGGAAGCCTTTGTGCATATTGGCCCAATTGGTATGCCTGTCCCTTCCATCAGGATTGATGGCGGGGTCTATCAAAATCACTGCATTTTCTCTGATTTCTTTGGCCAAGTCACTTTGGGACGCCAATAGCCAATAGGCTGTCAGAATTGCCGCTTCTCCACCTGAAGGTTCGTTGCCGTGCACACTGTAGGCTAAATTGATGATAGCAGGCATATTGGCCACATCCGGCATGGGTTGATTTGGATCTGCCAATTTGATATGGTTGGTCCGGATATTTTCAAGGTTTTGGATATTTTGATTTTTACTGATGATCAGTACAACCTGAGGCCGAAGTTGATTGGTATGGCCTATTGTATGGAGTTCGGCCATGTCGGAGGTTTCAGCCAACTTTTCAAAATACCCAACTAATCGGTCATATCGGGTATGCCATTCTCCGATATGGTATCCAAAATAGGAATAAGGGGAAGGTATTTCGGATGAAAATGTTTCTCCGGGAAAGTAATAATCTTTTTGTGCTTTCGACGGGATGATTACCGAAAAGAGCAGGATCAATAACAGTATATTTTTTTGCATAAGATTAATTTTTGAGGAATTTAACAGTATGACAGCAGATGAAAAACCAAAAATCCATCAACGGCTTTTGAAAGCTTAAGAATTGCCTTAATTTGGAGGGTCAATTAATTTCAATCCAAAAAAACCTATGATACGAATCTTTAAAAATGCCATTGTTGTTGTTATTCTATTTGCAGCTTTGCCGCTTTTAGCCCAACAAAAAGACATCAAACTTCCACCTGAAGCCACTGAATTTTGGGAGCCTGTTCCAAAAAAAGTTACACCGGGAGCCCAAAACCATTTGCCACCTTCTGATGCCATTGTCATTTTTGATGGCAATAACCTCAATAATTTTGTCAGTTCACGTTCAGGCGGGTTTCCAGAATGGAAAGTGGAAAACGGAGCATTTACCGTTACTCCAAGAACAGGAGACATTCAAACCAAACAAGGATTTGGTGATATGCAGTTACATATAGAATGGACCGCCCCGACCGTTATTAAAGGTGAAGGTCAGGGTAGAGGTAACTCGGGAATATTCTTAATGTCCCATTATGAAGTACAGGTATTGGATTCATACGAAAGCAGAACCTACTCCAATGGTCAGGCAGGAAGTATCTACAAGCAACATCCGCCTTTGGTCAATGCCATGAAAGCACCGGGAGAGTGGAATACCTATGATATTTTCTTTACCGCTCCGAAATTCAATGCTGACGGCATGTTGGTTTCCCCGGCAAGGGTTACCGTGATTCATAATGGCATTCTCGTGCAGCACAACACCGAAATCAAAGGTCCGACCGAATATATCGGAATACCAAACTACAAAGCCCATCCTGCTGAAATGCCGATTAAACTTCAGGATCATGGCGATTTGGTAAGTTATAGGAATATTTGGGTGAGGAAGCTGTGAAATGAAGGATGAAGGAAAAAGGATGAAGGAGAAAGGATAACCGATGTGAGTTTTCCTTCACCCTTAAATCTCTCATCTGGGAATAAAATAGCGAAAATTCTAGGTGTAGATTGGATCTACACCTTTTTTATTAAGTAGAATTTGTAATTCGAGGTGCCAAGAATTATATATCGAATAGACTCCGGCAATAAAAATTACCGGGCTATAATTTCCATCTTGTCGTGCCTACGGAAGGAAATCCTACGGCATTTTTTCTTTGCCATTGAGAGCAGCCACTTAAAGTCTATGCTATTTCTATTCGAGGATTCTTCACTTTGCATTGAGGTTTGTTAGAAATAAATAGGTAAGAGTGGCTACGTTCAGAATGACGGAGCCAACAATCTAAAATCATCAATCTAACTTCTCTCCCTTCGCCCTTTTCCACTTAGCTCAGCCTTCTTGGTTCATTGTTCTTGGTACTTGGTACCTTCATCCCTCATCCCTTAAAACCCCTTAACCTTCCCCATCAATTCCTCATAAAAACTCCCACTCACAGGCACTAGTTTACCTCCCAAGGTAAGCTGATGCCTTTCGATTTTTTGGATGTGTTGGGTATTGACGATAAAGGAACGGTGGGATTTGACAAAAAAGGGGGGAAGTAACTTTTCGGTTTCGGAAAGGGTCATTCTTGAAAGGATTTTATCATTGGGCAGGTGAAAACTCACATAGTTTCCATTGGCTTCACAGAACAATAAATCCTCGAAATTAACTTTGACTTGTTCGTATCCGGTTTTGATAAAAATAGAACCATTGGGTTGACCATTTCTGAGTTCATTCCATTCTTGGGCTTTTTGGCAGGCTTTCAGAAATCTGCTGAGATTGAATGGCTTCAATAAATAATCCACCGCATCCAGTTCAAAACTCTTGACGGCATGTTCCGAATAGGCAGTGGTAAAGATGACCATGGTTTCCTTTGGAATCAATGTGGCAAGTTCCATTCCCGAAATATCCGGCATCTTGATATCTAAAAAAATCAGGTTGATAGGATTTTCTTTCAGGTATTCCAAAGCTTTGATGGCATCTGTAAACGTTGATTTCAAATCCAAAAAAGGGATTTTGGCAGCATGCGACTTCACCACTTCCAAAGCCATCGGTTCATCGTCTATTGCAATTGCGGTTAACATTTTTAAATATTTGACATTTAAGGTGGGATTTAATCGAAATATGGTAGTAATAAGGTGGAAATTATAATTTAATGGATAAATGTACAAAATACTCCATCTCATTTTCCCTGATCACCAAGTCATGTTTTCCGGGATAAAGCAGGTCTAGTCTTTGCCTGACATTTTCCAGACCAATGCCACTGAATTTTCTTTCTGGATCATCATCATTGGAACGATGGATACTGTTGTTGACATCCAAGTGAACTGAACCTGCAAGACATCTCAAACTGATTTTCACCCAGGATTTCTTTTGGAGGCTGATGCCGTGCTTGAAGGCATTTTCCACGAATGGAATCAACAACATCGGAGCGATTTCTCCTGAACAGGAATCCTCTCCCTTTGAAAAGACAATTTCAATGTTTTCCTGCTCTTTGATTCGGAGGAGCTGCAAATCCACATAGTTGACCAGATATTCCTTTTCCCGCTCTACAGGAATTTTGTCCTGATTGTTTTCATGGAGCATAAATCGCATCATATCTCCCAACTTCTGAATACCTTCCGCAGTGCGCTCAGCGCTTTCCTGTAGCGAGGTGCCATAGAGTGTATTCAGGGCATTGAACAGAAAATGCGGGTTGATCTGGGAGCGAAGAAAATCAAGGTTGGCGTTGGATTGGGATACTTTATTGGACAATGTGTTGATTTCTCCGAGGTAGGCGTCATATTTTTCGAAGACGAGGTTGGAGGCAGGAACCAAAACAACTGCTACCAAAATCATGGCTGCAAGGCCTACAAATGCAGGAGCAAAAGTTCCCACTTGAATGGCTATAAATAGAAAAATCAAAGCAATAGAGAATTCCAATAGTGCCAAAAAATAATTGGCAAGCTGTGTTTTGCCTTTTTTTCTATTGCCATAAATTAAAAAGAAATTAAAGAGAATAATGAATACAATGCTCGGGATTACTACAGCAAAAACCATAACAATTGGCTCCGTTCCAAACTTTCGGAATTGTATCAGGAACAATATCACGAAAAGGTAAATTGCAAAAAGCCTGATAGTGTTGAACAGGATATAGTTACCCAATCGGGGAGGTGTCAGAATCTGCTCGAGAATGTAAGCTAATAGCAAATAGCCGCCATAAATGGCTATTGCCCCCAAATAAAATGGCATAAAAAAATCATCTGTGATATCAGCACCAGTTGAAAAAGCCCCGCTGAGTATAAATGACCCAAAGAATACCAAGATCAAAAACAAAATATATTTCCATGACTTCCTTTCTTTTTCAAACCCGGGAATTATTTTCATGTGGATAAAATAAAAGGAGAGGAAGAGGATAACCGGGATAAATAGCTTTGCGAAATAAACGGCTATCTGCTGATCTGTAGGTTTATAGTAAATAAAACCTGCATTCAGGATATTGATCATGATGATAGAAAGGAAGACCAAGGTGACAATCCACCATTCGATTTGTCTAAAAGGTAAGGGGGAATCTTTCATAGGGAGAAATAATAATTAAATTAAAGGAAATTTTGAGGATTAATTAAGGGTAATGGGAAGTTCAATAGTATGCTTTTCCGGATTTGTTTCTTTCTTGTTTTGACTGAAATGCCAGAGGTTCCATAAAATTCCTAAGGCAATGAGTAGAAAGAATGGTTTTTTGCTTTTCATCAATATAAATATCTGAATACCTCACAAGTATAACCGAAGCACAAAAATCAGCCAATATAATGTGACGAATGCCGTGGATAATGGGGCAGAAATGTCAGTAGTCAATCACAGAAGGGGATGGGTCAGTTTTAGTTTGGGTTCTTGGTAAATTAAAAAGTATAATCCGCCGAAGCGAACAAGGTGTAAAAAGTTCCAGAGAAATATGAATCACGATTATCCAGAATATGGATTTCAATGGCTTAGGGATTAATTATCGGCTTCATGGTATCTGCAAAAATGTCTCTTTTCAACGTATTGATTTCCATAAAGAAAGGCCAGTCCAAATTAAATGGACTAGCCTGAAAAGCGGCTTTTTTTAAATAATCTACTTTTTTGGATGGACTTTTTTATCAACTCAATTATTCCTTAATGCATGGATGAGTTCCTTTTTGTTCATTTTACTGCGCCCTTCTATTCCGACCTCTTTGGCTTTTTGATACAGTTCTTCTTTAGTCCGGTCTTCGTATTGTTTTGCCTCCCCACCTTTAACTCCGGAATCTGGGGTATTGGCAATCCTCGCAGATTTGGACTTGCTATATCCTTTATCTCTTAGGGCTTCATATTGATCTAAATCCTTAATTCTATTATCGGTTTTTTTTGCCATTGTATTTTTCGTTTCAATCCGTTGTAAATCCTTATATTCGGCCAGTTCGGAGGATTAAATTCTCAAGTTCTTCTTTGGGTCTGCCGATCCTTCTTTGGATTCTACCAAACAATTCTTCTTCTTGGCCCACTACGTAATGCAAGTCTTCATCGGTCAAATTCCCGTATTCCTGCTTTAACTTTCCTTTGATCTCATTCCAATTACCTTTGATTTTTTCAGTTGTTTGGCTCATAGTTATCATGTTTTAGTTCATACTAAAAAAAGCAAAATCCATGCCATTACCCCTATTTTTGAAGGACAAAACAGGTTCCAACTGATCTCTAATGTTTCTATATTTATACCTGAATTTGAGCATTTTATTGCCCAATATATCAATAGGCGATGTCCATCGTTTTTAGCTTGCTATATAAGGTTTTTCTATGGATGTTTAATTTTTGAGCAGCTTTGGTCTTGTTATATTTAACATCTTTGAGAACTTCTTTTATTTTTTCGGACTCTGCCATTAATGCTACTGATTTAAGGTCTTTTTCTTCCTCTTTAGAAAAGTTTTTGCTCTCGTGGTACGATAGATCAGGAACTTTGTAAGTACCTGCTAATGATCCATTATTATTGCGGATTCTATCCGGAAGCGATGCAGCAGAAATACAGTTATTTTTGTCAATATACAAGCAAGCACTACGAATTGCATTTTTTAATTCGCGGATATTTCCGGGCCAATGGTATGTTTCCAATAAACCCATGGCCTCATCCGAAAATTTTGGTGTTTCTTGCCTCCCCAGTTCCTCAGAAGTTTTTTCCAGAAAAAAGTCAATAAATTGGAATATATCTTCACCTCTTTCTTTCAGCGTTGGGATTTTCAGCACAAATTCGCTTAACCTGTAAAATAAGTCTTCTCTAAAGCCCAATGTCTCCGATTTGGCCAAGAGATCTTCATTTGTTGCTGTTATAATCCTTACATCGATAGGGATTTCCTTTGTTCCCCCTACTTTCCTGATTACTTTCTCCTGCAGTGCACGCAATAGGGCCATTTGGATATCGCTTGAAAGGTTTGATATTTCATCAAGGAAAATCGTTCCACCATTGGCCATCTCAAAAAAACCAGTTTTGTGAGATACTGCCCCTGTAAATGCGCCTTTTTCATGCCCAAAAAATTCACTACCTGCCAATTCTTTGGAAAGGCAACCACAATCGACCGCAATAAAGGGCTGAGCCCTTCTGCTACTGATTTGGTGAATCAATCTTGCATAAGATTCTTTTCCTGTTCCTGTATCTCCTTCAATGATCACAGAATAATCTGTAGGTCCTACTTTATTCAAATTAAATTGCACTTCCCTAGCTCTTTTACTATTTCCCACCACATATTCGGATTGATTTTTATTAGCGGTCTGTTCATATATATTTTTTACTGAATTTTCTGCTTTCTTTTTCTTAGAATGATTCTCTTCCAATATCTCTACTAATTCATCCGGATTTATTGGTTTTGATAAATAACTGGAAGCTCCTTCTTTGATCATGGTCACTACATTCTTGAGATTGATCTGGTTAGAAGTAAAAATAACAGAAGCGTCAGGACATACACTTTTAATCATTTCGAAAAAGACATTTCCCTCTGCATTTGGTAACCGGTAATCGCAAATGACTACCTGAAAAGGGCTTTTTTTCAATATTTGGATTGCATGTGAAGCTTGGGTGGTTGTTTCTACATGATAGCCACTTTTAGTCAAAAACTTTTTCAAAAGGTTACAGAACGATATCTGATTGTCAACAACAAGTATACTTTTCATAGTCTTGGGTATTTAATAATTGATTGTATTTCCAATGAATACATAGAGCAGATCAGTACCTTTTATGAGAAATTGGAAAATCTCTGCAAACATGTAATACCTCAAAAGTAGTTAGGAAAGAAGAAAATGGTATTACAATAATATCCGATAGATTTATATAATTAAAGTATAAATTGGTTATTATATGTTACAGAATGTAAATGAATGGTAACATAAAAAAAAATGTTTAATGCTGAAAATCAAGCTTTAGCAACAATTGATCAGCTTCAAAAAAATTGAAAAGGATATATATGACCTCAATTGCTTGGCTGGTGGATTTGAAAGTAGCTTGACTGTGATTTTAATATAAACACAAAAACAAAAAAATATTAAAAGCACGACACCAATTGTGGATATACCCAATTGAATTATTGATATTAATGTCTTAAGGTAAAAATTATTCTCCCTGCTCTATTTTTAAAAATTATCTGGGATTACTTTATTCATCCAGAGAACTCTTATTGTCCGTGCTCCTTGTCTATGGGTTTTATGTCGTTACTTTTTTCTTTATTGGATTTCTTTTTTCTTTGGACCGATTTCGAAAAATTGTAATTTTTGTACATAACGGCTGGTAATAATAATTGGCTTTTCATGATGTTTTATTTGATTTTGAATTAAAATGTTTTTCTCCTGAAAATATATCTTTTAATCTCTCTGATTTTCAATAATCAATCCACTCTAACTTTATTTTGTTATATCTATTTCTTTTTCAATGATATAGGCATTTTTAGCTATTATATCGGTTTATAGCCTCTGTTCCTGACACGTTTCAACTATAACTGTCGAAATAAAAGTAAAAGTGAGTAATTATAGATTTTTCAAATGGACTCAAACTGAGCCATTTTGGGTATAATATGTAACAACTAACAGCATAATGGGGAAATTTATTTGCAGCTATTCATTGTCCAAAGAGGCTGGTAAGGGATAAAGTCAAGTCGAATACTCGATGGAATGACTTTTGGATATGTTGTTTATAACATTTGTAAAACTAAAAAATGATAAAATTATGAAAGAGCATAATAAGGAAGGCCAAGTGGCCAAAGAGATTGAACAAAAAACTGCCCAAATCCCATCTGATGTCTTTTTATGGTCATCAGTTTCAGCAATGGCTGTTTCGTTGGCTTTAAAGATTATGGGGAAAAATCATACTGCCCTTTTTGTAGGACAGTGGGCTGCACCTTTTCTTTTATTTGGGGTTTACAATAAAATTGTAAAAACCGAGGGATCAGAGAAGGGAGACTAATTCATGAAGATCTTGTAGGAATGCGCGGGGCAACCGACATTCCTGCTTTTTTTTGAACGGATTCAATGTCTGGAACATCTCTTTGAAACAATCATTTGCTCTCAACCGAGGCAATAAAACAATCAATTAAAATTTGAAATAGATACTGGAAATTGGCGTCTAAATCATTATCCATAAAACTTTTAAATAAACGATTATGAAATCCAATCAAATAAAACATCATGCATTTCTGCTTATTCTTACCGGATTAATTTTTGTTTCCTGTGATCACAAAAATACCGAAAGGGAATATTCGGAAAGGGGAAATGATGTAAATGAAAGAACTAATGAAATTAGAAATGATGACACACTCAATCCAGGAAGTTACATAGAAATGGATACTACTGACCTGCAGCAAAACAATGGTTTCATACCAATATCAGTCTATAACGTAATCAGAATAGATTCTAGCTTAAAGTACCAAGAGGTGGTTGAATCCAGGACCATAATAAAAGAAAACAATATATTTTTTGAAGTACACTTTAAACTTGATGACAAGATTACATCAGTAGTATTCGATCAGGATGGAAATCATACCAATGATTATAACTAGCATTTGGAATGGAATCGAGAATGCAGAATTGGAAAAATCACCCGGTTTCGATAAAGACAACTGGCCATCTCATCCTGATTCTGAATTTATAGATTCAGTAAATTCGTATTACGAAATTGAAAAAAAAAGAGATTACTCAATACATTAAAAGGGGAATTTTGTTAATCAAAAGGGGGTAGGAATTTTTCCTGCTTTCTTTTTTTTGATCAAATTTTCTTTGAAATTTCGACAAATAATTTTGTGTAAGAGAGTAAAAAAAGCATGTAAATACCCAAGTACGCCAGTAAAATGGTAATCCGATCTAATTCATTGCAAAAGCCTTAAATGTCCGATATATCCATGCCTTCCTGACAGGTAGGCATCCTGTCTGCAATAGGCTAGGGGCTTGCTTGAAAATAAGCTTATAACCAAAAAAAAAGTCCAAGTCTAAGGACTTGGACCGATGGCAGAGAGTGGGGGATTCGAACCCCCGGTACGCTTTAACACGTACGACAGTTTAGCAAACTGCTGGTTTAAGCCACTCACCCAACTCTCTAGAATTGTTCAAGAGACGATAGCTGCCTTTCAAAGTGATGCAAATATAAATGATAATTCATTATATAAACAAAATTGGCAGGCCAATATATGGCTCAAATTGAATTGCTAACAGAATATTTATTTTAAGGTGCTGTGATTCAAGTATAAAATTTACAAGAGTTTTTATATTAACTGTAAAAGCTTCTTCTTTTTCCTGAAAATTTGTTTAATGTTTTTTATATTTGCCTCCCAGTTTAATTAAATTGAGAAGAAAGTAGATTATTACTTAATTAAAATACCCTGTTCACGGTATTTTTTGTAGTTTCATTAATAACTACCTTTATCACCTGAGTAATTCAAGGTTCATATTATTCAAATAAAAAAAGAATGGCTTTCTTCCAATAAGAAATAGAACCAAAACCAAACTGAATGATAAAACGCTACAATTATGATAATTAATTCTTTACTAGGTTCTTTCTCTGTCGTCTCCAGTGTTCAAAATCATGACAAACTTTGCATCAAGTCTAAGAGCAAAGAAGTATTAATGCATATGTTTGATGAAAAAAGAATAACTAATTATGAATCAATGGATTATAATTATTCCATCGAGGTTTGTAAGCAGGAGTTTGCACATACCATGATTATTTTGATCAAGGAAGTTAATTATCCTGATTTTATTCAGGAAATATCCGAGATGGAAATTTCAAAAAATAAGGTAATGGCATAAAAAAAATATTTTTTAATAATTTAAAGCCATTTAGTTTATGGTTTTAATATCTTTTTTGTTGGTCAGACTTTCAAAAATGTATTTGAATAAATTTTCATGATTGATGAAAATGTATTTGCTAATGTATTGGATTTCAATTTTTTAAGTGTTGAGTAAAAATCATTGTTATTATGATTATATTGCATCCTGTTTTGATTTTCATTATAAAATCAACCTGACTCAAGCTATCATCACCCTAAGTAATTCCTTTTCCAATGATTCAAACAAAAGATATAGAAGAACAGCTTCCTATATATTTAAAGGAGTCTTCCAACCTTTTGGCGGTGGTTTTAGATTTAGAAGGAAATGGTTTGTATGTCAACACCTATTTTCAGAAATTTTTTGAAAAAATAGAATTTGACGACGAATGTATCTCATTTTATGATTTAATTAATGATATAGAAAAAATTGATTTTGAGATAGTTATAGATAAATCAATTCAGTCTCCAAATAAAGTTTATAATTTTAAACAAAGGCACTTAATGCATGAAATCTCTTGGGAGTTTTCTGTACTTAATAATATTGAAGGTGATATTTTGGGAATTTTGGGAATTGGAACCCATCAGGAAGAAATCGAGATAAAGATTGGGTTGGAAAATAAAAAAATCAATCCACAGAAAGATGTCTGTTTTCAGCTTAATGCCAATTGGGAAATTCAATATGCAAATCCCATGGCAGAATCACTTTTTGGAACTGAACTAAGTGAATTGATTCAACAAAAGGTTTGGCATGTTTTCAAACATCCTAAAATCTATGAATATGCACTGGAATTTAAAAAGGCCAAAGAATCCCGTTCATCACGGACTTTTGAAGATTACATCCCCGAGTTGGGTAAATGGTATCAAGTAATCATCAATCCCCAAGAAGACATCCTGGATGTCTATTTTAAGGATATTTCAGAAGTACAAGGGCTTACCCGTCAAAACAATCTGATTCAATTGACGCTAGAGACAGTTTTGGAAAATGCATCCGAAAATTTTTTCCTGATGACCAATGAAATGAGGATCATTAAGTTCAATGCTCTTGCAAAGGATTTGGTTTATCATGTTTTCAACAAAGAGCTGAAAGAAAATGAAAGGTTTGTCCATTATTTACTGCCGGGTATAGAAGAAGTTTTTCTAAAAAATATTGATGAGATTTTTGGAGGAAAGACTGTGGAATTTGATCAGATTGTTCAATTTCCGGATCCATCCGAAAGTAGAATGTTTCATCATCAATTTATTCCTATATGTGATGTCAATCATAAAGTGGTCTGCATTATTTATAGGGCCAAAGATTTGCAACATGAATTAGACCATGTACAGAAAGTCATAAAAAACAATAATTTACTTCGGGATATAATTTATACCCAAAGCAACATCTTACGATCGCCTTTATCCTCTATTTTGGGACTATTGGATTTGATCGATAAAAAACAGCTGAATAAGGAAAACCAACAATATTTTTCGTACCTCAAACCGCTAGCTGAGCAACTTGATCAGATAATCCGTAACAACACCAAAAAAATGAATCAATCGGATACTTTTTGGGAATAAACATCTTTTAAACAATAATCATTTCCCGAAGTTATTTTGTCAACAGGTAAAATATTCAAAGAAATGAAAGAAGTACTCAAAGAAGCGAAATCCAATAAAGATTGGCAACAGAATGGGAGTCATTTAAACGGAGATGTGGGAGATTTTCTAATCAAAGACGGTCTATTCATTAGAAATAAGGGGAATTTGATTAAAGTAAAATGGACAGACATTATGTGGCTAAAAGGGGATGGAAACTATACAACTTTGGTGACCAGAACCCAAGTATATTCCCTTCGCAATATCCTTAAGGAATTTGAAGCTGTACTGCCAAATTCTGACTTTTTTAGAATTCACAAAAGCTACATAGTAAGATTGGATGAGATCAACAGTATCAACCCAAGGGAGGTTACTATAGGCAAAGACGCTGTGCCTGTTGGCAGAACCTACTTTCAGGATTTGATCAATGGTATTAAAAAACTTGGATCAGGCAGTCCCGATTAAAGTTTAATCTCTCCAAAGGATGCTTGAATCACCGTAACTCAAAAATCTGTAATCTTTCATCATTGCTTCGTTGTAAATTTCTCTCCATTTTCCTTGTGTAAATGCGGCTACCAATAAAATTAAGGTAGATGATGGTTGATGAAAGTTTGTAATCAAACCGTCACAGACATGAAAAATATACCCCGGCATAATAAAAATCTCCGTAGTCCCTGTTACCATTGTTAAACCTTTATGTTCCATTAAATCCAAAACGGCCTTAAAGCTTTTTCTTCTTTCCGGCAATTCTTCAAAATTTGAATAAGGGTATAGTTTGCTTATGGAGAATTCAGTATCATCTGAGTTTAAAATTTTTACTCCAAACCAATACAGGCTCTCTAAGGTTCTCATGGATGTTGTACCAACTGCTATGATTTTATCTTGATGAAGTGTCAAATTCCTGATGGTTTCAATGTCAATGACCATCTGTTCGCTATGCATGGGGTGGTCTGTGACAGTTTCATCTTTGATGGGTTGGAAAGTTCCCGCCCCAACGTGCAGCGTCAAAAACTCTTCTTTTACATTGTTTGATTTTAATTTCCCCAATACATCTTCCGTAAAATGAAGTCCTGCAGTCGGGGCGGCGACTGCACCTTCGTTTTTAGAATATACCGTTTGGTAGCGGGGTTTATCTGCAGCGGTAGCCTTCCTGTTCATATATGGTGGAAGAGGCACCTCACCTGTAGCCTCTACGATGGATACAAAGGGTATGTTCTGACCAGTCCAGGTAAATTCCACCAAACGATTAACTCTATCTATCAAATGAGCGCTGATGACGCAGGACTGTCCATTGATGATTACCTCACCTTGAAGAATTTCATCATCTTTCCATTTTTTGAGGTTCCCGATCATAGATTCCCAAACCACAGACGCGGTTTGAACCATTATTTCATTGATGACCGAACTTGGTGAAATGGGTTTGAGAAGAAAGATTTCAATTTTGGCACCTGTATCTCTTTGGAAAATAAGTCTGGCCGGAATTACTTTGGTATCGTTGAAAACCAGCATGGTACCTGCTGGGACAAGTTCCGGAAGTTCAAAAAAACGATGATGGGAAATGCTTCCCTCTTTAAACTGAATAAGCTTTGAATGATCCCTTTTTTCCAAAGGAAACTTTGCGATTCTGTCGTCCGGTAAAGTATATTCGTAATCTGATAATTTAACTTCTTGGATGGTTTTTAAAGATCCCATATAAGGAATTAGGTAAGAGTCTCATGCAAATTTGGACGCAAATATAATCCGAATGACAGAAGTTTTAAAAGATTTACAATTTACTTATGTTTCCCATTTGTTACAATTCAGGTTTGAAGCGGGAACATCAAGGGGAGTGCTGACTGAGAAAAAAATTTTCTTGGTAAGGGCTTTCCAAAAAAAAGATCCACAGACAATCGGGTGGGGGGAAGCTGCGCCTCTAGTCAAACTGAGCGTTGATGATATCCCTGATTTTGAAATTCATTTGGAGAATTTATGCAGGAATTTATCAGGGACTTCGATTTCACCTGATGAAAATTCGATATTAGATTGGGCAGGAAATCATATACCTTCTTTTCTCCCAAGTATCCGTTTTGCATTTGAAATTGCTCTTTTGGATTTGCTGCACAAGGGTGTCAAAATGATTTTTGATACTTCTTTTTTTAGGAAAAAACAAAATATTCCCATCAACGGCTTGATTTGGATGGGGGCAAAGGATTTTATGTTGGAGCAGATTGACAACAAATTGGCGGAAGGATATTCTTGTATCAAAATGAAAATTGGAGCCATCGATTTTGACCAGGAATGTGAATTGTTGGGATATATCCGTCAGAAATTTAATGCTTCTCAAATTACATTGAGAGTTGATGCCAATGGGGCCTTCACAAAAGAAGACGCCATCCTGAAATTGGATAAACTGGCCTCATTTGATCTTCACAGCATTGAACAGCCTGTCAGACAGGGACAAGTTGAGTTGATGGCTGAATTGTGTCGGCAATCATTATTGCCCATTGCCCTAGATGAGGAATTAATCGGAGTGGATAGTTATCAGGAGAAAAAAAAGTTGTTGGATAAGGTCAAGCCACAATATATCATCATCAAGCCAACACTTTTGGGCGGTATTGGAGCAAGTCGTGAATGGATTCAATTGGCAGAAGATATGGGTATTGCTTGGTGGGTTACCTCAGCCTTGGAAAGCAATATAGGTCTGAATGCCATAGCCCAATTCACTTCGACATATTCCATAACAATGCCCCAAGGATTGGGAACCGGACAGTTATATAAAAATAATTTTGATTCGCCTTTGACAATTTCCAATGGATACCTGGAGTATAGAATGGAAAAAACTCCCTGGAAGGTCGAGTTATAGGCAATAAAAAAACCCCGAAATATTCGGGGCTTCTCAATTTTAGATGTCAATGTGTATAGATTAGACTACTTTTACATTCACAGCGTTCAGGCCTTTTCTACCTTCTTTGAGGTCGAAAGTAACTTCGTCATCTTCTCTGATTTCGTCGATCAAACCTGTGATGTGAACGAAATACTCTTTTGAAGATTCATTGTCAATAATAAAACCGAATCCTTTGGACTCATTAAAAAACTTAACTTTTCCTGTGTTCATGATAAATTGTAATTGAATTAATAATGCCCAAAGGTAAGGATAGTTTTAATATATAAAACTATCGAAGTAAAATAATTTCAAAGTATTTTATTCATTAAGCAGAAAATTATTTTAAATCATGGTCGATTTAAATACTAATCTTCCTGTTTTTACTGAATTCAATTTAGCCCAAAAAAGTAAACAGGCTTATTTGTCGATACTGACAAGTCTGTTTTTATAAGTTTCCCGGTTTTTTGGTCTCTATCAAATAAGATAATATTATTGGACCCTTGATTTCCGGCAATTAAGTATTCACCATCTTTGGTGATTGCGAAATTTCGGGGTGTTTCACCACCGGTAGCCACTCTATCTACAAAGGTTAGGTTTCCATCGCTTCCTATCGCAAAAACAGTAATGTCATTGGCATCTCCACGATTGGAAGCATAAACAAATTTACCGTCCGGCGAGATTCTCACTTCAGCAGCACCCACATTCCCGATAAATCCTTCTCCTGCCAATTGGGCCACCTGTTTTCTTGCCATTTTACCGGCATCATAAGAATAGACTCCCAATTCGGCACTCATCTCATGGATCAAATAAACTGTTTTTCCATCAGGATGGACAGCCAAATGCCTGGGACCGGAACCCGGAGGCACTTCTATGTAAGGTTGTGAAGCCGGATTGAAAGGAACAGCATAAGTGGGGTTGAAATCATAAATAAAGATTTTGTCTGTACCAAGGTCACCCACTAGCATCTGATTGCCATTGGGATGAAAGACGACACTGTGTACATGTGGGTTGTCTTGTCTACCTGAAACAATGCTTTGACCTTCATGATTGATGGTCTGAACATGTTCCAACATTCCGCTGCTTATTTTGTAGGCTGAAAAATTTCCCCCTGAGTAGTTGCCCACTACCAAAAATTCTTCTTTTGGATCCAGTGCCAGGTAACAAGGAGAGTTTCCAAAACTTTCTTTTGTATCTAGTAATTCCAAAGTATTGTTTTGCCGATCAAATTTGAAGGAACTCACTTGCCCACCATTCTCTCCTCCGGTTTCTTGAACCGAAAAAACCAAAGTCTGTGCTTTGTTACTGATTACAAAAGATGGGTTTTTGACTCCTGCTGCAATGACTGTGGTGGCTATGAGATTTTCCTCAGGATTAAAAGTCAAAAGTGAAATGCCTTCTTGGTCAGAATCCGTATAGGATCCAACCAGAAATTCATACTTACTTGCTACTTTTTCTTCTTGGGGAGTTTCGTCACAGGAATTGGTCATCAACAATATAATTAAGAGAATAAGAGATAGGTTGATTTTCTTCATTTTAAGAGGCTTTGTCTGTTTTTTCAGGTTTGATTGATGAATTGCGATTTTCACTATGCAACTCATGTGTTTCTGGATCATATTGACCGGCAAGGTCATCAATCTTTGTTCCGCCCCAAATGGGTGTTTTTGTGAAATATGCAGCTCTTGCAAGCATATGTGAACCTATGGGTACAGTCAAAAATACAAATAAGATGACTGCAATAACTCTCGTCGTCACGGAATATTCATTAAAAAATATAGCTGTCGCCAAAAGAATCAACCCAACCCCCAAAGTAGAGGCTTTTGAAGTTACCGATATTCTTAGATACACATCAGGTTTTCTGAGCATGGCCAAAGAAGTAGAGAAGATGAACAATACTCCGATGGTGGATGAAATCATAATTATTATATCTCTCATTTTCTTTCTCTTTTTTCCAGATAAAAGGCATAGGCCGTCGTGCTCAAAAATGCAATCAGCGCAAATAACATGGCTATATCCAAGAATGTACTTTGATTAAACATGATGCTATAAACAGCAATGATGCATATTGAAATTAAGATAAGCATATCCAAGGCAATTACCCGGTCTGCCAAACTAGGACCTTTTACAAATCGGATAAAGACCAAAATCACCGATAATCCCAATATGGGTATGATTATAAAGTGAAAATATTCTTGTAGACTCATCTTAAAATCTCTAATAAGCGTTTTTCAAATTTATTTTTCACCTCGTCCACAAACTCCTTTTTGCTTCTTACATGCATCACATGAACATACATCACTTTTTTATCATCAGAAATATCCATCACCAAGGTTCCCGGTGTTACTGACACCATGGTAGCCAAAATGGTGATTCCAATATCTGATTCTACAGTTAGGGGAACCTTAATCACAGCAGGTTCCAATTTTGACTTGGCATAAAGGGATTCTTTCACAGTCACCAAATTTGCTTTAAGGATTTCCCATGACATGAACATGATAAAGGATATCAACTTAGGCAGTATGGTAAAATACTTCCTCTCCTCTTTGTTGATTGTGATGATATACAGAATTCCAAAACTGATCAGGAATCCAAAGATAAAATTCTCCTCCGTCAAGGTCCCCGTAGCCAATACCCATATTATCGTCAATAAGAGATTATTTAAAAACATTGAATTGGTCATGGGAGGATAGTTTTGATACCGAGAATAGTTTCAATATAATTTTGAGGATTCATAAGGTCAGCCGCAATTTTTTCCGATAGGACATAAATATTTTCGGCTGCAAAACCAATATACAAGGACACAATTGAAAGGAATATGATCGGAATGATTACCATCGATTGATTTGCTTTTGACATTTGATTAAAATATAAGCCTGAGGCTTTTACAGGAAGGTTTTCGGCATTTTTCCAAAATACCTCTGCCCAAATTTTGGCCACTACCCATAAGGTAAGAAAACTTCCCAAAACAATGAAAGCAATCAGAAAGTAATCTTCTGAAGCCAGACCACCCTGTATCAGGAATATTTTTGGCCAGAATCCGGAAAGTGGGGGAATGCCTACCAATGAAAACAAAGGGATGGACAATAAGATTGAAATCAGGGGGTAACTTTTATACATTCCTCCCAACTTGGAAATATCCTGAGTGCCATTGATTTTCAGCACCAATCCGGCCACCATAAACAGGTTTGTTTTGACAATGATATCATGGAACAAGTAAAAAACAGTCCCCAAAATGGCAACTTCTGTAAACATACCAAGACCTGCAACCATAAAACCGATATGGCAAATAATCAGGTACCCAAACGCCTTACTGAGATTCTTCTGTAATAAGGCACCTAACCCTCCTGACAAAATTGTAAGCGCAGCAATGATACTGAGCATTATTCCGAGAAATTCATCTCCGCCAAACATCAAAGTAAATGTCCTTACAAGAGCATAAACTCCCAATTTCGTCAATAAGCCTCCGAAAATGGCAGAAACAGCAGGGGGTGGGGTATGGTAGGAGGCAGGTAACCAAAAATACATCGGAAATATGGCGGATTTTATACCAAAAGAGACCAAAAATATTCCTGCTGTGACGTTGATAATACCACGGTTACTGATTGCACTAAGCTTAACGGCAACATCGGCAAAGTTGAGTGAACCTGTGAGGCCATAAACGAAACCAATCCCTATCAGAAAGAGCGAAGAGGCAAGTAGATTTAAAGATACATATTTGATAGCGCCCTCAAGTTGTGATTTTGTACTGCCCAATGTCAGCAGGACAAAAGAAGAGATAATGACAACTTCAAACCAAACATACAAATTGAACATATCTCCTGCCAAAAAGGCTCCACTTAGGCCCATGAGAAGAAAATGCATGATCGGGAAGAAACCGAATTTCAATCTTTCTTCTCTCATGGTGCCTACAGAAAAAATCGATACTGCCAACCCCGAAATGGAGGCTATCAAAACCAATGTTGCACTCAACAAGTCAGCAACAAAACTGATCCCAAATGGTGCTGCCCAATTGCCGGCATGGGTAAATTGGATACCATCTTTCCAGGTCAGCAAAAACAACCAAATGCCCAAGCCAAGACTTAAAAACGAAAACAAGATGCTCAGAACCTTCTGAATTTGGGTTTTGGTCCAAAAGAACAATAATATCGTTCCTGCAAATAATTGAAGAAGAATTGGAGCAATTACCAGAATATTATTCATATTTCTTCATCGGTTGAATTGAGCTCATCAAGGTCATCTGTTTCGAGCACTTTAAACACAGTTTTTATAAGAATGATGGCAAAAGACTGAAGGCCAAAACCAATCACAATAGCAGTTAAGATGACTGCTTGTGGTAATGGATCAGCATAAATTTCGGCAAATATCTTAGCCCCATCAGGCAAAACAGGAGGATGCCCCTTTACCAATCTTCCCAAAAGAAAAATCAAAAGATTGGCACCATTGCCCAATAATATCAATCCGATGATAATTTTAAACATACTTCTTCTCAAAAGCATGTAAAGACCTCCTGCATGCAACAACCCTATGATAATGATCAGTAAAATCTCCATATCAAACAGTTTCGGTTATTGAAAACATAATGGTAAGTGTAGCGCCAATGACGACCAGATAAACTCCAATATCAAACAGCAAAGCTGTTCCAACTACCCCGACAAATCTAAATGGCTCCTCAAACCACAATCCTGTAAGAAAAGGTTGGCCGATCAACCAAGGTGCAATACCGGCTAATAGGGTTAACAGCAGTCCGATAGGCATCAACATCCCGGGATTGATTCTAATGATATTGCGGGTCTCCTTAAGGCCATGTGCAAAAGAATGGATAAGAAAGGCTATCGCGGCCATCAGACCGCCTACAAATCCTCCACCAGGCTCATAATGTCCTCTTAATAACATGAAAACAGAAAAAAGCAACAGCAAGGGTAAAAGATAATCTGATGCAGTTTTAAATAAGAGTGACTTCATATCAGTTCTTTTTTATGGGATTTAGGTCAAGTTTCATCAAACTGTACACTCCGATTGCTGCAATGACCAATACAACAGTTTCAACAATGGTATCTGAGGCCCGGTAGTCCACCAATATAATATTGACCACATTTCTTCCTTTGGCCAGCACATAGGCATTGTCTGCATAGAATTTAGAGATATCGGTACTAGAGGGGTATTCGAATACTTCCAAAACAAGAATTGCTACCAAGGTTCCAAAGATCAAGGATAGTACACCATCTCTGATTCTGATGGTTTTGGAAGAATAAGTCTTGTTTTTCGGCAGTCTAAACAGAATAAGCATAAACAATAATACTGTCAGCGTATCAATGGAAAATTGGGTCATGGCCAGATCCGGAGCGGAATAGAAAAGGAAAAAAAGACAGTTTGCAAAACCAACAACACCCAAAGCTACGATGGAGGTAGTTCGGGATTTGGAAAAAATAGCAATGAATATGGATATGATCATCAAGGTCACTACAATAATTTCTGAAGGTGTTACGGTAGAAATCTGATCCCAGTCAATGTGAATTTTGACACCTATGAATATTCTATATGCCATCAAAAAAGTCAAAAATGCCAGAATAGTAATGACATAGTTCCTCAGATATCCATTTTGGAAAAATCTGGTCCAAAAACCCGCAAACCAGCTGAAGATATTACCAAAATCCCGGGTCAGTGCTTCAGGAGAAATCCTTTCAAAGCGAATGGTTTTTTGAAAATTCTTTTCTGAGGGTTGTAAGAACCAATAGATTGCAAATCCCACGACCAAAGTCAAAATACTGAGCATCAATGCAGTATTGAATCCATGCCAAAGTTTAAGATCAATAATGGTTGCTGAACCGGAAATGCTGCTGAATACGGATTGTATCAATGATTTTTCTAACAGACCGGGGAAGACACCAAATACAACGCTCAGTACGCTCAACAATAATGGAGGAACCCAAAGTAGGGCAGAAGGTAAATGTGCCTTTTGGAATTCTTTGGGAAGTGGTCCTGTAAAGGGTTTTATACCGGCCCAAAACCCGGCCACAAAAAGAAAAATCTTTGTCAATACAATCAAAATGGTAAGTATAATTGCCCATTGGCCCAATTGAAGCGTGGCTTCGTACATGACCTCTTTGCTGATAAACCCTATCAATAGTGGAACCCCTGCACTCGATAGGGCCGCTATAAATCCGGCAATGGCCACCGGCATCATTACTTTTTGCAGTCCTGCCAATTTGCTGGCATCTCTACTGCCCGTTTCATGGTCTATGATACCTGTAATCAGGAACAAAGCTGCCTTATATAAAGCATGTGCCAAAATAAAGATGGCTGCTCCCAAGAGTGCTTTCTCAGTACCAATACCGATGAGGAAAACCAGGATTCCCAAGGCAGAAATGGTAGAATAAGCCAAAATACTTTTTAAATCAACTCTGAAGAGAGAGTGAATAGCGGCATAAATCATTGTGATGGCACCTATGGTAACCAAAGTTCCGTTCCACCAATAAGTATCTCCCAATAAGGGGGTAAATCTGGCCAAGAGGTAAATTCCTGCTTTGACCATCGTTGCAGAATGTAAATAGGTACTGACAGGAGTAGGGGCTTTCATCGCGCCCGGTAGCCAAAAATGGAATGGGAATTGGGCTGATTTGGTAAACGCACCTACAAACACCAATCCTATGATCCAATGGTAACTGCTGCTTGACTTGATGACATCTGAAGAACCCAGTAACTCTGTGAATGAATAGCTATTGCCAACCGAAGCCAGAATCACTATTCCTGCCAACAGTACCAAGCCTCCCAGTCCGGTTATCCCCAAAGCCGTAAGTGCACTTTTCCGGGATGCAGCATCTTCATTGTTGAACCCTATTAAAAAAAAGGAACTGATACTGGTCAACTCCCAAAATACAAACATGGTCATCAGATTATCTGAAAGCACAACGCCCAACATGGATGCCATGAACATGGACAAATAGCCATAAAATCTATCCAAGTATTGATGGCCTTTCAGGTAATTGGCAGTATATAGAAATACTAAAGAACCTATTCCGGTAATCATCAAAGCAAATAAAATGGACAAGCCATCTAACCTAAAATCAAGATCAATGCCTAAACTTGGAACCCATGAATAGCTGAACATCAAATAGGATCCCAATTCTATTTGATTCAGAAAACTGATAAAATATATAAACAACAAGATAGGTAATGCACAAAGAACAAAGGGAATAGTTCTTTTGAAAAACTTACTGAAAAAGGGTACTAGAGCGGCAAATATAAAACCGGAAAGCACTGCCAATATCATAGAAAAGAATTAAGATTATAAAATTTTCGAAGTTTAAGAATACTGATTTAAATATATGAATTCTTTTTATCCTTATTGAAATTATTAGAATTTGTTTAAAAAATTCTAATACTAAAAACAAAAACGAACTTCTATTGATGATTTTGTAATAAAAAGGTAAAATCATTGAAGAATTAAAGGATTATTCCTTCATTTATTTATTTATTGTTAAATTCACGTTCTTATAATCCATTAAACCTACCATGTCAAAAAACAATTACCAAACTGAAGTAGCCAAAAGGTTTACCATTTATAACAGTCTTTTTCTGGATTTGCCATTTAGTGACATCCACAGAACAGGTACTTTATTGCCGATTCTGTCGAGTAAATGTCATGAGGGATTTGAAAAGGATAAGAACCCAAAGGAAATCATTGAAGGATTTTTTGCTGAAATGATGGCTACAAACAACAAAGAAGAACGCCATAACCTGTTATTTAAAATGGTTCAATATATCGAAAGGCAGGTTGTCCTTTTTGATTCGATTGAAGATGCTGCTTTTGAAAAAATCCATGACGTAAAGGGTAAAGGCACTATCAATGCCCTGATTGCCAGAGTGGAAAATGACCGAAAAAAGGAGGCTTTGATTGAAAAGCTAAAGACTTTTTCCGTGAGATTGACGCTTACAGCGCATCCCACTCAATTTTACCCTGGCAATGTATTGGGTATTATCACAGACTTAGAGACAGCCATTAGAGATAATAATCTGGGCAATGTCAATCTTCTTTTGCAACAGTTGGGAAAAACTGCTTTTATCAACAAAGAAAAACCCACACCTTTAGATGAGGCGGTCAGTTTGATCTGGTTTTTATCCAATGTATTTTATCAAAGTATTCCTGATATCCTTACCAAAACTCTCAACTCGCTTGAAATTCCATTGAATGAATGGGATAATCCTGGTTTGTTGAAGGTGGGTTTTTGGCCGGGTGGTGATAGAGATGGTAATCCATTTGTAACCCATGATATCACCGTTAAAGTCGCCGAAAAGCTTCAAAAATGGATCATCCGCTGTTATTACAGGGATGTGCGAAAATTAAGGAGAAGGCTGACTTTCAAAAAAGTAGAACCTGTCATGTTGAAGGTCGAAAATGGTCTTTTCAATTCACTTTTTGAAAATCAGAACTACTATAAAAAGAAAGAGGACTTGTTATCTGATTTGCTTGAAGCCAGAAAAGGACTGGTCGAATTTCATGATGGCTTGTTTTTGGACCAATTGGATGAATTTATACTTAAAGTAAAAATTTTCGGTTTCCATTTTGCCAATATGGATGTACGGCAAGATAGTAGAAAGCATGATGGCTTATGGGATGAGATTATTGAAATCAAATCTGGGAAAAATGAGCTTAAGTCATACCACAAACTCTCCGATGAGGAGAAAATTGATTATTTGTTGAATTTCGAAAAACTTCCCGCAGTTTCTGATTTGAAAGACGAATTTCATCAGGAAATGCTTAAAAGTTTTGACGCGGTACGGGAAGTTCAAAAAAACAATGGAGAAGATGGGTTGAACAGGTATATTATTTCCAATTGTCAATCTGCACTTCACGTTTTGGAAGTCTATCAATTGGCAAAGTTGAATCTGCTAAATCAGGATAACCTGCTTCCTTTGGATATTGTACCGCTTTTTGAAACTATAGATGACTTGGCAAAAGCCCCTGCCATCATGGAAAAACTGTATCAGAATGAAGCTTATAGTACCCACCTCAGAAGCAGGGGTTTGAAACAGACCATCATGCTGGGCTTTTCGGATGGCACCAAAGATGGCGGCTATATTAGGGCCAATTGGTCCATTTTGAGGGCAAAGGAAGAACTGACCAAAATCTCCAGAAAGTATGATGTCAGTGTGGTGTTCTTTGATGGCAGGGGAGGACCTCCGGCAAGGGGCGGGGGTAACATGCATAATTTTTACGCTTCGCTAGGCCAAGATGTAGAAAACGAGGAAATTCAGGTGACGATCCAAGGTCAGACAATATCCGCCAATTATGGAAAGCCCGTTTCATGTAGCTATAATCTCGAACAATTGCTTTGTGCAGGAATAGAAAATGAATTATATCCTTCATCAGAAAAAAGTCTGGACAAAGCAGAAAGGGCTTTGATTGACGAAATGGCCGAAGTTTCTTATCAGTTTTATAAGGAATTCAAAAGCCATCCCCAATTCTTGCCTTACTTGGAACATGTAACTCCACTGAAATATTTTGGACAAGTAAATATAGGGTCGAGACCTCTGAAGAGAGGAAAGGATGCAGGACTCAAGTTTGACGACCTCAGGGCGATCCCATTTGTAGGTTCATGGGCACAGATGAAGCAGAATATTCCAGGATTCTTTGGAGTAGGTGCTGCATTGGAAGCGCTACAAAAAGAGGGGAAATTTGAGGAGGCCAAAAAACTATACCAAAATTCGTTGTTCTTTCGCTCGCTTTTGGGTAATTCCATGCAATCCTTGGCCAAATCTTTCTACAAATCAACAGCATATTTAAAAGACAATCCCAAGTATGCTGACCTCTGGAACCTGATGTTTCAAGAATACCAAAGAACCATTAAGATGCTTTTGGAGGTTTCGGGTATGGATACCTTGCTTCAGGATAACCCCACCTCAAAACAATCCATTGCCATCAGGGAAAAAATAGTTTTACCTGTGATTACGATTCAGCAATATGCCATACAGAGTATGTTGGACTCAGGCAAAGAAGACCCTGTATTGCAGATGTTGATTCTGCGGACGATGTTTGGTATCATCAATGCAGCTAGAAATGCTGCATAATGAAGAATCCCGACTGAAAAGTTGGGATTTTTACTTTTTCATTAAAATCGAAATTTGTAGATCAGCAATTATACAATGGAAATACTTGTTTCTTAAGTTTTAAATATAATCATCTATAGAAGCACTTGGTGCAATAGACTTGAAAATGAAATCACACCAATGTATTCTCCGTTTTGTTCAACAGGAGCTACATGTATTCTTGCCCTCAACATAAGTCTGGGAATGTATCTGATATTTAATGAAGCAGGTACCGTTATTACAGGTTTGGACATAATTTCATATACGTTGACATCCATTGGTTTCAAATCATTGATATAGACCTTTTTGATGATATCTTTCACTGTAATTATTCCATAGGCATCCTCCTGATTTCTTTTATTAACTATTAGCATGTCAACACTTTCAGCCTTCATTTTATCAACGGCTTCTTGGACAGTATCCAATCCTTCAATAAAAACCAGCTTATCAGACATAATATCTCTGGCACTTTTGAAATTAGTATTCATGTTTTTAGTCTTTAAAATTTTATTATTTGATGTTATGATTTTTGTTCTGATCCGAGAAATTGTAAAAACATATGGATTGTTTGTCAAACATCCTCCTTTCTTCGGACTTCTAGCTATTTTAACAGAACATTGACACGACTTTCATATAGTTAGAAGTATATTATTTTGATTACAGATACTTACTCTTAGCCTGTTCTTTGAATTTTTCCATTTGACTTTCTAAACCTGCCACTTTTTCAACATTTAAGACAAATGCTATTCCCTTACCAGGTTCATCAAGCTCACCTGACACCTTAATGGCTTCCAAAATCACTTCCACAGCATGTTCCTCAACTACAAACATTAATATTTCAGTTTGATCTTGAAGAGCCAGACCAAAAAAAGATTTTGATTCATTAGAACCACTTCCTCTTGCAGAAATGATGACATCTCCAGTGGCACCTTCTTTTCTGGCAGCATCCACTACTTTTTCAGTGATGTTTGGCCTTACCATAGCCATGATGATTTTAAATTTCATTTTTTCCTTTCTTGTTTTTGTTTATTAATTCTGTTATTTGTGCATATCCCAATACTGTGATAATGGGAAATAAACTTGCGAATGCAATCAAACCAAATCCATCTATTGCCGGATTCCTTCCAGGAACCGCTGCAGATAAACCGATACCCAAAGCTACCACCAAAGGTACTGTTACCGTTGAAGTGGTAACCCCTCCCGAATCATAGGCCAAAGCAATGATTCTCTTTGGGGAAAAGATCGTTTGGATCATGACGATGATGTATCCAACAATGATATAAATATACAATGGCGTTCCAGTTACTATTCGAATTGTACCTAAAGTAAGTGAAATTGCGACACCAATTGCAACTACTATTCGCAAACCCCACATACTGATGGTACCACCGGATGCTTGATTCGCTTTCATAGCTACAGCTATGAGTGAAGGTTCAGCAATTGTAGTCGCAAAACCTATCATGGCTGCAAAAATATAAATCCAATAATATGCCACCCAACTTTTGGGATCTTCATAGGATTTAGCAATAAATTTGGATTCAGAAAGCTGTTCCGCCATTATTTGACCTATGGGGAACAATGCCTTTTCTAGTCCCATTAGAAAAAGGGATAACCCTAAAATAACCAATATTACCCCGATAACCACCTTTCTTAAATTTGGGATATTTTGCCTCAACACAAATAATTGAAAAAACACCACTAACAAAACCACCGGTGCTACATCCCTGACCGTAAGCAGAAAAACTTCATAAAATTCTACGGTTGCTCCGAACATAATATTAATTGAATAAAATCATTCCGTATAACATAGCAAATATCATCGGGAGAAGTGAAGCAAAGGCAATTAACCCGAACCCATCTAATAAAGGGTTTCTTCCTTTGATTACAGTTGCCAAACCTACCCCAAGGGCAGTCACTAAGGGAACTGTTATTGTTGAAGTTGTGACTCCTCCTAAGTCGTAGGCCAAGCCAATAATCTCCTTTGGTGCAAAAATGGTGATAATCATCACTAGCATATAACCACCTATAATTAAATAATAGATGGGCCATCCCTTTAATATTCTTAGCACGCCAAGCAAAATTGAAATTCCTACACTGAAAGCAACCGTAAGCCTTAAGCCAACCGCATAACTATCTTTACTGCTTTGGTCTGCGTCAATCAGGTTCGCTTCGGCAGCTATTCTTGCAGCCTCTTGAGCGACAGCTATCAAGGCCGGTTCGGCAACAGTTGTAGAAAATCCCAGTAAAAAAGAAAATGTCATTAACCATGGTAAACTTCCTTTTTTTGCCAATGCATAAGCCATACTCTCGCCGATTGGAAATAACCCCATTTCCAGGCCTTCAATAAACAACATGAGCCCAATCAGAACCAATACACTACCAAAAAAGACCTCCCCAAACTGGGGGAAAGGCTGACGCAATATTACAAGTTGAAAAAAAGTAACTACAACCAAAATAGGAAGTAGATCCATAAATGAAGACCGAAGTTTAATAAATACATAATTCAAAAAATTATAAGACTTCTTAATGTATAAAATGATTTCATTCATTTTGGTATATTATTAAGGTGCTAAATACATGGTTCAGGAAAAATATGAATCAAAATTCATAAAACTTTGGATATTCAAATAAATTTGTAACTATGCAATGATGCCAGGAAATGCTAATTCAATACAGTTCTCTACAGGAAACTGAAATGACCTGTACAGCGGACTTTTGAATTCCCTGCCTACCGGCCAAGCAGCCGTCCTGATTGAAGTAGGATATCGGGGTACTGACAAAGAAGCGGATAACCATTTTAATTTGGGTTTCTTGGTTTTAATTAAAATGAAAATTTAAGAATACAATATTTTTGAAGATGTTCGAGTATTTAAAAAAGGCTAAAAACTATTGGGTTTCAGATACTTCATTTGTCACACTTTTGGGAATGCTTTTTTTTACTGTTTTTATTTTACCTGTAATGATTAACAAAGAAGGAGAAACTACCATCTTTCTTAATATCATGTTTATTGTCCTTTTTTTTGTTGGAATTTTTTCAGCGATGGAAAAAAGGTTTTTGATAGCCGGGATTTCATTGGTTTCCATACATTTGTTGTTGCGCTTGATCCGGTTTACCGATAATCCCTATGAGTTTTATCTATTGGAGCGGATTGTAATTATTCTTAACCTTATCTTATTGATAGTTATCAACATCAGGTTACTTTTTCGCGATATGGAGGTTAATTCTTACAGAGTAATCGGTGCTGTCAACGTATATTTATTGCTTGCAGTGGCTGGTGCATTCGGCTTCGAGATAATCCAATTATTAATGGGAAATTCTATTGGAGGGGATATTGAGATTTCCGGTATGGATGTGGATTTTGGAGATTATATGTATTTCAGTTTAGTTAGTATTTCTACTATTGGATTTGGAGATCTTTACCCGGTCAATATGTCCTCCAAAATGCTTTCCGTTTTCCTATCTGCTTTGGGCATCTTGTATCCTGCTGTGGTCATTGCCAAATTGGTATCTTTTGCCACTGAAAAAAAATAATGAATCCGTCGGGAAGTTTTAATAATCCCCCCGACGGATTTATCTCCTCTAATTCAAAGTGGATTCCACCACAATTTCAGTGTCGAGCAATTTGGAAACAGGGCAGTTTTTCTCTGCGTCTTTTACCAATTCATCAAATTTCTCTTTGGAAATATCTTTAACCTTTGCTTTCAAAACCAGTTTTGATTGTGTTATGGCCCCATCTCCTAAAGTAATGGTTCCTTCCACGTGTAATTCCTCAGGCTCAAAACCTGCACCTGTAAGATTAAAACTCAGCTTCATAGCAAAACATCCTGCATGGGCAGCAGCTATCAATTCTTCAGGATTTGTTCCTTTCCCATCTTCAAATCTTGAGCTGAAAGAATATTGGGTTTTATCCAAAACCCCTGTTTGTGTGGTCAAATGTCCTTTACCTTCTTTCCCTGTTCCTTGCCATACGGCTGTTGATTTCCTTTTCATGTTGTTTGTTAATTATGCTTAAAATAAGTAAAATAATATTCTAAATTGTGAAAGCTTCAAGTTACCAAAAAATTACCTTAAATTAAATTCTTGGTCAAGCAATTTGAAGAAGATGTGATTTATGTAATTCTCCCACTAAAATTAACCGATTCATAGCCACCCCAAAACCTTCCCAATACTCATTAACCCTAAAGCCAAAGTGATCAGCCAAATGGCCACACCAATGATATTCAGCAGGAGTGAATTTACATTTAACTGCATCACTGATTTTTTATTGACCAACCATAGGATATAAGCGCTTAATAGGGGAAGCAATATACCATTGGCCAATTGGGCAAAAGTGATCAATTGAACAGGTTTGATCCCCAAAGATGAAAACAGCAAACCTAATCCCAAAATACAGACAAGACTGATCCGCATGGGCATTTTACGGATATCATTGGACCAACCAAAACAATCCACTACCACCAATGAACCCGCCAAAGGTGCTGTAATTGCGGAAGTGATTCCTGCTGCGAATAAACCAAAAGCAATAAAATATTTGGCAGCAACTCCCATGATCGGCTCAAGGCCAATGGCCAAATCTGCGGCATTATTGACCTCCATTGCATCACCCGAAGCAGCCGTGATGATGATGGCCATGGAAACCAATCCTCCCAAGACAACTGCTACAATGGTATCCACCCTGACATATTTCAAATCTTCCATTTTATTCCATCGTTTTGCTACCAAAGAAGAGTGAAGAAAGAGATTATAGGGAACGACTGTAGTTCCAATCAATGCCACAATGGTTAGGATATTGGTGGCATCTATGCTAGGGATAAATCCCTCAAAAATTGAAAATAAAGATGGCTTGACATAAATGGTACTTGCCAGAAATGCCAAACTCATCATAATGACCAATACTGTCAAAAATCCGGTGATTTTTGAGTAACTGCCACTCATCAATAGCACTAAGGCGATCAAGCCAATACTCAAGTTCAGTAGGTTGATCTCCAATTGACCCAAAGTCAAAACAGGGAGGTTGATCAATAAATCGGCACCCATGGCACCTCCGGTAATGTTCCCCGCTTCGTAGGCGGCATTTCCCAAAACAATGGCGATCAGAATCAAAAAAAGTGAAAAATATCGTAACAGACCTTTTTTCAAAGTTTGGGATATGACAGCTGCCAATCCTTTTTGAGTGACCAATCCGATTCTTGCAGCCATTTCCTGTAGCACAATGGTGGCAATGATGGAGAGCCCCAAGGCCCATAGCAGTTCATAACCAAATCTGACACCTGCCAAAGTACATACGGTCACCGTTCCCGGACCAATAAAAGCAGCTGCAACCAATGGACCGGGGCCTATGTATTTTTTCCAGTCAGATTTCATGGCGCCTCTTGAAGGGCATAAATGGCAAAGCTTCCTAACCAATGCGTCCCTTCATAATTATCATCTACAATGGAAGGCAGGGAATATTCAATATGCTCATTGGCAATTTTCATCAAATGACCATATTCGACAGGGAAATCTTTGATCAGTCCATACATTACCCAAGCCCTGCTGAAATTCAACCCATCCAAGTGTACCAATTTACCATCGGTCCTGTCGCTGACCTTTCCTGGTTCAAGACTGAAATCTTTTCCGGACAATTCGGGCATAAAAGAATCAAGCCACAATTTAAAAGCATCTTTAACCAATACTTTTCTCATGATATCCAATTCCTGAAAACAAGGTGATAGAAAATCAAATCCGGAAGGTTCCCAACCCAAAGGACAATCAGCATCCTTTTCAAACCAATCCAACGCCCTTGATTTGATCAGGTTTTTCAGTTCTGAACTTTCAAGGGTATGGGCATAATCATAGGCAAAAGACAAACCAAAAGCGATATTCGAATGCTCGCCAACTCGGATAGGATAAATCAGTTTGGGCAAAAACTCCATGTATTTTTCAACTATCAAATCAGTCAGCGGTTGAAGATTTCTCTCCAATTCCCTAGCCAAAGGATCATCCCAAAGGTGGATTTCCTCCGCCATTTTCAATACCCAAGCCCAACCATAGGTCCTTTCAAAACTTGAGTTTTGGGGCATTGAAAAATAATCCACTTCAATTTGAATATTGGATAAGCTGAGGTTTTCACTGAGCTTTTGTCTGATTTCAGAAGCATCTTCCAAGTCCGGAAACTGACGCAACAGACTCACCAACATCCAATGTCCATGCACACTTGAATGCCAGTCAAAACAGCCATAAAATGCAGGATGCAAAGCTTTGGGTCCTTTCAGATAAGTTTCATCTTCAAGCGTTTGATTCAGCTTGTTTGGATATTCTACCTGCATACAATGCAATGGCAACTTTGCCAAGCGATTGGCTTCTTCAATGGTGAGTCTTATGGGAGATGCCATTTCCTTACTGTTAATTTCACAGGACATCATGATCGGGATGATCAATAGGCTCCAAATCCGGTTTTTGGTCATATTCTAAACATTTGTTGTCAATATAAGGATATTGTCCAAAGAGAAGAATACTTGCTTCATTATAGATAATCACATTGGGAAATTAATTTGAACCACAAAAGAAACAAAAGGGAACAAAAGACTATATTCAGTATCTTTTGTATTCTTTTGTCACTTTTGTGGTTCCATCATTTTTTTAAATTCATATCTTTCAGCTTCGGTTTCTTACGCTCAGAAAATGAAAAAAATATTCCTCAATACACTACTCGTTGTCCTTTCAATCTTTTTCTTGATCCTTGTGCTCTTATTGAGCAGTTATAGGGGAGACCTTCCCTTGGAAAGGCTAACAGCAACCTACACTGACGAAAACTCTTATTTTCTGAAAGTAGATGGAATCAATGTGCATGTAAAAGTGAAAGGTTCCGGTGAGCCAATTTTTTTGATCCATGGCAGTTTTTCTTCCTTGCATACTTGGGAAGAATGGGAAAAGGAACTCAGCCCCTTTTTTATGACCATATCCATGGATTTGCCGGGACATGGGCTTACCGGTCCGGATGTCATGAAACGATATGGTATGATGGATTATGCTGACCTGATCTTCGGAATTGCAGATCAGTTGGGATTAAAGGAATTTCATGTGGCCGGTAATAGCATGGGGGGCGGAGTTGCGCTGTATATGGCTTCCGAACATCCTGAGAGGATACTAAGTCTTAATCTGATTGATTCATCAGGTGCACCTCCAAAAGTTGTGTCGGATACCACTACCGCTAAATCTTATAATTCAGGCGCATTTATTTTTAAGGTTGCCCAAAACCCCATTTTCAATAAATTACTATTGAAATGCACTCCTAAAACTGTCTTCAAATTGAACCTGAAGCAAGTTTTTTATGATGCAGACAAAATCACAGATCAAATGGTTTCGAGGTATTATCATTTACTCAGGAGAGAAGGAAACAGAAAAGCAACTTTAGACAGACTTACGGTGAGAAGACCTTATAAAATAGATTTTACTAAATTAAATATGCCCGTGCTGATCATGTGGGGAGCACATGACAATTGGATTCCTTTGAGTAATGGAGAAAGATTGGCTGAAGCCATACCCGGATCAAAGCTCAAAGTTTTTGAAAATGCAGGTCATGTACCGATGGAAGAAATCCCGACGGATACTGTCATGGAATATTTGTCGTTTTTGGGGATAAAGGTGGATATGGACTACCTTTCCACTCCCAAATTCTTCAGCCATGCCCAATGATGCTTTATTAATTGCCTTACTTTTTATTCAATTTTTATTGATACTCTACCTGGTTTTTCAAAGTCGGAGAAAAGACAATTCCGATGAGGAAAGGGAAAAGGAACTTTTAGCCTTAAAAAGCGAAATTGGACAACAGATGCAGGCCAACAGAACTGAAATCCAATCCGGCCTTTTACAACAATTTGGCTTGTTGTTCGATTCCTTAAGGGCCAATTCCAAAGAGCAGTCGGAAGTTTTGAAGGATTTTGGCAAACTTTTCCGTGAAAACGTAAAGGAATTCAATGATCTGCAGCGGGAAAAATTCCAGGATCTGATATTCAAACAGGAACGCATGTTGGCTTCAACAGAAGAGCGCTTGGACAAAATGCGGGAGACCGTAGATGAAAAATTGCAAAAGACATTGGAAGCAAGGTTGGGACAATCCTTTGAACTGGTCAGCAAGCAGCTTTTGGCAGTTCAGAAAGGCTTGGGCGAAATGCAGCATTTGGCCACAGGAGTAGGGGACCTGAAGCGGGTGTTGAGCAATGTGAAAAGCAGGGGAGTCCTTGGAGAATACCAATTGCAGGGAATTTTGGAAAATGTCCTTTCTCCTGATCAGTATGCCTTCAATGTGGCAGTCAAAAGCGGTAATGCTGAAAGGGTGGAGTTTGCCATCAAAATGCCCGGAAGTCAGGAGGATGGTCCGGTTTACCTACCGATTGATGCCAAATTTCCTCAGGAGACCTATTACAGGTTGTTGGATGCATACGATGTGGGTGATAAGGTATTGATTGAAGTGGCAAGACAGGAACTGTTTAAGGCCATCAAAAAAGCAGCGATGGATATCAGCCAAAAATACCTGCATCCGCCACATACCACGGATTTTGCGCTATTGTTTTTACCGATGGAAAGTCTGTACGCGGAGATTGTCAGAGATCCTGCTTTGGCACAATCCTTACAGCGGAATTACAAGATCGTCATTACCGGCCCGACTACTTTGGCAGCCATGCTCAACAGCCTGCAAATGGGATTCAGGACCTTGGCCATCCAACAAAGGAGTTCTGAAGTATGGAAAGTGTTGGGTGCAGTCAAAAGTGAGTTTTCCAAATTCGGGGACCTTATCAGCAAAGCCCAAAAGAAAATCTCAGAAGCCCATAGTGACCTCGACCATTTGGTGGGCACAAGAACGAGGGTAATCCAACGAAAACTCAAGGAAGTAGAGGAACTGCCTGAGGAAGAGGGCAAAAAACTGTTGGAGTGATTGCTAAGGTTTGCCTTATTCTTTAGATTTGTACTGATAATTTCAAATATGATTAAATACAAACTTTCCTTTTTCTTTCTGATTTTTCCCTTGGTAGGTTATTCCCAGATGATCTATGATATAGAACCTGAAGTAAGGGAAAACTCCATGGTGATCAATAAAGTGGCCATGGAGATGATAGAAGATGAAAATTATGAAAAGGCGGCCAATTTGATGGAATTGGTCATTCAGGATGATCCCACGTTTCATCCGGCCTATTTGAATTTCTACCGGGCAGGAAGTCAGGTGGATTCAAAAAAGGAAAAAGTTATTCAGGCATTGAGGGAAGGACTGAAGATATTTGAAGAGGACGATGAGATGTCCTATTATTTAGGAAATATACTTCAGAAAGAAAACAGGATTGCCGAAGCCATCAAAGCATATTCCGATGCAATTGATTATAGCAAGATCAATGGTGAAGATTATCCTTTGGTTTGGGCCTATCATTTTAACAGAGGCAACTGTTTCCTTAAATCCAATCAGTTCAATAAAGCCATCCCTGATTATACTTATGCTTTGAATTTAAGTCCTGACAACCCTGATATCCTGACCAATAGGGGCTATTGTTATTATAAAACTGAACATAAATCAGACGCATGTCTAGATTGGAATGAAGCTGTCAAGTTTGGTAATAAAAATTCAAAGAAGTATCTCCAGTCTTTTTGTCAATAAATATTGATGATTCTTTTTGCACTTAGTTGCAAAACACCCTACCTTTTGCCCGATTTAAAAATCACCTGTTTTTAAGTCCCTTTTGTCCGTAGAATATTACTTATGGGAATGAAAATCGTCATAGCTGGCGCTGGAGATATGGGATACCATTTGGCCAAGCAGCTAAGTTTTGAAAATAAAGATATTATCCTGATTGATTTGGATAAAGATGCGCTTGACAATGCTTCTTCTCATTTGGATGTCATGACCATTATGGGAGATGCAACTTCCCTGGAAATCCTCAAAAGTGCCAATGTCAAGGAGGCACACATGTTTATGGCGGTGACTACTTCCGAAAAAACCAATTTGTTGGCGGCAACTTTGGCCAAGCAATTGGGTGCAAATAGGGTGATTGCAAGAGTGAGAAACCATGATTATTTGCAACCCGAAAATGAAATTTATTTCAAGAATATTGGCATAGACAATATTATCTCTCCGAGTATGCTTTGTAGTGGAGAGATTTTCAATATGATAAAAAACTCCACATTTACAGATGTCTTTGAGTTTGAAGGAGGAAAGCTGAATGTTGTAGGAATCACCCTTGATCAGTTCAGCACGATGGTCAATAAAAAAATCTCGGATATGAGAGAAAATCCGATTTTCGAAGATATCAAAATCATCGCCATTGTCAGGGATCAGATGACCCTTATTCCAAAGGGCAATACCATCATCAGAAATAATGACCATGTTTTTTTTATTTCTAACAAAAAAGCAGTTGCCTCGATCATTGAATTACTTGGTCAAACCAAAGTTACGATCAAAAATATTATGATCATCGGTGGAGATGATATGGCCTATACCACTGCAAGAAAACTCGAAGATGAATATAGAGTCACCTTGATTCACAAGGATAAAGAACGTTGTAAATGGCTTTCTGAAAGATTGGATAAAACCTTGGTAATCAATGGGGATTATAAGAATATTGAATTATTGATTGAAGAGGGTTTGGAAGAAATGGAGGCATTTATTTCTTTGACAGAATCTTCTGAAACGAATATTATCACCTCTCTCAGCGCCAAAAACCATGGTGTCTACAAAACCATTGCCCATGTAGACACAAGAGAATACATTCATATCTCTCACAGTATCGGCGTAGATTCTCTTATTAATAAAAAGCTTGTTGCCGCCAATCAGGTGACAAGATTTTTAAGGAAAGGAAATGTGGAAGCCATTTCAGGAATATATGGTGTTGACGCAGAATTTATTCAATATGTGATCACCAAAAGCAATAGGGTAACAAAAAAAGCTTTGAAAGATTTACATTTTCCGGATTCGGCAATAGTTGCAGGTGTGATAAGAGGGGAGAAGGTTTTTATCCCTGATGGGGAATTTATATTACAGCTCAATGATAAAGCGATTGTAATGGCACTGCCCGAGGCAAAAGTACCATTAGAGAAACTGTTCCATTGATATGATTCATTTTAAGGCGATTGGAAAAATAATGGGGGCACTATTGATGCTTTTTGCCCTATTGATGCTTCCCGGAGTTGGCTTTGCATATTATTTCGAAAGCGGAGATGAAATGTCATTGGTGTCATCCATCGGAGTGACCTTTATAGTTGGTCTTCTGATGTTCTTTTCTTTTTCAAAACAAGATCAAAATATCAGAAAAAGAGAGGGATATTTAATTGTTTCTACCAGTTGGATTTTGATGTCCATGTTTGGCATGCTGCCCTATCTATTTAGCGGTACTTTCACAACCTTTAGTGATGCGATTTTTGAAACGATTTCGGGACTAACTACTACAGGTGCCACTGTTCTGACAGATATTGAAGTTATTCCCAAAGGAGTTCTTTTTTGGAGAAGTATGACCCAATGGATAGGTGGTTTGGGAATAATTGTTTTAACGGTTGCAATATTTCCACTCTTAGGAATTGGCGGCATTGAGCTATTCGTGGCTGAATCTCCAGGGCCTACTTCTGATAAGCTTCATCCCCGTATTAGAGAAACCGCTAAAAGATTATGGTATGTATATTTAGGCTTGACCTTGACTTCAGGCTTACTGTATTACATTGGAGGCATGAATTTTTATGATGCAGTCAACCATGCCCTGACTACAATGGCAACAGGTGGCTTCTCTACCAAAAATGCAAGTATGGCTCATTTTGATTCAGCATTTATCCAATATACTGCGATTCTGTTCATGTTTTTGGCAGGTACAAACTTTACTGTGATATATTTTGGGCTAACAGGAAAGTTTGAAAGGGTTTGGAGATCTGATGAGTTTAAAGCATATGCTACCGTAATATTGATTTTTGCCATCCTGCTTTCTTTTCCCATTTTTTATTATTCAGAACAGACCTATGAAAAGGCATTTAGAGATACACTTTTTCAAGTGGTATCCCTTATTACCACCACAGGATATGTCACAGCTGATTACACTTCCTATCATATTGGCCTTACTTTGGTTTTCTTTATGTTGTTGTTTTTTGGTGGATCGGCGGGTTCTACCAGTGGAGGAATCAAATTCGTCAGACACCTTACTTTTTTTAAAAATTCTTGGCTGGAATTCAAACGAATTGTACATCCTCGTGCGGTAGTTCCACTTAAAATCAATGGGGACAGGGTTACAGGAAAAATCATTACCCACATTATGAATTTCTTGTTAATCTATCTGATGATTTTTGTCTTGGGCTCAATTGTGATGGCGCTGATGGGTTATGATATTCTGACTTCCTTTGGTGCAGTTGCTACAAGCCTCGGAAATGTAGGACCTGCAATTGGCAAAGTAGGCCCCATGGATAATTTTGCTTTCTTCAGTGCACCTGCCAAAATCTTCCTTTCCTTTCTGATGCTTTTAGGGAGGTTAGAACTTTTTACCATCCTGATTTTGTTCACTCCATATTTTTGGAGAGCGAATTGAGAGGTGTGGGTAAAAGTAGTTTTTATGGATAATCGGAGTCCCTTTAGGGACACCATATAGGTAGGCCTTCTTGGAAAATTCCTTCGGAATTGAGAAGTAGGGTTAAAACTAAACTCTACTTTCTTTTTCTCTTTGGTTTCCGGATGATTTTGAAGTCAATTTTGGTACGGG
>NZ_JABFHF010000012.1 GCF_015476655.1 Aquiflexum lacus
GTGACATCTAGGTGGGCTGCAGACCTCTCCTGACGTCGAGGTGACAAGGCAAAGTCCTGTAATAGAATTGAATGCTATTTGTAGTTCCGTACCATCAATTTTCAATTCTGTCATTGGTACCCATTACAATCCAGCAGTATAAAAACTCCGCATCACCTCCTGCGCTTTTTTGTTTTGAGGGGTAAAATCAGGATCCCTGTCTCTGGGCTGGGGATACCATTTCCAAAAATAGGCTCCTGCCAGCCAGTCTTTATCCCAAACTGTTTCAAAAAATGCCTGATAGCACAAGGCCTGTACCTCTTCCGATAAAGCCACTTCCTTGCGCTCTTTGGGCCAGACCCATGGTTCAATGCCCGCATCCACCGTATTGCAATATCCGATTTCGGTGAAGATTACCGGTTTATTGAATTTCTTTTGGACTTTTTCGATTTCTTTGATTTTTTTATTCCAACCAATTTTCAAAGACGCTAAATCAGGATTGATTCTTTCAGTCAAAGGGAAATAGGCCTGAATCCCTATATAATCCAATGCGTCCCAAAAGCTCACCTTTTCATATTCAGTAAAATTTGCTGCATAGGTCAACTCCCCACTAAAAACAGTCCTGATTTGATCGATCAGGACTCTCCATTCTTTTTCTCTTCCGGAAGTCAACTCCAATTCTGTTCCAATACACAAAATTGGGATCTGATGGGATTCTGCATAATGGGCAAAGTAAAGGATGAACTCAGAATACTGTCCAAACCATTCTACCCAGTCTTTTTCTGAGTCCATCTCTATGGCACCGGGCCATTCTCCTCTGACCCAAAGATGCGGTTTAAGAATGGATTCAATCCCCTCTTCCCTCGCTGACTCAGTTGTATATTCAACACCAGTCAAAGACTCTCCCCACCACATTCGGTCTGTATGCTTTTCCCATTTGATATCAGGAAGATTGGGATCGGCTTGCCATCCAAAAGGGGTTTGGGAAATATGGGTCACTCCAAAACTTTCCAAGGAATCCAATTCCCAGCCTTCCAATGGTTTTGGACTCCCTACCCAACAAACTCCTTTTTGTTTATTTAATACTTTGATGGAACTGACCTCCTCAGCCGCTTGATTTTGATAAGTCCAAATAGCAAGGACCAGCAAAATCAAAATTCCAAGGAGTAAGGTTTTTTTCATTTGAATTTGGTCTCGATAATGATGTCATCATGCAAGGTCCTATGGACAGGGCATTTATTGGCAATTTCCAATAGCTTTTCTTTCTTCTCATCATTCAAATCTCCTTTGATTTCGAGGCTTCGGGTAAATCTGCTGACCTTTGAGCCTTTTTTATCAAAATCTTCAGAATCCTCTTTGTGCACCTTATCATGATCCAAATAGACCGTTATTTGCTTAAGATCCCAACCTTTTCGGTCTGCATACATTTTCAAAGTCATTACCGTACAGGTGCCCAAGGAGGCCATCAACAAATCATAGGGAGTTGGACCTAAATTGTCACCTCCAACTTCTTTGGGTTCATCTGCCAATAAATGATGAAATGGTGTTTTAATTTCAGAAGTATAGCCATCCCCAAATAACCTGACTTTTACCTGATGTCCCTTGATGTCATTTTCATTTATTTCTATTGGCAAATACTTTTTGGACCAAGTACTGATCAACTCCCCTACATATTGACTTTCCTTTTCTTCAGACAATAAATGATCAGCCCCATCCAAAGAAACAAAGCTTTTGGGATGAAAGGCGTTTTGATAAAGTTCGGCAGCATTGGATATGTCAACTATTTGATCTTGGGGAGAATGTAAGAAAAGAAATGCCTTTCTCATCCCAGAAATCAAATCGGGAAGGTTTTTACTTTCCAAATCCTCCACAAAATCTTTTTTGATCCTGAAACTTCTCCCCCCGATATTGACTTTGGCTGACCCTTCTTTTTTGATGGTTTCAATATCCGATTCAAAAAGCTTTTTGACATGCTTGGGATTTGCTGGTGCTCCAATAGTGACCACCGCTTCCACATAGTCAAGTTCTGCTGCCGCAAAAATTACCGCAGCACCTCCCAATGAATGGCCAATTAATAACTTCGGCGCTTCGTAGTTCTTCTCTAAAAAGTCTGATGCAGCCAATAGGTCCGCCACATTGGAGGAAAAACCTGTGTCTTCAAAATCTCCTTCGGAATTGCCCAATCCTGTGAAATCAAAACTCAATACCGCCACCCCAAGTTGGGAAAGTGTATTGCTGATATTGCTGACAGCCTTGAAATTTTTTGAACAGGTAAAACAATGCGCAAAAATTGCAAAAAATCTAGGCTTTTCATCCAAAGGAAGATAAAGCCGAGCTGACAGCTCAAAGCCATCTTTATTTTTGAAATTCAATCTTTCAATTTTCATGGCTTTTTTCATTTAAGGTTAAGTTATTTGATCAATTCTACCTGGATATTTTCCAAAAGAATCTCAGACAGCAATTCCAATTTACCTTCTTTATACAAACTGCCCATCTGGTCAACAGGGGTATTTTTATCCTCGGGCTTATAATTTTCATAATCCTTGAAAATCAATCCATTGACATTGTGTTGTTGAATGGCTTTTCTGAAACGCACCCCGCCCCCATCTGTATGATAAGAATAAGCCAGATAATCAATTAAAAAAGTCTCTTTATCAAACCAATACAGGAAGATATCATCGAAATCCTCCCCGCCTCCATCCTCTGAAAAAGTGACTTTCACCAAGTGGTAAGTTTTCCCGTCGATTTCATCCTCTCCCAAATAGGTTTTATATACTGCAGGATCATTGAGTCCGTAAGGCAAAAAGGCAAAATAAGCAACAGAATTGACCGATCTGCTGAATGCGCCGGTTCGTTCCTCTGTCAATTGTACTTTCTCACCGTTTATTGTTCTTTGAAAGCCCTCATTGTTCAGGACATCTTTCACCATTCCTGTGGAATCAGAGAATTCCAGGATATATTCAAAGCTATTTGGAGATTTGAAAATCTGATAATTTCTGTCCCGGAAATCAAAACTGATTTTAGCCTTTTCAAATAATTGACCACCATGAGCGGCTATGGCCTGATCCACTATTTTCTGCGCTTCAGATTTCGTTTCGCAGGATTGGAGCATGAGTAAAAAAACGATTGCTGCATAAGGTAATAATTTCAAAATGGATAGATTTTTCATTCGATGATTTTTGTTTACAAAATCAAAATTAATGATTTCCAGTTCATAAATTAATTGATTTGAATTAAACGGTATGTCCTCAATTTGATAAAACTCCTGAATACTAAGGTTCTTCTGTTTTTTATATCTAAATTATAAGCTCTTCATAATAGATTTCACTTATGACAACTTCATTTATTCTCAACGGAAAAAAAGTTGAGGTTACGGCAGAATCAGATGCCATTTTACTTTGGACCTTGCGGGAAAGGCTTCATTTGACAGGCACCAAATATGGCTGTGGTATCTCCCAATGTGGGGCCTGCACAATTCATCTGGATGGTAATCCTGTGAAAGCCTGTATCATGCCTTTGTCAGCCGTAGAAGGTAAAGAGGTTACTACCATTGAAGGTCTTTCTCATAACAATTCCCATCCTTTGCAGAAATCATGGATTTCCGAGCAAGTGCCTCAATGTGGTTATTGTCATTCCGGACAGATTATGCAGGCAGCAGCGTTATTGAAGAAAAATCCGAAACCCAACAGGGATGAAATCATCAAACACATGAACCCTGTTTTGTGCAGGTGCGGGACCTACACCAGAATTATGAAAGCCATAGAAAAAACCATCCAAAATAGCTGATCATGGAAAATGAATTGAAAGAAAATACCATTTCAAGAAGAAAATTCCTGAAAAGAAGCGGTGGATTGACATTTTTGGTTGCCGGCATTGGCATACCGGCTTTTGTTTGGAAAAAGGAAGAATCTGCGGAAAATAATGTTCAAATCTCTGCTTGGGTGCATTTAAGCACTGACGGGACCGTCACCATTTATAACCCAGCTGCAGAAATGGGACAAGGAACGATGACCGCTTTGCCGGCCATTATCGCTGAAGAAATGGATGCGGATTGGTCAAAAGTGAAAATCGAGCATTCGCCTGTTGAACCTAAAATCTACGGGATCCCTTGGGGAGGTGGTGGAAGAGGCGGAAGCATGTTGACTGTGGGCAGTAGGTCCGTAAGTGGTCATTTTGAAAACCTCAGACAATCAGGGGCACAGGTCAGATTTGTACTGATGAGCAATGTGGCAGAAAAGTGGGGAGTGAATATTGACGAATTGGAAACACAACCGGGCATGGTCATTCATCCCAAAACAGGCAAAAAAATATCTTACGGAGAGATCGCTTCCTTTGCAAAATTCCCAGAAGAAATACCTGAAATACCTACAAATAAATTGAAGAAAGTGTCAGAGTTCAGATTGATCGGCAAAGATTTTCAAAGGTATGATATCCCTGAAAAGGTCAATGGATCAGCAATCTATTCCATAGATATCCAAGTCCCCAACATGGTCTATGGCATGATCAACCGATCGCCAGTAAACGGCACCAAACCTGAACTGAATAATGAAGCCGAATTACGAAAAATACCTGGAGTCATTGAAATAGTCAACTTGGATTACGGCATAGGCTTCATCGCAAATAGCATAGAGGCTGCCCAACAGGCAAAATATACTGCAGACATCAATTGGAAGGGTCAAACCAAAGCAGATAACCATAACAGCCAATCTGCCTACAAAGAATATGAAACATTGGCTGAATCAGGAAATTCAGGCTCTATGGTGGCTAGTTCAGGAGACTTTTCACGGGAGATTCCGAACACCAGAAAAGTAATCCAAGCGGATTATAAAAATGATTATGTCTACCATGCCCAGATGGAACCGCTCAATGCAGTGGCTTGGGTCAAAGACGGTGAAGCCGAGGTTTGGGCGGGAACCCAGGGCACAGATGGGGCAAGGTCAGCTATCGCCAATCACCTAGGCATTGATTTCAAAGCGGTGAATCTTCATCCCTGCTATCTTGGCGGAGGATTTGGAAGGCGGTCCATGAATGATTTTGTACTAGAAGCAGTGGACCTTTCCAAAGCAGTAAACCTACCAGTAAAATTGATCTGGACCAGAACTGATGATATTCAGTTTGGCGCATTCAGACCCATTTCTCTTCAGAGATTGGAAGCCGGAATAGATGCTTCCGGTCAGATTAAAGCATGGAAACATGTGGTTGTCGGTACAGGGGGCGGACTGCTGGGTTCAGGCGCAGACATTCCTTTTTATGACATTCCCAATAAACACATCGAGGTCAGAAATATTGACCATGGAGTCCGGACCAAACATTGGCGGGCGGTGGGACATGGACCCAACAAATTTGCCATTGAAACCTTTGTGGATGAAATCGCTATTGATCAGAAAACAGACCCTTTGGAATTGCGAAGGCAATTGATGAAAAATCATCCACGGGAACTTAAGGTTCTGGAAACAGTGGCCAAAATGTCCGATTGGGGCGGAAAAATCCCTCAGGGAAGAGCAAGGGGGATTGGTTTTGCAGAGCGAAGTGATTCTTTGGCAGCTGGAGTTTGTGAGATTTCCCTGGACCGCAAAAGCGGAAAAATCAAAGTCCATAAAATCTGGTGCGCATTGGATGCCGGTATCGTAGTCCATCCTGATAATGCCAAAGCTCAGGTAGAAGGTTCATTGGTCATGGGACTCAGCAGTGTGATGTTGGAAAGCATCACTTTTGAAAATGGGGAAGTACAACAGAACAATTTTCATGACTATCCCATCTTAAGGATGGAAGATGCCCCGGAGCGTATAGACATAGAAATCATTCCTTCTATAGAAAGACCAACAGGTATCGGTGAGGCAGGGCTGCCTTTTATGGGCGCGATAGTTTCCAATGCTTTTGCATCGCTGACCGGTAAACGCTTAAGGCATATGCCATTTACACCTGAGAAGGTATTGGAATTGCTGGGATAGGACTGCTTTTTTAAATTTCAGAATCCAGTTTACAAAGTAAGGGTAGCATTTACTTGTAACTCCTGTAAGCATATTCTGCCCGCAAATACAAGTGGTTTCCCAAAGAATCAACCCTGTAACTTTCTCTTTTCGCGGGAAAAAGAATTCCCGTAGAATTATCCCATTCCAAATTATATACCAGACTAAAATGGTCTGAAGTTTTGGCTTTGTAGGCAACAATCCTGAAATCTTCGGGATCAAAAAAATACCACCAAATGTCTGTTTCAGGATTTTCCGGATCCCCATCAATAACTTTAACTGTTTCCACTTCCTTCCCATCAGGAAGTTTTGACAATCCAAGATAGGAAAGTTGTTTCCCAACATCCAACAAGTCAAAAGGCTTTGTCATGACATAGTAAGCTGCATCAATATCTCTCTTTTTATTGCGTAGAAACCCTTCATTCTGTATTACATTTTCTCCCATCAAATATTGTGTTCTAATCCCATCAAAGATTACTTTATGGGTAATGCTATCCTTTTCCCAAGACATTTTTGCTTCGAAGTAAGGCTTGAGTCTGAATTCATTTTGTTGTAATGAATGAGATTCAATTTGTCCATCTTCAAAATACAACCAGCTTTCCTTTTCCATAGAAAAAGTCCGTAATTGGTCCCAGGCCATTTGTCCCCCATGAGCTTCAATTGATTTTTCAATGCGTGAAATAGCCTCTTTATCTCTGCCTGATGAGCAACTCATCGAAATGAACAAAATCAATAGGGCAATAAATTTTAAAATGTTGTTCATAGGTTATGGTGCTTTGGAAGCAAAGTTAAAAATAAGAGCTAACGAATGACAAAAGGTCTAGTAGGATTTTAATTAACCTGAAAAATATAAACAGTATTTCATTTTTTATAATTTTTGATCGATTTTTTTGAAGAAAAAATTATTTCTAAATAAATTTTTTATAAAAAAAGTAAAAAGTGGATTTATTTTATAAATTCACTTTCCATTTATCAAATCTTTGTTGCATTTAATCAAATCCCTTCGTCCTAAGTAAAACTTTCATTTATGGGCATAAAAAAGTCAGTTTCAATCATCATACCGAATTTTAATGGTTTAAGTTTACTAGAGCAGTATCTGCCTTATACCATCGAAGCAATAGAAGTTGAAAATGTACCTTATGAAATTATCGTAGTGGATGATGCGTCAACTGATGGATCCGTTGATTTTCTAAGTCAAAATTTTCCCCAAATAATTATTGTTCAAAATAAAGTAAATGGGGGATTTTCTTATACCTGTAATAAAGGTCTTGAAGCTGCCAAACACGAACTCTGTCTCTTTTTGAATTCAGATGTCAAGCTGACTCCAGGTTATTTTAGTGAACAATGGCAATACTTTGAACTTGAAGATACATTTGGGGTGATGGGTAGAATGCTGACGCCTGATGGCAATAGGATTGAAGGTGCCGCGAAATTACCTGTTCTTAAAGGTTTCAAAATCAAAGTCAACAAACAATTTTATTCAACTTCCTCCAATAAAAGGAAAACCCCGACCATTTTTCTATCAGGGGCAAATTCCTTGGTGGTGACCAAAAAAATGAGGGAGTTGGGAGGCTTTGATGAAATTTTCAGTCCTTTCTATTCAGAGGACCTTGATCTTGGATTGAGGGCATGGCGAGTTGGATGGAAATCCTACTACGAGCACAAATCCATATGCTACCATCTTGGATGCCATACCATAAAAAGTGCTTGTAAAAGAAGGAAAATGAAATCCATTTATTTCAGAAACAGGATGTTATTGCACGCCATACATGTAGAAAGCAGGCATCTTCCTTTTTGGAAAATGCAACTGTTCTTATTTGAAGTTCTCCCGAAATTTTTGATAGGAAATTTTTGGATCCTAAAAAGCTTTTTGGAATACAAAAAATACAGTGTTGAAATTGAGAACTCTAGGAAATCCCTTGAAATTCTGATGAAGGATCATGAGAGTCACGTATCGATTTTTGATTTGGAAAAAGATTTTGAGAAATCACTGACATTTCAAAATCCAAAATTTATCTAAATTATCAACAAATATGTTGCCCATCTGTTCATGATATTTGGTATTGTTTCTCTTTGTATTTCAATTCGAACCACGGGTCAAGTAAATTAATATTGAAATACTTCGATTTTTCTTCAGATTGGAATTATTTTTGATCTTTAGCCATTCCGGTAAATTACATAGATGTTTCCATTAGTCAGTATTATCATCCCATGTTATAATCAGGCTCTTTTTTTAGAAGAAGCAGTCGATTCTGTTCTGAGCAGCACATATCCCAATTTTGAAATTATTATTGTAGATGATGGCAGTCATGATCATTCTGCTAAAGTAGCTCTCAAAGTCCATCAAAAATATCCTGAGATAATACATGTCATCATGCAGGAAAATGCTGGCCCTTCAAAAGCTAGAAATGTCGGCATCAAAGCAGCAAGAGGCAAATATATCCTTCCTTTGGATGGAGACGACAAAATCAGTAAGGATTATATCAAAGAAGCTGTTGATATATTTGAAAAAAATGAGGAGGTAAAAGTGGTTTACTCCGAAGCTAATAAATTCGGGAACAAATCCGGTCACTGGCAACTCAAACCTTTTTCCAAAAAAGCATTGGCATTGGACAACATGATCTTTGTCTCGGCACTTTACAAAAAATCAGATTGGGAAAAATGTGGTGGCTATGATACCCGAATGACTTGGGGATGGGAAGATTGGGAATTTTGGATAAATATGCTAAAATCAGGAGGAGAAGTCGTCAAGCTTCCGATAACTGGTTTTTATTATAGAATAAGGGAAGGATCAAGAAGAAAATCCACTGATAAAGAAGCCAAGCAAAAAACCATTGAACTTATCAATGAAAAACATATAGATTTCTTAAAAGAACAGATAGGAGGCCCCCTTCGAAACCCAAGGTCCTGGTCGGAAGTGATCAATAAGGTGAGCGGGTGGTTTTAGAAGGATAAGGAAGGAAGGATGAAGGATGAAGGGTGGGATTGAAGATTGTTGATATTAGATTTTAGATTTGTTCTTGGTTCTTGCTTCTTGGCTCTTGGTTCTTGCTTCTCATATCTCATATCTTAAACACAAAACCCAATGGTTGACATCACCCACAAATCCCCCACACTGAGGAAAGCAATTGCTCAAGCGATTGTAAGCGTCAGTTCTTATGATACCATAAAGGCATTGGTGGAGAAAAATGTACCCAAGGGAGATGTGTTTGAAATGGCAAAAACAGCCGGACTTTTTGCAGCCAAAAGAACTGCCGACATGATTCCCGATTGCCATCCCCTGCCCATTGAATTTACCGCTATCCAATATAAAATCGAAGGGCTGGACATCCATGTCCATGTTGAAATCCACACCATCTATAAAACAGGCGTAGAAGTAGAAGCCATGCACGCGGCCTCAGTTGTCGCATTGACGATGTATGACATGCTCAAACCCATCGACAAAGGCATTAGCATCAACCAAATCAAACTTTTGGAGAAAAAAGGTGGAAAAACCGATTACAATAAAAAGGATCAAAATGCTTTCAAAGCAGCTGTGATTGTTTGTTCGGATTCCATTTCAGCCGGTGACAAAGAAGACCGGGCGGGAAAGGCAATCATAGAAAAATTAGAAAAACACGGCGTTCAGATAGCTGACTATATTATAATTCCTGATGAAAAGTCCGTCATTCAGGATAGGGTAAAAAAATACACCGAAGAAAAAGTAGAATTACTGATTTTCACAGGAGGTACAGGACTGTCTCCCAGGGATGTAACCCCGGAGGCCATCAGACCCATGTTGGAAAAAGAAGTCCCGGGAATTGAAGAGGCAATTCGGTCCTATGGCCAGAACCGAACGCCTTATTCCATGCTCTCCAGGAGTGTAGCCGGATTGGTTGGTGACAGTTTGGTATTGGCATTGCCAGGTTCCACCAAAGGTGCTGCCGAATCCATGGATGCTATTTTCCCGGCAGTATTGCATATTTTCAAGGTTATGGAAGGTGCTAGGCATGATTGAAAAGAAGGTTTATAAAAATTGCATGGCATTAAAAGCCCTTTTGATCGTTCCTACTTTGTAGGGAAAATGCATGAAACTTTCTAAATATCTTGACATTACTTATTAGCAAGCATTCCATTTTAACTGGACTACAGGTCCTCCATTAACTCCACGCATTGATATGATGACATTGGAACACGTTGCAATTTGGACAGAGAAACTCGAACTTCTGAAAGATTTTTATTGTCTACATTTCCATGGTAAAGCAAATTCACTTTACCACAATAAAAAGACCGGATTCAAAAGCTATTTTATCAGCTTTTCAGGAGGTGCCAGATTGGAAATCATGCAGATGGCAAAAATCCCAGCCAATTTAAATGACAGAAAGTCCAAACAACACCTTGGATTGATACATTTGGCATTTGGAGCCAATTCGAAAGAAGAGGTAGATGAAAAAGCCCAAGAACTTTCGGAAGCAGGTTCTGAAATTCTCAGAGGTCCCAGAACTACGGGAGATGGCTACTATGAATTTGAGACTTTAGATCCTGACGGCAATAGGATTGAGGTGACTTTCAAATGATTCAAGCTTTTTATTTAAAAGTGATTTTCATGCACAAATCAATTTTTAAAGATTTTTTTTGAAATGCTCTTTGGTATAAACTAAATATTTAATAAGTTTACCTAAACTTAAACATCATGAGAAACATAAACCTAATATTGGCGCTTTGCCTATTGTTGGCATGTAGCCAAAAAAACAGTGAATCTTTGGAGGAATCAATGGGCTATCAACTGGTAAAAACCGATTCCTTCCAGGTTGATAATCTAACGAGGGTGCAGATTACTGATTACAATGAAGCTGAAAATATCTTTTTGGGTTATTCGGAGGCGGAAAATGATATCCTGGAAATTTCTCCTAAAGGTGAAATCCTAAAAAGGGTCAACCGCCGGGGGGATGGCCCAAATAATATGGGTAATTGGACTCCCTTGGGCATGAGTTTTGGCCCTAATGGAGAGCGGATTTTCCAACTGCCATTCCAACTGTTAAGTTATGACAAAGATTACAATCAAATATCCAATTTGAGGATACAATCTCCGCTTCCCGTAAGGGCAAATATTCCACTTGGGCAGACAGCTTATTTTTTGGAGGATGGAAAACCCAGGTACTTGGTGGGCCCCACCACATTCCTATCAGCTCATCTTTTGATTTACAATGAAGAAGGAAGGGATACCCTTCAGAATTTTTCTTTATTAAATCCAGAATCCGGCGATATGAAATCCATTATTCCTTACGAACAGGAATCATATTACAAGAAAACAGAGGCTATTTATTATGGGCGTATGGGTAAATCTTTTTTTGTTGAGGATAATGAATTAATAGTCGTACATAATCTGGCAGATGAGATTCTTGTATATGACATCAACGACAATTTCGCACTGAAAAGAACAGTTCCCATCAACCATAGTACGTTTGAGAAATATAATCCTTTGCCCATCGGCACAGGGATGGATGATCCCAAAATGAAAGAACTGAATTTTATGTCCGGAAAAAATGAGAAACTCCTCTCTTTAGGCAATCAGCTTTGGATTCTATCTTATTTTCAGGGCGTCACACCTGCCTTATATGAAGCAAATAATTCAGAAGACAGTCCTTTCTCCTCAAAAAAGGTAAAGGAAAAACAAAAACTTTTGGTTTTTGAAAAAGGAAAACAGATTCCTGCAGAAATCCAATCACCAAGGGGCAATATATTATTTGCCTTTAATGGAAATCATATTTTGGTTTCTGAAGAGCCTAGTGAAGAGACTGAAGAGGAATTTACGAGATATAGTGTTTATGAGCTGGTGAAGCGGTAAAAAATAAGTTTTGTTCCATTATATGAGGTTTTTTTTGAACTGATGTTTGGATCAAATCAGAAAATCCAAAGCATGCATCAAAAAAATAGGCTGCTCCTTTTTGGAACAGCCAACTTGGGTTTGAATTTTACTATTATATAGCCTTCTTTAAATTTTAAAACCAGTATTCTTTCTTCTAATTAAACCTCCACGTCTAACACCCCCAAAGCAAACCTCAAAATCACTTCCTGAAAATATAAAGTATAGAGTGATTGGGCATAGTCCGACTGAGCGGTGACCAATTGTTGATTGGCTTGGGCAAGGTCCACGAAGTTGGAAACCCCTAGCCTGAATCTCTCTGAAATGGCCCTTTGGGCTTCTTCAGCAGCGGCCAATTGCACCTTAGTTGTTTCTTCTCTTTTGATGGAAGCTTTGAAATTTTCGTAGGCCAGTTTGGTTTCTTGCGTTACCCTTCTTTCAAGTGCTGATTTTTCAAGTTGCTGGTTCTGTAGATTGACTTTGCTTCTTGCAACGGAAACCTTGTTTTCAAAATTATTGAAAATCGGGATATTTAAAGAAATTCCATAAGTACGTCTTGGGTAAATCGTAAGAAACTGATCCCTGATATTTCTTTCATCCAAAGAAGTAAAGAAAGTATTGTAATTGAAAAATGCATTGAGCTGTGGCAGCATGGCAGACCTGGAAACAGCCACCATTTTCATATTTCCTTCTTCCAATAACTGTTGCTGAACAAGGTCCGGTCTATTTTCAAATGCCAAATCATACAATTCCTGTAAAGTCCTGCCCATGTAAACACTCTCCACATTTTCCATTTGAACCGGTTGAAGTGCGGGAAGTTTGTTTGGACCCAATTGCAAGGTTTCGGCGAGCGTCCACAAATCTGTTTCCCATTGAATTTTGGAATTTAGGGCTACGGTTTCTAATCTAGCAACTTCAGACTGTTGGTTGTATTGGTCTGAAAGTGTTCTCAGCCCCGCCTCAACAAAGCCCTCAATCTGCTCCAACTGTTTTTTCTGATTTTCAAGATTTTCCAGTGCGATACGGTACAATTCTTCGTCCAATAATACTTGAAGGTATTGTTGGGCAATATTGAACATCACTTCCTGCGAGGCTCTTGAAAGGCCATATTCCCCTGCTTCCTCAAAATAGCGACTGGCCTGTGTATTTTTGATTCTCATTCCCCCATTATAGATCGGCATTTGTGCGTTGGCGCCGCCTTCAATGATGTTATTGACCTGATTGACTACAATCAGCTGCCCTTCCACCTGTTGAAACTGCTGTCCTATGGTCTGCAATACTGATGTATTCAAATTCAATCTAGGCAAGTGTCCCATTTGCGCAGCACGTTTTTCCATATGGAGTACATCCTGCTGATTGTTCAGAGATTGAAAGGTTACGTTTTGCTTCAACCCAATTTTAACTGCCTCCTGAAAAGAAAGTGGTATAGTATCTTGCGCCTTAAGTTCTCCAATAAACAGGCCCAAGACCAAATAAGTAATTAAAATCTTTTTCATATTAAATTGTAATATCCTGATCAATTTTACCATCCAACATTTCGATCAAACGGGTACCATAATCTGCATTTTCGCGGGCATGAGTTGCTTGGATAATCGTTGTTCCCTCTTTGTTTAATTCCTTGAAAACTTCCATGATTTCTTTTGCCTGTGCAGAATGAAGATTTCCGGTAGGTTCATCGGCCAATAGTACCCTAGGCCTGCCTGCAATGGCTCTCGCTATACCTACCAATTGCTGCTGTCCGCCTGAAAGTTGCTCGGGAAAGAGGTCTTTTTTAGCAACCATTTTAAAGCGGTCCAAAATATCAGCTATGATGCTTTTCCTTTCCGAACCCGAAACATTTCTATAAAGAAGCGGAGTTTCGATATTTTCATACACAGTCAATTCATCTATCAAGTGATATGCTTGAAAAATATAACCAAACTCAGTTTTATGTAAAGCTGATCTTTGTTTGTCTTTCATCCCGTTGATGGATTTGCCATCGAAAAAATATTGCCCCTCATAATCTTCATCCAAGAGCCCAATGATATTGAGCAAAGTAGACTTTCCTACGCCTGATGGGCCCATGAAAGTAACGAATTCTCCCTGATCGATTTTGATATCTATCCCTTTTAAGATAAAAACCCGTTGAAATCGGGATTCAATGAATTTATCAATGTTTGTAAGTTGGATCATTTCTTTAAAATTAGACCTGCCTGCCGGCAGGCAGGCGTGAGATTTGAGACGTGAGACGTGAGATTTGGGACGCTAGTTCCAATAGAAATCAGGATGAGACAAAACCTTATGCCATGGTAAAATATTTATTTTTGGTTTGTTGATGGATAACGGAAACATCCCTGCCTGCCAGCAGGCAGGGGACATCCGGCTTCCGACTTCGAACATATTCCCAAAGCCATGCCACAAAAAAAAGCCCATAATTGTCCGTATAAGGGCAATAATGGGCAATACTTCTCCATTTTATCCGAACAACTTTGTTCGCTGGCGGACGAATTAAATCATCCTGGCATGCTTGGCCTCACTTCAATCTTACTTGGTAAGGTCCTCGGATGCATTTGCATCAGGTCAACAACCATTTGTCCTAAGTCCTCAATCTGTATTTTCCACGCATCCTTTTCATTGGGAACATGGTCATTGAAATAAGTGGCTACAGAACCGGGCATAATGGTCGTGAACCGGATCCCCTCTTTTCTCAAGTCTAGCATCGCAGCTTGTGTAAAACCTGTAACCCCGAATTTGCTGGCATTATAGGCCGAACCGTTGGCAAAGAAATTGGTGCCTGCCAAACTGGAAATGCTGATGAAAAAACCTTTGGTAGCTTTCAGAGCCTCCACTCCGGCTTTAAGGCTATAGAATACTCCTGTTAGGTTGGTGTCTATGGTTTCGTGCCATTGCTCCAATGTCAGATCCTGTACCGGTGCAAAATGACCAATTCCGGCATTAGCCACTAAGAGGTCCAATTGTCCCCATTTATCCATAACCTTTTTTACAGCTTTTGTCTGAGATTCAAAATCCCTAACATCGGCTTCAATACCTATGGCTTCTCCTCCTCCAATTTTGTTAAGATGGTCAGCAGCTTCATCAGCTGATTTTTGGGAACGGCTGGTAATGGCCACTTTCATTCCTTGTGCCACCAAAGCTGCAGCTATTCCATAACCTATCCCTTTGCTTCCGCCTGTAATCAGTGCGGTTTTATTCTCTATTTTCTGCATGGTTTTTATTAATTTAAAAATTCAAACAATCCTTTTATAGAACCTACACAACTAAAAAGTGGTTCACTTTTTTTCTTTTCGACAGAAAGGGGAAATTAAAAACGACTGAAGTATTTCCAGATTTTTAACTATAAAAAAATTAACTCTGGAAGATTATTTTAAAAATATAAGAACGAACGAAATTGTTTCATTCAACTAAAATCGTCCGCTCTATTGAAACTAAGATTAGCCCAACCTTGTGCTTATGTAAGTATTACACACATAGGACACAAGTAAACCCAAGAGTGGGTCACTAAAAACCGATTCTAATACCTGCGTTAATCATGAAAGCATTTAAACCCGCACCCACTCCATTCCGAGGAGAGATAGTTTCTGATATTCCGTATTTATAAGCGAAATCAATAAATAAAATACTTAAGTCAAAACCAATTCCCCCAATTGCAGACAACTGAAAGTTATTTAAATCATCTGTTGTTACAGATGTAATTGCTTCAGAAATAGTATCGTTTACATTGAATGCAAAGTTTGGACCAGCAAACACCCTCATCCCAAATGCTCTTCCCCCATCAGGTTCAAATAATTTAAAACCTACCATCACTGGTACATTTAACTTTGTAATAGCGATATCTCCAACATTATCAATTTCCATTTTGACAGGAGTAACCATGAGACCTGGTTGCACAAATAAAGTTCCTCCAATTTGAACGTCAGCTCCAAAGCTTAAACCATTTTGGCTATTGATTTGACCCTCGACAGCCTCATAAGTCAAATTTGAAAATTGAATCCCAACCTGAGGTCGGAGCGAGAATTGAGCCATAGCATTGTAACCCATAAAGAGCAGTACTACTGTTGTGTAAATAAACTTTTTCATAAATTAATGTTTATAATTTTGTTTCTTATTGTTAAAAGCTAAAACTAATTATAAAAATAAGAATAAATTATAATTCGTACTGCAAAAATACACTACATATCAAAAAATCACCCATGCATTACTACTACAAAAAATGTTAATGAACTTATTATCATCTATTTATATTTTTGAAAAATATTCTACCAAACTAGTTTCAGTGTTGGTGAGATTTAATTTTTTACGAAGTCTTGTTCGAGCTACTTCTATACTTCGGTAGGATTGTCCTGTGATGGAGGAAATTTCTTTGGTTGTCAAATTCAATTTCAGGAATGCACAAAGTCTTCTGTCATTGGTGGAAAGTGGGGGGTTGATCTCATTGATTTTATCATAAAATTCATCATTTACCTGCTGAAATCTTATTTCAAATTCTTCCCAAACAGATGGATTTTGGGCGTTATTAAGTTCTACGATTATTTCTTTAATCAAGACAGTTTGGTTTTTTCTTTCTGATATACTTAGTTTTTTAAGCTTCTCGATGACTTTTTTGATCAGTTCATTTTTTTGAATTTGGTATATAACCCCAGTTGCCAACTCTTTGGTTTTGACAGTCAATTCATTTTCCACCTTGGTTTTTTGTAAAGCGATGTTTTTAGAATTTAAAATAATATTTTCCTTTTCCAGCCTCAATCGACGGCTCCTATTATTGGCTAAAAAATACAGAAGACCGAGAATGATGATGATCAGCCCTGAAATCAAGCTTAATAATTTTATGTTGGATTCCTTACGATCCAACTCAATTTGAAAAAGGTTTTCCTTCTCTCTGAAATTGGAAGTAATTTCAAACTGTTGCAATTCTTTTAATGCATTCTCATTATTTATTTTATCCTTAAGTGCCGTGTGCAGCAAATGATACTTTAAAGCGGAGTCCAGCATGGCTTTTTCATGATAGATTTCAAAGATCAAATATTGAGATTCCGAAATAGAGCTAATAACTCCAACCTTTTGGGCCAATTCCAACGCATTGTAAAAAGATGCCAAGGCATCTTCCCCCTTTTGCTGTGACCTATGGAATTTACCTATCGATAGAAACGATTTAATCAGACCTGAGCGGTCATCCTTACTTTCCCTGAGCTCAAAGGCTTCGGACAGGTAAACAAATGATTTATCGAATTCTTCCAACTCCATGTAAATGGTACCAAGATTATTCAATAAGTTGCTAAGTTCGGTTTCAAACCCCGGAGTCCTACGGGCAAGACTTATTCCTTTTTTATAGAAATCAATAGCGATATTACTCTGATTTCGCTGCTTGGCAATCACCCCAAGGTTATTATAAATACTGATGATTTCTTTACCCGGCTTTTCCGAGTCTGCATAAATTTTTTCAAAAATCTCCAAAGAATTTTCAAAATATTCAGAAGCATTATCTAATTCCTTGATCTGAAGATATATGGCACCGATATTGGTCATGGCATAAGCAATGGCCTTGTCGTCATTTAGCTCCTTGTGGATTTCTAAGTATCTATAAAAATAGGGAATGGCAAGTTCCATCACCCCCTGCTGAAAAAATTGTACTCCCAAATTGAAAAGCGCATAGGAGATATATTTTGGATTTTTGGATTTTTCAGCAATTTCAAGGGCCTTTTCACCATATTCCAGAGAAACCAATACCTCTTTTTTTGCATATTCTCTGGAAATGGCAACATTGAGATAAACTTTTATCGAATCGTTTTTTGAAGTTTCGATAAGGTATTGCAAGGAATCTACTTTGGAAAGATCCTGTGCAAAAAGTCCAAATCCATTTAGTAAGATGAATATCAATATGAAGGGTAAAACTCTAATCTTGAAGCATTTCATACGGTTAAAAACATCATGCAAATTATAAAAATTTGAGAATTTACAGTTAATTTATTAAAGAATCAGATCAATGGCAGTAAACTAATTGCCTTCCATTTCCGTCACGAAGCAATTTCAAGGGCCTTTTCACCATATTCCAGAGAAACCAATACCTCTTTTTTTGCATATTCTCTGGAAATGGCAACATTGAGATAAACTTTTATCGAATCGTTTTTTGAAGTTTCGATAAGGTATTGCAAGGAATCTACTTTGGAAAGATCCTGTGCAAAAAGTCCAAATCCATTTAGTAAGATGAATATCAATATGAAGGGTAAAACTCTAATCTTGAAGCATTTCATACGGTTAAAAACATCATGCAAATTATAAAAATTTGAGAATTTACAGTTAATTTATTAAAGAATCAGATCAATGGCAGTAAACTAATTGCCTTCCATTTCCGTCACGAAGCACATCATCAGGTAAGTACAGAAAACCTAAATCAGTAGTAATTTCTTCCTTTTCTTATTCCTTGTATCTTGCCTCTGACTACCCACCAAAAAACTTTGTGTTTTCTTTATTGAAATTGTCTCGCTTTTTTAAGGTCATAGATTCTTCAATACGCATTTGGATTCTCATATAAGCCAGGATTCAATAAGCTCCTTTCAGAATGACGGTGGAAATTTCACCCTCCCCTTTCCAACATACCCCTGTCTCGCCTCTTCTTGTTTTTTGGCTCTTGTCTCTTCATCTTCCCTACCCCTACTCTCCTCTCAAAGAATCGACAGGATTGGTAGAAGCTGCCCGCAAAGACTGTATTCCCATGACTGACCAAGCAATTAACATGACGATTCCTATGGCAAAGAGAACTGTTTCTAAACCCAAGTCTATCCTGTATGTATAATCTTCCAGCCATTTGCTCATTCCCCACCAAGCCAAGGGTGCCGCAATAACAAAGGCCACTAAGACTAACTTGGTAAATTCCTTTGAGAGCAACAATACCAATGAACTTACGGATGCTCCCAAGGCCTTTCTGATCCCGATTTCCTTCCTACGCTGCTCTGCCGTGAAAGCCGTCAAAGCAAACAATCCCATGCAGGCGATGAAAATTGCAAATCCGGTAAAAGCAGCAAAAACCTTCCCTATCCTAGTCTCTGAAGCATACATAGAAGCAAATCTCTCATCCAAAAATTCATAATTAAAAGGCTGTCCCGGTGCCAATTCTTTCCATTTACTTTCCAACAACTGCAATACTTCCTTCGCATCTTGTGTCCCAAATTTAAAGGAAGCTATACCTGTAGGATTGGGGTCGACATACATCAACACAGCCCCAATATTTTCTTTTAAAGATTCAAAATGAAAATTTTCTACAACGCCAATTACCGTTCTGACCTCCAAATCATCCTTATTCAATCCTGACACATTATCCCCTGTAAATGTTGTGATTTTCTGCCCAATAGGATCACCTTCGAAATTAAAGTTCCTTACAGCTGATTCATTGATAATTACTGCTGAAGAGTCGGATGGAAAATCCATGGAGAAATCCCTTCCATGAACCACCTTCATCCCCAATGTCTTCACATAATCAAAATCCACACTCCAATTCTGGATAGAAACCATATTTTCCTGATCTTGGATATCCCTGCCCATCACCCACCAAGGGTTGTCGGACCTGTTGGTACCCGACACCGGTAAAAATCCACTCAAAGTCCCTTTTTCAATCAAAGAACTTCCCAAAATCTCTTGTTTGAAAGCTTGTTTTTGATTCCCTAAGGCATAAAGGTCATGGACCATAACAATCTGATCCTTATTGAAACCCAGGTTTTTATTTTGGATAAAATTCATCTGGGAAAAAAGCACTATCGTACAGAAAATCAGGATAATGGAAATTGAAAACTGAAATACCACCAAGGAACTTCTGACCGTAGAACTTTTCATACCATTGGAAATATCCCCTTTCAAAACTTTGGCAGGCTTGAAACCAGACAAAAAAACCGCAGGATATATCCCGGCAATCAGTCCAACTAGCATGGCGCCAATCAGTAGCCATGAATAAAACTCTATTTCACCCAGTGGCAGGCTTAAATTTCTACTTGCCAAGACATTGAAAAAGGGCAGCAAAATAGAAGCTATAAATACAGCGAGGATAAAAGAAATAAAACTCATCAAAAAGGTCTCTGCCATGAATTGGAAAATCAAATCTCCCCTGCCTGAACCCATACTTTTGCGGACTCCAACTTCCTTGGCACGGTTGGAGGATTTGGCAGTGGCCAGGTTCATAAAGTTGATGCAGGCGATCAGCAGGATAAATACCGCAATGGCCACAAAAAGATATATGTAGGTAATTGAAAAGTTGACTTTGAACTCACCCAACAAGTCACTGTACAAATGAATGTCCAACAGGGGCTGTAAGGAATATTCCACCTTATTTCCACTGGCTTTGAATTGCTCTACTGTAAAATCTTCACCCATAACTTGCTTCAACATAGGAGTCAAATGTTTTTCAGTCATTACAGCTATCTTTTGCTCCATTTCACTTTTATCAGCATTGGGGTTGACCAGAATATAGGTCTGAAAATTATTCCCCAACCAATGTCCGGACTTTGCTTCAGGCAATCCCTCGGCGGCTAGTAGCACATGGAAATTAAAATGACTGTTTTCGGGAATATCTTCATAGACTCCTGTGATTTTGTAGTCTTCTTTATTGTCCAATACCAAGCTTTGCCCCACTGCATTTTCTCCTTTAAAAAACTTATCTGCCATGGTTTGGCTGATCAACATGGTGTTGGGTTTGTCCAAAGCTCCTTGTTTACTTCCCTGTACCAAAGGAATGTCAAATACATCCAAGAAATTCTGCCCTACAAAAATTACTTTACCCTCTTTGATATTGTCATCAAATCTTTTGATCAGAAAAGAACCCTGATTTCTAAAATGTACAGAGGCCTCTACTTCAGGTATCTCTTCCACCAAAGCTTCTGCCATTGGTGCAGGCGCAAAAGTCATGTTAAAGGCATTGCCACCAAAGACAATATCAGAAGTCACCCGATATATCCGTTCTGAATTCGGAAAGTGCCTGTCGTAACTCAGTTCATTATGGACAAAAAGTGCAATGATCAGACAAAGGGCAATACCTAAAGACAAACCCAAAACATTGATGATGGATATGCTCTTGGTTTTCCAAAAGCTTCTAAAGGCTATTTTTAGGATGTTTTTTAGCATGGGTTTGAGGTTTGGTATTTGTACCAAGTACCATGTACCGAGTACCATGAGATGGAACTCGATTCAGAATTGTACCTTTTGATTTTATTTGACATTTTCTTCCAAGTTTTTGTTTTTCCACCTCCCAATAATCAGGAAATGCTCCTTAGGTCTTGAACAGACCAAATACATTGTACATCGTACTTTTTACACCTTGTCCGCCGTGGCGGATGGTACATAAGTTCACTATTCACTTTTCAACACCTTCGCGGGATTGGTCTTGGCTACTCCGAGGGAATGAAATCCGACTACCAGTAAGGCCAGTATCAAAACTCCTAATCCTACACCTGCGAAAATCAGATAGGGCATGTCTATTTTATATGCAAATTCCTGTAACCACATATTGCTAAGGTAATAAGCTGGATAAGCCGCCAAGGCAAAGGACATCAGCACAAGCCATACATATTGTTTGCTGACTAAAGCGATGATCTGAAGTATACCTGCGCCCAAAACTTTTCTGATACTGACTTCTTTGGTTCTTTGAGCAATAGTAAAGGAAGACAAACCAAACAGTCCCAAAATAGAAATCAGAATGGCCACTCCTGCTGCAAAACCTAAGACACCTTGGATCTTTCTGTCTTCCTCATAAAAACCCTCCAATACCTCGTCCATAAAATTAAATCCGGAAGCTTCATAAGGAAACACTTCCTCTACCAATGATTCCAATCGCTGTTTGGCATAGGCAAGATTTTGTTGTGAGGATATTTTGGCTGTTAGCAGGAAATAGTAGTCAGGCTGGTAAATCAATACCATAGGCATGATTTCCTCTTTCAGGTTACGGGCATTAAAATTCTCTACCACCCCTACAATTATTCTTTGTTCAGCGCCAAAGCGGATAGATTGACCCACCACTTCCCCGGCGTCGGGGGAACCCAAGGCTCTAAGGAAATTGCGGTTAACCAATATTTCATTGGCCACATTATGGGCCTTTCTACCAGCTAATAAATGAATTCCGTTAACGGACACAAAAGCCGAATCCACATTCATCACATGTACATTGAGCTGTTGCTCAATGGAATCTACCATCACATAGGCATCTGAAGTCCAAATGGCATTGGAAGAAACCAAGTTGTTACTCAAGCTTACCCCTTCCACAAAGCTTTCATTTCGGATTCTATCTGCCAACAATTCCCTTTGGGACCTTTCTCCCATAAATGGAAGATTCGTGTACATCACCGCTTCTTTTTCAAATCCCAAGGGTTGAGAGCTGATGTATTTCAATTGGCTGGTCAAGACCAAGACCATGATAATAAAAGTAATGGAGGCGGTAAACTGCAAAACTGCCAGATTTTTCCTAAGAAATACCCCAAATGAAAAGCCATGCTCATGATGCAATTCTCCCTTGAGTGCCCGCTGCGGTTGGTAATTGGCCAAAACGAAACCTGGATACAATCCAGAAACCAAAGTCAAGATGATTGTATTGGCAGCTAAGAATAATAAGCTCAATTGGCTAAGAAAAGAAGCTTCGAAATTTGCAGGAAGGTAATCTGCAAAATAGATTTTAATCAAATCAGCAATAAAGAGAGAAACCACAGAGGCAATAATCACCAAAACAAAAGTTTCACTCAAAAATTGAAATATCAATTGACCACGGTTGCTGCCCAAAGTTTTCCGGATTCCCACTTCCTTGGCCTTATTGATAGCCAATGCAGTTTCTAAGTTGATAAAATTCAGGCAGGCCAACAGCAAAATAATGATACCTATATAAATCAGTCCATTCAAAAGAGTTTTTGAAACAGTCGTATCATCGTAGTTTTCAGAAAAATGAATCTCCTCAAGAGGTTCTCCGATAAAATCCGGGTGGCTATCCTGTTCGCTGAAGTATTTTTTTGCCAAAACAGCAAGGCCTTCATCCAAATTGGCTTTACTCGAATTTTCTCCAATCTTCACAAACAATTGACTAGAGGTATTCAGATTAGTCCAACTGTGAAGGCCATACCAATCCTCTTTCTCTTTTTTGGCGATGGTGCTAAAGGAAATAAAATCCGTAAAAATAAAGTCCGAATTTTCAGTATAATCCGCCACTACACCTTGGACCTGCGCATAAATGGAATCTGAAGCATCGATCCATAAGATTTCTTTTCCCAAAACATCATTGGCATCTAATCCAGGAAAGTATTTTTGTAAACTGACTTCGGAAATCACCGCAGAATATGGTTCCTGCAAGGCTGTTTGGGGATTACCGGAAATCCACTCCCGTTGGAAAATCTCAAAAAATCCCGGATTGGAAAAGGCCACCCTGTTACTTCTTCCTATCACTTTGTTTTGCTCCGGTATGACCACCATAGTCTCGTACAGGGTATACAACCTGCCTTTATTTTCTATAAAGGAAAGTTCCTCATCAATCACTTCTCCCAAAGGTCCATTGGTGGCGGAAGTTTGAAAGATATTTCCCGGCTCCCATTCTTCAATAGTATTGATTCTGAAAATCCTTTCGCTATCTGCATGAAACCTATCGAAACTGTAGGCATTCCAGACTACAGTGAAAATCACCAAACATATGGCAATCCCCAAGGAAAGACCCAATATATGGACCAAAGTACGGAGCTTGTTCCGCTTGATATTTCTAATGGCGATGATGAGGTAGTTTTTTAGCATATCCTTCAAAGATTACATTCTCAAGAATCCCGGAAATAAAAATAACCATTCCAGACCAACATGTTCTTGCCAATACCCATGCCAAGTCAAAATGCCCAAAATTGGCTGAAATAGACTCAATTCAGGGATTAGAGTCTTTTGCTGCGAACATTTTTGTTCGTGGGCGGACGAATTTGGGGGTTTTGCTAGGAGATTTGGAGTTGATTGGTGAGAGAAAAAAATTAATTATGTAAAGGGTTTGATAAAAATCTTTAGAACAAATTAATAAAAAAATCAAATTATCAATAGCTATCAAACTGCTTCAAATGATGATCAAGATGCTTGTATATTAACCTTGACCATTCATTCCTATCGAGGTTCCCAAAAAATGGATGTGGGAATAATTAATCCCACCTCCTTATTTCTTCAAAATCTTTTCAGCTCGTTTTCTAAGATCATCGAGGTCATGCTTTTCCTTGATATCTCCTTCACCTTTGGCCAGTACCATTTCAACATGCCTGATTACTGCTTTTTTGTAGTTTTCTTTTTTTGTGAATTCAAGCAATATTGTCAATGCTTCCATTAACCGGATGATGACAGCAGTGCTACCTGTTGAAAATTGTCGTATTTGATTGAATGCTGCATCTAAAACCCCCTCAAAATCCAAATTATCTGCTATTATTCTAAGATATCCCTCATCATCAAACCGATATTTTGAAGGAAATATTGCCTGTGCCAAATAACACATGGTGGTAGTTAGATTATCAATACAAGCTATTGCCGTAAAGGGGTCATTAACTCCTGGTGAAAGTGCTCTTGCAGCAATTTCCACCATCTGATGTATGGAATATTCAAGGTCTTGCTGTGATGTTTTGGTTTTGCCGATGACAAACGGAACTAACAGGTTTTCCATGGCTTCGTTCTCCAAATTCTTGTTTGTATAAAGGATACCTATTTCCATACCTTTAACCAAATAACTACCCGGACGGTAATGCAACTCCAATAGCGCATTTTGTTTAACTACAAATTCTAGCAAAGATTCACCATCGATATATTGAAAATAACCACTTTTGGGAGATTTTATAGATTTCTGCATTTTATAAGCAGAAATAGCTGAAACAGCATCAATATCCATTCCTTCTTTTTCTTCTCCTATTTTTTCGGGAAATAGTGTATTTACTTGTTTTGCAATAAAATCCGAAATCTCAGAAATTACTTTATCTGCTTGAATACTGATCGCTATTTGATGGATAAATACGATGAGCAAAATAATATTTGCCAATGCGGCCAAAATTGCAGCAAAAATAGAAATGGAAGGAATGAAACTATAATCGTCACTGTCTTTTACGGCATTCAAAACAAGGAGACAATATAAGTAGGTGGATATATAAGAGCCCAGAACGACCTGATTGAGCTTTACATACATGAAGTTTTTAATCAGCCTGGGTCCAAACTGAGAAGAGGCTAAGGTCAATGCCACAAGTGTCACAGAAAAAACTGTTCCTGCTACACCTATCATTGCCCCTGAAATAGTTGACAATATACTACGTGCAGAATCAGAGCTGTTTACCAAAAAAAATCGAAGCCAACCATCATAAGGAATAGTAACCATTCGATCCAAATACACCAAACCTATGGATAAAAAAACCGAAAAGCACATAATAATCACCGGCAAAAACCAAAAGGTTGCCAATAATTCTTTTAAGAAAAAGAGTATTTTTTTCATATTATAGATAGGAAAAAATTGCGGTTTACATTCATCAATTATTCTTGAATCAAACCGAACAATATGTTTCCAACAATATACCTGATATTTTTTAAATGCCGATTGTAAAGCACCAATAATCCAAATACATCATTTCAAATCATATGATAGAAATTTAAAGATTGGGGAAATAGCTGATAAATTTTATGGTGTGGATAAAGGGTTCATTCTTCCCAATCTTTGCCCCATCAATAGTGAAATGGAATTGAATACACCCTTCTGGAACAACAAGATATTGAGGGATCCTCCATATGCAAAATGTCCCAATTCATCTCCTTTTTTTATAGGTACCGGTTTTGCACCTTTGGGGACCATGCTTGATTGATTATTGATCATTGAGGGCGCTATGGCACTGATGGTGTTGAGTCCCACGGGAATGATGGCTACAAAACCATATTTTTTTGTTTCAATAATAAAATAGGCACGGTGGAAATCTTCAAAAATACTGAAATCAGTGGTGCTTTCTCCCACATTCCATTTGTTAAACCAATCTTCTCCATCAATGATGCCATTGTAAATGCCCGGGACTTCTTGGGACTCTACAATTTCTCCGGTAACAGGCGAGTGATAACGATGGTAATTGTTTGGCATCAGGACACAGGACACCGCTGTGCCCCCAACAAAATTCTTAGCGAATTCGGATTCATTTAATAAGTCATTCACATTAATTTGCCTTGATTTCACATTTAATTGTTTTGACAAGGTCAGATCGGATTCTATGAAATTGATTTCTGAATCCGCAGATGCCACAGCTAAAGCGTCATCTTCAGGAAAGGCAATTGGTCTTGCATTTGCCGAAGGTTTAAGCTTTCTCGTAAAAAACTCATTGAATGATTTAAAACCTCCTTCCGGAACAATAAAATCATCAATCTCTGAGGAAGGGTCTTTTAGCCAAAGTTCTAGAAATTTAAGCGAGGCAGGGGAATCCATATACCTGCCGTGTTCCTTGATGAATTGTACCGTCCAATTGAATATTTCTTTGGTGTAAGAAACATCTTTGTTTTTTCGGCTTTGCAGGGTATTTAAAAAATAAAAGGCTGTCTTGTTGTTAAGGTAGAAGTAGGTGAAAGGGACAATTTTTCCCAAACCACCATCCGGTGTTGGCAGAAAAGTGAACCAATCTTCAAAATAATCGACAAAATAATCAATCGTTTTTCCTGTCCAGGGATTTGGGGTACCATCCATTAAATAGGGGTCCACTTTGGAAATGGCATCATTATAGGCGGCCTCTACTACAGGGTTAGCTACTATTTCCCTTAGTTCTATCAGCAAATCTTTCATTTCCTGAGTCAATTCGGGATTTCTAAAATTAATGGTATTTGTTTTCTTATCAGACATGGCTTTTTTATTTAAAATAGTTTAGGTATTTGATTGCTTTAGTTGAACCTCACCAAAATCCACGACAGTACAGACTTCTTGGACCTTAACAAATTGCCCCGGCTGATACATTCCTATACTCATCAGATGGGTAATGGCAGGGGGCGTATTGTATTCAATTTTGTCCTTTTCCTTGACGGTAATTTGCCTATCATTTTCCAAATCATCCTGTATACTTTCCATCATCTTCACATAGGCGTCAGCAGGTGACATCGTACCTTCATTGATAATTTTATCATGTTGGGTAAATACTTCAAAAAGCGCCCATGCAGCAATAGCTATTGGTTTTGGGTCGCTTTTTATAAAGTGGAATAAGGACGCTGCAAGTCCTTTAAAACTATGCAGTTTTTTGATCTCCTTTTCAAAGTCCAATTCATCATTTTTGTTCCCTCCAAAAGCGAGGTAAAGTTCACTGAAGGTGTTTTGAAGATAATTTTTGGGATCTTTGGCAGCATAAATATGGGCATGTGCCATCATTAGTTTTTCGATGATGGGCATGGCGTGCATTAAAAATTCCAACTTACTTATCCCCATCCTATCATCTATCTTTTCCATCAATGCCAAAATAATGGTACTTGAAACAATTGGGCCAACGTCCAACATATCCGCATAGAACTGGATAATATCTAACATCACATCAGCAGCACTCTGTGGTGCCCAACAGGTTGCTTCAGATGGTTGAAGTGGTTTTTTTCCTTTAAATCCATTCAATAAACCTCCCCTTCGTGCTGTATCATAAGCCTCATATTCCTTTAGGGTAAATGGGCTTATTTGTTTAGCCGTAAAGCCTTGCTTTTTCCATAATGGCTCAAAAAAAGTCTCATTTTTGGAAGTAAACCCGGGATCAGGACCAATGATATTTGAATAAAATTTTACAAACCTATTGTAAAGGTCTTTGCCCTCATTTTCACCATAAATTTCCTGAAAAGAGATTAGATTATGTGGTAAATTCAAAGCGATTGTTGCTACCAAGGTTTTATGTGCCGCACAGTAAGTGAACCAGGTATCGTCATTTCTCAGGTATCCTTCAAATTTTATCCAGTCTCTGTAAAACATCAAAGCGGTATTGATATCGATAGGTCTGAATTTGGAGTTTTTATAATCTTTGGGAAACATGATACCACTGTTAAGGCAAGTATCCACGTATTGTAGGTTTTTGTTTAAAGTTCCTTGCGGGACACCTTCAAGGGAAATGATCTGAACGTTTGCAGGATAGCCAAAAGGTGTTCCGTCTACTTTGCCATTTACCCCAAATTTATGGCTATGGTAAAGCATCGGTGCGTTGGTCGTGTAGCCATTTCCGTAGTAAGCGCCCAAATGCGTAAATCCCAATTCTATTTTGTCGGATTTGGTCAAGAAAAATTCCAGGTTTCCTTTATTTTGTTCGGGATGGAAGTAATTTATAAGTGCATAAATTGGGTCTCCCTCTTCCAATTGCATTTTTTCTTTAAGAAAAGCATCAATGAGCGAGGCTCCGGGTACATAGGCATGGTTTGGGTCCATTACACTTCCATCGTCGCTGATCGGAACGAAATGCATTCCAATTTTGCCATCAGGAAGCAGATATTGATAATCTTTCACTGTAAATGAAGACCCATCTGCCAGTAAAATTTCAGTAGTGCCAAATTTCGCTCTTTCAATTTTATATTGATCTAATGCGGCATCGGTCAGTTCGTATTGGCCCGGAAAACTTGAGTCTCCCGAATCATGAACTATTGGATTTCGAAAAGGGATATTCATTTTACTTTCATGTTTAGGTGGATTTTAAAATACTATATCAATACTGAAACTTTATCCAAATAATATTCAGCAGCTTTATCATTTGGTAAATCCTCAAGAACACCTTCAAATAATATCTTAGCTCCTGAGAAGTCTTTGTTTTGATAACAATTTATGGCTTTTTCAAAATTGGTTTTAGTTTTTAATTTCGCTTTAAAAATTTCGGATTCATCAAAAGAGAATATTTCATAAATGGCAACAGAACCAGATTTTCCTTTTATCTGAACATTTCCAAGGAATCGATAATCTATCCTGATATTATCACTCACCTCTTTAAGCAAATGCTCGCTGACAATGATGTTAGATCCATAGACTTTGGTAAGGCTTTCAAGCCGAGAAGCTAAATTCACGGCATCAGAAATAACCGTTCCATCCATTCTCTCTTCTTCCCCAATTGTACCTAGCATCAAAGACCCTGAATTGATCCCAATCCCAATATCAATTTTCTGCAACCCGGACTTTATCCTGATATCATTGAAAGACTCTAATTCTTTGAGTAACTCACCTGCGGTAGTAATGGCATCTTTAGGGTCAAGGGGGAATAATGCCATGATCGAATCCCCCATAAATTTGTCGATGAATCCGTTATTTTTCCTCACAATGGGGCTAATTCGCTTTAAAATCGAATTGATAAAGTTGAAATTCTCTTCCGGTGTCATCGATTCTGATATAGTGGTAAAGGATCTGATGTCCGCAAAAAATATGGTCATATCCTTGATTACATGATCTCCTAAATGAACATCCACTATACTTTCCTTACCAAGGAAACTTAAAAATTCGCTTGGTACAAATCGGCTATTGGCTTTATAGATTTTGAGAATATGTTGGGAGAGGTTTTCCACGGAAGTAAACGCTTTGGAAAACCTTAATGAAATAAGAAACGACTGACAAAATATCAAAAACAGCAATCCATATTGGGTATAATATCCGCTATTGATAATCTGACTATCAAACAGGATATCGTTAAATGCAGCTAGAAACATGACAAACATCCCAACAGAGGCAATCAAGGCACCATCTCTCTTATTCCATGTCGCTTTAATCAGGACATACATTTGATAGAAGAGCGTAAACGCCAAAACCAGGTAGAATGGATTTAATAAAAACGTGGAAACTTTAGCAGGAAATAACAAGGACAAGGAGAAAATAACCCCCATATAAATGCTTATTTTTCCAAGGATAGGTTTTGAATCTTCTGGAAACAAGTTTTCTATAAATAAAGTAAAAATAGAGGGTCCAAGGAAAGCCCCAAGAAAAATCAACTTAATATAAATCTCAAAATTAAATTCCGGATATAAGGATATCAAAAAAGTCTCTCCCAAGCCTATTGTTCTTAGCATAATCAAAAAACACAAGATGCTAAAGTATAATGTAGAGATTTCTTTTCTTCTCAGATAATACAGCCCTAAATGATAAAAAGCCATGATAAAAAGACTCCCCGTCAGAAATAAATCAATTGCAAATTGCCTTAAGTGCATTTTCTTTATCTGATTTTCATTTCCTAGCTTGTATGCTGCCGGCGTCCCCCCTTTGTCGAAATAAAAATTAGATACCTGAAGTGTAATAGCTATTTCATTTCCCTCCGTGTCAAAGTATATATATTGGGGTAAAGTCTGAGGAATCATCTCTTCCTTCGATGTCCCAACTTTGCCATTTTCAGCAAGAAGGTTATCATTGATCCAAAGCTTGTAAGCGGTAAAGTGAAAAGGTATCCTAATCCCTAATCTTTCATTATTGCCACTTGTCTTTATCAATAACCTGTAGGTTGCAAAACCTGAACCTGGCAATTTGACATTGTCAATCACCTGACCATTCCAGACACCTGGAATTTCTATATAAGATTTTGTAGGCAAGGTTATAAAATCAGTCGGATCCAATAGATGATTCCAATAGAATTCCCATTCTCCATTTAAGGGAATAATACCCTTATTTTGGAAATTCCATTCAGATGCTTCAAGAATACCTTTTTCTGCTGTAGGTTTTTTTTCTTCTGTACAACTCGTAAAGAAAAATGAAAGGAGAAACAAAAAAATCAATTGCCTAAAATATGATAACATAAGGTCTTTAAAGAGTTTGTCTTTTTAATTTGAAATCCAAACAGCGCTGCTACCATTAAATGTAATCAGAATTTGCGATACAAAAAAAATGTTGCAATACAGTTAATCAACAAAATTTATTAGTTAAAAAAATAACAAATCAAAAATTATTCAGAACTATAAATATCTTCGTTTTTACCAATAATTATTTGATGAAATGAAAACTTTTGTTCAAAACCCGATGAGACAGAGCTTTCACATCATAATTTGAAACTGATCTGTTTTTTTCATCAATAAAGACAAGCCCACCAATTAGGTTTAATCTTCAAAAGAATTAATTCTACAAGAACATATTATGACCAAAGAACCTAATGTATCTGGTATAGGAATATCAGCGAATACCCATATTTAATAAATCAAATTTTTTCTTGGCTCACGCATCTCGACCCTTAACTCTTATCTCCCGCTTCTTGGTTCTTATCTCTCGCTTCTCCCTTCGCTTCTTTCACTAACTTCTTCCCTACAACAAACCAATCTCATATCTCACGTCTCATATCTCACGTCTACTTATTCTACCTTAAAAGCATCCACCGGATTGATCATGGCTGCGCGGATGGATTGGGAACTGACGGTTAAGGCAGCTATGAGTGTTGCCGAGAACCCGGCAATTAGGAAAACTATCCATGATACAGAAACACTGTAAGCAAAATTCTCCAACCACCCGTTCATGCCATACCAAGCTATGGGGATGGCCAAAAGGAAACCAAAAAACACCAGTTTAAGAAAGTCCTTGCCCAATAGGGAAACAATACTCCAAATGCTCGCCCCCATGACCTTTCTGATCCCGATTTCTTTTGTTCGCTGTTCCGTAGCATAGGCTGCAAGGCCAAACAAGCCCAATACAGAAATCAAAATTGCCAATCCAGCAAAGAAGCCAAATATGGCCCCAACCTTTTCCTCGGCTTTATATTGTTGTTCAAACCTATCCGATACCAAGTAATAATTGAATGGAAAATCAGGCTTCATGGCTAACCACTCTTCTTGCAAAAATGCCAAGGTGGCATCTTTGTATTCGCCTTTAATTTTGATGGCTACTTCATTGATACGGTCGGTTGGAATCAGGAATACCATGGGACTAATCGGTTGGTGAAGTGATTCAAAGTGAAAATCCTTTAAGACTCCTGTTACATATCCTCTCCTAATTCCATATTGAAATGGTTTATCAACTGCCTCCTCTGCACTCGACCAACCAATAGCACGAACAGCAGATTCATTTAAAATAAATGCTTCGGTAGAATCACTGGCAAGGTTAAAATCAAAATCACGTCCTGCAACCATTTCCATCCCAAAAGTCTCCATAAAATTATGGCTGACATGAATGTCTGAAATCCTAACTTCAATGGGCAATAATTCACCGTTCACTTCTGCTTGGGCTCCTTGAGCATCTAAAAGTCTTCCTGAAGGAATTCTGCTTCCCAAAGCCACATTGTCTATCCCCGGTTGCTGAAGTAATCTTTCCCGCATCATCTCATAGTTACTTATCAATTCATCATAGGCTGGAAGTACAACTATTTCATCTTTGTCAAAACCAAGATCCTTGTTTTTCATAAAATCCAGTTGATTCAAAACAACCATCACAGCGACTATTAATATTACTGAGATTGCAAATTGACCTACAACCAAAAATGATCTTAATTTTTCATGAATGGAACCGATTTTATAAGTTCCTTTCAACACCTTAACAGGCTGAAATCCGGAAAGGAAAAGAGATGGATAACTTCCTGCCAACAATCCTACAACGACTACAAGGACCAACAATCCTACGAGATATTCCGGATGACTGAAAAAATTCAAGCTGAGAAGTTTCCCGGTGAAATTGCTGAATGTGGGTAGAAATAGGTATGCAATCAATAGGGCCACAATCAACGCAATCAGTGACATTAGAATCGTCTCTGCCATAAACTGCCTTACCAGCAGTTGCCTGTCCGCACCCAGGACCTTTCTCAAACCCACCTCCAAAGCTCTTTTTGCAGAGCGGGCAGTGGCAAGATTCATGAAATTGATACAAGCGATCAAAAGAATAAAAATGGCTATGGCACTGTAAATATAAACGTATTCAATACTGCTGTTTGGTTCAATTTCAGAATCCAAGTTTGAATGTAAATGTATATCGGTCAAAGGCCACAAAAACAATTTGGTGCCCATAGAAGCAGAAAACCCTTGGGAACTCTTGGGCAAATGGCGATCAATGAAATCAGGAATCTGAGCTTCCAAATCCCTTACATCCACTCCCTGTTCCAGAAGAAGGTATGTTCCAAAATTATTGCTCCCAAAGTTCTTCATCATACTTTCGTAGCCTCCATAAAAAGCAACTACAGGTTCCATGGATGCCAAAAAGTCTGCTTTGAAGTGGGAATTATCAGGAATATCTTCCATAACTCCTCTGACCTGCATATTGACTACTTGGGATCCGATCATCACTTCCAATGACTTGCCTAACGCGTCTTGGATTCCAAAATATTTTTCTGCCATGGTTTTGCTGATCACCAAACCATCAGGGAATGTGAGTGCAGTTTCAGCGTCCCCTTCCAACAATGGCCATGAAAACACTTTGAACACCTCAGGATCGGAGAAAAAGAATCTGTTTTCTTCAAAAACCTTGGTGCCATCCTTAGCCACAACATTGACATTCATCAACCTTACAGCTTCCTGAATTTGCCCTTCAAAATCAGATTTCAACAATGGCCCAAATGGTGGTGCTGCATGACCTAAGTGAAGGTTGGTTTCTCCATCCGGGTTAAACCAAGCTCTTGAAACCCTGTAAATCCTATCCGAGTGCTCATGATATTTATCATAACTGAGTTCATGTTGGACAAATAGAAATATCAAGATACTTGCAGCCATCCCAACAGATAGTCCCAAAATATTAATCAGGATATAAGCAGGGTTTTTCTTTAGATTTCGGATAAATATTTTAAAATAATTGTGGAGCATGGGAGTTGTTGGTTGTTGTAAGTTTTTATGGTTATAAGGATATCCAATTTATGGGTTGATCCTTGTATTTTTTGGTTGTTTTTTCCACGAAATTCTTCGGGGTAAGCTTTGGTTTTTATTCTTGGTTCTTGGTTCTTGAATCTTGGTTCTTTCTCGCTTCTCGGCTCTCGATTCTCGTTTCTAAGTTCGCATCTCGGTTCTCTCTTCTTCATCCTTCATCCTTTCTCCCTCATCCTTTCCCTTACTAATCATCCTTCAATGTCTTAGCAGGATCTTGGACAAAAACCTTTATGGTTCTATAGCCTATGGTAAGGAAAGAAATGAAACCAACAAGCAATATGGCCAATACGAAAATCCAAGGTGACACTTCAGTTTTGTTTGCAAATCCTTCAAGCCATTGATTGGAAAACCAAATCCCAAAGAAGATGGCCATCACCGCTGAAAGGCCCAGTAACATAAAGAAATCAGCGGAAAGCACTTTGAGTACATCATATACCTGGGCACCTAGAACTTTTCTGATACTTATTTCCCTGGTCCTCCTCAAGGCCACATAAGACACCAATCCAAAGAGTCCCATACAGGCAATGCCGATAGCTATTGCTGCGAATAAACCGAATATTTGACCGATTTTTTGCTCTGCCTGATACATTTTTCCATATTCTTCATCTAGAAAACGATAGGCAAAAGGCCTCTCAGGAAAGAACCCTTTCCATACTTCTTCCATTTTTGCCAAATTTGAGGTTAGATTTCCTTTTGGCATTTTGACCAGTAACCAGTTCGCCTCTCTAGGTTGGATAAAAATCCCCAAAGCACCAACCTGATGGTGAAGGGAATTGAAATAGAAATTTTCCACCACACCTTTGATTACACTATTGACCCCATTATAAACAATTCTGCGCCCAATGCTTTCCTCGGGTGTCCAGCCCAGTTCCTTTATTGCGGCCTCATTGAATATCACATTCATTTCCTGCTTCTCTTCATAAGCTTTCGATTGATCTATATCCTGATCGGTAAAATCACTTCCTGCAATCAAATTCAATCCTATGGTCTTTACCATATCATGGTCAACCGCAAAACCAGTAATCATAAAATCCTTATCATTGTCACCACCGGGAGTTACCGAATAACCTGCCTGAATAAAATGAGGCATAGCATTTCCCAAACTAGCGGAAAGGGCAACCCCTTCCCTCTTAATTTCATTTTTTAAGGCAGGTATCAGCTCCCGCATGTTGTATTGAAAATTCAAGGCTACGACGGATTCGCGATCATATCCTAAATTCACAGATTGTAGATATTCCAATTGCTGTTTTACAATCAACGTTGCAACAAGTAAACTGATGGACACAAAAAACTGAAAAACCACAAGACTCCTCCTAAGCCATGGGCCTCCTTTTGCACCTAAGACCCTCTTGCCCAAAGCCTGTAAAGGTTCCAATCCAGACAGAACAAGCGAAGGATAATAGCCAGAAAAAAACGCAATGAAAATGATCAGGCCTATTTCAGTCGAAACCCCTATGGGACTGAGCAGTAACTCGGTATTTAAGGGAATACCACCAAAATCCTCAAATTGGGATTTGAATAAGAAGAGCAACAAAATACTCAATGCCATACTGAAAATTGAAAGAATGAAAGACTCGGAGATAAATTGGCCGAACAATTGAACTCTACCAGCACCAAGTACTTTCCTTAAACCAACCTCTTTGTTTCTTTCTGTGGCTTCTGCTGTAGCCAAATTCACATAATTGATAATTCCAATGATAATCAATAAAATTGCCACCATCCCAAAAATGTAAAGGTTTTTGATATCCGCGGCAGGTTTCATTTCCTTTAGTTGACTATCGCCTAAGTATATTGAGGTCAATGGCTGAAACAATATCCCCACTTCAAACCCATAACTCCTCATTTCTTCTCCAAAATATTTCTCAACCAACAAATCAAGTTTTTGTGCAAACTGTTCCCTATCAGCATTTGGAATTAGTTTGGCATAAGAATAATAATTGGCAGGTGACCACTCCGGGTTTGTACCGTGACGATGGGTCTTAAAGGAAGCCAGAAAATCAAAATCCAAATGGCTGTTGCTCGGAAAATCTTCCACCACTCCTGTGACTGTATAATCCTTTCCGTCGATTTTCAGAACTTGACCTATACCTGAATTGATATTTCTATAATATTTTTCAGCCGTACTTTTGGTCAATACAATCTGATTGGGTTCAGCCAATAATTCCCCATCCTGTCCTACCAACTTTTCCAAATCGAAAACCTCAAAAAAGTTTTCATCTACGTAAGCAAATTTATTTTCTTCTTGATTGCCCTGACCAGCATCTACCAACACCGAAGAAAAAATCCCTACGTCAAAAATCAGGGTCCCCACTTCCACCTCTTCCAACTCTTCCATCATTGTAGGCACTAAAGCCGAAGGTGTCATACTTACAACTTGTTCTTCTCCTGCCATGGCAAAACGCTGACCGAACCTGACCACACGGTCCGAATCAGCATACATGCTATCATAAGTGGCTTCATGGTAAATATACAGGGAGATCGCCAAAAAACTCGCAATGGCGACGGTCAACCCAAGGATGTTGATACCTGTATATAGCTTTCGCTTGGAAAGGTTTCGTAACGAGACTTTAAAATAGTTTTTCCACATTTTTGTTGAGATGTGAGATGTGAAACGCAAGACACGAGACATGAGACGCAAGAAATAAGATCTAAACCTGCCCGGCAGGTTTAAGTATAGAAATCTTACGCTATATTTTTTTTTGATTTGATTAACTCTTTTTGCCACAAACCTTAAAGTCTGTTGCACAATTTTGAAATAGTTGGTTCTGTATTAATCGGTCTTTAGGACTGATATGGTTAATCCCACATTTATGCCACAAGTCAAAACCCCTCAAATAAGGCAAAAAGGGATAATCTAAAAATCATTATGAAAAAAAGTCGAACAGTTTTGACCGTCAGCGGACAAAAACCAAAGCCCCGACATCATCGAGGCTTTGCGCTGTTTATCAACTAAACTAAAATACCTCTTAGAAAGAACGTTTCGGTGTGCGAGGCAACATACCTTGGGGAAGAATGCAATTATTTCAATTCTTCCTTAGGGACTTCAAATCCAAAATCAAATATTACCTCTTCTGCAGTAGGGACATTCTCCATGTCCTTATAGTTGGTTTAGGTTTCAAAAAGGGCAAATATCAAATTGTTTGAAGCTGTTATCCTTTTTCCCAAAAAGATGCCAAATTCAAAATCTCCCAATTTTGGCAATTAGAGGTCATCCCTTGGCTTAATCCAACTGTATCCGTACAGTTATTGTCCACCTGCGATCAAAACAATTACGACTGCCCCTCGTTTTCGAAGTATATTCAGTGCATAGAATCTCATTATAAAGCTACCAACATGAATAAGTCCTTTCTTTTTCTTTGCTTTTGTTTTTTATCAATTTATTCTCAGGCACAGGATTCACAAAAAGAGTCTTCGGCAAAAACTGTTTATTCCTATAAGACTCCTGACCGTGATGGAACAGGAAAAGTATACATGGGGAGGGAGATATCGCAGGTGATGAATTTTATGGGCATGAGTTGGCTGGAAAGGTCCACCAGGCCCCAAGAGGAAAATACCGAATTGGCCATCAAAAACCTTCCTATTGACAAAAAGAGTGTAGTAGCAGATATAGGGGCCGGGTCAGGGTATTACACATTTAGGATTGCAAAGCGGGTACCTGCTGGATTGGTGTATGCTGTGGAAATCCAGGATCCTGCCATCAAATATCTGGAAGACAAAAGTGAGGAGTTGGGATATGACAATGTGAAAACCATCAAAGGAACCGAAAAATCACCCAACCTACCTGAAAATACCATTGACCTTGCCATCATGGTGGATGTATACCATGAACTGCTGTATCCCCATGAAGTATTGCAGGAAATCAAAAAATCTCTCAAACCCGATGGGAAACTATTGCTGATAGAATACAGAGGTGAAGACCCTAAGGTCAGGATCAAACCATTGCACAAAATGACCGTGGAACAAGTCACCAAAGAACTTTCAGCAAATGGATTCAAATTATCACAGAACGGACAGTTTATGAATATCCAGCATTTTTTGGTTTTTGAGAAAGATTAAGTCGTCTGAATTTGAGATGAGATTTGTAATTATAATTTACTTAATTCTAAATCCAATTTTATATTTTCTGCAATACTTTTGAACAGTATTTAAAAAATTTTCCTCTAAACATTTGGAACCAAGAAAAACAGGAACATTGATGGACTTCCCTTTTTTGGGTTTGACGATGAGGTAGTTTTTGGAACTTGGTTCGTATCCAATCGGGTCATCTGCGATTGGCCACCAATCTCTATGGAATCTTTTTGCGAAAGGGTAAAGCAAAAGGCTGATTTTGCTTATATCTGAATAAGAGAGGCTCTTGGGCTTTTCCCCTTTATCGATTAGTATTTTTTTTTTTCAACTTGACTTCTCCAATTTTTCGAACTGGAAAAGCAAGGGTAAGAAGCAGAAAAACAAGGAAGGCAAACAAAAAAGGAAGACTGGTAAATAGCCCCCATTTTTCCATGGACTTGTCTAAAGTCAGGAATAAAATCAAACCCAAAATAAAAGCAGTCCATCCCAGAATAGTCAAGAATGAGGTGATTTTATTAGCTGCTTTTATTTCAAGTTTTACTGTTTTCATGGTGCCATGTACAAAGATTAACGTGATAAAGACTTTGACAGTTCATTGCAAAATCCTCGAGAAAGCTTCATTTCTATTCGTAATTGAACCAAAAGAGTATTTAATGAAAGGCAAAATTGAAATTACAAAGCATATTAAGTAGCTTTAAAAATGATGATAGACAACCTATTGAAAATCGAAAAAATCGGAAAGCAATTGTTAAGGGGCGGTATTGCCCTTTACTTGGCATCTATTATATTTTTTACCATCGGAAACGTTAAACCTACAGAATTGGCTCAATTACATACCGGCTTGGTCGGAATGCTGCTATTCGGATTAATTATTATGCTTTTGTTTCATTATAAAAACCCCAAAGCTGGTGCTATAGGCGGTGCTGGGACAACCTTGTTTTTTTTGACCTCAGCCATTTTGGTGGGTTATAGTGATTTTTCCCAAGATGTATCCGGTTCCATTATCTTTCTCCGCATCATCAAAGACATTTTACTTGCATTTGGGGCATTGATACTGACAGGGGAATCTGTTAAGGAAATGGTCAGGGAGAGAATTACAAAACCATTTCCAAAGAGGTAATACCGGGGAAGGTCTTTGATGGCCAATAATCTTCATGTTTAATTCCCACTCCAAAATTATCAATGGTATCAAAAATGATATCAGTTTTTGTTGAATTTGGCTAAAGCTTAATTAGGTTTTACAAATATTTGCGAATGGGTGAAAGCCACATTCCAAATGATAGTTTCAGTCTTTAAAATTGAAAATTCCCAGAACAACAACTGCTCGATTTATTTATTCCAGTTCAGCTGATAAATCAATATCAACACTGCAATAATTACGATAGTGGTGTAAATCATCTTATTGTTTTTTGCCAACCAATTGGGCAGGTAAATATCAAAGTTATGGGCCTGAGAATCCGAATATTTTCTTGCAATCAAAGTTACCGGGCAAATCGACTTAAATAACAACAAAACAAGCCCTTCCAAAACGATGAGTCCAAGACAAATCCACACCCATTTGTCTATCTTGTTGACGATAACCGCATACAGCAAATAAAAAATGACTACATTGAAAAATAGCCAAATGACTGTATGCAGGATTTTGATCCAAACCAATTTTGAAGCACTATCCATACTTTATCAATCAGTTTCCCAATGCACCACAATCTTCCCAATAGATTGTCTGGACTCTAAAAATCTGTGGGCTTCAGCCAATTGATGGGAACTATATTCTCCACCAATCTCCGGATTAAAGGCACCTTCTTGATAATACTTCAGCACTTCCTTCATGCAGTGCTGAAGCAATTCAGGTTTATCCTCTGCTATTCTCAGCATATTTACGCCAATTATGCTGATAGATCGCATCATGAGGATGATAGGTGACCATATCCCAAAGCCGGCCGCAACCCTGAATTTGTGGAAAAAACTTTTGGAAGCGGACATGCTACTGCCACCATATACTACCATTTTACCTCCACTGTTCAGTAGGTTCATTCCTTTTCTTACTGACATCCCACCAACGGGATCGAATATGGCATCAAGCTTTCTCTTCCATCCTGCTTTTTCCAAAACCTTTTCAAAATCCTCATTTCTGTAATCTATTGGAAGATCTGCCCCTTGTCCTTTAAGATAATCTAACTTATGGGAACTTACAGTTCCTGCAATGATGCAGCCCCTTCTTTTGGCCATTTGAATCAAGGCTGTTCCCACCCCACCTGCGGCGGCATGGATCAAAACACGATCTCCGGGATGAAGGTTGAGACATTCTTCCAATGCATACCAAGCAGTACTATATTGAACCGACAGGGCCAAGGCCCTACTTGCTGGCACCTCATCTTGTAAAGGAATTACCGCCAATTCAGGTGTCAATACGTGACTGGCATAGCCTCCAAACCTGCTGAAAGCCAAAACCCTGTCCCCTACTTTGATACTTTGGACCGATGTTCCGATTTTCTCTATTCTTCCCACAGCCTCATACCCTATCACCGTAGGCAAAGGAGGACATTCTCTATACAGGCCAAGCCGAGCCATGACATCTGCATAGTTGAGGCCAAAGGATTCTGTTTTGATCAGAACTTCATTATCAGCTGGTTCTGGTAAATTTAAATCACGGAGTTCAAATGCTTTATCAGCATCACCGTTTTGGATAAGGTAGAAAGCTTTCATATCTAAAAATACCATATTTTGTTGATAGGTAGAGTATCATCATTAAAAACCTTGGCTACATCTTTCTCAGATCCAATCTAATTTTTCAACAGTCTGTGATGTTATGACTTCGCCCGTATGCTTGGTGGATTTGGGCTCGATCAACATGACACATACTTCTTCCCCATCTTTGGTCCAAGGAAAATGCTCAACACCTTTGGGTACAATCAGAATCTCTCCGGGTCGAGTTATCACCGTCTCACTATCCCTGAAATCCATCATCAACGTACCACTGATAACTACAAACATTTCGTCTTCTTCTTGATGGCTATGCCACACAAACTCTCCTTTTAATTTAGCCAGCTTGACATGGTTTTCATTGAGTTCTCCAATGATATACGGATGCCAAAAATCTGATATTTTATCGAATTTGTTTTTAAGGTCGGTTTTCATAAATTGAATATTTTGGGAGTTATATTTCAAGGTTAAAGATAACAGGCATAGATTTGTTTCTGATATAAATTCATCTCCATAAAAATTAAAGGCATGGAAAAAAACATAGGTACATTTTTGGTAGGTTTAGGTATCGTTTTGGTTTCCTGTCAAGCAGTGGAAAAGAAAACAATCAGTGATGAAATTGCTGCCATTACAGCAATATCCGCTGAAAGGGCGAAAGCATTTAATGATGGAAATGCCAATGGGATTGCTATACACTTTACCGCAGATGCTTTTCTAATGGCACCGGAATCAGAAATCAAAAGAGGCAGGGAAGAAATTGAGGCCTATTATCAAGCTATTTTTGATGAATTTGAAACAGAATTGGAAAGTGGCTACGAAGATGTGAAAGTCGATGGGGATTTGGCATATGGACGCGGATTTGCCAAAGTATGGCTCACACCCAAATCAGGCGGAAAAAAAATCTATTCGGAATCCAAATATCTGAATATCCTGGAAAGGCAGTCAGATGGCGCTTGGAAAACCACCCATGATATCTGGAACGGCAATGATTAATCCATCATAAAGAGACTACTTTATGATGGCTTTGTACTTGGTTCTTGGATAAGTATTTGGAGATATTTATCAATTACTGGCTAAAGTAGATATCATAGTCCACCAAAGTGATCAGATTTTTGAGCGCAGAACCTTGTACCTGAAGCAGGCCATCCTTGATTAATAAAAATGCCTTTGGCTTAATTTACGGGCATCAGTAAGATAAGTCAAAAGATCTGATAATCCTTGATATATTATTTACCGTGGCATTTCAATTGTCCGTCTCTGTTCCAAGATTGTTCAAAAACGTTCATCAGTATTTGATATAAACCCATAAATTAGAGAGTTTGAGCTATTTTTCATATTGGCACTTCTCTTGAAAATATGTTGAAAACTCTATACTGACATGCTCAAAAATTATTTTCTTACCGCGTGGCGCATCATGGCCCGACAGAAAGGTTACACCGCCATCAATATTCTAGGATTGAGTCTCGGCATAGCAGCCAGTATTTTGATATCCATTTACATCATAGATGAATTGAGCTATGATAAATTCCAAAAAGACGGGGACCGTATTTATAGAGTATATATGCAGGGCAAGATGCAGGAGAATGCGTTTGAAGTAGCCATGACTCCCGCGCCAATGTCCCAAGCTTTGAAGGAGGAAGTTCCAGAAGTTGAAGATGCTATACGCTTTGGGCTTTTCAGAACCATGCCCATGCAGTATGAGGACAAAACTTTTACTGAGCAAAGAATAATCGTCGCTGATCCCAATTTCTTAGACTTTTTTACTTTCGAAGTTCTACAGGGCAATCCCAAAACTGCACTTGAAGGTACAGACAAGCTGGTCATAACAGCATCCGGTGCCAAGAAGTATTTTGGGGATGAAGACCCAATGGGAAAAATAATTTTAAGGGGTGCAGAAAAAAGAGCATGCCAAATCACCGCTGTGGTCACAGATCCACCTCAAAATTCCCACATGACTTTTGACATGTTGCTTTCAGGGGAAAGTTGGGAATATATGAAAAATGATCAGTGGTCAAGTTCCAATCTGTATACCTATTTCAAAGTTCATCCTGAGGCTGATGTCAGCAAAGTGCAGGAAGCTTTGGATATTTTTATCACAAAATATTTCGGTGTGGAACTGGAGAGATTTATGGGGATTTCTCTGGAACAGTTCAAGGCTGCCGGCAACAGTGCAGGGTTTTTCATTCAGCCCTTTCTTGATATCCACCTTCATTCCAACCTTCAAGAAGAAATCAAACCAACTGGAAATATCCAATATCTCTATATTTTCAGTGCAATTGCCTTGTTTATTATTTTTATCGCCTGTATCAATTTTATGAACCTGTCCACTGCACGATCTGCCAATCGTGCCAAGGAAGTTGGAGTAAGAAAATCAGTTGGTGCTATCCGTTCCCGGTTGATCGGACAATTTCTTTCAGAATCAGTGCTTTATAGCTTGATTTCCACATTTATTGCCACGATCTTGATCATCATATTACTAAGGCCTTTTAATGATCTTGCAGGAAAAAGTCTGGATTTATGGATATTCCTGAAGCCAATTGTACCCTTGGGATTGATTTTATTCGCAGTGGTGATTGGCATCATTGCCGGTTCTTACCCTGCTTTTTACCTCACCTCGTTTAATCCAGCCAATGTACTGAAGGGGAAAATCAGGAATGGAGCCAAAAGATCAACTTTCAGAAATGGCTTGGTAATATTCCAGTTTTTCATATCCATATCTCTGATTATCAGCAGCATGGTTGTCTACAAACAATTAAAATACATACAAAATAAAAATCTTGGTTTTGGAAAGGAAAATGTCATCAATTTGCTCCATACCATGTCTTTGGGCCAAAATGGCAATGCTTTCAAAGATGAGCTGATGCAATATCCGGATTTTATTGCTGCCAGCTTTGCTAACCGTCTCCCTCCAAATGTGGATTGGAACAGTGTATTTAAAACCAGTGACACGCAGCAGGACTTTTTGTGCAGTATTTATTTTGTAGACCATGATCACTTGGATGCCATGGGTTTCAAGATGGCACAGGGAAGATTTTTTTCAAAGGATTTTCTGAGTGATTCAGCCGCAGTGATCCTCAATGAAACTGCTTTCCGCCAAATGGGATGGACAGAATTGGATGGACAGAAAATCAGTGGATTTTGGGGAAACAATGATCAACCGGTAGAAAAAACCGTGATCGGTGTCATTGGTGATTTTAACTTCCAAAGCCTGCATCACAATGTGAGACCTCTCATTATTTCTTTGAGCGAAGAACCAAATTATGAAATGGCCATTAAACTCAGCTCTGGAAATGTAGCTGAAAAGTTGGCTCTTCTTGAAAGTATTTGGAAAAAACACTCCAATGGAAATCCATTTGAATACACATTTGTCGATGCAAATTTTGATGCCTTGTTCCGATCAGAACAAAAAATGGGAAATATAATCCTGATTTTTACCATTTTGGCCATCAGCATCGCTTGTCTTGGATTGTTTGGTTTAGCAGCCTTTACAACAGAACAACGGTCCAAAGAAATCAGTATCAGAAAAGCTTTGGGAGCAACTATGCCACATTTGGTGACCATTTTGAGCAAAGATTTTACATTTTTAGTACTGTTGGCTTTTATCATATCGGGACCTTTGACCTATTATGTTATGAATAAATTTTGGTTAGAGAATTTTGCATATCGGATTGATATTGATATCCTGATGATATTAGGTGCAGGCCTCATTTCTATTGCCATCGCTTGGCTAACTGTCAGCTACCAATCCTTCAAAACTGCCGCCAGCAATCCAGTGGACTATTTGAGGAATGACTAAGGAAAGGATGAAGGTAAGAACCAAGAGCCAAGAATCAAGAGCCAAAAGCAAGAGGGACTATAGATGAGACCCGAGGATGAAAGTAAGAGCCAATAAAGCATGCCCCGAGCATACCAATGACATAAATGTAAAATCCCCTCGGTAAGCTCGGGGAGCGGAGGCTTTGGTTAAATTAGGAGGGTATGGGAAAAGCGGCTTCCGTCATGCAGGATCAAGAAACAATGCTTGTCCTGAGATACTTTATCTATTCAAAGCCTGCACTGGGTTTCGAGGAATCAGGTTACTTTAACCCTGAACTAAACTTGGTACTTTGTTCGTCGTACTTGGTACTTCTTCCTTCATCCTTTATCCCTCATCCTTCCCTGTTCTCCAATCTAAAATCTAAAATCTAAAATCTTCGATCTAAAATTCCCCAACCCACTCCGTCTCCACACCCTGACTTCTGACCATTGCCTGAAATTCCCTTAAAAGCGTTTTATCCTCTCTTATGGTTTTTGGAGTAATATTTTTGGCTATTGCAAAAGGCACCAACATGCCTACAGCTTCTCCGATACTCCATTCTACGGGATGCAATCTGTAGCAACCATTGGTGATATGGGTCGTGCCGATATTCTTGTTGGCAGGAAGCAGGTTTTCCATGTTTTGGGGAATCAAGGCCCCCAAAGGAATCTGAAATGGAAGCGATGGGAAATCAATGTAGTTATCTCCTCTGGAACTTGGATGCAAATCGATATGGTAATAACCGATGCCGACACTGTCATCAAAAGTCGCTGCTTTCAATTCATCTCCCGACAAACCTGAAACCGAAGCCCTTTGCTCTTTTCCCACATGTTCTTCTAAGACAGTGAATAATGCTTTTATCCTTCTGGATTCACGGACATAGGGATATTTGGCCATCCCATCTTCGGTCCCCATCACATCATTTCTCAGCCGAAGTCCTTTCCAACCTTTGCCGCCATCAGGTCTTTCCACCTCTGTCTGCAACCAATACAGAAAAGATAAACTCAATTGTTTGCCTCCATTGAAATGCTTTTGAAATTCTGCTTCACTGACATCCACGATATTGCCGGGGATATAATCATTCTGGGGCCAATTGACCAAGCTGATATCTCCTGAATAAAGACCTGGTGTGAAATTGTTTTTGTTCAAAATCCTACGGTAAAGCCAAAGATTCAACAAATCTCCTGTGGGTAAGCCCTCAGGGTGAAATCCCAATGCCTTGGGTGACAAAGTCTGCGGATTGGAATAGTGCATGGCCAACATCTTGCCCGGCCAAGGCGGAGTCAGGTCAGGAACATAATTTTTCCAAAAATCATAATCCGCAGGCTTCGGAATGGTCCAATCCTCTCCTTTGACGTAATCCATGGCAAAACAAACCGTAAATGATTGGTTGTTTTCGGGATTTCCTTTTTCAGGGGCATGCAGTTCCCCTGTTTCAGCTTTGGACTCTGTTCCGGTGACATAAGCCGTTTTGGTCAATGGCAATAAGTCTCCAAGTTCCGTAGCGTCTACGAAATATGGCGCGGTCAACAAAATCTCTTTGCCAGAAAGCAGAGATTTCGCAGTGAGAGATTTGACCTTGGTTCCTTGATAATCTGCTGAGTTTATCTGATGGTTGAGCAGCAGTACCAATTTCCCGGTACTCTCAAAAGGGGCAAGCATGTCATGCAAAACCGCCAAAGCCACTTTGGGTTCGTGGCAAAGCCGAGACACCGACCCATCACCTGGATTCAAAAATTCATTGGCAGCAGCCGCTTCAGTTAACGGATAATTGTTTCTATAATATTCTCTGACTGCCGTTCTAAAATACCGGTAAGATTCCGGCGCCCCGTGCGTCTCAATCCAAGGATGTTCATCAGGTGGCACACCCTGTTGGGTAATCTGTCCCCCTATCCAATCCGTCTCTTCCGTCATCACCACAGAAAGCCCGTTCCGTAAAGCTGCCAATGCGGAGGCACAACCTCCAAGCCCTCCTCCGGCAATAATCACATCAGCCTGATAGCTTCTGTTATTTTCGGAGACAGAAACTTTTCGGGACAATCCTTCTTTTGCAGATAGTTGCTGAAATGTAGATAAGGCCAAGGCACCGGACCCCAATGCCAAACCGGACAGGAAGTTTCTTCTTTTCATGTGTCAAATTTTGGATTTGGCTAAATTATAAAAAATAGGTTATTAAAAGATACTTATTAAAAATTTTAATAGAAGTTATTGACCTTGATAGAATTCAATTATTCAAAAAATCGAACTGAATAAAATTGTGATTTATTTTTCAGGTTCTTGACTGGTATGGATTACATTCAAAATTCTTTTTCCAAATCTTCAACTGATACAAATTCTCCTCCTTTTATTTGTTGAATGCTTTTTTCAATAGCATCATTGTACTCTTTAAGAGACATTTGAGAAAATGGTCCTTTATCTGAAGTCAATTATTTGTTAAGAACCTCCAATGTTGACCTATCAGTTATGGAATCTATGGCCTGATGTAATTTCAATTGCAATTCACCTATACTCATGTTTTCTATATTTATTGAATTTTATAAACCCAAGTCTCAATTTAATTATTTATCCGATTGATAACAAAGTTAAATAGATCTCTCCTACCCCACGAATTCAAATCCCGGCAAATTCAAATGCCTTTGCTGTCTTAAACAGTTTATTGGTATTTCCTGCATAAGTCTCATGATTTGACACACTCAACTTTTTGACTGTAGCCTTTTCGGACAAATCAACTTTGCTGATATCTACCCAAAAAGTATTGGGTGTCAATACTGTTTCGAAATAGTAAACCAAGTTTTTTTGATCCGATACAGACCTCCATCTTGTGGATGAAATATTGGGTTCCTCCTCAGAAGAAATACCGAAAGGAACCGAACAGTTTCTGATTACCGAAAAAACCGATGCCACCGAAACCCGCATATCATCTGTTTGAGGAATGGCATCAATATAAAAAGAGGCACGTGCAAATCGGTCTGCTGCCCTATTGGTTCCCGGAAGTACGTGTAGACCCCCAATGGATTTCCAATAAGCATTCAAAGCCAACTGTTGATCGAAAACAGGTGAGTTGGTCATGACATTGTATGACCTGTCATGATGAATCAACATTTTTCCATCCACATACTCAAATATGGCATTATCACCATTGGCATCTGAAATGGATAAATGCAATGTTGCCAACCTTTCAGTGCCGGGAATATGAGCCGATACAACCTCAAAATCCCTGTTTCTCATAGCATCTACTGCCTCAGCTACCGTTGCAAAATTATCCAACATATACTGTACCCAAGCCGCTATGGAAAGCCCTTTTCCTTTACCATCATATTCAGGATAAGTTGACTCGGCCAACCAAAGCAGATTGGCCACCAAGCCTTTTTCATTCATTCCATCGGTACTGCTGATATCAAAAGCACTTGTCACTACACTACCATATTTGGAATTCCAATTTATCGAATTTGGACCCACTGCACCATTTCTGCTCATACCTCGTGGAAATAACCATATATCCGCAGGGATCTCATCCTTCCAATCCATGGACCTGGCTGTAATGACATTGCCATTTGGCCCCTGATAGACTACTCGGGTGCAGGCATTGGAGAGATGAGTTGGAGCGAATAGAGCTAGAATAAAAAAATTGACAAGACACAGATTCAGAAATTTCATGATAGACAATTTTATAATTTAAACACTAATTAGTAAAATAATAATTTATTTGAATACACTATATTAAAATAATATGATGAATCAATACAAAAATAAATTCAAAATTTCTGAATAAAATCAGTTTATTGGGATAAATTGAAATAACCCAAAAAATAAAAACCATCCATTTTTCAACTCTCTAATCCCTTGAATTACAATTCTCATCCATCCTATTCCATTTTTTTCTTATATTTATTCTGCCCCAAATTGCCAGCTTATGAACAACTTACTCTTCTTACTCTACCTTTTATTGTCTCTCAACCCCAAGGAACCCAAATTCGATATGCAAGAGATCGATGGCAATGTTGCCATTGGTTATGGCCTGGCCATTGGTGATGTGGATGGAGATGGGAAGCCTGATATTCTTTTGGTGGACAAAACGGAAATTGTTTGGTATAGAAATGGAGACTGGAAGCGATTTGTGATGGTGGAAAACCTGACTGAGTTTGACAATGTATGTATCGCAGCAAGGGACATCAATGGAGATGGAAAAGTGGAAGTGGCAGTCGGTGCCCAATGGAATCCGGGTGAGACTTCTGACGCTGAAAAATCCGGCTCGGTGCATTACCTGATCCGCCCCGAAGACCCTACCCGAAAATGGACTCCTGTCCAACTCCACCACGAACCCACAGTCCACCGCATGCGCTGGGCAAAAACCTCGGAAAATAATTACCAACTGGTCGTCCTACCCCTCCATGGCCGTGGCAACAAAATGGGACAAGGTGCAGGAGTGAGGGTTTTGGCTTATCAGCCTCCAAATGATCCAAGGGAAGAATGGACCACCCAACTGATAGATGCTTCCATGCACCTCACCCATAATCTGGATATTGTAGAATTGGAGGATGGTTCAGGAGAATCGATTTTGGTCGGAGGAAGAGAAGGTGTTAAGGTTTTTTCTTTCAAGGAGGGGAAATGGACTAACTATTCCGATGTAGAACGCATTGTGGAAGACCATGCGGTCGGAGAACTCAGACTACAACTTTTACCATTCGGTTTTAAGGCATTAGCTACTGTAGAGCCTATGCATGGAAATATGGTTGCTGTTTATGAAGTAAAGAATTTTGACAATGAAAGCCCAATAAGAAGAGAACTGGACAACACTTTGAAAGATGGTCATGCCATAGGCTGGGGGGATTTTTTGGGAAATGGTGTCAATCAGGTTGTAGCTGGATGGCGGGTAGCCAACGATGACGGGGATTTTGGGATCAAAATATATACGCCAAAAAACGGCTCTTTCGCAGATTTTGAGGAATACTGGCTGGACAAAAACGGAATGGCCTGTGAGGACCTTCAGATAGCTGATCTCAACGGTGATGGAAAACCTGATATCATTGCTTCGGGAAGATCCACCAATAACCTGAGGATTTATTGGAATAAATCTGATTGAAATAGAAGGATCGTGGAGATCCTTTGAGTAAATTATTTCTCACAGATTACTCCGATTTTCACAGATAGAAAAAAAATATCTGTGGATTTCTGTGGCATCTGTGAGACAATATCTAAGCAACCTAATGGGGAATTTATTCATCGATATATTAATACTGATCCAATACGATGTCGATAAAAACCCAAACTGAAACAACCGACCGAATGATCCGCCTGATTGTGGAACATACCCTTATGTTATTTGATTTCAGCAAAAAACACCTCCAAATCCAATTCAAATCCTAGAATTACTGAAGATTTTGCGGTATCCCCTGAAGTCATCAATCGCGAGGGTTGGTACTTTCCTTGAATTAGCGTGTATATCAAGAGGGTATGTCCCTCAGGATCCATCAGCCAATATTCCTTTACTCCCGATTCTTCGTAAACCTCATATTTTTTTTGGAGTTCAAGTTGCTTATTGCCCGGTGACAATACTTCCACTACCAGATCAGGTGCACCAATACAGCCCCTATCGTCCAACTTTTCCATGTCGCAAACCACACATATATCAGGTTGGACGACAGTAACAATTTCCTCGTCTTTCTTTGATTTAATCGGAAGCCTGACATCAAAAGGAGCAATATAGGCCTGGCATTTTTTGCCTTTCAAAAACAGGTTAAATTCAGTGTACAAATTTCCTGCTAACCATTGGTGGATCCTTCTTGGAGCAGCAGCAGCTTTTTTAAAGACTTTTCCTTTGATCAATTCGACCATTTCATCCATATTCCAAGTCAGGTAATCTGCATAAGTGTAATTCCCATAACTTATATCAGGTTCCTTTAACAAAAATTTATCTTCTTCCCTTTCCATCCCACAATTTAACAATTTCCACAAAACAAAGAAAAGACATAAAGCTTGTTATTATAAACCTAAACAATACCTTTTGGTTACATTCTTTTTTTCCAAATCACCTTCTTTTCATATCCCACCTAGCTCTCGCATCGCGTCTCTCTGTTCTTTGTCTTGATTCTTGATTCTTGGTTCTTGGTTCTAGCATCTCGGCTCTCCTTTTTATTTCTTGATTTTTGTACCTAGCATCTAGCCTCTCAATAGATGTCTCCTGCCGTCGACATGACAAGGACAAGCCTTTTCGAATAGTTATTGCATTAAAATTATCAAAACATCATTAGTCTCTTTATTCTTGGCTCTTGCTTCTTGATTCTTGGTTCTAGCATCTCGGCTCTAGCATCTCGGCTCTCGTTTCTATTTCTTGATTTTTGTGCCGAGCATCTAGCCTCTCAATAGATGTCTCCTGCCGTCGACATGACAAGGACAAGCCTTTTCGAATAGTTATTGCATTAAAATTATCAAAACATCATTAGTCTCTTTATTCTTGGCTCTTGCTTCTTGATTCTTGGTTCTAGCATCTCGGCTCTAGCATCTCGGCTCTCGTTTCTATTTCTTGATTTTTGTGCCGAGCATCTAGCCTCTCAATAGATGTCTCCTGCCGTCGACATGACAAGGACAAGCCTTTTCGAATAGTTATTGCATTAAAATTATCAAAACATCAATAGTGTCTTTATTCTTGGCTATCGCGTCTCGGCTCTCGCTTCTTTTTTCTTGGTTCTTGTTTCTTGGTTCTTGCTTCTTGGTTCTTGCTTCTAGTCTCTCGCATCTCTTCTCTCGCTTCCCAAATCTCCCCTACTCGCTCTTCAGACTATCAACCGGATTCGCCAAAGCTGCTTTGACCGCCTGAAAACTCACCGTCCCATAGGCAATCAAAACGGCCACCAATCCGGAAATCACAAAGACCCAGATGCTGAGGTCAATTTTGTAAGCAAAATTCTCCAACCATTTTTCAGCAGCAAAATAGCCCAAAGGTGCTGCAATCAGGATGGCCACTAGCACCAATACCAGAAATTCCTTTGACACCAAAGTGGTGATGTTCCAGGTGGTGGCACCCAAAACTTTCCTGATACCGATTTCCTTGGTCTTTTGCTCTGCTGTAAATGCTGCCAATCCAAACAATCCGATACAGGAAATCAAAATGGCAATAAAGGTGAAATATAGGATGATGGTGGAAGTTCTTTTTTCGGATTCATAGTTTCTCATAAAATCCTGATCCAAAAAGGAATAGGCAAAAGGAGTGGCAGGATTGACGGATTTCCAGGTTTGTTCCACCATCGAAATCATTTCAACTATCCTATCAGTATCCACCTTGGCTACAAGAAAAGGAGGCTGACCAGTATAAGGGAAAGCCAATGGCTTGATGTTTTTGTGAAGGCTCTCAAAGTGGAAATCTCTGACTACGCCGATGATTTCCCATGTAATCACTTCTCCACGCCAATCCATGTTAAGGTTTTTTCCGATAGCCTCTTCTACCTCAAACCCATACGCTTTTGCAGCAGTCTCATTGATCAGCAATCTCCGGCTGTTTTCTGTAAATTCTTCTGTATATCCCCTTCCTGCAAGGATTTCGAGGTCAAGCACTTCGAAGAAATCATTGGAAACACGGTTGATATACACATCCACGACATCATCCACGGTTTTTCCCTCAGGATACAGTAACCAATCCTGCAGAACTTTTAGTCCGGGATAAGACGAACCCCCACTGACCACTCTGATGCCTTGCTGATTCTCGAGTTGAGTTTTCAAAACAGTAAAATTGGCCATTGCTTCCTCACTTTGAAGTGGTAAGATCAATTGTTGCTCCTTGTCAAAACCAAGGTTACTGTCCACCAAAAAATTCATCTGTCCTTGTATTATAAATGCCATGGCAATCAGGGCAATAGAAATCACAAATTGAAAAACCACCAAACCCTTTCTGATGGATATTGCCGCAAAACCATTTCCCTTAATTCCCTTCAAGATGGCAACAGGCCGGAAACCTGATAAATAAAAAGCAGGGTAAATCCCCGCCATTATTCCCGTCAACAGGGCAAGTCCCAAAATAATGGGAAACAAAAGCGGGTTATCGAACAAACCAAGGGATTTCTCAGCCACATTATTGAACATGGGAAGCAGCAATTGCAACAGCAGAAAAGCCAACATCAAAGAGATGATACTCATGAGAATGGATTCCCCCATAAACTGTTTGACAAGTTCACTTTTAGCTGCCCCAATTACTTTTCGTACACCAACTTCCTTGGCGCGCTTTTCAGACCTAGCCGTAGAAAGGTTCATGAAATTGATACAGGCTATCAACAGCACAAAAAAACCAATGGAGCCAAATACAAAAAGATTTCTGTAGTTGCCGTTGGTATCAATCTCATAACCAAGATCTGATTTGAGGTAAATATCCCTTACCGGCTGCAAAAACAAGGAAAGGGCAACACCTACCGAAGCAGATTCTTCAAGTTTGTTTTGGTAAAAATCCTGTAACTTGGATTCCATCTCAACCATCGTTTTGCCTTCCTGCATCCTGAAATAGGTATGGAACATGTTGTTGTTTGGCCAGGAAGTTTCGCTGCTTACCCAATTCCCGATATCTGAATTGATAATGGAAAGGAAGAAATTTGCCCTGATATGTGATTTGGGGGAATCAGCAAAAACCCCTTTGACCGTATAGTCAAAATTTCCTTCCGGCAAACCAATGGTGATGACTTCATTGATGGGGTTTTGTTCCCCAAAGATTTTTACTGCCAAGGTCTCGGAAAGGACCATGGTGTTGTTTTCCGAAAGGGCTGTTTTTGGATTTCCGGAAACAAACTCATAGGTCAGTACATCAAAAAATGTCGAATCCACATAATAGCCATTTGTTTCATTGAAAACCTTTAGTTCCCCTCCGGCTTCGTAGTTGAGTATCATGGATTCCAGCATGGGATATTTCAGTAACCTTGCAGATTGCAATACTTCAGGAAACGCTGACTTTATGGAAAATGCCATTGGTGCAGGGGAAGCTGCTGAATTACCTTCCGGAAAGTTGATGGCGACCCTATATAGATTATCCAAATCATCATGATGCTTGTCATAACTACTTTCATCCCATATATACAAAAGCAATAGAATACAGGTCGCCAATCCCACTCCAAGACCAAGTACATTGATCACGGAAATTGAAAGGTTCTTCCTAAAACTTCTAAGGGCGGTTTTGAAGATGTTCTTTAGCATCAAGGTTTCTGGTTTTTTCCAAATAACTTATACTACTTCCATGCCAATGCAATACCTGTCAAAATCCTTGAATAGGGTTATCTTCTCCTAATCCTAGTCTTGATTAGCGGACAATATCGTCCGTTGACGGGCAAATTTAATTGCTGAACTTTGTTTCCATGCCCATTGGATCCTCTTTTATCTTTTTGACTTTCGACATTGAACTGAATCACCTCTTGATCACTTTTGCGGAACCTGTTGATGAAATGTTTCTATTCCCCGGGTTTCCTGCATAATATACATTGCCCGAACCTGTAGCCCTGACATTCAGGCTTTCCACGGCACCGATCTGTGTTTGGCCGGAACCGGTCTTTTTGATGGTGGCTTCTTCTACTGAAACTTCCTCACCCTTGAAATCACCTAAATCTGTCTGGGATAAAGAAAAAGGGATAAGGAAAGGATGATGGATTTTAAATTGTTCATGGCTGGAAAGCAAAATTTGAGTTTTAAATAATATTGGTTCGAACTGACGATTCCACAGATTGTGCCAATGGGAAAAAGGGTCATAATACCTTAAATTTGAACATTTAATAAGATTTCGATGTCCGTCAAGGGCTGATATTGTTCGATGACGGACATAATCAGAATAAAAACATTGTTCGTTTCAATACCTTTGTATTAAAGAACAATTTGTAATAATTAGCAAAAGATAAAGGTCAGCTATTTTATTTATATTTGATCATGAAACCTATACTTGATAAAAATTTAATTTTAAATACGTTGCAATCCCATAAAGAGGAACTAAAAGGGTTTGGGGTAAATAGAATTGGTCTATTTGGTTCTTATTTTAATAATATGTCACATCCCAACAGCGATATCGACTTATTAGTTGAATTAAGAATAGAGAAAAAAACTTTTAAAAATTTCATGGCTTTAAACTATTTCCTTGAGAACTTATTCCAGAAGAAAGTGGATTTACTGACAGAAAAGTCACTAAGCCCACATATCGGACCTCATATATTAAATTCTGTTGAATATGTATCATTTACCAATTGAATTGCTAAAACATATTTTGGACGAATGTGAGTACCTTGAAATTGAGTATAAAAGTAATTCCTTTGATGAATTTGTGAACAGTCAAAGATTATCTAGGGCAATATGCAGAAGCCTTGAAATTATTGGTGAGGCAAGCAATAAGGTTGATCAAAGTTTTAAAGCAAAATATCCCGATATTCCATGGCGCGAGATGGGGGACATCAGGAATAAAATCATTCATGATTACTTTGGAATTGATTTCGATATTATTTGGGATGTCATCAAAACTGATATCCCTCAGTTAAAAATGGATATCGTAAAAATTATTGAAAAAAATTCTTGATATCCGTAACGAACCTCTCCACTTTCAGACATTTTATATTTAAACTTCATTAATTTTGATTTAGTCAAGGTTTTTATTCAAACCCCATGGGATTGCATGTTTGGAGTACTCAAATAAAAAAATCCCCCCCACAACACTTCCATAAACCTTACCGTCCTGTACAAGAATCTAAACCATGAAGTATGAATTTTAAACCAACATCCAACCTATTGCTGATTTTCACCCTTGTTCTTTTTGCAAGTTGTAATGAAAATGCTGAACCCACTATTTTGTCACAAGGATTAGAAGGTACTTATTCAGGAACTTTCCAGAGGTTTTCCGGAGAAACAGCAGGTGAAATCGCTTTGGTGGAATTGAATTTTGAAAATGGGAATTGGGAAGGAACATCCAGCATCCAAAAATATCCCGCTTTGTGCAATGGCACTTACAAAATAGAAAACCAAGAAATCACCTTTACCAATGCCTGCTTTTGGACAGCAGAATTTGATTGGACATTGATATTATCCGGGACATACAAAATTGAACAAAGCCAAAACACTTTGAGGTTTGAAAGAATCCTTGGCACAGGTGAAAATCAGATCCGGGATGTTTATGTTTTTTCGATAGCGCAATAATTAAAAAAAGAACTCAGACCAAGTACCAATCCGGAAAGGTTGATAATGGTGAAAAGCCTCATTTTAGAAAGACTTATCTTTGTTTTTGACTTACTGATATCTGAAAATAAATTATTATGTACACTTACACGTGGGTCAGCAAAAACTCAGCATCAATGTTCAATTTTTCATGAGCTGCCTTTAAAAAAGAAACATCAGGCTCCCGTTTTCCACTCAATATCTGGGAAAGTTTAGGTGCACCAATGCCCATTACTTCAGCTAGGTTTGCTTGGGAGAGCCCAAGCTCAGCCATTTTATATTCTATAGCCTGCCTCAAGGTATTAGGTTTAATAGGCATCAGTTTCAATGTATTGTCTTCGTAAGCCTCGGCAAGTTCAGAAAGGGTGGACAACATCATTGCCTCCTCTTTTGCCAATTCATGGAAACCACCTAAAGCAGTTGCTTTTTCCAGAAGCGACTCTATTGTTTTCATTACTGCCTTGTATTCTTTTTCTGTACGTATTTTAGTTAACATCCCGAATCAACTTAGATAATTTTAAAATTAGAAATTAAATTTCAATTTTTGAAATTAGTTTTTAACAAAAATATTCAATTTGTGAATGCATCGGGATTATGAGCATCTCCCATAACTAAAAGTAATTCTTGAATACTGGAATTACTCCCGACCACTGTACCATAGCCGTCAAGCTAAGAAGATATTTAAAATTTCAAGATTGTTGTTCTTCTTTTTTTTGGTTTCAGATTGACATTTTTTTCTAGCAATTTCAAATAGGTTCCCCAGCCATAATTCAAGGTTTTCACCGTAAAATATGACCATTCTTAATTTTTGCGACAGTCTCATTACCACTTTGAAGAATTTCCATTCGCAGAGTTTAATTGGTTTTTTCCCGTTGTAATCTGGAATTTCCATTGCTGCCAAAAACCTGCGGTTTATCATTATCCAGATCATTTTTGCAATTATCTGGCATTTGAATCTTTGGATTCTTACAGGCTTGACCCTGTTGAGTCTCATCTGTGATTTCCATGTTTTGAATATCAGCTCAATCTGCCATCTCAGACTGTAAGCTTTCCTTACTTGTTCGGTGTTTGCCCACTTTTTGGGTATATTGGTGATAATCATGGTGAGTCTTGTTTTGGCCCTGTAATCATCCGACAGGGAATATCCCTTGCTCCTTGCTGCCCTTTCCGCCTTTCTTATCCTTTCCTTGTACGTTTCCTCTCTGACCTTTTCCAATACAAGTCGTGAAGGCAACAGTTTTTTGCCTTTTTCTATCAATACATCAATTTCCACACATGTGATACGGCTCTTGCTCATTTGCTTTTCGATATCCACAAAGTCCAAAGGTTTCTTTGCTGCATCTAAAACGGTCCATTTTGTATTAAGCCTGTTTACATAATAGGATTTACTTTCATGGATCCGGTCAATATATTCCTGACTTACGTATCCCAAATCCCTTATATATAGACAGTTTTGCTCTATTCTGTCCAGAGTTTCTTTGGAGTCTTTTTGGTCATTTCTGTTGGCAGGAGTTATGTTCAGATCAGCAACCCCTCCTCCTATCAGGTCATATTCGAACTGAATACTTATCTGTGAATCAATCCCATGACCTCCATGACCCTTAAAATCCTCCCTGAACTGCCATGGAAGTTTAAACCTTGTAGAATCTTTGATCATTATTTTATCAAACCTGTAGGCATTTTCGGAAGGAAAGACAGTATTTGCTTTTTTGCTCAGCTGCTGTTGAAGGACTGCGGAGATATACTCGACAGCAGAATCATTGAAGCGCTCCTGTAAAGCCTGTTTAGAAATATGCTTTCCATAATATTCTGAAAAATCAAAGGCTATGTCCTCCAGGCTTTGAAGCTTTGTGTCACGTTCCGAAAAAAGAAGGAGTTCAAGAAACCTTTTTCCATCCAGAACAGATTTCCTGCGTACGAACTGATGGCTTCGGGCAAGTCCATTTAAGGAATCCCCATCAAAAGATTGTTCGAAAAAAGATTTGAATTTATCAAGATATTTATTGATAAATTGTTGATTTTCAGCTTTGTTCTTTTCTAAAAAATACTTAAATTAAAGAAAATAAGGCAGGATAAACACAACCGTTCTTTGAACACCTGCCTTTTTAGTACAATATAATCTCATATAATTATGGAAAAGAACACTAAGCATTCCAAGGGAATGCTACCCTCTTTTCAACTTCGGCCAAAACCAGAACTTTTTCTTAGCTTGACGGCTATGGACCACTGTACGGGATCCAAAAATAAGGAGATGTAGATGCGATCTACACCTAGCTCCTTCTCCAATCTTAACCCAGATGGGGGCGATTACCTGTCCAACCGAAATGAAAGCTGATTCGGAGAACAAACCTTGCGGTTACCACTGTCCGCCCATGTTTTCTAAGGTGCTATTACAAGCCGTATTTAGTCTGTGATTCAACTATGCTTTGTTCTGTAGTGTCCTTAAACTTATTCCTTTTTACTTAATCCCCTTTGCATTATTCTCACTACGTCTTTCATTGTTAAGTTATTAATCCCTCTTGAGAAATCAGTGCTTATGCCATACATAAAACCTCTTAAATTGTTATAGGAAAACGAAGCTAAATCAATAATTGATTTCACTTCTTCAATTGTCGGGAAGTCAATTTTTCTTTCAATGTCAGTGTGGGCATATACTTTATTTCTAACATTTATTATTTTATTAATTGCCACTTGATTTAACTTAATTTTAGTTCTAATTTGATTTGCCTTTTCTACAAAGTCAGCGTAAGAAAGAGGGTTTGAACATTTGCTTTGTAGTAAAATAAACTCAAATTCTTCTTTGTAGTCGCCTTTTATTATTTTGTTACAAAATGTAATGATGTTTCTCTTTTGTGTTCTAGGCTTACATTCAAATATTTTTGAGAGCTGAATTGTAAGCATAAACCATTGTTGATATTGAAAAAAAACGAAAAAATCCTCATTAAGAAATTTTGTTTCAGCATTTAATTCTTTGATTACTGACAAATGCTTATATGTGATGAAGGAGTCTTGAATAAGTTTGCTCAAATCATCAAACCATTTATTTAGTTCTTGCATTGCAATATTTAATTTTATTAAATAAGTCCAGGTAAGTGTCATTGTTGGGTTCAATGTCTAAAGCCTTAATTATGTGTTCTTTAGCCAAATCACATTTCCCTAAATCAAAACAACATAGCGAGTATGAATAATATAAACTTCCCTGAAGATAATTTTCCATTTTCTTTTCACTTATTGATTTTTCAAAATGTTCAAGTGCTTCCAAATTTTTACCTTCTGCTTGTTTAAGAATGCCATACATATACCATGCAAAAGTATTTTTATCATTTATTTCAATAGATTTCCTAATGTATTCTTCTGCCTCTTCAAATTTTTTAAGTGTGATATATTCACCAGCCAAATTTGTATAGAACAAGAACTTATCCTTATTGTTTTGACAAAAAGCAAGCCCCCTTTCATAATTCTGTATAGATAGGTCTAAATTATTAATGCTCGAATAATATATAGCTAATGTATTATAATTCAGGAAATTATCTTCCTCTAATGTAACAGCATATCTTGCATTTTTAACAACTCCATTTTCCCACTCATTATATTTTAGTGATTGGTCTCTGAAAAAAGCTATAGCTAGAAAATTATACGCTCTCCCAGAAAATGGATCTAGTTCAATAATTTTTTCAAGAGTTTTACGTGCTTCTGAATAATTGCCATCGATAAACTTTTTTTCTGCAAAAGAAAATAGGGAACTAGTCCATACCACTTTCCATTTGGCATTTTCATTGATTAGTGAAAAGTAAAAACGACTATATACAGTGTCTTTTTTGAAAATCTCCTTTTCTTCAACTTTAAATCGTCTATAAGATGGATTGACTACATCTACAGGGTAGTTGTAAACCTTACTTTCCAAACGAGTTGTTTCATTTAATATACTGTCAGGATTATCCATAGTTTTAACAAACTCGTCTTTTGTTACGAATTCTTTTGATTTACTTGAAAGAAATTCATCATATAATTTTTCGTTTTTATTTTCCTTTGTTAAAGTTCGAAATGATTTTATGACTTCTTCTGGATTTGAAAAGTCTGTTCTTTTGCAAGAAAGGAAAGTGGACAGTACTATAATGCTAATTCTTAATGTAATTTTATTCATAATCGTGTCTTATTAAAATGGCCTGTAAGGTGTCGCAGCTAAGATACGTAGGCATTTCGAAGCAATTACCAGTCTACCGAAATTAACGCTGCTACGGAGAACCAAGCTTGCCTTTACCAATGTCTGCCCCATATTTTCTTAGGTGCTGTTAGCACCTGAATTTTTTGTTCCAATTAGCTTTTGAAATTCATCTTTTAACTGATTCTTTACTTGAAGTATATTCTCGTTTAAAAGCATATTAATATATTTCCTTAATTCACTCTTTTCTCTTACAAGTGATTTATCTATTGAAATCAATGTTTTATTTTCTCCATAACTCTCAAATATTCCCAACTGATTAATTAATTCATTGAAGTTTATCATTTGATTATAGAAAATTTTGGATGTTTCGTCAGAGAAATATATTTCGTTCTTATGAAAAAATATATTCAACGAATAAATATCTTCTGCAATTTCTTCCATAATATTCTCTTCTTTATTCTGAATTGCTTTTTTTGCTTTGATTTCAATTTCTATTAGCTTTCCATAAACATCTTTGATAACATAAGCTCTATCTTTGTGTAAGTCAGAAAATTTCACTTGATGTTCAAAATCAATTCTTCTTAACTTATACTCAAACTCCTTTAATTGGCCTTGTAACTTGTTTTTATAAGTTTCTAAGCCTGTTGTAAAGAATTTTTCAATAAGTAGCTTTACCATCCAGACTGTAAAACCAAAAACAGATGAAAGCGATATATATTTTACTATTTCAATCCACATTTTAATCGGCTTTAATAAAATCTTGATGTATATACCCTTCTTTCCAGTTTGCTCTTACTTTTACCCACTCTCCTTTTCTTTCAATCAAAAATATTTCAGTATCCTTATCTAAGGATTTGAGAATATCGTGATTTGTACCAGGACCAGCTCTTAAGTTCACCTTTGAACTTGTTTTCCCTTCTTTGTATTTACTTAGGTCATCCCGTTTGAAAATACAACCTTGGTAAGTTATTGTATTATTATCAACTAACTCAAAAAGACCAACCCCGCCTTTATTAAACATATTTGAATTGATATAAATAATACCATTCTCTATATGATAATCAACTTTCATGTCTTGTTTTACGCCAAAAAAAGACATTGAATAATAACATTTTCCATTTTTAAATGTGATAACACCAATACTTGAGCAGGCTATTTCCTTGCCAAGTTCAACTCCCCATCCAAAAAGACTTTCATCTTTCTTTTTCTCTTTAGGAACTTCGGTATAAATAAACGTTCCTTCCAGTTTATTGTAATTACAAGATGAAAGGAAAATGCAGATGACTAAAAGTAAAATTGTTGATTTCATGGTTCTTTAATTTTAGTTCAACGGTTCTCAGCTATACGCAGGCAGGGTTTTAACCACTGAACTTCCTACGAAGAACTGAACTTTAAATTTACCACTTGCCTGTCCTACGAAGCACGAAACCCCTGCTTGCGTATAGGTGATGTTATCGCTTCGGTGTTCTCTTTCGTCCAGTTGATTGTCTTTTAGGGCTAGCGAAGGGGCAGGCACACTCTTACCGCATTTTTGGTCTGTGCGTTGGCTTGTGCGAATGCGGTATGTGTGTGACTGCTGCATGGGCTATATTGTCGTTTGATAAATGTATACTGAAAATCTTGAAACTATTTTGTCTGAACAACCAATTGCCTTGTTTAAAACTTCTTTCAGGTCTTCTTTTCTCATTTTAAGTCTTCTGATGCCAATTGCAAGTAAAAATTCCATTAAAGCTTCACCGTCTGCTGAATTGTATTTGTCAATTATGCTTAACAGAAATTCTTTCATTTGTAAACTCAGTTCGCTGTCAAGGTCATAGGCGAAATACTCAGTCTTGCCACTTCGAAGCAATGAAGCTTGAATAATGCCGTCATTAAATCGGTGAAAATTTCTTGGACTTAGCATATTTCTCACATAGTTTGTCTGCTTAAGTGATGGATAAGAATTGATTTGCTTTTGTTCAAGGTTTGAAATGATTGTCGAAATAGTGAAGTAAACTTCAGACTGTGCTATTTCATTTTCTTTATAATCAAATGATGTCCAAAAAGCAAAGTTCTTTCGTAACCTTAAATCTTCTCCTTCAACGGTTTTTAGAAATACACCATCACTAAAGCCCCGAAGTCTTTTGTTATCAATAAGTATTTCAAGCCTTTCGTTTACATATTTGTAAACCTCAGGCTCTTTGTCTTCATCAAGTGAACCTATGAAGTCTTCTAAAAATACTTTTTCAAGTTCCCACGATGTTTCGGTTTGCTGAATTGAACAGTAAATTGTCTCAACTGCAACAAATGGCCGTTCATCGCTTTTGTCTTTGCCTTTCTTTAAATCACTAATTAGGTCTGCTGAGAATTTTTCATTTACTGGTCGGTAAATACCAACGAAGTAAACCAAATTCAACTTCTCCATATTTCGCATTAAACGGCTTATCTGTAATAGTTTCTTGCCTGTAGTTATACAAGAAGCAACAATCACAACAGTTCCAAATTCCTCTGTGATTTTACTTGTAAAATCTGTATCGAGTTTAACTAACTCGGGTTTTATGCTTGATGGAATTTTAGTAAGAATGTGTTTTGCAAGTTCTTCTGAACCTATGTCAGGGAGATGCAAAAGGTATTTGGTGTTAGCAGGTATGTATTTGTCAATGTGTCTTTTTAGGGCTTCATCAAACCTTTCAAACTTGGTTAAGTTTTTTAGCAAATAAACAATGTCAAAATATACCTCATAGTTGGCATCAGGAAAATTGTCTTTGTAATAGACTTTAATCACGCCTTCCTTTGGCAATCCGCTTTTGTAATGTTGTGCAAATGTCCCAATGCTTTTCGCAAAATATTCAGGACTAACTTTTAAAAGGTGTGGTTCTACTTTTGGTTGAACTGTAAGAAATACGTCACCACGAATATTTATTGGGCGTGAATGGTCTAAACAAAGAGTGCAAACTGGATTTTCCGGAGTGTTATATGTTTCAAATTCTTCTTCTCCAAGCTGAAAGTCCTTATCCTTAGTCAAGTTGCAAATTATATTAGCACCATGATTGAGGAATTTTTCAGTAGGACCTAAATAATAAATTACCTGTATCTGTTCTTTTTCTGCTCTCTTTTCTTTTAGTAATCTATCAATGATATTACCCGATGTTGATGATGAAATTAAAATCAATGATTCGGAAGGAAAACTGTCTTTACTTGATTCAAATACATCATATGATTCAAAGCTATGAACAATAGGGCAGTCAAAATCCAGTTTAAATCTTCTTCTAAGTTCAAAAACTGAATAGGGTAAAACATTAATTGATGAAGTGTCGCAATAAATAATGTTTTTGTCTTTTGTCTGTTTCAGGAGTTGCACAGCAAGAAAAAATATTTCTGACTGATTTATCAAAACATTTCCTGTTCGAATAAACTTTGCACAATGTTTATTGCTTGGGAAAACAAAATGATGGTCGGGAGTCGATTCAACCAAACCCCCATTGTTTTTGAAAATTATAGTTGAACCGCTTCTTAGTAGATGTGAAATGAACTTTGATTCGTTTTTTGGTTTTTTGCCTTCAATCAATGTGACATTTCCGTCAGCATCATATTCATGAATCATTAGGCATTTGTCAAAATAGTCTGCCGATTTACCTGGAACCCTTTGGAATGTTATCTCTCTGCCTGATTTGAAATATTCTAAGGAGGAAGCATCAAGATATTTCGGAACGAGAACCACCAATTTGTCGGTAATACTGTGTTCCTGAAAGAAGTTATTTAGTTCTTGAGCCAACGCATTCTGAGAGCCGATTTTTGTTTGGTGAACAAACAATACCGTAACTCTCAGTTTTCCTGTTGAAGAAACTACGTCTTCATATTGGTATATAAAGTAGTTTCTCATGGCTGATTAAATTCTAAGGGATAAAAAATAGAAAGTAAAGTCCCTTCGGCTGCTGGATATACAGTAAAATTGTTAGCGCTGTTATTCTGAAAATCATTCAACTGAATTTCACTTGCATTGTCATGATGATGATAGCGATTGTTTCTCATGTCACGAAAAACATCTGCCCGTCCAGTCTTTATCCTTACAAAGCCTTTCCCGTCTAGTGTTTGCAGAACTCTGTCAAGTCCAATTCCTTTAATTTCACCTCTGAATCCGTCAGCAGAAGTGTTGTGTCTGCATAAACACTGTTTGATAATTTCTACCTCTTCGGATATGTTTAAATTGTAGTCGCTTATCTTTTTGTATCGTTTCACAAATCCAGGCCCACTATCCAAAATCGAAATTTCTAACAGATACAAGTCACCTTGTTGATTAACATTAAATCCTGAATTGAAATATTGAACAAGACCTGTATAATCCTGAAACTGTTCAATGAATTTTCTAATTGGCTTCTTGTGGAATTTCAATTGCAACGCACGAATATTTGGATAAAGATTGTAGCCCAGTTCATTCGTCTTTCCGTGTTCGTGTGTATTCGTAAAAAGTTCGTGGATTATTGATATAAAGTCATCATAGTGACCTTTTACACCAGTTCTAAACACTCCTTTGTTGAAGTCGCCAACTTTTTTAAAGGCATTGAAAAGGTTAAAGCCAAGTGTGGTTTCATTAACTAGTTCTCTGAAATTCTTGTAAAGGTGGCGTGAAAGACCTCTGTTTGATTTATCGTGGTCGAAACAATAAATGGGAACGGAAGTTCCTTTTAAGTCGAAAAAATCCATGCGATTGAAGTATTCCTTGCTCGGATTCTTTAATTCACCTTTTATGTTTTCTCCATTTGTATTTACAATTTCTTTCTCCCATGCTAATACAATAGATGGATAAACAAACTCATTGTTATCCAAATATTCAATCGCTTCTACCGTGTTGTTAACTGGTAGATATAATTTACCTGAACGATTATTTCTTACCCAAGTGGATAGAAATTGTAAATAGGAAAAGAGTAAACCGAAATCAAGTTTCTCTATTTTCTTAGGCAAATGCAAATCGATCATAGCATCATTTGATAAAGCTAGTTCAGAATATAAATTCTGAATTTTAGTAATTGATATGTTGCCTGTTATTTTTATCATCTGTTATCAATTGGGTTAATTGCTCTCATTTGTTAATATATCGTTAGTGTCAAAGCCAATTTCTTCAAGTTTTCTCTTTCTTTCTGTGCTTGTTCCATTTTTCTTTATTCTAAAAAGCCAATTATATAGTCCTCCAAACTCTTTATCGCTTTGCTTAACATCAAAGTGACCGTATTTTTGATAGAAATCTTTTAACATTTGAAGTTTAGTGTTCCACTCGTGTTCTTTGACATTCCAAATTACGCCTAGCTCTTCAAGTAAGTCTTTTCTGTGGTCAAGTAATTTGCCTCTAGAATAATTTACTCTTTGGTCATTTAACCATCTACCAAGTTTCTTATATACCTTGTCTACCTGTGAAACATTACAGTGTCCAAATTTCTCTTTATACAATTCTAGCTGTTGAAAATTTAAAAACCATTGTTCGTCATCAGGTGAACCGCCTTTAGTTTCAGGTTCCCAATCAAAATTTATTTCATCTAGCAATTGAACTTGGTCATTTGTTAGTGAGTCTTTTTTTCTCTTTACTCGTTGCTGAATATTCCAATTCGCCAGAGGTTTATTGTCATTCCTGGAAACAAAGCAGCTACCAGATTCATTAAATACCTTTGTTAATTCGGTATATTTCTCCATCCAAGCATCAATGAAATTTACTTTTCGTTCAACTTCCCATTCAAAGCCTAAAAATTCAAGTTTCTTTATTTGCTCTGGAGGTAGATTACCTTTCCTATAAATATATCTTTGTCGGCTAACAAAATTTGCAAGAGTTTTATCTTCGTAACTTCTTGGTACATTGCAGTGTCCTATAGTCATTTTATAATCTAACAACTTCATATAGTTCATTTCCCAAGATTGAATATTATTGGCAGGTTTTTTGATTTTTTCTTCTTTTAATTTCCTTTCTCTTCCCTGTCCATAATATTTGGTTTCAAATGAGTAACCAATCCTCTCAAAGGCACTTAATTGCTCCAACGATAACTTACCCTTATTTTTCAAAATCCTTTGGTATCTCAACCATTGAAGAAGGTCTGCGTTTTCTGTGTCATTTCCTTTTATATGAAAAGTTTTGTTCTCTAAAAAGTAGCTTTCTAATTGGAGCAACCTTGTTTCCCAATCTTCATAGTTCGAGTCTTCACTTAATGGCTTTCTACCTCTGAAATCTAGTTCAAATGAATACCCAATATCAGATAGCTTTTGAATTTTTTCTATATCCAGTTTATCCTCTTTGTAAAGCAGTCTTTGATACCTTACCCAACTTGCAAGTGGCTGTAAAGAATTATCATCACTGGGGATTCTAAATGTTCCATTTGTTTCATAATAATTTTTCAGTTCTTCAAATTTGATGTCCCAACTTGGTAGCTTATCAGAATTCGTTTCTGCCTCAGATTCCCGTTTTATTGAGTTTAAAGTCTTACCACGAAAATTCTCATTGAAAGGGAATTTAATTTCACTTAATAATTTGGTTTTGGTATCTCCAAGTAGTGCTTTTCTGAATTGACTTTTTTGATACCTAACCCAACTCGCCAAGGTTTTTAATTCACTGTCTTGTTGAGGAATTAGAAAAGTATCATTTTCGATAAAATATTTTTTTAATTCTTCATACCTGTTAAGCCAATTTTCATCTGGTTCGTTATTGGTTGATACTCCTCTTCTACCTTTTTTGCCACGGTAACTAATGTCAAATGAGTAGCCGATTGCCTTTAATTTATCTATTCTATTCTTTGGTAACAGACCTTGCTTGTATAGAGATTTTTGGTAACGAAGCCAATTTAATGTCGTACCAAACTCCTTGTCATTTGAAGCAATGTAAAAGCTACCCGTATCATCATTTAGTTTCTGTAGGCGAAGTAGATTTTCATCCCAAGAAACACTTTCTTCATTAGAGAAATATTCCTCTAAGGAGAAGTTAATCTCTTTAAAAAAATCTAATTGCTCGCTATTAAGTTTGTTCTTTAATTGCTTTGAGCGTTGATGTCTTAACCAATTTACAAGTGTTTTATACTTATTGCTGTCTTTGGGAATATTGTAATTTCCGTTTTCTTCAAAAAATTCATTAAGTTGTTCAATCCTTTCAGTCCAAGTAAGCAATACCTTGTCTTCTGCTGCTCTTAGTGTAAAATCAAAGTTTATCGATTTTAATTTGGCTAATCTTTCTTTTGATAGGTTTTTTGGATTCTTTTTAATTCTATAGCACCAATAGTACAGTGACATATCTTCCGCTTGACCTACATTTGAATTTCCATTTAATTGGAAATATGTTTGGAGTTCCTTAAATCTTGTGTTCCAGTCACCTCTACCAACTTTCCAAACAAATCCAATATCATTTAATCTTTGTAAATGTGCCGAGCGAATTCTGCCTTTTTTAGGTGCTACCAAATCACCTTTATTATCTAATTCTCCCGCATTGTAAACAACTCTTAGTTTGTTAACCCACCTTCCTAATGCCTTATATTTATCTTCTCCTTGTGTTGGAACTCTTAAATGACCATTTTCTTTATTGAAATTTATTAGTTCAGCGAAGTATTCTTCGAACTTGTTTTTTGGGTCCCATTCAAAATTAAGTTTTTCCAATAAGTCAATTTGACAATCAGAAAGTTTGCCATTGTCAAATTTTACTCTCTGTGATACAACCCAAGTACCTAGAGATTTATTTTCCTCATATCTGGCTGGTACATTCGAGTTTCCATTTTGATTGAAATATTCTTCAAGTTTGACATACCCTTGTTTCCAGATTTCATCTAGGTCTGTTATTTCTCTTCTGTTTTCACCTTTCCAATCAAATCCAATTTCTTCAAGTTTTTTCTTTTTATCAGGTTTTATATTGCCATTATGGTATTGTCTTCTTTGCTCTAGAATCCAATTTCCTAATTGTTTAAGACCTTCCTCTCTTCTCGAAACATTAGTGTGTCCATTGACTTTTTTGTAATCTAAAAGTTGCTTAAACATCACATCCCAAAAAACCCTTGTTTTTTCAATGATTTCATCAAAAAGGACATCCTTTACTTTTTTCTCAAGTCCTTCAAGTTTTACAATCTTTTCAGTTTCGTCATCCGAGAAGTCAATTTGTATTTTGGAATTAGATTTCTTCCCTTTTTTAAAGGCAATATCATTAATCTCTGCCTGTAATCTTTCGTCTTGGTCACAGAGTGAGCGTATTACTTGTATAAGATGGTCAAAAATTGGCTTCTTTTTAATTTCCTTTTCTACATCTTCATCAATGTGATGAAAGATTGGCACTACAATAAAGCCTAGCTCCTTATTTTTGGCTTTATTAGTTCTTAGTGCTCTACCCGAAGCTTGAACAATGTCGATTTTTGAAGTTTTTGGGTCGCAGAAATAAATCAAATCAATTGTAGGTACGTCAACGCCTTCTGTTAAACAACGAGCATTGGTCACTAGACCAATTTCACTATTTTTAAAATCTCTAAGAACTCTTGCTCGGTAAGTTGTAGTTTGTTTTCCGTTTACACTTTCCGAAAATATAGTTTCAAAAAATTGCTTGTGTCTTATAGCAAAGTCTTGTGCAAATTTCACTTTGGAATGAAAAGAAATAGCGTGGAACGCTTTGTATTTATTCATTACCAAGTCAAGAGCAAAATTGTGAGCTAACTCATCTATTGATATTTCTCCTATGAAATTCCGCTCCTCAATGAATTTTTTAATTTGCTTGTCAGTTACACCGATTCCTATGATTTTATAATCAACCAAAATACCTTCGTCTATTGCTTGACCAAAGCTCATTCTGAAAGCCTCCAATCCATAAACATCAGGATTGCTCATATCGCACAAAAGTTCATAATCTTCTCCCAGTCTTGTCTTTAGTTTTGTTGAAACTACTTTGGGAGTAGCGGTCATATAGAGCCTTTTCTTTGCAGGAATATTAACGTTGTAGTGAACTAATGTGAATGTGTTTTTATTTTTACTCCCTGCTGTTCTGTGTGCTTCGTCACAAATTACCAAGTCGATTTGAAAATCATTTACAAGTCTGCAAGCATCAGAAATAACGCCAATTGATTGGTAAGTAGAATAAATTACCTTGTTGCCACTTTTCATTAAAAATGCCTTCACATCAAGTGGGGCAGTTGTAACAGGGCCACCAATTTCATAGGTGTGAACATTTACAGCATCTTGTTGGTCTTTATCAATGTCTTTTTCGGAGCAGACACAGATGTATTTGAAATGGTCATTTTTGTGTCTTGACCAATCATTTTTAATTTGCTTTAATAATGCCAATGAAGGCACTAAAACTAAAGTTGTTTCGGGATTGATTTCTTCCTTAATCCACAATGATGTCAAAGACTTACCTGCTCCACAAGGTAAAATGAGTTGTCCTCTTTCGTTCGTTCTAAAGTGTTCAAGAACCTTTGTAATTGCTATTTCTTGGTGTGGCTGTGGAAAGTACTTCTCTAACTCTTTTGGTTGATTTCCTTTGGCTAAAAGAAAAATGTTTTCAAAAATATCTTCTTCAATAGAAATTAACTCATCAAATGCAATCAGTTCAAATTTTTGTTCAAAGCTTTTTGCTACTTGGGTAATGTCAGAAACATTTGTGAAAACTATAACCTTATCGCAGTTTGTGCCTAATGCAAATACATTGGCAATTTTATCTCCTGACCAACTTAGGCTTTTGGTTTCATCATTTTTAAATTTACACTGTACAGCATAAAATCTCTTTTCATAGTCTTGCAGTAGTATATCAATTCCGTGGTCTACAGATGGTAGTCGTAATTGTTGTTTAATTTCTAAAGGAACATCATCATAAAACCAAACATTTTCATAGAGTTCTGTCTTTTTCGGTTCTGTTTGGAAATAATACTTTGCAAATACTTCAAATACTTTTCCAGCGAGAGTTTTCTTGGTTGTCGTCTCAGTCTGCGAAGTGTTGAACTGTTCTAATTTAGGTTTCAGGTCAGACCAATTGTCAACTCCGTTTAAAAGTTCTAAAAGTATTTGATTCTCTTTCTGCATTATTTGGTTGTCGGGCGTTGGAAAAATTCAGGCTCTTTTGCTTGCGAAGCGGTCGCCTGTGTGTCGGGGCAAGCAAATGTGCCTGAATGTGCGGTTGGCTTTTTAATTCTGTCGTTCATTTTTTCACTGTTGCTGTCTTTTTACACTGAGCGATAACGATTTTCTTTCCCCAATAATAGAGTAAAGCACACCATTCCGTCATGCTTTCCACAATATTGTGGAAATATCTTCAATTTCAAACTTACCTTATTCCTACCAAACAAAAAATCCCTTGTTCAGGGTATTTTTACCAAAAACCAGAAGTATTTCTTCGGAAATAAAACTTTTAACCTAGGCATTTGACAATGAAAATTTTCAGGTACAGACGAAAATTTCCCTTCGTTTGACAAAATTTTCAGGTATGGACGACAAATCCACAATTTTAGCCAAGTATGGTTTTTAAGATAGCAATGCAATGCAAATATCTTTTGACAGACAAGCTAACTGTCCGCTTACAGATCAGTTTGACCCAACTTCGAAAGGCTCATAAGACATCCAATCCACCTCCAATTCATAGGGATGCTGTGGTTTTTCGATAGAAAGGGGATTGGTTTCCACTGACCAATCTTTGGTATGCCAAAAGTTCATCCGGTAACGGGTCCGGTGTTGGGGTATTCCCTTAGTAGTTCCCTGATAATCCCACAAGACTATTCTTTCACCACTTGTAGGATGAAGCATCCACCACTGTATGCGGTCAGAATACCAATCAAAACCATAGGTATAAAATGCTGCCGAAGCATCAAAGTCTGGAATAGCTTCAATCGTTTTCGGCTGATTCTGCATGTCGGTCAAATGCGTTCTTTCGCCGCCGTGCCCTTCTCTGTAGCTGGTTCCATAAATAATTCCTTCAGCCATATTGATGGTCCTGCCAACTCTTCTCAGTTCACCTCGGTGGCCGGTCCAAGTGCCGACATAAATCACAGTCGGATCGGCAAGGAGCCATTCAAAATCAACCTCACTCAGTCCGGGAATGCTGTCGACATGATAGGTGAAATAACCTACTACCGCGCCCACATTGGGCTGAACATCTCTTGTATCCGGAACTTTCAGCCGTGCAGCATAAGTGCCAAAATGGGTAAAGCTTTTGGAGATAATCTCCGGTCCCCTACCCGCCCCTGCACTGTCCAAGGGATCTATCTTGAAGGAAAGCACTTTAGTATCTGGCTCTATCGAAGAATTCACACCCATTTTGTATTTAAAATCAGATTTGTTTCCGGTAGAGCCATACCTGAAATATTGAGAGGTAGCGTCAGAAAAATCCTCTACAAATGATTTATGAAAATCCTGGGTTTGGGAAATGGAAATGAAATGAATCAAAAATAAAAGGACTGATAGTATTGGAAGCTTCATAATGACAGAATGGTGGAGTCAAAAGTAAATCTAAAAAAAAGATGCAACAGCTAAAGTTGATACGCCTCTAAAGTTTGCCTTTTGATGTAATATTTGGTAAAAACTAAAAATGCCAGATAAGGAAACCGATATTCAATAGATCTCTTATGTCAAGTTTAAAATGGGAATTTACTCATCCTTCTTCCATCTTAATTTTATTTATAAAACTATCATCTCAAATCAAAAATATACGTATATTTATGAGTAAAACAATAAAATCACACGTATGGAAAAATTAACCCTTAGTATTAAAGATCCCGAATTGATTGCTTGGGCCAAAAACTATGCTAAAGCCAATAATGTAAGTGTGAGTGGCTTATTTGAGTCTCATATCAGGGCAATAATGGAATTTGACAAAAAAGAAATAATATTAAGCCCAGAACTCCAAAACCTTAGAGATCCTGGTCAAAGACCAACTGAAAAGGAAATTGAAAAGCATTTGATCCAAAGACGAAAAAAGTCAGTAAAGGCTTAAAAAATGAAAAAACTATTTTTGGATACAAATACCTTATTGTCCTTCCATTTTAGGGATGCTGAAAAAAATCAACAGAATGCAATTGATTTTATTTTTTCTGAAATTCAAAAGGGACATTGGGAGGGAAATATCAGTATAATTACTTTCTACCAATTGCTTTACTTTATTGACCGAAAAATTAATAATCCAAGAACTGCTGCCCTTAGAGCTTATGCTTATTTGGGTCTACTACAATTAACCCCATTTTACCCTAAAAATCTTATTGAAATGGATTATTCCAAATGGCCTGATTACGAAGACGGTCTTCAATATAGTTGTGCAAAAAGCGGAAATTGTAATATAATAATAACTACCAATTACGCTGATTTTTTCGCTTCTGATATTCCAGTAATTGATCCTTTGAATTTCGTTACATACAATATTTGATTTAATAGGGCCCTAAAAATAGGTTGATTTAAAATTTCAGAGCCATTATCTAAACTCAAATAAATTGGCTTAAAAATTAAATTGAACTCTCTTGCCTGCCCAAGGGAATCAGGCAGAGATAAAGCTGAGTTTCTCAATTCCTGCATGTAAATAAATCAGTGAAAATCAGCCAAATCAGCGTCATCAGCGTTCCAATTATAATCCTAAATAAAAAAACCGGATATAATCAATATCCGGTCTTCAATTAAATCATTTGAGTGATGACAGATTCTTTTATCAAACCTTTGCCAAAGCCTGATCAAGATCATTTTTGAGATCTTCAATATCCTCGATCCCCACACTCAATCTGATTAAAGAATCCACCAAACCCACTTTTTCTCTTTCTTCCTTTGGAATACTTGCATGGGTCATACTGGCAGGGTGGCCACTCAATGACTCTACTCCGCCCAAGGATTCCGCCAAAGAAAAATAATGCAGGTTTTCCAGTACGGTATGGGCATCTTCAATTTTATTTCTTTTGATGGTAAATGAAATCATACCTCCAAAATCCCGCATCTGTTTTTTGGCGATATCATGGTTGGGATGGTCTTCAAATCCCGGCCAATACACTTTATCTATTTTTGGATGTGATTTTAAGAATCGGGCTATTGCTGCACCGTTTTCACAGTGTCTTTCCATTCTGAGGTGTAGAGTCTTGATCCCTCGCAACACCAAAAAACAATCCTGAGGCCCTGGAGTAGCACCACATGCATTTTGGATAAAGGCCAGTTTTTCCTGCAATTGATCATCATTGACGACCAATGCCCCCATCACCACATCAGAGTGACCACCAAGGTATTTGGTCACAGAATGCATCACAATATCAGCACCCAAATCCAAAGGATTCTGTAAAAATGGCGTGGCAAAGGTATTATCCACTCCAAACAGGATATCGTGTTTTTTGGCCACTTTTCCGATTTCCTCAATATCGATGATGTTCATCATCGGATTGGTAGGGGTCTCGGCCCAAATCAACTTGGTATGAGGAGTAATATAAGTTTCAATAGTCCTTGGATCTTCCATCGAAATGAAGTGGAATTTGATGCCATATCGCTCAAAAACCTTGGTGAAAATCCTATAAGATCCACCATAAAGATCATTGGTACTGATGACTTCATCTCCGGGGTTCAATAATTTGATAATGGCATCAATGGCTCCCAAACCCGAGGAAAAGCAAAGTCCGTGTTTACCGTTTTCCAAGGCTGCGAGATTATTCTGCAGAGCTGTTCTTGTAGGATTGTGTGTTCTGGAATATTCATAACCTTTGTGGTCACCCGGTGAGCGCTGCACATAGGTGGAAGTCTGAAAAATAGGAGTCATGATTGCCCCTGTACTTGGATCCGGTTCTACACCGGCATGTATTGCTTTGGTACCAAATTTCATGTTTGTCTTTTTCTTTGGGTTATATCTATTTTTATTTAGTATCGGGAATGAAGCAAGTGATCTAATTCCCTTTGTTTTTTGGGACCGAAGTCGGAAGACCGAAGACGGAAGTTGGTTGACCGATGAAAGCCTGATTTAATTTATTGAACCTTCACTTTGATTAGGTTGGATTCATTAGATTTTAAGAATGAAGGTAATCTTAGTGGAATAAAACATAATAAGGTCATAAGGTTCCTTCCTTTAAGATTTGGTTGAAATCAAATGAAGTATTGGTGACTTGGTAAGGATTTCCTTTCCTTTGCAGTTACGTGGTCCAAAGATGGAAAAAAAGCAAGGGATATTCAAGGAGTTCAAAATAGCAGGTAAACAAAACCCTGTTGTGGCTTTTGCCTTGCTATGGGTAAGTTTTATGCCTTCCATAGGTTCACTGGTTTTTGTCCCTTTAGCTGTCAAATTCAATAGTTTTCTATCTGAATTGGATTTTGGCGATTTCATTACTGTATTAACAGGTTTGTTGATCAGCATCTTGCTTATGGGATTGGCATTGATGCCTACGACTTTGATTGCTGGAATATCAGGTTTTATTTTTGGTTGGCAGGCATTTCCATGGCTGGTATTGGGCTATACCTTGGCAACACTTTTGGGTTATGGGTGGGGCAAAAAACTGGGAGGAGGAAGCCTAGAAATAATCCTTGACAAGTATCCTAAAGCAAAAACCATGTTGGAAAGAAAAAGTGGCCGTATGGGAGAATTGATCTTTTTTGTCCGCTTAAGTCCCGTCATTCCATTCGCATTATCCAACTTGATGTTTGCCCTTTTGAAATCCGGTTGGAAGAAATTGGTTATTTTTGGAACAATCGGCATGCTTCCCAGAACGACTTTGGTCTTTATCTCAGGAACCTTGGCCATTGACCTCTATACCGCCATCAGGCAGGAAGGCGTCAGCGGGAAAGTTTGGATTTTTGTTTTCCTGTTGTTGCTGAGTTTTTGGGGGATTTGGAGGTTTTTTAGGAAGTGAGGTTGGAGAGGCGAGAAGCGAGAAGTTAGAAACAAGAATCAAGAATCAAGAGACAAGAGCTTTGAAATTAAGCGTCCCTATGTATTTCCGGGAGTCAAGGCCTGAACCTAAAAGCACGGAAGAGAGAGAAGTAACTTTGCCTTGTCACCTCGACGGAAGGAGAGGTCTAAAAACCCTTCAAGGCAGATCAGATATCTCTCCTGATAATCATCGGGATCAATATGACTAGGATATGCTTGCAACCTATTATCCAACAAAAATGGAAGGACTAATTATTTCTGTAAACCTCTTTCTATTCTCATTCCTAAATCTTGGTTCTTGTTTCTTGTCTCTTGTCTCTTGGTTCTATAAATCAACCCTCTCTCCCTACATCTACCTCAACAAATACATCTTCCCATAACCCTGTTTAAATGCTTTATCTCCTGCTGTAGCCCTTGGTTCTACAAATGTACCGTTCTTTCTGACTAAGACCCGGTAGATATAGACCCCGTTGGCCAATTGGTCTCCAAATTCATCACGTCCATCCCATGCATATTCCGAGATATTATTGCCTATCCGAAGAGGACCCAATTCATCCTGAAGAATTTCCCGGACAACTCTTCCAGTCACTGTCATGATCTGTATTTTGATCTGATCGGGAACTTCGGAACCCGTTACGGTAAATACAAACCGTACACTGGTACTGAAAGGGTTTGGATAAGGATAGAAATTGGTAATACTGGCCTCATTGATCACCTCAAAATTGATCTCATAGGGCTTGTCTACTCCCAAGTCCTCAGTTACGACTCGGAAAGTATACATACCATCCTCCAAAGGACCCGGTCTCAATTCAATTTTAAAGCTGTTACTTTGTGTGGCTTCGGTCCAGACTACTTTTGGTGAAGAAAAATTAACTTTTTCGAACAAACAGCCTTCACAGGATTTTTTGAGGAAAAGCTCCAAACCCAAGGTGTCTTTTTTCAGAATCAGGGACTTGTCGTTTTTCAACAAGGTATTGATCATTACTGACGGTGATACTATGTCTCCGTCCATGATATAGATGCCGTCAAAGTTTACATCTAAAACTGCTATGTTATTATCTGGAGTGACAACAAAATAAGTTTCCAAGTCAATATAATTGTTTCTGAAAGTCAGTTCCTGAAATATTCTGGGATTGGCAAAGACCGTCACTTTATTATTACCTGACCTACCTATGGAATTGAATTCCAAACTGAATTCATGTTTTTCACCTGCTTTGACAGCAGGGATTTTTTTTGTGAATTTTTCAATTTTCTTTTGAGAGGTGTTGTTAAATTCCCATTGTACCGTCAAAGAATCAAGAAAGTCGAATTTTGAGATATTGATGAATTCGAAATTAAGCATTTCAGTTTCTCCTTCCTGCAGCGTTCGTTTATCTTCTCTATTTTTAAATACCAAAACTCCTTCAGGTACACCGGTGTAATTGACCTGCCATTTGTCGAGTTGTGATGGCGCGGTGGAAAGCTCATCTTCCATGGCATATCGAAGACGGAGTTGGGGAAAAACTTCAGGATTAATGGTCGCCAGATCAATCTCCCCTTCCTGAATATCTGCAAAAATCACCTGCTCTTCTCCTGTATTCCTTATCCCAATCACATCAAATACAGCAAGTTCTTCATTGAACCAATCTCTCGCTTTGACATGATTGTAGAATCTTTTCCATTCCGAGGCAGGGCCTATTCTTGGCGTGATGATACTTCCGGATGTAAAATAACCTTGGAGATTGGTCTCAAATTCAATCACCTGCTCATTGGTTTCCAATTCTATATCCCTCTGGGCGACAATCTCCACTGCTTCTCCGGGCTTCATTCCTTTTCTACCGTACAAAATGTACGGATCACCATTTTTTAGATTTCTTAAAAGGGCCTCATTGGCACCAATTTGCTTCATTTTTTCAAAATTTTCATCCGACCAATTTTCAAAAGTCACATTACCGACTGAAAATATAACCACATAATCTCCATCTCTTAGACCATCAATATAATCTAACAACAGGTTTTGTCCGGGTTGATTGATCCAGTTATTTCTTAAGCTTTGGATTACCTGAGGCAATCTACCGCAGCTCCTTCCATCCAGTACATCAAAGCCTGTAACAGGGATGACGAGATAGGGGGTCAGAGACCTTTGTTCGAATGCTACCAAACCTAGCGAACCATTTGCACAGAGTCTTGTATTGGCATTATTAACATTGTCAATAATGTAGGGAACACCTTCCAAATAAAACTGTGTATTCCGGAAAGTAAGACTGTCTGTTTGGGTACCAAAAGTAAATACTTCTATGTTCAGGTTAGTATCAAGGTATTTCCATTCCTTTTTATCCCTATCTATTTCCAAATTAGTGAGTTGGTTACTTTCCAACTGCGGAATCTCTCTTTGGGTCCATCCTTCTGGTCCGTTATTGATAAAGGAAAAACTTCCTTTGGTCCAATCCTGGCTTTCACCTTCTTTTGGCTCCAAAAATCTCGTACGCCAATAAAAAGTCAAGGAATCCTTCTGTGTCACATTTTGAAAAAGGTCTATATTCCAAATAGCAAGATCTCTGGTTGTGATCCTGTTTTCTCTCCGCTGGGAAGATGAAAAATCAGCATGCGTGTCTATTTGAATGACAATATTTCTTGGTTCGGTGGATTTACCTGGGATTTGGGCTATCAGGTTGATTACATTATCATTGACAATACCAAAATTTTCAGGCAAAAGATGGAGCGTCCCACTCAAAGGAACAAACTTGGTCACTGTCACCGAGTTGTTTGCAAAAGTCATTTCAGGAATTGATCTTGAAGGATTGATCTCAATGGTAAAAATATTTTCCCCAAAAGCCTGAATACCGGTATTTGGTATCGAAAAATCAACAGTATCTTTTCTGAACACAGTTGCCAACTTTTCAACTGGAAAATTTATCTGTGTTCCGTCAGGTAGGCTTCTGGTAACCTTAAATTCTATAGAATCAAAATCTACACGTCCAAGATTTTTCAAAACAAAAGAAAGTTTCAAGGAATCTGCCAAAGCATTGAAAACCTCCCCTTCAAAACTATCCAAAGTCACATCAGATTCCTGTACAGCATAATCGGCTTTATCAGCAGGAAACATCCTTATTGCAGGATCTCCCAACATGACCAACTGCTCAGCATGAGACCTGTTGATGACTGATGAGCCATACCTGAAAAAAAACAACTTCTCCGCTTCTCTTTTGACAATGCCAATAGGCTGATAGATCATCGATGAGTCGGAAAAAGCCTTGTTGTAAATGGATTCGCTTAGCCTTCTGAGGTAAACATCCACTCCAACATTGGCATGTGCCATAAAATTGGTGGTACCTTTACTCGGCGTTAAAACCCAGTCTTCTCCAAAAGTAAATGCATTCCCAAAAGAATTACCTGCATCACAGCCATTGAGTAGCATCATAGGATATTTACCCCTGTTTTCGTACCCCATGGTTGGGTCGGAAGCAAAACCTATTTCAATATCAATAACAGAAGGTGCCCCATGTCCAAAGAAAGTCACCAAGCTGACACCCCTATTTATATCCTTGGATATATCGATCAGTTCAATGGTAGAATTTGACCTTTTCCTATAAGTGGTGACATTCCCTCCCATAAAAGGACCCTCTGCAATGGTTTTGAACCCGTTGAGAAAGTTGAAATATCGTGTCAGTTCAAAAGAAGTAAGGCCTCCACTGAGATGGATGATTTCTTTCTGCCAATCACCGGAGATACCCGCTGCATCTTTTTCTTTAGCTTTTTCGAGATAATCTGCCACATTCTGAGGTGTTCGGGCCGGAATCCTACCAATCGAAACAGCGGACACCAAGGGATTCTCGGGATCAAGGCCTATGCTGAAATTATTATCTGCATATGGGTATCCCGCAGGTGGTACCATGTCCTGAAAAGCGAAAATTGAAGGATTCTGTCTATAAAAAAAATTGGTATTATTGGCCCTTGCAGTTGAGAATATACCCATAGCCCTACCTATCAAAAACAAAAAGTCGGGTTTGTGCAAGGGATAGTAGACCCTTAGAAATTCTTTGACGGCCAAGGGGGTTCTTTCACCAAAAGTAAATTGATTGTAGAGTTCATCGATATTTACAGTCAAGGTATCATAGCCTCCGCCCGCAGGAGATGCCCTGTGAGCGGCATAAGCAGCAACAGGGTCAGCATAATTCCCAACCGGCTTTCTCAAAGCCCTATTGCTGAGTATAATGAAATCAGCATGCCTCTCGATCAAATTTCTGAACCTCACCATTTGCATCGAGCTGATGATTTTGATATCTAATTGATTTTCTACCATCACCCTAGACCCCCTATCTGCCACTCCTGACTGAAATTTAATCCTGTTGGATCCGCTTTCCAGACCTATCCGAACAGGATTGATTGGATCGCTGACTTCAAGGGCAAGATAATTAGATAGAAGATTATTGATTTCAATAGCATTGTCACCTTCATCCAGGACAAAGATTTCTTTAGAAAAATCTCCATTTGTGACGCTTTTGGGGTAAGAAAGCGTCATATAAGTTACACCGATATTATCTGTCGCAGCCGGACCTATGGGGGTAATTCGAATATAAATCTGCCCGTTGGAATTAAAATCTGAAGCTTGAAAGGTGACCATTTCATTGATCGCCTGATAATTTTCGAATTCAAATGTACCTACTTCCCTTAAAGTTGCTGATGAAGGGCCAACACTGATCTGTGCGAGATGTGGAGTTTCTGCTCTTCCTGCCAGTCCAAATTCCAATCTGGCTTCACCTGTTGCAGCCATTTCACCCAAATCCGACAAAACAATAGTTCTTGGGTTGGTTTTGGAAATCAGGGCACTTATCCACCCTTGACCCTCTTCAAAATCTGATAACCTTACTCCAGGATTATAGAAATAACTTAAATTATAATTTTCAAAATACACAGTCTCTCTTACACCATGATATGTACCCGTAACCGGGACACTTGACGGGGGAGCGGGACGCATACCCATTCTTTTGCCCTGACTACCTGGAGTGATTGCCAAGAAAAATGCAGTGGTATCGCTATGCATGTTGTATTTGATATTCCCAATGTGAGAGGGATCTTCAAAAAATTTCACATCTAAAGTGCCATCGTTTCTTTTTCCGTAAAAATCTATGAAATCAGAAGGATCAAATCTGCCGTCCTGCTCGCCCTGAACGAAAATTGACACTTCCTCACCCCTGTGAAAAATCCTGATATTTCTGGGGTCTATGACATTGGGATTGATTCCAGAAGCGGACAAGCTGGTGAAATTGAGGCGGTGGATACCGTCTGATGCCGTCTCAATTTTATAGTAGGTCTGATTATAATCGATCCATTCCGTCTGGGCAAAGCCAACGTTAATGGTCAAACCAATTACAACTAAAAAAAAGATTCTTTTCAGCATTTTATATCAATTGTCCCAGCCTTTGTTTATTCTGAATTTTCCGTCAAGTTTTTCCAAACTCACTTTGACCGTGAATACATGTGAATAGGGTGTTTGGGAAATTCCTCCAATATCCGTTAAAGCATAATCAATCTGAAATTTTTCATTCAGAAAAACACCCAAACCGAAGCTTGGTTTCCATGACATATAATATGTCGCATCAAAATCTTTGATTCTCTGTACATGACTACCTCCTGCCCTTAAATAAACCATATTTTTATAACTTGCCTCCAGCCCAATTCTTGGATCGAAACTCACAATATCTGTACGGACGATGGTATTCCTTCTGCCATCAAAAGTAAAATCCAAATCAATGACACCTTGCACCCTGATTTCATCGGTAATGTCTAAGTCTCTGGTTATACTGAATATAGCCCTTGGCATTGTAAGTTCAATAGAATTAACCGGTATCTCATTGTTAGTCTGGGAATAAATATCCCTTACCATGTCTGCATCATGAAACCACGCATTGAAAGTGGTAGTAACATCCCGAAGCATAAAACCTATTCTCCATTCTTCCAAAAGAAAAATCCCTCCCACATCAAGTCCAAATCCCCATGCTTGGGCAAATTTCCCCACATTACGATGGATGATTTTGGTATTGACCCCCAATTTAAACTGATCGCTTACATCCCTGGCATAGGATAAGATCAGGGCATAATCAGCAGCATTGAAAAACTGGATATTGTTGTAATTCAAAGCCCCGCTGGCATCATACAAAAATCTGGTATCAGGAATGTCATCTACTCCAAACCTAATAAGGGAAACACCAATTTGATTATCTATATCGAAATTTGTCGTATATCCTAAATAATCAAATTTAGCTATACCCGCAAAATATTCAGCATGCATCAAGGAAAACTCATGCTGATGCTGAACTCCCAAGAGGCCGGCAGGATTCCAATAGGCAGCAGTGACATCCCGGACAGAAGATACCTGCGCACCACCCATGCCAAGGGCACGGGCACCAATGCCTATGTTCATAAATTCATTGGAATATTTCGGAGCTATAGTTTGGGCATCAAGCTTAGCAAAACTGAAAAACAGCAGCATTCCAATAAAACACCTGATAATCACCATTTATCGAGTCTCAAATTCAGATGCAAAGTAAAAATAAATACTTAAGTTAAAAGCCTATTCAAAGAAAATTAAACTAGCACAAAGATTAAAAAACTGTTCGATTACGCACACAAAAATGTCCATTTGAGCCACATTCATTTTTCCACTGACAGAAACTGCATATCAAGCTCAAAAAAAATCTTTTCATTCCATTTCATTAGAAATGTGTCTCTATTGAAAAAAAATCAACTTTTTTTATTTTTTTTCTCTCAAAGGGTACCTTTTAATAACAAGTGACATGGTATTGCAAGGTACCATTTTACACTTTGGTACAGTTTTTCTTATTTCTTCGCCAAAAGAGGTACAGCTTGGAATCAGGTCCAAGCACCGAAAAACTTAAACGATCAGAACAAATGAACGCTTCAAACACCCAGATACAAATGCGGAAAGGATTGCTTGAATTCTGCATTCTGCACATCATATCACGAGGAGAAGTTTATGCCTCGGATATGATCGAAGAACTGACCGCTGCAAAGATGATCGTTGTAGAAGGCACACTTTATCCTTTGCTCAACAGATTAAAATCCGCTTCCCTCGTTTCCTACAAATGGGTGGAGTCGGAATCCGGTCCCCCAAGAAAATACTACACCATTACGGATGAAGGAAAGGAATTTCTCGAGACCCTCAATGAAACCTGGGACTCCCTTGTCAGTTCTACCCAATTAATCACCTCAAAGAAATAAGCCATGAAAAAGACAATAAGTATCAACATCAGTGGTATCCTGTTTCATATTGAAGAGGATGGTTATACCACATTAAAGAAATACCTCGAATCAATTAACAGGCATTTCTCACATTATCAGGACAATCAGGAGATTATTTCGGATATAGAAAACCGAATTGCTGAAATCTTTCTAAGTAATCTGAAAAACAACAAACAGGTCATCACATCGGAAAATGTAAACAGTCTGATTGAAAAAATGGGTACTATTGCAGATTTCAAAGCAATAGAGGAAGAATTGTCGCAGGATGAGGATAAAAAATCCAAACCTGAACCTGAATTCAATGACTACTACAAACATATTACACCCAACCAAAACACCAAAGGCTACAAAAAGCTTACCCGACTTGAAAACCGGAAGATACTTGGTGGTGTATGTGCAGGAATGGCTCATTACCTTGCGGTGGATCCACTTTGGACCAGATTGATCGCCATCCTCCTCTTATTCAGCGGCAACCTAAGGTTTGGTAGACCAGGTTGGGACTTCCTTCCATGGAATTTCGATTTCAATCTTTCCCTCGGAATTTGGGCAGTGATTGCCTATATCGTATTGTGGGTGATTCTTCCTGTGTCCTATGACGAACCTGAGGACAAAAACATTAAAAAACTCTACCGAAATCCGGATGACAGAACCCTAGGCGGGGTAGCGAGCGGATTGGCTGCCTATTTTGGGATAGAGGTTATTTGGATGAGGTTGCTCTTCATTGGGTTGATATTTGCCGGTGGGTCAGGTTTTGTGATCTATATTATTCTATGGATCATTACACCTGTAGCCAAATCAATTACCGAACGGATAGAAATGAAGGGTGGTGCCATAACGCTGGACAATATAGAAACGACGATCAGGGAAAACATGAACCCAATTCCCCCAAGGGAAGAAAGTCAGGCCAGAAAAGTATTGCTTGCCCCGTTCAGATTCCTAGGCAAGTTGATCAATGCCCTCGGGGAAGCTTTGGGTCCTTTAGGCACATTTCTACTTTCCTTTATTAGGGTCATTTTTGGACTGATTATATTTCTGATAGGAATGGGTATTACAATCACTCCTTTGATCTTATTGGGTGTCTATTTCGGATTAGTGCCAGATGGGGATATTGTATGGGGGATTCATGAGAATATACCCATAGAATGGATCAATGATATAGTTCCGGTTTGGCTTGCGTTTGCAGTGGCTTCAGCAGTGCTGATACCTGGAATAATAATTGTATTACTTGGAATATCGGTACTCGTTCAAAGAAGTATCATAGACGCCAGATTCGGTCTGGTAGCATTAGGAATATGGTTGCTGAGTATTGGAATCTGTGCATTCCAGATCCCAAGGGTCATCGGTCAGTTTAAAACTGAGGGCTCCCATTCCGTCGAGCAAGTACTTGAATTTTCTGAAGGTACAATGGTATTGAAATCATCTGCTATAGGAGTAGATCAATGGCTTTCCAATCAAATAAGTATTCAATTGGAAGGTACTGATGCAAGCCAGCCCATTCTGATTCAAAATTTCAAGTCAAGAGGGAAAAATTATGAGGATGCAATCCAAAATGCACAAAGCCTTGAATACAGCTTTACGGTAAAAGATTCCGTTCTTACGCTGGACAGGAGTGTGGATTTAAGTCAATTGGACAAATTCAGAGGTCAAAGTCTTAAACTGAATTTGGAGATTCCTTTTGACCGCCCATTTGTCATGGATAAATCTCTATTACCTATCATACAGAATACCATTCATAGAAATGGGTATAAAACAAGGGATGTCAACTCCCGAAATCATTGGGTTTTCAATGAAAACGGACTGCTTTGCCTTACCTGCCAGGATACAGGAAAAACTTCCACTGCAGACAGTCTATCGAGAGCTAAATTTGAAGGGGCTTACTTTATGAACAGATAATCCTTTTTGACCTAAATACGGATTTAAAAAACAGAGTATCTTAGAAGGATGCCCTGTTTTTTTTGATTGTTTGATTAAATTCATAAATTGAACGGAATAGTTAGCGGCTTGCGACTTAGTTATTTCAACAAAGACAGAAAAATCATGATAGGCAAGGTTGCAGATAGTCATTATTGAAATATTTCTTGTATTTTTAACTAAACCATAGCCCAAAAATATAGATGAAAGTTAAATTAAAATTTTTAGGTGGAGCCAAAACTGTAACTGGATCTAGATACCTGCTTGAAATAGATGATTATAAAGTTTTGGTAGATTGTGGCCTTTTTCAGGGATTAAAAGACCTTAGGTTGAGAAACTGGGACAGTTTCCCTATCCCGCCTTCAGAAATTGATATGGTCATGATCACTCACGCCCATATCGATCACAGTGGTTACCTCCCAAAACTGATCAAAGAAGGATTTAACGGGCCAATTTACTGTACTTACCCTACGATGGAACTGATCAAAATTCTGTTGTTGGATTCAGGAAAACTTCAAGAAGAAGAAGCTGCTTTTGCGACCAAGAAAGGCTATTCCAAACATGAAAAACCACTTCCCTTATATACCATAGAAGATGCCGAAAAAGTGTTCCCTAAGCTTCATCCCATTGAAATGGAACAGGTGGAAAAAGTCAATGAAAACATTTCAATAACTTATTTCAATGCAGGTCATATTTTGGGAGCGGCCATTTTAAAAATTAAAGTAAAGGGGCAGTATCAGGAAAAAAAGATTGTGTTTTCCGGCGATCTGGGTAGATTTCACGACCCTATCATGAACCCTCCCGTCAGAATTCCATTTGCTGACATCTTATTGATGGAATCTACTTATGGTGACCGTAAGCAACTTTCAAACAGACCTGAGGAGGAGTTAGGACTTGCAATCCGGGAAACTTATAGAAATGGAGGGGTTGCGGTCATACCTGCTTTTGCTGTTGGGAGGACACAATTGATTTTGTACTATTTATTTCTTTTGCAGCAAAAAGGTAAGATCCCTGATATCCCGATTTATGTGGACAGTCCCATGGCCATCAACGTAACGGAACTATACAAAAAATTTGGGAAATACCACAAACTCAGCCCTACTCTGGAGGAAGATGATTGCAATCCCTTTTCGCACAAAAACCTTCATTATTACCGAAGTCAGGAATCCTCCATGTCTCTCAATGCAGTCCGGGGTGATGCAATCATTATTTCTGCCAGTGGTATGGCAACAGGAGGCCGGATTGTACACCACCTTTACCATAGATTACCCAATGAAAACGATAGTTTTATTTTCGTAGGCTTTCAAGCTGAAGGAACAAGAGGCAGAAGACTTTTGGAAGGTGAGAAAACAGTGAGAATGTACGGTATCGATGTGCCCGTCAAATCTAAAGTCTATTATATTGAGGGGATGTCAGCACATGCAGACCAAGATGAATTGGTAGAGTGGGCAGATGGATTCACTTCAAGTCCCAAAATGACATTTCTGATTCATGGTGAAAAAGAAGCAGCTGGGAGTTTGTCCACAAGACTCAAAGAAGAACTGGGCTGGAATGCTATCGTTCCTGAATATCTGGAAAGTTTTGAGCTTTTTGATGGAATATGAATATAATATAGATAACTGCAACGACGACAGTCACCGAAATTCCTTTGCTCACCGAGACGGAAGTCGGTAGACCGAAGACGGAAGTTGACGATGATAATTTGAACAGGTCTAAGTTAATTTACTTACTTTAATTTTTTTTTAAGAAAGATGATGTATCAACCTTTTAAGAAAGTTTTTGTCCTTTAAGATTAATCCGGAAACCTACTTGTGTCTATATTTGGTATTATTTTGATTGCATTTTTGTAATAGACTTTTTTTAAGACTTCATCTGACAAACCCAAACCATACATGCTCCAGAAAGCATGGTATTTTTTGTAATAAGGAAAATATTCATCTTCAGTTTCCAATACCCTGAAGTAGGTATAAAACTCCTCTTTGTTATAAGCATCTTTGGCAAATAACAGACGGTCCTGGTATTTGGTAAAAAATGCTTTTGCCCTTCTGGGTTGTCTACCGAATTCTGCGATCACAGCCCCAATACCAAAATAGACATTAGGGTATTTCTCCAAATGCGCTTCTGCCTTGTCCAAGTTATTGGCCATCCAACCCATGTGTGCGTTGATAAAAGTGGTTTTGGGATGTTTGGCAAAAACATGGTGCTGTTCAGCTATCAATTGATCAAAAGGTGCGGGGTCGGTATCACTTCTTTTTCTTCCCGGATTGATCTTCAATTCCAGCCATCTTTCATTGTTGGCATCCATTGGTGACCAAAATGGCTCCGGATCGGCGGTATGGATAAGTACCGGTATTCCAAGTTCTCCAGCTTTGGCCCAAACAGGGTCTAAATCGGGATGGTCCACAGGAACTCTTTTCCCATGAATATCTTTGACAGAAAATCCAAGACTCTTGTAGATTTTCAGACCATTGGCGCCATTTTTTACATCCTCTTCCAAAGCAGCAACAGCTTTCTTACTCCATCCCTCGGATCCAAAATCAGTAAAAGACAGATTGGTAAATACAATGAATCTACCGGGAGCCACACCATTGAACCTTCGGATCATGGAAAACATGTATTCCTGCTGATCAATATCGCTGGCACCTCCCCTAGAAAAACCTCTGCCGCTAAGATTCACCATAACACCCATATTGAGTTCATCCATTTCCGTGACCAAACGAATCACAGTTTCCTGTGCCACATTCCATTGGTGACTATGCACATCTATAAAGGGGAACTTGGCTCTTTTAACAGGATTTTCAGGAACCACAAGGGTGGATGGAGGATTATATTCTTCAAAACTCATTTCTTGCGCCATTGAAAAATCCATTTTGACAATCGAAATACAAAAAAGAAAAACAGCAATCAGTGATTTAAAGGAAATGAAAGATAAACCTTGGGATTTCATATACTATTCTTTGTAGAGTACAACTTATGCAACAGAACTTTAATCTGTTATCATTCTATTTGAAATTGAAATCTTGGAAAAGATAATTGAATTTCAATGCCACCCATCAAAAACTGCTATTTTCAATTTGGTTTTATTTTGACAGCATGGGGTATCTATTTTTATTTCTCAGTTTTATATAGCGTGTAAAAAATATCAACAGGAAGTTCTTGAAGATGGAGGTTTTTTAACTTCCCGTAAACCATATCAAAGGGAATAACATCCGGATATTTAGATAGCAATGCCTGATATACTCCGTACTCTGCTAAAAGTAGATGGGTCATTTCCTTAGGAGACACTTGTATTTTTATCCTTTCCTTTTGGGTAAAGAGTTTTGAAATCCCATAGGTATCGAGACCTGATAAGTCCAACCAATGATCGTATCCCTCCAATGACTTTTCTACCAAGATTCCCAAATCTCTCTGAAATTCATCCATCATAATTTCAAAATCATAAATCAGGATTAGTCCATCTCTTTTGGTCACTCGAAGCGTCTCATCAAAAAGCCTTTGGGATTTGGCATAAAAAAGAGAGCCTGCAAAAGTCACGATATCAAATTGGTCATCAGGAAAATCAAGATTCTTTCCATCAAAAGATTTATAACTAATCCTTCGATTCGATTTTGCCATCACAAGCATTTCAGGGCTTGGATCAATTGCAATGACCTTTTCACAGAAACCTGTCAGAGCAACTGAGGATTGTCCGGTTCCGCAGCCGACATCTAAACCCAATTTGAACTTCGACTTCTGATATCCTTTAAGACACTTTTTCAAGATTAAATCATGCAGAGGTGGCCTATATGCCGCATAATTTTCTGCAATAATCACATCATATTCGTGTTTCATCATATTTGGTTTTCTTTAAAAAAATTTGTCCGCCAATTAAAGTAATTTTTCAAAACAATAGCTATTTAAAACTCCAATATATTGACCATAATTTTCGGTAAGTAAATAAGCGTTTTTCTTATATAAAGCTATCGCATCCGGCTGCCTGACCCCTGTTTCCAAGATACATCTGGAAAAAGACATTTCTTTCGCCCAAACTTCGAGGGACTGCAAAATTCCAGTGGCAATACATTTGCCTCTTTGTGACTGCACCACATACATTCTTTTGACCTCCATGGTTTGAGAATCAAATTCCTTAATCGCTCCACAACCCACCGGAATTTCCCCTATGTAAGCTAACACAACATATTTTATGCTGTCTATCTTATTGAACTGATTATAAAAAGCATGTTCATCACCATCAGTTATCGCTAACTCCGAATCTAATAATTTGACGAGTTTCTTAAAATCAGGGTTGTTGGAATCTGTTCTGACTAATTTATACATTTCTTCAATTAATTAAAAAACCTACTTTTCATCCCTTTTATCCATTTTTATACTAAAACTAGGAACTTGGTAATCTTTAGGGAGATAGCTGTCAGGGATGGTGCTCCTATTCCCATCTCTTGCTGCCCTGTAATGTGGCGAGAGAATCTCTATGCCTTTTTCAAAAAAACTATCCTGAATATTTTGGTGAAGTTCGGAATATACCCTTGGTAATAGATTAGACTCTCTTGTATAGGCATTAATTTGGTATGAAACATAGAAATCTTCCAATCCGGTCTGCAAAACAAAAGGCAATGGCTCCTTCAGGATTTTTTCAGTTCTCAAAGCTGCATCAATGAGCGCTTGATGAACTTCTTTCCAAGGCACATCATAACCAATGGTGACTGTGGAATGAATGATCAGTCCTTCTGTTCTTGCCAAAGTACTGTAATTGGTTGTATTGCCACTTAGAACAGCGGAGTTTGGGATTGTAATCTCTTCATTTTTTGGAGTTCTTAACCGTGTAACCAATAGTGTTTTTTCCATAACATCTCCGGTAACATCTCCGATTTTGATCTTATCACCGATTTTGAAGGGGCGCATGTAGGTAATCACCAATCCGGCTACCATGTTTGCGATTGCTGACGAGGATCCCAATGAAAATAAGACACCAATAAAAACAGAGACCCCTTTAAAGATATTGGAATCAGAACCTGGCAGATAAGGGAAAACCAACACAAACATAAAAGCATATAACAAGAACCTGACAATACTATAAGTTGGCATCGCCCAATCCGCATGAAAACCTGAGATATGCAATTTTTCTGCATCAATCTCTTTGAAAATATACTTTACCAGGCGGATAAAATAGGTCATTACAAAAACTATTACCACAATGGTAAAGAGGTTTGGTAAATACTCCCAAATCGCCAAAAAGATGGATGTAAAGGGTGACCAAACCAATTGGAAGAGCCTATCTGCCCATCCCCTTGTAAATGGGAAAATGCTGAATGCAATTGACAAAGTGAAATAAAACAACAACACATACAGAAATGCCCTGATAATTTTCAGGACCAAAAGTATCATCTGCAGTTCCTGTTCAGCAGTAAGGAAAGTATATTCCTTATAGGCTAGATTTCTTAGCCACTTGTCTTTATGTGTATTTAAATAATTCAAAACCTTGGTGTTGCCGATTCCCAACAACCAATATAAAAGTGCGGCAATGCCCAAGACCAACAAAACAAGTAAAGATCTTATCAAAACCTTAACAAACTCCTGGTCCTCTTTCGCTTCAAGAATCGACTCTGAGATCTGGGTTTTAAGTTCATTGGCTAGCTCCATTATCTCCATGTTTTGCCATGTCGCATCTGATGAAACTATACTTGTGATGATGAGGTCTCTATAAATTAAATCAATCGAATTTTCAGCCTCCTGTATGATGAGAGAGTCTATGCTGAAAGACTCCTCATTGTAAATTTTTTTGATCTTACTACTGATATTTTGCGCTCTTTCCTGTGGGGTTGATGCTCCCAGACGGGAATACACAAAAAAGATCGTATCACCATTTACACCTAAGACCGGAAAACCTGACTTTTCCTGAATACTGGATTGTAACGTATTGGTAAGACTGTCATTTTGGGCAGCTTTGGTTTCCAAGCCCAAAAAAATATAAACCAAAACAAGAATTATCGAGGATCTCGTCAAAATATGGGTTCTCATGTCGGAATGTACAAAAAAAATGTATTTTTTCTATCGTGTAGGTAACATGTTTCTGATAGCAGAGATTTTCCAACCTTTATCGGTAAATACAACCAAAAACGTACTCCACATTTCCCGCTTAATTCCATTTGTATTTTCAATGACATACTTGGCATCAACAATACTGACATCATCCGTAATAAATTTGATTTTATCAACAGTTAATGTTCGTTTTCCATGATTCGCAATGGAACTCCGCTGCATGCCTTCCACAGCAGATTGTATCCCCATTCTCCACTCTCCGGAAGAAACCAATTGGTCAATATTCGGCATCAAGATTTTTTTTAGCAATATGGTATCCTGCAATTCCCTCGCTTCGGCATAATCATCTATCAAAGCAATGATGGCCTGTCTATGTTTTTGATCTTCCTGTGCAAAAACACCAAGTGAGAACAATTGAAAGACCGTAAATAGAAAGATGTACTTTTTCATTTCTTCTGAAATTAGGTAGTGGAACTTAGATTTTAATTTTGGTTACACGGTATGAAAAATACTTATCCACCATTTTCATGGCCAAATTTGAAGGCATTGCCTTGAAAGCGAAATTCCTAAAAGCAATCAACACAGGATTTGTAAGCTGACCCATTTTCCCTAATTTCAGACTTTCATTGACAATCATTTTCGAACGCGGAAATTGTAATTTTTCATATCTCTCAAATGCTTTTTTGGTCATTATTCCATTGGGAGATCAGCCAAAATAAACTCCCCCTTTGTCAACCATGAAAACCCAAAGGCCGCCATGGCTACCCATTCCATCCAGAAAATGACTTTTGGGAAAATGGGGAAGGCAGAAAATATCGGTATCAGTACCAAGGCCACAATCATCACAATCGCACAGATACGGTAAATTTTGTTCCTATCAACTTTTTGAGGGGTCATATTTCCCGAAGTCTTTGTAAACTGAAAATAGGACATATACGCTAAGATCAGGAAAAAAAGGATTGCCAGGATATTATGGGCAGTAGTTCTCCATGCCAATTCTTCCAATTCCCTGATGCTACACTGTTCATCCATATTTTGACCTGTTGGTAATAAAACTACTAGAATCGCAAAAACCCCCGCTACTCCTGTCAACCATTGATCTACCCTATCATACCCTTTATACGCAATCAAGAAAAAGGAAATACTGAAAATCATACCAACAAAGATGTCCCCTGAGGTCGTATAATAATAATCTGAAAGGGAAGATTGTATGGTCTTGCAATCTCCAAAAATAGCGACCCAAACAATTAGAATCAAAGGCAAGGTAAATGCCAAAAAACCTAGGGATTTTCTAAGCCTGTTGAAGGTTGTCAGGTATGGTTCTTTAAAATCTTCTGCCATAACTATAAAAATATCATTTCCTTGATAAAAACACTAATTGGTATTTTTTTCTTGACACTTTTTTTGAATATTTCCTGATACTGTTTTCTCCTTGTTTCTTGAAACTTAGCACCCCGATACCAGGCCAAGCTTTAGTTTTTGATTCTTGTTTCTTGGTTCTTTCTTCTTGGCTCTTGCCTCTTGCTTCTTGGCTCTTGTTTCTTGGCTCTTGCCTCTTGCTTCTTTGCTCTTGCTTCTTGGCTCTTGTTACTAAAGGCCAAAGACCTTCGAGGTCTGAAAAAGACCTCAAAGGTCTAGACTCTCGCTTCTCAAAAAAAAATTAACCTTTTTTCACAAATCAATGCAACCTATTTTTACTGACCTGTATCTACCTATTTGAAAGCCATCAATAATGTTATTTAGAAAAACTTTTACAACGGAGTCGGACATCATCAAAAGTTGCCTCAAGGGTGAGCGAAAAGCTCAACAGCATCTTTATGAGTCTTATTCCAAAAAGTTTCTCGCCATCTGCATGCGATATGTCAAAGACAAGGACCTTGCAGAAGATGTAATGATAGAGGGCTTTATGAAGATCTTTGAAAAAATGTCGCAGTTTGAAGGGAAAGGAAGCTTTGAGGGTTGGATGAAAAGAATTATCGTCACACAATCATTGCTCACCCTTAGAAACAACCGCAACCTGAGTATGGAGGTCAATATGGAAAGCCATCTTGAAGCCATGGATTCAGCATATGAACTGAATCACATGGAAGCGGCGGAACTGATGGACTTGGTCCAGGAACTTCCGGTTGGCTACCGGACAGTGTTCAACCTATATGCCATCGAAGGATACAGCCACTCTGAAATTGCAGATTTATTGGGAATTACGGAGTCTACTTCCAAATCACAATTGAACAGGGCAAGAAATACATTGAAACAAAAAATAGCCGATCAACAAATTAAAGAAAGGAGAATCAATGGCTAATTCAGATAAAAAATTTGACCAGTACTTCCAAGAAAAATTGGGGAATCATGAAGTAAAACCATCCAAGCTTGCTTGGGAAAGGTTGGATTCCCAATTGGGCAAAAAAGGCAAAGCTGCTTATTATCCATTTATGAGAATCGCAGCCGCAATCATACTGCTGATGGGGGCAGGTTATTTGGTATGGCAATTTAAAACAGCTGAAATCACAAGACCTCAGACTGCTGAAATCATTCAGATTCCTGTGCAAGAAGAGGTTTTAGATAACAAAACAGAATCCCTAACTGAGCAGGAAATAACAAATGAGGACAAAGGTGTTTTTGTTAAACCGGAAACAATTGAAAAGGAAAAAGCCCAAGAAACTCCTGTCAAAAAACCACAGATGGTAAGTAAGCCTGTTACTGAAAGTCCGAAAGAACTCTTAACGGAAAATACAATTCAGACAGAACGGAATCAGGAACAGATGATCAGTATTCCTGAACTTGATCTTCCTGAATTAAAATTAGAAGAAGCCATAGCCATGAATAATCTTGAGGAACAAGACGATGAAGACGTAATAGAATATAAAGTCATTATAAAATCCAACGGTTTGAAGGATGAACCCGCCAAACAGAGTTTGATAGTAGGAATTGAAGAAAAAGTAGATAAAATCGGAGGATTTCTGAACAAAGTAGAACAAGGATTTGCAGACCTGCAGGATGCAAAGGAAAATCTCTTTGCCAGCAATGTTCCAAGAAAAGAACGTAGTAAATAACCAATTATTAGAAAAATAAACCATGAAAAAATACTTGTTATTGTTTTGCTTGTTAGGCTTGGTACAATTGGCCTATGGACGTGTGAATGATGACTTATTGGTCCAGAATGACACCATCATTGTCGAATTTGGTAAATCCGGGAAAATTGTTGTCATCGTGGACAGCAAGGAGGATTTTGAAAGATTGAAAGGAATGAACATCAATCAGATCATCAGAGAACTAGACTTAGCAGTTGATGAGGAGTCCGGTGAACTCGTTGTTGTAGAAGTACAGGGTAAAAAAGGAACTAAAGAAGTTGTCAGAGTCCGCGAAGACGGCCAGGAAACTGAAGTTAATGTTGGAGGTATCCGGGTCATTGTGGATGAAACTAGTGGTGACACCAAAGTCAGGGTTCAAACCGGTACTAAGAAAAGAAGTGATCCACCATTCAGAACTTATTTCAACATTGACCTGGGCATCAATAATTACCTGGATGGGAACGGTCAATTCCCCAGCTCAAGTTCGCCCTACGCTGTTAGAGGATGGGGAAGCTGGAATGTGGGTCTCAATTGGATGGCAAGTCAGCGAATCAGCAAAGGATTCCATTGGGATCTTGGTCTTGGAGTACAATGGTATAATTTCAAGTTTGAGAACCGTGACTTTCAAGCAGTCCGTGGAGACGGGCAGATTGATTTTATTCAAAGAACCGATGTAGCAGGATTCAAAAGTAAGATTTCAGCATCCTACCTGACAGCCATGAGTTTGTTCAAATTGGATTTTGGCAAAATGAATGATCAGGGAAGAAAAGGATTCAGGGTAGCCTTAGGGCCTTATGCAGGTTATAGGCTCGGTGGAAGGAGTAAATATGTATATAGGCCATTGGAAGGAGGTGGACGTAGAAAAGACCACCTAGCCACCGGGATATATCTCAACAACTTTCGCTACGGTATCCGAGGTGAGGTAGGCGTTGGCAGGGTTAATTTCTTCAGCACTTATGATCTCAATAAACTCTTCCAGGATGGCGCAGGGCCTGACTTGAACCCAATCACCTTTGGGGTGATATTTTAAACTCCCTTTTTAAAAAAATACACCTATGAAAAAGACCACAATTATTTTGACCTTCCTTTTTCTTTCTACTTGTGCTTTCGCCCAGGTAGAAGATTCAGTGAAAATCGCAATGAACAAAAAGACAGTGTTTTCAATTTTTGACACCAAAATAGAGGTGCAGAAAAATGATGATGGTACAAAAACCTGGGAATTCATTCCTAACTCCAAAGTGTACTATGATAAGGATACAGAAAAACACTTCAATCGAAAAGTCAAACATAGTACCGGACTTGATCTGGAATTAGGAATAAACACATGGATCGGAGAGGGTGATGCCCCGGCTGTAAGGCCTTGGGGAAGCTGGAATCCTGCTATCAATGCCTATTACACCTACAAACCAAATAAAAATTTCAGTCTAAAAACAATGCTAGGGGTAAGCTGGTACAATTTTAAATTTGAAGACAGAAATCTTCAGGCCTTACGCGGTCCAGATGGTGTTTTTTTTGAGCGATTTGAGGATGGAGCAGGTATCAAGTCCAAGATTTCTGCTTCCTATGCAAACATCAGTTTGATCCCTACGATTCGGAGTAATAATGGAAAATTCAGATTTGGAATAGGTCCATATGCAGGCTTAAGATTGGGAGGCAGGGGAAAATTGGTATACCGCGATGATACTGGTAACCGCAGAAGACAATTTCAAATGGGGAATATGTTTGCCAATGACTTCAGGTATGGCGGCAGAGTCGAAATTGGTGTGGGTGATGTAGACCTATTTATGAATTACGATTTTAACGAAATGTTTCAAACTGACAAAGGTCCCAAAGTCAATACTTTAAGCTTTGGAATAATATTATAACAAACTCCAACAATTATTATGAAAACCAACATCAAATTCTTCTTAAGCATGCTACTATTTGTCATGGTAGCTTCAGCAAGCCAAAGTTTTGCTCAGTTGAAAACTTTGGTAGATGTCAACAGGACCTTTTCGGGTATCAGCAAAATTGAAGTATCGGGAGGTTCATTGGACATCGAATACCTTGGGAATTCAGAGAATGAAGTATCCGTAAATGCTTTTCTGGAATCCACTAACCATGATCAGGACATCGTCTTTGTCACCATGGGCAATGTTCTGAAAATATCACATAACGTGAACAACAACAGGTCAAGTTGGGGAAACGTCCGAACAAAAGGCCATATCAAAATCCGTGGGCCACAAAGTGTGGAGTTGGATATGAAGGCAGGTTCAGGTAGTGTCAATGTGGAAAATGTAACGGGAGACGTCACCAATCTCAGCGTTGGATCCGGAAGCATTATGGGTTCTAGCATTAATGGCGATATCTATGCAAAAGCAGGTTCAGGTTCCATCAAACTTTCGGACATCAAAGGAGACGTCAAAGGACAGATTGGTTCAGGTTCGGCGGAAATCAGAAGCGTATCAGGTTCTTTGAATTATAACTCTGGAAGCGGTGGCGTCAAAGCATCTGAGATTGAAGGTCTTGTCAATATCAGTCTTACATCTGGAAATGCAAAATTGGATAATGTCGCTGAATTGGGAGATCTCAAGTTGACCTCAGGTAATCTTGATGCCAGAAATGCTGGATTGGGACCCAATACCAGGCTTAATGGTACTTCGGGTAATTTTAAAATCCAGACAAGCTCAAATATCAGGGATTTCAATTATTCCATGAGCGCTACCTCCGGTAATATCACTGTAGGAAATTCAAGAGGCAGTAGAAACTTATCCATCGATAATGGTGCCTCTGACAGCATCAAAGGAAGTATTACCTCAGGCAATATATCAATCGTTAATTAATATTTTTAAATTGGCTAAGGCTGAAAAAGCACAAGCCAATTTAAAATATTAAAAGTGCTATTCAATAAGTTTGTATGCCAAACAATTCTTCTCTTGAGCCCAAAATCCCATAAACCTATCATTCCAAAAATGCCACAAGACCTCTAAGATTTAAATTTTAGAGGTCTTGTGTTTTTTAGCAAACAATCTTGCCTGATTTCCTCTTTTATATCCATTCCCCATTATTCAGTTAAATTTAATCTTGCAATTAGTTATATTCAGGATTGGAATTTTATCTAAGGAAAACAAATATGGAAAATAGACCAATTAAAAAAGAAGACTTAGATCAGGAAATTTTCGACATGTATGATTACTATGTCCATGGGAAAATCGATAGGCGTGAATTTGTCAATCGGCTTTCTGTGTATGCAGTGGGTGGTCTTACGGTTTCTGGCATCCTTTCATTTTTATTACCTAATTATGCTGAGGCCAAAAGATTTAAGTTGGAAGATCCACGGTTAATATCAGAATTTGTGGAATATGATTCTCCAAAAGGAGCTGGGAAAATGAGGGGATTACTAACCCGACCTGCAGATGCCAAAGGAAAGCTTCCAGGTATTCTGGTTGTGCATGAAAACCGAGGTCTCAATCCCTATGTAGAAGATACGGCGCACCAAGCGGCCTTGGATGGATTCATTGCTTTTGCCCCAGATGCGCTTAGTCCATTTGGAGGATATCCCGGAACAGATGATGAAGGAAGGGCCATGCAGGCAAAAAGAGACCGAAACGAAATATTGGAAGATTTCATAGCTGGATTTGAATTATTAAAGGCCAATGAACACTGTACAGGAAATATTGGTGTTGTGGGATTTTGCTTTGGCGCTTGGGTTTCTAATATGATGGCTGCCCGCGTACCTGATTTAAAAGCTTCTGTACCTTTCTATGGAGGACAGGTGAGTGCTGAAGATGCCGCAAAAATCAAAGCTCCATTGCAGTTGCATTATGCCGAACTTGATACCAGGGTGAATGCAGGATGGGCAGATTATGAAGCCGCATTGATCGCCAATAATAAAAAATATGAAGTATTTTTCTATGAAGGAGTCAATCATGGCTTTCATAACCATTCCACACCAAGGTACGACAAAGAAGCTGCCGAATTAGCTTGGGGAAGAACCATTGAGTTCTTCAAAAAGAATCTGACCTAGTAAAGATATTTTTCTCCCGCCGGTCAAGGAAACTTTGGTTTTTTTAAATAAAACCTTAAGAATTCAGCGATTTGCGGGAGTTTTTTTGAAAATTGAAGAACTGAAAAATACACAAAAATCAGATAGATAGGTTCTAAAAAAAAATCCATTCGGGAACAAAAGCATTACCACCTGATTTTGACTAACAGCGGTTTGTGGTCTGAATGCATTACATCCAAAACTTCCACCGAAACAATTTCCCAATCAATCTTTCTGTCGAACCAAAAATAGTCTATCCTGATTTTGGGTTCTTTGGAGGAATAGGTGTTTTCAGGATCTCCCATTTCCAATGCAGCATCTAAAAAATGCTCGCTTAGCAATTCATATCCTTTTTCCTTATGGGTAAAATTAAAGTCTCCTGTCAGAATAATCGGTAAGCCAATTGTTGAAAGGGTTTCCTCGGCAGCAATCGCCTGGGCTGTCCTGTTTTCGGAGAATTCATGACAGAGGTGTGTACCCGCAAAAATCAACTCTTTGTTCGTGAATTTCACTTTAGCGACAGCCATACTCCTTCCCTCTCCACCTTTAGGTGTGGGAAGTGAATAAGACTCAAATATGGCGGGATTTCTGCTTAGAATGCCCTCCCCATAACCTCCATCTGAATAATCAATTGCCTTAGCGAAAAAGGAATTCATTCCTGTCAGCTTTTCAAGTTCCAACATCAGGTTCTTTTTGCCATCAGGATTAAAATTCTTGGTGCGGTTGGTCATACTGTCTACTTCCTGAAGAGCCACCAAATCAGGCTTAATGGTATTGATCAGATCGGCAATCTCCCTGATGTTACTGTTGCCTGGGTTATAAGGGTCCTCTCCATGATAAATGTTATAAGTCATGAAGGTTAAAGTTTGATCCTGAGCTTTAAGTGGCATCATCAGAAAAATTGAAAACATCAGAAATACAATGATCAAAAGGTATCTGGGTATCATTCTTATTGGCGTTGTATTTTTTGTTTGAAAAGACAAAATAACAAAAACAAGAAAAAACCTTGGCGGATTTCTCCGCCAAGGTCAATAGGATTGAGATATAATACGTTTACCATGTAGTTTCCCTTAGTTTTGGAAATGCTCTGATGATGTCACTCAAACTGATCTGACCGACCAATCTATCGTCCTTCATTACAGGAAATCTTCGGATTTTATTATCCAGAAATTTTTGGGCAGCATCAAATAGAGATAAGTCAGGAGAAAGTGTCATTACATTTTTGGTCATATGTTCTTCTACTGTTCCCGGAAATGCAGGGGTGTTGGAATATTTACCTTTGATGATTTCTTTCAGACAATCTACTTCAGAGATAATTCCGACAAGATTCCCATCACTGTCCACCACCGGTGCACCTGAAATTTTCCTTTTGGTCAAGAGGTCCAAAACATGATCAATGGTGTCACTGGGACGAAAAGTGACAAGGTTGGTAGTCATGTGATCTTTTACTAAAATTGGTGCTGCGGTTTTTTTGGAATCAACCACTCTAACACCTTGAAAGCTTTTTACCATAACAAAATACATTTTTTTTGAGACGAATAATTTAACCCAAAAAAATCAGACATCAAAATCTGATTCTCAGAAAAAATAAATATGCCATATAAATGTTTAGGAAATCAACTTAATCCATCCTTTTGTCCAATTCAGGGAATAGAAGGTTTTGAATTACATTTTTTAGTCTGACTGAAAGAAGGAAAGTTTAAACGAAGGAGTTAAACCTAATTTCTGTTTTGCAATCTTAATCCTTTAATCTGAAAATCTCATAGCGTTGGTTTATTTGCTTTGATTGGGTGTGAATTCAGTCAAAAATTCAGTAACCAATGTCCTGTCTATTGTAAGGACCTGTTTGAAAGCATTGGGATCATTTGAAAGGGAAACAGAGGGGTGAGAATAATTACTTTCGGTTGGTCTAAATGTTTTACAGCTAGCATGGACTTCCTGAAGTTTTCTGGTATTGATGAGTTCGGAAATATGCGATGGTTTTAAGCCTCCTCCTGGCATGATAATGATTTGATTTGATGCCTGATCCAGCCATTTGAGGATGTTGGACATTCCTTTTGTAACATCATTTTCACCGCCTGAAGTCAATATTCTTTGAAAGCCACAGGAGATGATGTCCTCCATGGCTTTTTCTTTATCTCTGCTGATATCAAAAGCCCTATGGAAAGTACATGGTAAATCTTCCACGGCATACATCAGGTATTTGCAGGCCTCTTTGTCCACATGGCCATTTTTGTCCAATACCCCAAACACAAATCCATCTGCCCCATGAGATTTCAGTATAGCAATATCTTTCCTCATCACATACAATTCCTCCGGGGAATACACAAAATCACCTCCTCTTGGTCTGATCATTACAAAAACAGGAATCTGTACCTTTTCCTTCAAAAAAGACAATGCACCGGCACTGGGGGTCTCGCCGCCTTCACCAAAATCCGAACAGAGTTCCAATCTGTCGATCCCGAATTTCGCTGCTTTCAATCCCGCTTCAATCGTAAAGACGGGAGCTTCCAATAAAATAGACATATTTTAAAATTTACTTTTTGAGTCGATCAGATCTTTCCCATTGCTATGGTGTCTGGCAAAGTTAAAACCAGGATGAACTGCATAAGCACCATACTCCCCATCTTTATTAATAGCAAGAAAACCAGCTTGAATATCCTCAATGCCCTTATTTTTGGCAATCAACCTTTTCACTGCCTCTTCACAGGCTTCTTGTGGAGTTCTACCCTGACGCATCAATTCCACGATCAGAAAACTCCCACAGATCCTGATGATTGATTCTCCTAAACCTGTAGCTGTAGCCGCTCCTACCTCATCATCAACAAACAGACCTGCCCCAATAATCGGGCTATCTCCCACCCTTCCATGCATCTTATAGGCTAGACCTGAAGTGGTACAAGACCCGGCCAATTTGCCATCGGCACCTAAAGCAATCATACCGATTGTATCATGGTTTTCAATATTAATGATGGGTTTATACAAAGAAGTTTTTTTCCACTCCTGATACAGTTCATCGGCTTTGGGACTCAATTTTTCTGATTCCAGAGGAAAACCCTGCGCAATAGCAAATTGCCTTGCACCTTCCCCGGCCAACATGACATGTGGCGTTTCATCCATCACTTTCCTTGCCAATGATATGGGATGCTTTATTTGTCTGACAAATGCCACAGTCCCACAAGAACCATCACCTTTCATAATGGACGCATCCAAGGTGGGTATTCCTTCTCGATCCGGCAAACCCTGAAGTCCCACAGAAAGATTATTCATATCCAATTCAGTCACTTTCACCCCTTCTTCCACCGCATCAATCAGACTGCCAGTTTCCATCATGACTTCCCATGCCCTGTCATTTGCAGGCATGCCATGGTTCCAGGTTGAGAGAATCAGTGGTTTGAATTTCTCATTGCTGTTTTTTTGAACAGGATTGGCGCAGGATTCCAATATTCCACCAGGCAAAAGTAAAGTTGAGGAAAGAAGTGTTTTTTTTATAAATGATCTCCGATCAGACATGTTGATTTTTTTGAGCTGAAACATAAAATTAATTCAGGAATAAAGATTCAAAAAAATTCGCATAAATATATTTGGCATCGTTGATTTTTTTGAGGAAGTTAGGGATGTGATGGATGAGGATGAATTTATCAGATGACAGATGACCGATGTCTGGTTTAAGATCTAAACCATCGAAATTGGCCGTCATTCTGAACGAGCATAGTAAAAGTCTGAAATTAATATGAACTAACCAGCGAAGTGAAGAATCTCTTGAGGAACAGGGAAAGGATGAATATAGCAAGAAACAGTTCAAAGTCCGAAATACATCCTTCATACTGAAAGAGCCTAGTAAAACTTTGAAACAAAAAAACGTCCTTTTGCAAAGTGAAAGCCTGCCCCACAGAATTTCGAAGACTCTCTAGCCGGAAAAATTGACCCCATTTTGATAGATTCTTATGTCTTGACTCTTGGCTTCCCGATATTCGGGACAGGCATTGGTTCTTGGCTCTTGTTTCTTGACTCTCGCATCTCGCTTCTAATCTCTCGCTTCTAAAAAAACCAACATGCGACCATACATACTTGCAGAAAATAACTGGAAAAACTTAAAGGATTTTAGATTTGAATTGGCGGTTTTACCTTGGGGTGCCACAGAGGCACATAATTACCACATGCCTTATGGTACTGATATATTTGAAGCAGACGCTGTGGCAGCAGGAGCGGGTAAATATGCTTGGGAAAAAGGTGCAAAAGTTGTCATTCTACCCACGATTCCATTTGGGGTAAACACGGGACAGAGTGATATCTATCTGGATATCAATATGAACCCAAGTACCCAAATGGCTATCCTCAAAGATATTCTGACTGTATTGGACAGACAGGGAATCAAGAAGTTTCTGATCGTGAACAGTCACGGTGGCAATGATTTCAAAACGATGTTAAGGGAATTGGGATTAATTTTTCCTGAAATGATGTTGATGACCTGTAACTGGTTTCAGGCATTGGACAAAACCAAGTATTTTGAAATTGAAGGAGATCATGCCGATGAAATGGAAAGCAGTTTGATCTTACACCTTCACCCTGAATTAGTGTCGCCACTGGAAGAGGCCGGAGAAGGGAAAGAGAAAATATCCGTGATTCCGGGTTTGAGGGAAAAATGGGCCTGGGCTGAAAGAAAGTGGTCGCAGGTCACAGAAGATACAGGAATCGGAAATCCTAAAAAAGCAACTTCTGAGAAGGGAAAGCGGTATTTTGAAGATATATGTGAGAAGGTGGGGAAATTGATGGTGGATATTTGTGAGGCGGATGCTAGGGAGTTATACAAGTGAAACCAAACTTCAAAATTTCAGATCCAAGAGATTCCCCTTGTAATCCACTCCTTTCAATGAGACTGCGTTTTCAGGAATTGTGATAGATTTACCAGAATTGGAATAAAATCCAGATCTATTGAAAATTTCGATCTTTTGGGTTCTACCATTTTCAAACTCAATTAATACCGTGTGAATCCCATTTGGTGGTATGATGGAGCTATTTTCGTTCTGAGTTACAGTTTGATGTGCCAATAGTTCCCCCCTATTTTGAGTGGATAAGTATAAGGGCTTGCCATCAACTTCCGTTAATATTGCCATGGATTTCGCATCACCGGGAACAACAAACCCACTTTCATGGGAGCGCACCGCTTCAAATCCACCTTTGCCGTCACCCAACAGCAATAGACCGTTAAAAGCATCATACCTACCTGAGAAAACTTCATTGCCATAATCATTGCCAATCATTAAAACATCCAAATTGCCGTCTCCATTTATATCATCTACTACCATACCATTTACCGGAGCAAATTGTGCCAAGATGGGCAATTCTTGGATTTTGAATTTTCCATTTCCCAAGTTTTCCAAATAACTTGTTCGGTCATAATTCCCCTTCAACACCAAAGCTCCTTCCAATTCTTCCTCAGTAAAAAAATCGCCCTCTGTAATCCGGGCATACTCTTTATACCAGTCAAACTTTCTCCTGAATAATGTACTCTGTCCGTACAAGTCATCCCAAAAATGCACAGGTACGGATATATAGCCTCCACCCATTTCTGATTTGAAATAAGAAAATACCACAGGGTCTGTACTTCTGTTGCCATCAAAATCCTTCCCATAAACGGTCACAGGCCTGATTTCACTGGCATGGTAATAGTTATTTGCTCCAAGATTACCAACTACATAGTCCATCATACCATCTGAGTTGAAATCTCCAGCAACAATGCTGTTCCACCAGCCAAAATGATTTTGTACCCCGGTTTCGGTGAAAGACTCAAATCCAGCGCCATTGTTCCTGAAAAAGGAAATAGGCATCAATTCCCCAACCACTACCAAATCCACCAAGCCATCCCCGTCAAAATCTGTCCAAATGGCATCGGTTACCATACCCACATTTCGCAATTCAGGAGCGAGCTGATCGGTTACATCAACCAGTTTGCCCTGCTTGTTCATTAACAGAAAAGACATATCAGGAAACGGAAATTGTCCAATAGGACTACGCCCTCCAACGAAAAGGTCCATGTAACCATCTCCATTAAAATCTGCTGCTCTTACGACAGAACCACTGGCTTTTATTGAATCCAAGGCTTCCAATGATCTTGTGAAATTTCCTTTCCCATCATTTATGTAAACTCTGTCTAAATACTCCGCTGCATCCGGGACAAATTCAGAACTACCAGAAACCATATAAAGGTCAAGGTCCCCATCCCCATCAAGATCAAATAGTACCATTCCCATTTCCTCATACTTTCGGTCTTCCCCTTCTTGGAACATCTCTATTTCAGTAAAAATCCCATCAGCATGTTGAATAAAAATACTGGGAGAATATCCAGCGGCACTACCAACAATAAAATCTTCCGTTCCATCTCCATTAATGTCACCCACAACCAAACTTGGACCAAATTGCGTTAACTTATGGGGAATGGTCCGCTGAACGTTATAATCAATCTTATCATCTTCCTGATGGACGAAATCTAAACCTTTTTCTGCTGTGACCTTCTTAAGCAACTGATCAACCTTTTTGGGTGTGAAAGGAAAATCAAGTCCTTTCAAATCAGCTGAGCTAGCCTTTTGATGCTCTAATTCCAATACTTGATTCGCCGCTATCGATTTAAAAACCTGATATTTACCATCTTGCCAGTAAATTTCCAAAGATGAAATATTTTCTCTTTCTCCAAGTCCGAAATGAACCACATCTTCTACAGCAGACATATATCCTCTTGAAAGATGCTGCTCGTGATAAAGAAACGTACCGTCCTCAAAGCGTAAAACCAACTTGGCTCCAATTCCCATAGGATTACTGCTACTACCCTTTAATTTGACACGAAAAAAATTAGGCTTTGTCTTTTGTTGATTGGTTTTGTTTTCAAAAACAAAAGCAGGATCATTGATATTGTTGACTACGTAATCGAGATCACCATCCCCATCCAGGTCTACGAAGACAGCACCATTGGAAAAAGAAGCCTGATTCAAACCCCAGGATTTACCTACATCTTCAAAGGTCCAATCTCCCATATTTTTGAATGAGTAATTTGGGATTTTGACAATTGGAATTGAATCAAGAAGCTGCCGTACAGAGGCAACACTACCAACATCTGCTCTATAATTGGCAAAATCTTTATCTGTAATGTCTCTTGGAAAACCATTGGTAATCAACAAATCCCTCTGTCCGTCATTATCCATGTCAACAAAAAGCGGCGACCAGGACCAATCAGTTTGATAAACACCTGCCATAAACCCAATCTCACTAAAAGGGACCCCTGGCCCATTTCCTAAATGAAGCATGTTACGTACATGTTGGTACTCATAGTCCCATTCTTCATTATTGATATATTTTTGATAGGAATTTTTCGCAATGGTGGTTTTCTTCCTGAAATTCGTTTCTCCCAACATATCCAAAGTAATGATGTCCAGATAGCCATCGTTGTTATAATCAGCAATATCTGATCCCATAGAAAACATACTCTGATGCCGGATATAGGCCCGGGTTTGGTTGGAAAAAGTCCCGTCCTGATTGTTGATGTACAATATATCATTAGGCATATAGTCATTGCTGATATACATATCCAACCAACCATCTTGATTGATATCCGCAACAGCAATTCCCAATCCAAATCCCTCAATGGTTATCCCTGCATCTAAAGTCACATCGGAAAAAGTTCCATTTCCATTGTTCCTATAAAGTCTATCATTATTGATGGCTGAACCATCCGTAATTTTTTCTCTAAAATTGGACGGTACTCCTTTTACCTGTTCATTATTTAAAACATATAGATCCAAAAATCCATCATTGTCATAGTCAAAAAAAGTAGCCATCATGCTGTTTCCAGCCTCTGCAATTCCATACTCGGATGCCAATTCTTTAAAAGTGGGCTTACCATCTGCATCCAAACCCTGATTAACAAAGAGCATATTGGCTCTTCTTTCTTTATCCGGGAACATGGCTGCACAAACATAAATGTCCAACCAGCCATCCCCATTGATGTCAACAACAGTTACACCTGTACTCCATCGCTCAGGTGCTGTGGTACCAGAGTGCTCTGAAATGTCTTCGAATTGGAAATTACCTTTATTTAAATAAAGCGCATTGGGAACTTGGCTTCCTGTGAAATACAGGTCAGGAAGTCCATCATTGTTAAAATCTCCTACTGCTACTCCTCCCCCATTAAAGATATATTCATCTGTAAGAATGTTAAAAGTATCTGATTCAACAATTCTGTTATTGAATTCAATTCCTGTTGATTTTGCAGTTCTCAATTCAAAAAGCGTATCAGCTTCCTTGGTGCAGGATAATAAAACAAGCAAGAACAAACTGAATGGTATCAAAATATTTCTCATGCGGCATTTGTGGGTTGATTCCAGCGATTAGAGATTTCAAATTAAAGCTAAATAGCCTTTATCTAAATTGATTTCCAAAGAATTTTTAAAAACAGTATAAAAAATCAAAGAGATGACCAAAAGCCATCTCTTTAAAATTGATTATAAATCGGTAAGTCAAATTAATACCCAGGGTTTTGAACCAACTTGTCTGATCCCATCAAATCGACTTGATTTTGTGGTAGTGGAAGCAATTCATCTCTTCCAGGCGTGAAACTTGAACCGCCCAAAGCTGCTTGAAGTAATTGACCATCGTGAGCAAAGTATCTATCCAATTCTTGCTTAGCAATCCCCCAACGAACTAAATCATAAAATCTATGACCTTCCATACCCAATTCCAACTTTCTTTCGAATCGAACGGCATCACGTGCCAAATTGGCATCTGTCCAAGGAGTATTGTATAAGGAGACCTCATAGTTAGCAGCGGAGTTACCATTATCTCTTACGAGATCAGAATTCTGTGCACGCTCTCTGACCAAATTGGTATATTCTCTCGCTTTTTCTAGATTGCCTAGCTCCACTTCTGCTTCCGCTGCCATCAAAAGGACATCTGCAAAGCGTATGATCATAAAGTTGATACCTGTGTAGCCCGGTGTCCATGAAGAGTTATCTTGGAAAGATCCCTGTTCGGACCGCTTATACACATATTTTTTAGGAGAAAAAGGACCACCATTAGGTTGGTTACGAATCCAAGCCTCACCTGGGTGATCTATCCAATCTAAATAAGGAATACCTCTTCTACCAACAGTATGGTCTAATCTAGGATCTAAGGTGCCTTGATCTGGTGTATGCGCTTCTGCGGAAGTCACACCTTGATCATTAGCAACGCGATTTGCTGGCTGGTTAAAGGAATTATCCAATAAAGGAAGCCCATTAGTAGTTCTGAAAGAATTCACAAATGAAAAGCTTGGTTGAAAGAATCCACAGCAGTTACCTGGACCATTAGGACCAGTATTGTAAGGGAAATTTAAATCAAACTCAGGATTTGCATTATTCACCGAACCGGTACCCGCGGCGGACTGGTATGCCCAAATAGACTCCTGATGGTTATCATTAGCTCCTCGGAACATATCCTCATAATACGGTACAAGTCCATACTTTAGACCGTTGCTTGTTACACCATTTACTATGATATCATCAAATAACTGCTTTGCACCTGCAAAATCTTTTGCATACATCAACGTTTTTGCAAGGTAGCTTTTAGCCGCCCATGAATTAACACGCCCTACTTGTGGTTGTGTAGGAGGAAGATTATCCGCGGCGAATGTAAACTCTCGAATGATGTAAGGAAGAACATCCTGATCATTTGCCAAATCTTCTAAGCCAGCTCCATAATCGATGTCTTTTTCTATGATGGGAACTTTATTAAAATTTCTCCACAATTGAAAATAATAATGACCTTTAAGAAATCGTGCCTGAGCTTCAATATCTAATGCTTGAGCATCAGTAACTCCTGCATCTCTAGAGTCCAATAATCGCAACACGTTATTAGATCGTGCAATTCCTTCATATAAACCATTCCAATTTTCTTCAAGTATTGATACAGTAGGATCAGTATCGAAACGTTGAATAGGATTTATGGTATTGAAGTCACCAGGGTCTGTACCTTTATTGGCATCCCCACCGCGGATGCTACCCCATACCCAATTGGAAGGAGAAGCTAATCTTTGATTCCGTCCATTCACTTGCGAATAGGCTGCAATAAGAGCTGCATTCAATCCATCAAGTGATCTAAGCTGAGCTTCTGAAAGCTGACCTACTACGGGTACCTCCAGAAAATCATCACAACTAGTCGCAAACAACATCAATCCTGCTGCAAGTGTAGCTGCTATTTGAAATTTAAATCTTTTCATAATTAAATTAACTTTATAAAATAACAATTGTTTATTTTCCTATCGGATTAGAATGAAAGATTCACTCCGAATGTATAACCTCTTGTCACAGGGTAGTTACCTACGTCTATTCCAAAAGCCAAATCCACATTACCACCTACCATAGGATCAAGACCATCGTAACCAGTCAATGTCCAAAGGTTGTTAGCAGATGCAAATACTCTTAATCTCTCAAGCTTCCATCTTTGTAGCAAACTGTTTGGCATAGTATAACCCAAAGTCAAGTTTTGAAGTCTTAAATAAGATCCATCTACTACATAATAGCTATTTCCTGCGGTTGATGTACTGATGTTTGCCGTTTTGTCAGCTACTGGCACCGTTGCATTGGGGTTTTCTGGAGTCCAGGAGTCCAATAAGCGTTCTGAAATTGCAGCTCCTTCAAAGGTTTGGAAGAAGTCAGTAAACCATCTCCATTGCGCCCAAATTTTATTTCCCGCAGTTCCATAAAAATAAGCAGATAAATCAAAGTTTTTATATCCAACTGTGAAATTCATACCTCCAGAGAATTTTGGTACAGGAGAACCCAAATAGGTTCTGTCATCCGGAGTAATTACCCCATCTCCATTAACATCTCTGTATTTGAATCGACCGGGAGCAGCGCCATCTTGTGCAGGATGGTTTGAAACGTCTTCATCAGACTGGAATAGACCATCTACTTGATATCCAAAGAATGCAGATAAAGGTAAACCCACTTGGTTACGTATTGGCTGGATTCCTCTGAATCCTGGGTTGCCAGCTCCCGAAGTAAGAAAATCAATACCTGGCGCAAAGGATACAATTTCGTTTTTGAGGAAACCACCATTTACTTGTAGCTCATAAGTCCAACCTCTTGCAAGATTACCTCTTGTAGCCACTAAGATATCAATACCTTGATTTCTCATTTGACCAATATTTACCGCCGGTGCAGCAGCATTAAAGCCTGCTATGGAAGGGATTGGCACTTGAAATAACAAATCCTTAGTATCTTTTCTCCAGAAATCCACAATCACATCCAGACGTCCTCCAAAGGCACTACCATCAAAACCAATGTTGGTTGTTTCTGCAGTTTCCCATTGGGCATTTGGATTACCTATTCTTGATCTTCTAAATCCAATGACAGCAGAGCTATTTGTTCCTGCTATATCATAAGATGAAGCACCAATATTTCCCCCAAATAGCGAGAATTGGTTATTTGGGTCAACATTGTTGGAATTACCCATTTGTCCCCAACCACCTCTGATTTTCAAGTCATCTAACCATGTTGAGTTTGCCAAAAACCCTTCAGATGAAAGTCTCCAAGCAGCAGAAACTGCAGGAAAAACACCAAATCGTGTATTGGCTCCAAAACGAGATGAACCATCGCGTCTAATCACTCCACTAAATAAGTATTTATCATTATAAGTATAATTAATACGGCTAAAGTAAGAGAAGAAATTAACTCCAAGGAACTGTCCTGAGTTTACCTGACGGGTAGGTACTGGTAAGTTTGAGATGGTTATAAAATTAGGGTCAGTAGAGAAAGGGTTTTGACCTAAGCCATTCATGTTTCTTCCTGCACCTGTATTTAAAGCCTCTTGACCAACTAAAACATCAAATGCATGCCTATCAAATGTTTTTTTCCATTGTGCGGTATTTGTAAAAGTCCAACTCAACGAATACCCAGAAAACTCATTGTAACCAAAAGCAGAGTTATTTTCAGAGTTTTCATATTGCAAACGGCTGTAGCCAACACCGTAGAAGTTGTTATACTGACCACCTATTGAAGAACGTAAAGTAACATTCTCAATTGGATCAAATTCAACGTAGACGTTACCAAAAGCATTAGCATTAAAGTTTCTATTGTCTACCTGACCTTCTCTGTTGGCAAGTGGGCTTCTCGGATTGTTGAACCCACGTGCAGCAGTACCAGCATAACCACCAAATTCATCTCTTAATGGAATCATAGAAGGCATTCGGAACGCTTGCAAGATATCATTTTCATCCTGGGCTACGCGCTGACCTCCTCCACCACCGGTCTGACCCAATACCTGTCGGTAGGTTGCCTGAAAGTTTTGGCCAATTCTTACTTTGGAACCAAGATCATGCTCGGAGTTTGCTCTAAGTGATATTCTTCGGAAATCATTATTAAGTAGAATACCTGCCTGATCCTGAATTCCCAATCCAAAATAAAATCTACTTGAGCCGTTTCCGCCCGAAAAGCCCATTGAATGTCTGGAAATTGGAGCCCTTCTTGTTATGGCATCATACCAATCTGTACCATCGCCTGTAGCAGCACGAACTAATTGGTGAATGCCTCCTTGACGCGGGTCAATGTTGTACAATTCTCTTTGTCGTTCTAATTCGGCTGGGCCAAGTGGTCCAGCTACACCTGCTTGACCTCCAACATTGATATAATAAGGCAATACAGGCTGTGGACCAGTACCAAGTTGTGGGTGACCATAATTAGGTGCTCTACCGTCAATTCTTGCTTGGTTTTTTTCAGCTAACCAAGTGATATCCGCATATTGCTGGGGATTCGTCATCGCCAATCCATTTCCAGGATCTGTGAATCCCATCATACCATTATAGTCAAAGCGCAATTTCTGAGCCCGCTTATTTCCACGTTTTGTTGTATAGATAATTACACCGTTGGCGGCACGAGCACCATAAATTGAAGCTGAAGCTGCATCTTTTAATACAGTAACAGACTCGATATCATCAGGATTTAAGAAATCTGTTTGATCCACAGGAACTCCATCCACTATATAAAGTGGCTGGTTACCTCCAAAAGCACCGAATCCTCGCACCCTGATTTGAGATTGGGTACCTGGCTGACCATTGGTAACAACTGTAACACCAGCAATCCTACCTTGAAGGGTCTGCTCGACGTTACCTGTAGGAATTACCTGGATATCTCTCGGATTTACTGTCGAAATTGCACCGGTAGTTTCCCTACGACTATCAATGGTATAACCAGTCACGATAAGCTCTGTCAACTGCGTGTCATCTACAGTCATTTGAACAACAATGTTAGAACGAGTTCCAAGAACCTGCTCTATGGTTCTATAACCGATAAAGGAAAACACCAAAACACTTTGATCGCTAGGTACATTGAGGGAAAAATTTCCTTCAATATCTGTTGCCGTTCCTGTTGTGGTCCCTTTTACCAAGACAGTGACTCCAGGAAGACCTTCCCCGAATTCATCGAGAATAGATCCCGTTACAGCCTTTTGTGCCAGCGCTGTAACGCTGGTAAGCGCTAAGAGTACAATAAACACACTTAGACATTTGTAAAGTTTTTTCATAAACATAGATTGATTGGGTAATAATTATTAATCGATTTATTGTTGCAACATTTATTTTTTTTGATGCAAACGATTGCAAAGTTTATTAAAATAATTGCAATAGCTTCTTTAGAATTTTGATAAATTCATCTCTATTGCGGATTATACCTTGACAGATAACCTGTCGAAACTTCATTTTGTATCGAAACACAAAATGCCAAATTATTAAACTACTGTGATTTTTTTACTTATTAAAAAATTAAGTGTTGTTCATAGGCGAAGAGATTTTGGGTTAATGTAATTGAAAATTTTGAGTAAATCCTTGAATAATTCAATGGAATTAAATTTGGTTTTCAAACTGTGAAATGCTTTGATTATAATCTAAATTCATTTTACAACGACTAATATAATAAATCATAAACTATACAAAAACTTTTTGTTAAAAATCATTAAATAAAATTCAAATTAACAAGTACTAAAGATGCAGCTTTAATACAAACGGCAATTATTACTTATGAGCGAAACATTCAATTGAAGAAATAAATTGTTTCAAAATTAAATCGCGTCGTTTTTAGAAAGTATAACCTTATCGAAAAATTTCAATAAGTTCTTTGGTACCAATGAAGGGTTTGAAGTTAATATCTCTAAAAGCTTTTTCTTTAAGGAATTCGCTTCTCTCCACTGCTTTTGAAAGATTCTCTTTTAATGCTTCTATATCCTCTGAATAAGATGCTACTAAAGCTAATCCATAAAACCCGTATCCTGATTCGCGGTTTATCTGCACACATTCTTCGAATGATTCCAAAGCCAATCTATAATCTTCAGATAAAAAATAAGCCAAACCTTTATTAAAAAGATTCTCTTCATTTTCAGTCGCTCTATTCAATCTGATAGTTGCCAACTTATAATCACCATTGATAATATCCAAAGCGCCACGAATACCTTCATTATATATTAAAAATGCATCTGTTTCATTTTTCTCCAAGGCTGAAGCCTCAGAGATTGAGATATACGCATCAAAATAATCTCCCCTCAATAAATACGCTCTTCCAATATTATGGAGAGAAACTGAAGTGGTTTTAATCCTATTGGCCTGCCGGAACATATTCATGGATTTAGTGATCAGGACATTTTTTGCTCTTAAATCAAGTTCTCGCTGCGCCTGATTCAAATAGACCACTCCCAAGTTATTAAAGGCTAATTCTGAAGGATACATTTCAGTTAGTTTAAAAAAAATCGCTTCTTTCTCATCAAGTTTTTTCGCTGTTTGACCAGCAAAAATCAAATGGTCTTGATTAAAGCCTGCCAATGGCTTTTCCTCCTGTAACAATGCATAAACACTTGCTGCGATTTCAATATCATTGAACCTTGTATCTTCCAAGACCAGAGATATTTTTGCAGAACTGAGTTTTGGGAAAAGATCTCTTGATATTTTTCTGAAAGCAGGCAATCTCTGTAATTCCCCCTTTTGGCTGAAATAGTCACTTTCGTTCAAAAGGATAGTATAAACTTCTTCTTTCTCAGTCTGTTTGATGCCCTCATAATCACTCAAAAGCAATCTTAGGTCAAACCAATCATTGCTCCTGTATTCAGTTTCAATCTCTATTCCTTTTAGTCCCCTATTTTCTTTAAGATATTCTGAAATAAACTCAGCCCTTTTTTGGGCAAGTCCTTGGATATTATCTCTGGAATCCGGTGAGATTAAACCTGTCACTATGATTCGGTCAATTTTTTTCCCTGATTCGCCCAAAAGAAGAAAATCCCTTATGGGAAGAGGTAAAACTGGGGCCATCCTCTCAGCATTCCCTGGTTGAAAAGCAACAGTAAACTCTCTTGTTTCCAAGGTATTGCTTTCCGAAAAAAATTTCTCCAAATAAATCCCAATATCCGGAATGGGTTGGTCTTGAATTATTTGTCCTATTCTTGTCAAAAGCGGAGATGTTTCCAATCCTTCTGCCAATACTTTTGTGGGAGATTGAAAAACATTATTTCTTCTTTCAACCAAACCCTTCATAATTAAAGTACCCTGATCCATTCCTGGCAAATAAGGAAAAATATATTGCTCATCTACTTTAGCTGCCACAAGACTTTTGGTGAAAGCTCCGTCATAAGGAACAATTTCCCCTAATCTCAAAGCACCTTCACCATATATATATTCAGGGAATAGGGTGATTTTTGTATCTTTGTTCAACAATTCCAATGGAATAGCACCTTCAATCCTAAAACGGACTGAATCCCTGTGAAGCGCTAAAACCTCTGGTTTGGCATTTATCCCATTTAAAAGACTGTCATATTTACCTATTTTCGGACTGCACGAGCCTGCCAATACGATAAAAATAATAAAGAGCAAAGATTTTATGGACAATTTAAACATTTGGCATTCAATTAGATTATTGAAAATTAATTACTAATTTTAATCGAATTAACAAAACCAGCTTAATATGAATAAAGTAAAATTATTCTTCGAAGAAAGGGCTTTCGGAGTTTGTTCCAAGTTGGGTGAAAAACTCAATTTTCCAATTGATAGTATCCGATTATTTTTCATCTATAGTTCCTTTATCACCCTTGGTTCTCCTGTTATCATTTATACAAGCCTTGCAATGATGATGAAAGTTAGGAAATACTTGAGGAAAATGAACAATCCTGTTCTTTTTGATTAAACTCTTTTACTTTGACGGTAACATAACCTTTTGTGAAAATGGCGGAAGGTCTATAAATCACGATATTTCTTTTTCCCAACTAAATAATAATCCCATAAAATAGACCTTCTAGCGGTTTTTTTATGCACATTCGGCAATATTGGTGCCAATGGATATGAATCTTTTTTGTTTTTGAGTTGGGCAAATGCCAAATGGGCTCTGAAAACTTCTTTGGAGTCGGCAGTTTTTCCATCTAAGAAAAAAGAAATTGCTGCTATAAGATCCAAACCCATCCGCAGGACATAAACTAAAAAAAAACTTTTCCTATCCAGGTTATTATGAAGCATCAATAAATTATTTCTAAAATTAAGGTGGGTTTTAAATGGATTAGTCCTTGAAAGTGTCGCTCCGCCAACGTGCCATATTTTCACACTCCCAAGGTAACCTATCTTGTACCCTTTCCTTTTGAGTCTCCAACAAATATCGATTTCCTCCATATGGGCAAAAAACCTTTCATCAAAGCCTCCTATTTCATGAAAGCAGGATGAACGCAAGACCATACATGCACCTGAGGCCCAGTCCACTTCAATAGGGTCATCGTATTGATTGGTATCTTTTTCAATAGTCGAGAATATTCTCCCCCTACAATAAGGATAGCCCAAACTATCCATGAATCCTCCCCCTGCACCTGCATAATCAAAATATTCAGGATTTTGATAAGAAAGGATTTTTGGCTGTATCGCTGCAAAATTTGAATGCTGCCCCATCCAGGTAATCAAATCCAAATCCCATCCGGCACTCACTTTAATATCCGAATTGAGCAGGATATAAAATTCAAATTCTGCTTTTATTTGATTTAAAGCCTGATTATATCCCCCGACATATCCCAAATTAACATTCAATTTGATCAATCTGATTTGAGGATATTCATTTTGCAAGAATTCAATAGAATCATCCTGACTAGCGTTATCAACGACTATAATTGGATAAATGGAATGTGTTACAACAGAAGGCAAGAATTGGCGAAGCATTTCTTCCCCATTATAATTAAGAATAACAATGGCTGCTTTTTGCATCAAAACATATTACCGAAATCCATCCCCGGAATATTTGGCATCATTCCATCTGTTGCGGATTTTAATTCGTCTTTGATTTTTACTTCAATCTGCTCCATGGCTGTATTGGTTGCAGCCACTATCAGGTCGGTCAGCATTTCTTTATCAGACAAATTGACCAAAGAGTCGTCCATTTCAATTTTCACTACTTTTCTGTTGCCATTGACGGTCACTTTGACTAGACCTGCGCCAGACTCCCCTTCTACTGTAAGATAAACAAGTTTAGCTTGGGCATCTTTGATTTTAGCCTGTGCTTCCTTTACCTTGTTCATGATACTCATTATATCTAACATATCATCAAATTTAGTTTGCCACAAATATACAGTATTTCATTTCAGTTGATAAAAGAAACTCGGCTTGTCATTTTAATTCCTTAAAATACCGGTAGACTTAAAATCCACCAAACCCCAAAAGCTTCAAATAAATCACTAAAAAGGCTAACAGATTTTTCCGTATGCCTTAAATAGAAAATAAATGGGATTCAATCGTTCCAATGATTTTCTTTTAAAAGAACAAAGGTCAAAATAATATTTTTTATATATAAATCATTATAAAATTTTATGTATATTATGAAACATTTTTCAATGAATTTCGAATTCTTTAATTAAACAACAACATCCTAAACTTAAGGTATTTATGAAACTCGTAGAAAAAATCAGCAAGGAACAAATCATAGATTTGAAATTCTGCAAAAAAGAAGTTTTAGAGGACGAAATGGCGCGCAGAAAACGAAATTTTGATTTGATGAGAGCGCAGGCATTGGGTAACCTTTTAAGGAGTAAAGTAAATATCACTTTTGAAACCGCAGATGAAAAAATATACCAAGTAAATACCACAGTATGGGCGGTGGGCAACCAATTTGTTTCACTCAAGTGCAATACCTATATACCCATCAATTCCATTCTGGAAATTGACTAAAATTATGAGGACTGTCAAAAAAAGACTATCCTTCTAATTCAATATATAAGCGCTTTATACAATTTTATCAATAGCTTCTTCAAGATGCATTGAATCCTGCTGACCGGTAGCAAGGTTTTTTAAGCTGATCATACCTTTATTGATTTCATCATCTCCAAGCACTATCACATAAGGAATCCCTTTTTTATCCGCATAAGAAAACTGTTTTTTGATTTTGGTGATTTCAGGAAAAAGTTCTGAAATTACCCCATTGGTTCTCAATTTATTCAAGACTTTTAGACCATAATCAAAACCTTTCTCATCGAAATGGGTGATTAAAACCTTGGTTCTATCGAAGTTTTCTTCCGGAAAAATACCTAATTCATCCATGACATCGTAAAGCCTGTCCACACCAAAGGAAAAACCAACCCCGGAAACACCATCAAGGCCAAATACTCCAGTAAGATCATCATACCTGCCGCCACCACTGACCGAACCAATAGATACATTGTTGACCTTCACTTCAAAAATCGCTCCTGTATAATAGCTCAATCCTCTTGCCAATACCACATCGAAATCAACATGTTCTTCATTTTCTCCATAAGTCTGCAACAGATCAAATACTTCCTCTAATTCTTGTAAGCCTTTTAGGCCGATATCTGAGGCAGATAAAAAATCCTTCAAAAATTCAAGTTTTTCTTGATTGGATTGCTTCAGGTGGATGACAGGCTCCAATTTCTCAATGGCGGTTTGTTCAAAATTCCTCTGCAACAATTCCTCCTGCACTTTTTCCCAACCTATTTTGTCCAATTTATCAATCGCCACGCACAATTCACCCTCTCTGCCCTTTTCGCCAATTACTTCAGACAACCCAGTAAGTATTTTCCGGTTATTTATTTTAATACTGTAATCTGTAATGCCCAGATTCGCAAATACCCTTTTGATCATGAGCAGGATTTCGAGTTCACAGACCAAGCTGTCAGTACCCACTACATCCGCATCACATTGATAAAACTCCCTGTACCTTCCTCTCTGAGGTCTATCAGCCCTCCAAACAGGTTGGATCTGAAATCTTTTGAATGGAAAAGTAATGTCATTTCGATTCATTACGACATATCTTGCAAAAGGAACGGTCAGGTCATATCGTAGGCCTTTTTCGGACAGCTTTGGAAGAACCATAGAAGTACCTGATTCAACATCTCCCCCCTCCAAATTCTTTAGAAAATTTCCACTGTTTAAAATCTTAAACAGCAACTGATCTCCCTCATCACCATATTTTCCTGTTAAGGTACTTAGGTTTTCCATGGCCGGTGTTTCTAATTGCTGAAACCCAAAAAGCTTAAAAGTATCCTTGATAGTTTCCAAAATAAAATTTCTTCTAGCCATCTGTAATGGCCCAAAATCTCTCGTTCCTTTTGGCAGGCTTGGTTTCTGAACAGACATGTTTTATTTTTAATTTTGGCCAAAGTTAAGTAAAATCAAAATTTTATTTTAATTTTGCACCTCATTTGAGACAATATAAACAGATAAGACGATGGCTGTTACTACTTTAAAAAGAAAATTGAGAAGAAAGAGACAAGGTCAGAAGACAAGAGTTATAAAAATCAAACAATTGAGTGCCAAGCCGGTAATCAAAAATGTAGATATCGAAGAACTGAAAAAATCCTTTGAAAAATAATTCAAGACCACTCTTTGGCAAGAAATAGAAAAGGCAACGTAATGACGTTGTCTTTTTTATTTTGAGTTTATTCAACCCACCTGTTCTTTAGCCTAGTTTGTATTGAAGGTTCGCTATTCTTTAAATAGATGTCAATTCGAATCAAACCCCTCTTTTTCCCAATTCGACAACTCTTAAATTTTGGACTTTTGCATTGTGGATTTCAAACAACAGCATGGTTCTCATCGCATGAAACCCATGTTGCCCGATAGCACCGGGATTCATATAAAGACAGTTTATTGACTTATCATATTCCACTTTGCAAATATGGGAATGACCACAGACCAGTAACTGTAGGTTATTTTCCCTGATCTTTTCCTTGATTCCTTTGGCATAACGCGGGGGTTTTCCGGCTATATGGATAATTCCAACCTTTAGCCCTTCAATTTCTACCCAAATTTCTTCCGGAAAAGATTGCCTTGCCATTTGGTCATCAATATTCCCCGTCACAATTCTTCTTGCTTTATCTCTGGGAAGATTTTCCACAACTCTTAAATCTCCAATATCACCCGCATGCCAAACCTCATCCACATCTTGCAAATAATCAATGACTTTTTGATCGATATAGCCATGAGAATCAGAGATCAATCCTATTTTTATCATTTCAGATAGTTTTATTGATTAGTTTTGTGGTAAAGAAATATATAATTTATTATAAAAATAAACTGTCTAGATAATGAATCCTGTAACTAAAATTTTGACTTTACTGTTTTTCCTTAGCTTGGTAAGCCCCACGCAACAGCTGTTTGCACAGGATGGTGCCCCAAAATTGACTCCCTCAGAATTTGAGGTGCAGTCTAAAAAGAAAAAAAAGAATGTAATCCTTGATATCAGAACACCTGACGAAACAGCAGAAGGTCACATTGATGGTGCTACATTTATTGATTTTCTGGGAGGAGATTTTGAACAGGAAATCAGCAAATTAAATAAAAGAAGGACCTATTATGTATACTGCCGTTCGGCCAAAAGGACAATACCTGCCACTGAAAAAATGATGGAAATGGGATTTAAAAATGTTTACATGCTGGAAGGTGGACTTAATAATTGGATGGAAAAGGGTAAGCCTATTAAAGTCCCTGAAAAGTAAAAACTCAAGAAAAACCAATTCTACTTTTATAAAACCAAAATAAAAATAACAGGCCATTCACCAAAGGTAGTTTTGGAATTGAGGGATTCCTTCCTATTTTTACCATCGAAAATATTGTTCAAACAATGAGAGTAATTCAGTATAGAGAAGCTTTAAGAGAAGCCATGTCAGAGGAAATGAGACGCGATAAAAACGTGTTTCTCATGGGTGAAGAGGTGGCAGAATATAACGGTGCCTACAAGGTATCCCAAGGTATGTTGGATGAGTTTGGCCCCGATCGTGTCATTGATACACCAATAGCAGAGCTTGGATTTGCCGGTTTAGGTGTAGGGGCTGCGATGAACGGATTGAGACCCATCATCGAGTTCATGACCTTCAACTTTTCGCTGGTAGCTATTGATCAGATAGTGAATTCTGCAGCAAAAATGCTCGCAATGTCAGGAGGTGCCTATAATGTCCCAATTGTATTCAGAGGTGCTACCGGAAATGCAGGACAACTTGGTGCAACCCACTCTTCAAACTTTGAAAATTGGTTTGCCAATACCCCTGGTCTAAAAGTAGTAGTCCCATCCAATCCATATGATGCCAAGGGCCTTTTAAAAGCTTCTATCAGAGATAATGACCCTGTCATATATATGGAATCAGAATTGATGTACGGCGATAAGGGTGAAGTTCCCGAAGCGGAATATCTTTTACCAATCGGAGTAGCTGATATTAAAAGAAAAGGTAAAGATGTTACCATTGTGTCTTTTGGTAAAATGATGAAAGTAGCATTGGAAGCTGCTGAAGAATTGGCAAAAGATGGGATTGAAGCAGAGGTGATAGATTTAAGAACTGTCAGACCAATTGATTATGCGGCTGTAGTTGAATCCGTTAAAAAAACCAATAGATGTGTGGTCGTAGAGGAAGCTAATCCTTTAGCAGCAATTTCATCCGAAATCACCTATCATCTCCAAAGAAATGCTTTTGATTATTTGGACGCTCCTGTTATAAGGGTAAACTCGATGGATATTCCTTTGAGTTATGCTCCTACCTATATAGATGCAACTTTACCAAATGTGAAAAGAACACTGGATGCTGTAAAGCAGGTAATGTATAAATAAAATAAATGAATTTAATTGACTGAGGGACTAAGCCCTGAAAGCTAGTTGGTCAAAAAAGTATATCAGAAAAAACCACGTGGTAATCCATGTGGTTTTTTTATAACTATTACCCAATCAACTAAACCGTCTTAGTTGTTATTCATGACGGCACCGGCGCCGCTTTCAGATCCTTCTTTCAAATCGTCATTGGAAACTCCTCTTTTTTTCCTTCTGGAAGGTTCCATGGTCAACTTTCCAATTCTATAGGAGAAATTGACTTTGAAATTCATATTTCTTAAACCAATAGTACTTTGCTGCATAATGGTTGGTGTGTACAACTCATTCCTGATGGTAAATTCTTTAGTAAAAAAGTTCTCCGCACCAAATCCTATACTCCCTCTTTTTTCATTGAATTGCTTGTTCAGGTTAAGTCCATAGACACCAAAGCCACCTGCTGTACCCTGTAACTGAACCTGTCTGCCCCTTGCAAAAGTAAAACTCTGAATTTGCCAGTTATTAGGAAGGGAGTAGTTGGCAAAAAGCCTTCCGCTCAAAACAAAGCCTTCGTTAGAGGCTGCATATAATGGATCATCAAGTCCATTATCCAATCTCGCATAATAACCATCAACACTTCCATTTAAGGAGAATTTACCTGATAAGTTCACATTTGAGAAGATAGAGAACCCGTAGGCTTTTTCTTGTCCGATGTTTTCAAAAGTTGTAAAGATGATATCGTCATCCAGTACGGTTCTTACAGGCTGAATAGACCCTGATGTATTTCTGAAATAAGAGGTGAAGTTCAAAGATGAGCCTTTAAAGAAGGTGCTATACGACATTTCATAGTTATCTGTCAATTCAGGATCCAACAAAGGATTCCCTTGGCTTATCTGCTGCGGGTTAGCAGCATTGATATTTGGATTCAAGAAGTTTAAAGATGGTCTTTGCACCCTTCTGTTGTAGGCAGCTTTGATCATATTTCCTTTGGCCAATTTACGGCTCAGGTTTACACTTGGAACCCAAAGGCCAAAAGATGGGATATCTGCGGCCATTTCAGAGTTCCTGAAATCTGCGGAGATATTGGTATATTCGTACCTCATACCTGCCTTCAATGAATATTTTTCAAGGATACTTGTAGTAAGCGAGGCGTATGCTGCGGTTACATTTTGATCATAACTGAATTCATTTGAAAATCTGACATCAGGATTTTCTACGAATTCACCGTCAGCACCCTCCGCCTCGAAGTATGCAAAATCAGAGACTGCTTTTCTTAGGATGTTTTTTGCACCATATTCCAAAATCTGATTTTTACCTGTTCCTATTGGAGTCACATAATCCAACTGAATGGTAAATTCTTGGTTGATGCCCGCATTATTGTTTTTAACCCTGCTTACTATATCATCAAAAGTTCCGTTATAAAGACTATTGATGAAATCATTGGTCAGATTATTTTGACTGTATAATGCCGAAACACTGAATTCTTTCATCGGCTTCTCATAAGTCCTGGTATAATTGAAATTGAAATCCACATTATTGGAAAGATTTGCCACATTGACATCCCTTAACAAGGAATTGATCAAAACATCTTCAAAGAAAGTCTCTGTCAACAATCCGTCCTGATTGTTTCTCATATTCCGGACTCCAAAACTTAACGAAGAGGTAAGAAAATTGAACTTGTCTATTTCAAAATCCCATCCAAGGTTATATCTACCAAACATCATTCTATTCCTGGTATCAGCTGTTTGCCTGATATTTAATATAGCTCCATCCGCATTGGTGATATATTGTTGATTTTCAAAAGAACCCAGGATGTTGTAACCGGCCCTTCCAAAGCCACCAAGAGTCCAAGCCATTTTACCCTTTTTCAAACTGGCATTTAATCCTAAATTAGAACCTCTGAATCCTGCACTGCTATTGATGTTCAAAGATGCTCCTTGAAGATTATTCTTTTTCGTAACGATATTGATGACACCACCCGTACCTTCTGCATCATATTTGGCAGATGGGGAAGTGATCACTTCAATGGCTTTGATTTCTTCAGCAGGTATTTGCTTTAAAGCATCAGCTACATTGGATGCTACGATAGCAGACTGCTTTCCGTTGATCAACACCAGGATATTTGAACTACCCCTCATTGAAACATTACCATCCAAATCCACAGAAAGCATCGGTACCCTTCTCATCACATCGGCAGCATCTCCTCCGATAAGGGTTTTATCATTTTCAGCATTATAAATAGTCCTATCTACTTTTTCCTCAATCAGGTCTCTTTGACCAATCACTGTTACCTCTTGCAAGGCCACTGCTTCTGTTTCAAGAGAAATAATGTCAAGGTTGATATTGCTGTTCTGTTCAGTTACCTGAATAATTGGAGAATCGAAGGTCTGAAAACCCATAAAAGTTACCTGTACCTGATATGTTCCGGTACCAAAACCTGTTATAATAAATACACCATCAAAGTCAGCAATTGAGCCTACAATGCTCTTTTGAGATTCCACATCTATTAGAGCGACTGCGGCATAAGCCACCGGAGTATCATTTCCTTTCTCGATGATTTTACCTGTGATTTTGTATACCGGTTTATCATCTTCGGTATTTTGAGCATTCACAGTCTGAATCCCAGTGAGGAGAATCAAACTTGCAAATAAAAATTGGATAAGCGTTTTCATAATTTCTTTTGTGATAATGTGGTAATGTTGGACAGTTTACAGCAACAAAGGAATAGCAAGAATAAAACATAAAAAAATCAAATAGACCAGTGATACACATCCCTCGACCAATATGGTAAAACACCTGACGAATAGGTTTGTTTATAACAAAGACAATATTTTATCTATAAAATTCGCCATTTCGCCGATGATATCGTGTTATTGGTAGATTCTAGTGGCTTGCAAGCAAAACTTTATTTTAGTTTACATAAAAATTGCCTAATTTAAATGCTATGCGAGAGAATGCAATCAAGAAAAATATCCCTCTGCTTATCCATGTTTTGGGATGGGCTTTGTTTGGATGCGTCATCTTTGTCCTCTCCCCATTGTCGGCAGGTGTTGAAAGGCCAAATGTCTTTTGGCTCAAACAAGGCATCAACTTTTCATTATTAATAGGTATATTTTATTTTAATTTTCTTTACTTAATCCCAAGGATTCTTTTCAATAACAAAATCTCACTTTTCCTTATCATCAATTTCGTTGCAGGTCTCGCATATGTGGGGTTATTGATTATGTATGACGACTGGACAAATATGCAGGAGCTCATGCATAAAGCCTTCAGACCTAATGTGCCTTATTCCCCAAGACCACGTAATTTCTATTGGGACATTTCACAGCTGTTAATATTTTTTATGGCAGTAGGTATTAGTACCAGCATTGCAGCTGTACAAAAATGGCAGGCTGATGAACAACTCAGGCTCAAGCTTATGGAAGAGCAGGTCAATTCAGAATTGACTTACCTCAAAGCTCAGATTAACCCTCATTTCTTTTTTAATACCTTAAATAATATCTATGCGCTGACCAATATCGATGTGGAGAAGGCCAAGAGAGCCCTTCTCAAGTTGAGCCGAATGATGCGCTATGTGCTTTATGAAACAGAAAAAAACCACACCCTGCTTTCTAAGGAATTGGACTTCCTCAAGGATTTCATCGAATTGATGGAAATGAGACTTTCTTCACGGGTCAAACTAAATATTGAAATTCCTGATAAAATTGAAGAAGCGGAAATAGCCCCGATGTTGTTGCTTCCATTTATTGAAAATTGCTTCAAGCATGGCATCAGTTCCCAAAAAGAAAGCGAAATTGTTATCTCTCTGAAAAAACAAAACAATAAATTGACTTTAGAAACTCAAAACACAATTTTCAACTCTTCCGAGAATACACCAGAAGGAAAATCCAGTGGAATTGGTTTAGTCAATACCATGAGAAGGCTTGAGCTCCTTTATCCCAATAAATTTCAATTGACTTTTGACAAAGACAATCCAGAAAACCAATATAAAGTATACCTGAATATTGATCTCAAATGAAACTCAAATGCATTGCTGTTGATGATGAACCCTTGGCCTTGGAACTTGTCTCCAAGTTTATAGAACAGACATCTTTTCTGACATTGGAAGCCAAGTTTGATAACGCCATTCAGGCATTAGGGCACCTCAATCAGCATGACGTTGACCTCATTTTTTTAGACATTCAGATGCCCGACCTATCGGGCATGGAGCTTGCAAGGATCATTGATGGCAAAAACAGTATGAAAAAGCCAAAGATAATTTTTTCAACAGCTTACAATCAGTTTGCCATTGAGGGATATAAAGTTGATGCGCTTGATTATTTGTTGAAGCCTTTTAGCTACGAGGAATTTCTAAAAGCTTCTACCAAAGCATACCAGTTTTACGAAAACCAATCAAAGCAACAAGCGGATAAAAAAGAAAATGAAAAGCCCTCAGAATATATTTTTCTGAAGGTGGAGTATTCTTTGGTCAAAGTGATACTCAAAGATATTGCCTATATAGAAGCATATAAAGATTATGTAAAAGTACATTTGGCTGACAAACCAAATCCCTTACTTTCTCTGACCAGTATGAAAAGTATGGAAGAAATGCTTCCAACTGACAAGTTCATGCGTGTCCACAGGTCTTTCATTATCAATCTTGATCATATTAACTCCATATCAAGAAATACTGTGAATATTGGGGATGCAAATATCTCAGTGAGTGAAAATTACAAAGACAATTTCTTGGAATTCCTGAACAGATGGGTGGGATAAACTCAACCTATTTCCATTTAAAGAATAATTTCAATATTATTTCCAATTTTTTAAAATTAAATATCAAAATCAACATTTTTTTGAATCAATTCCGATGTTTGTGCCGTAATAATCTACCAGAATAGTTGTAAATTTGACGAATTATTGTGAAGTCATTTTTGTTGACAAATTAGATGAATGGAACAAAACCGTGAATTCTTTATGAAAATGGCCATTGAACTTTCCCGCGATGGAATGGATCAGGGTAAAGGTGGGCCATTCGGATGCGTGATTGTTAAAAATGGAAAAGTGATTGGAAAAGGATCCAATTCTGTATCCTTGACCAATGATCCTACTGCCCATGCAGAAATGGTAGCCATCCGAGATGCATGTAAAAACCTTGGGCATTTCCAACTTGAGGATTGTGAGCTTTACACCTCTTGCGAGCCCTGCCCGATGTGTCTTGGAGCCATTTATTGGGCTAGACCCTCCAAGGTTTTCTATGCCAATTCCAAAAAAGATGCAGCTGAAATAGGCTTTGATGATGATTTCATTTATCAGGAAATTGAACTTCCTTTAGAAAAGAGAAAAATTCCCTTCGAGCAAATTTCACAAAATGAAGCAAAAAAGGTATTTAAAGATTGGCTCAAAAAAGAAAATAAAAATTTATATTGAAAATAAACCAAATAAAATTATGAAAAAGTTAATGATAATCACATTGAGCATTGTCTTGATGAGTGCATGTTCGAGTGAAAAATCAGTAGAAGAAAGATATATCTACGAAGGTGAAAAAATAGTGGATGTCGAAACAGGTGATGAATATATGATGGAAGAGGAAGGGAAAATCACCGTAGTACATACTGATGGCAGCATGGAAAAGTTAGCCATTGATGAAACTCCCTTTTATGAAACTGCACTTTCAGAAGAATTCATAGAGTCCTTGGAAGCAAATTATGCTGAGAGAAAGCAAGCACTCCTAGAAGAAAAGAAAAAACTTTTGAAGGAAAACAGGAGATCTAGATATGCTGAAATCTCGGATGAAGAATTGTTGAGTCAATTCCAACAGGCGCATAAGGACGGCTTGGATATGGGAAGGCAAATGGATATGATCGCCGAGTTGATCGAAAGAGGAACAGTAACAGAGGATCAAGCTCCCGAATTATTGGAAATTGAACCTGAATTGATCAATTTTGATATCGATATAGATAAGCCCGGAGAGGTGAATAATTAATTATTGTTGAGGCATTGAATCAGAAAAGGTCTTTTGACAAAAAAACATCCCCTAGTCTGTAAAGGTTAGGGGATTTTTTATGGAATGTGATGAATATCACCTTATGTTAGTTACAATCCAATTAAATTTATCATCAATAAAAATAAACCAAAAGACCATGAGCCACTATCAAATATTGATCATCGGAGGCGGTACAGCCGGCATTACCGTAGCCGCCCAGCTTCGACGCAAAGACAAAAATCTTCAGATTGCTATACTCGAGCCTTCCGAAAAGCATTACTATCAACCTGCTTGGACGTTAGTTGGTGCAGGGACTTATAAGTTTTCAGATACAGAAAGATCTGAAGAGAAGTATATTCCTAAAGGGGTAAATTGGATTAAGGATAAGGCCACTGAATTAATCCCTGAATCAAATACAGTCAAAACCAAAAACTCAGGCTCAATAACCTATGACCACTTGGTACTGGCGCCCGGGTTGATTATGGCCCCAGAATTACTGCCAGGCCTTACTGAAGCCCTTAAGACTGACACCGTATGCAGCAATTATATTGATCCCGAAAAGACATGGAAGATCTTACAGAACTTTAAGGGTGGAAACGCTGTCTTCACTCAACCTACCACCCCGATCAAATGCGGAGGAGCCCCACAAAAAATCATGTACATGTCTGAGGAATATTTCAGAAAATCCGGGGTTAGGGACAAGACCAATGTAGTCTTTGCGACACCGGGAACTGTTATCTTCGGAGTTCCGGAATTTGCCAAGACGCTGAATAAAATTATAATAGATAGGGATATTGTTCTTAAAACATTTTATGCACCTGTAAAAATTGATTCAAAAAAGCAGGAAATCACCTTTAAATACACCCATGAAAACTTCGCGCAATGTGCAGAGACATTGGTTGATAAGGTAGGAGAGCAGCTTACCGGTGATTCTGAAATTGTCATCAAATATGACATGTTGCATTTAGCCCCACCTCAGCAAGCTCCTGATTTTGTTAGAAATTCAACAGTTTCTCTCAAAGAAGGTCCAAACAAGGGATGGGTTGATGTAGACATCAATACTTTGCAACATCTCCGTTTTCCGAATATTTTCTCTTTGGGAGATGTTGCAGCACTTCCTACTGCCAAGACCGGTGCTGCCATCAGAAAACAAGCTCCTGTCTTAGTTGGAAACCTACTACACTTTATCAAAAACCAAAAATCAGGAGATCTTAAGTACGAAGGATATTCTTCTTGTCCATTGGTTACAGGATACAGCAAGATGGTGTTGGCGGAGTTTAAATATAACAATGTCCGGGACAGTGATCCTTTGATTTCTACCTTTGTGGATACCTCCAAAGAACAATACAGCATGTGGCTGTTGAAAAAATATGTTTTGCCCAAAATGTATTGGGATATGATGCTGAGAGGTCGGGCTTAATTGAAAAAATAAATGTGTTTATCCATTTTCTACCGATAAACAAATATCCTATTGAAAAAAAGTTACCATCCTTTCTCAGATTTCACATCAAAAAAACAAACTAGTACCTCTATGAATTCATAGGGGTATTTTTTCGTTTGAGCGATTAAAAATCACCTTACATAAAACCCTTCCTAAAATTGAATAAAAGTTGACTAAATTTCCAACGAATTATTGCATTCACTGAATCTGGGAAATGAGAAGATGTTTTTTAATGGTCATCATGTTCAATTTAGTCACGATTTCTTTTGGGCAAGTCTTGACGGTACTTGATGTTGAAACCAATAAACCACTGGAACTGGTAACTATCATAGACCAAAAATCAAAAAAATTCAGCTATACGGATACAGCAGGTAAAGTGGATATCAAGGACTTCATTGGTTCGGAGCAAATTGACATCCGACTTTTTGGCTATAGAAGCGTTAGTAAAAGCTTTAACGAACTCTTGGATTTGGGGTATTCCATCGCCTTGGCTCCCAATACCATTAATCTGCAACAAGCAGTTGTTTCAGCCACACGCTGGAGCCAATCCAGGCAGGAAATACCAGCTCGGATCACAACCATTTCAACCGAAGAAAGAGAACTTCTTAACCCACAGACTGCAGCTGATTTATTGGGAATTTCAGGTGAAGTATTCATTCAAAAAAGCCAACAGGGAGGTGGTAGTCCAATGATTCGAGGGTTTTCTAGCAACAGGCTGTTATATACCGTAGATGGCGTGAGAATGAATACTGCTATTTTCCGAAGCGGTAACTTACACAATGTCATCTCTCTTGATCCTTTTGCCACAGAAAGTACAGAGGTTTTCTTTGGCCCTGGATCTATCATTTACGGCAGCGATGCTATAGGGGCAGTTATGAGTTTTCAAACCCTTCAACCCATTCTAGAGGGTAGTCCTACTGCAACTGGTTCTGCCATAATCCGCGCCAATACAGCAAATGAAGAAAAAACCGGACATGTTCATGTGAAATACGGTGGTAATAAATGGGCAGGAGTTACAAGTGTAAGCAGAAATAGATTTGGGGAATTGAAAATGGGAAGTCGGGGACCTGATGAATTCCTCAGGCCTGTATACGTGGAAGTTCAAGAGGGTCAGGATATCGTGGTGGAAAACAGCAACCCAAGAATTCAAAATCCTACTGGATATGAGCAATTTAACATTTTGCAAAAGGTCCGGTTTTCACCAGATAAAAAATGGGATTTTATCTATGCATTTCATTACTCCGAAACCTCCACTTTCTCAAGATATGACAGGTTGATCAGATTTCGTCCCGATGGACTGCCAAGAAGTGCCGAATGGAAATATGGTCCCCAAATCTGGATGATGAACCACTTGAAAGTTTCCCATTCTTCAAATAGTAACTTATTCGATGAAATGTCGATAAATCTTGCCCACCAAAAATTTGAAGAAAGCCGCATAGACAGGAATTTCAACGACATAACCAAGAGGACAAGGGTTGAAGAAGTCAACGCTTATTCTATGAATCTTGATTTTCGAAAAAAATTCAGCCATCAAACTACCTTATTGTATGGATTGGAATGGATCTTCAATGATGTCACTTCTATCGGGTTAGATGAAAACATCCAAACAGGTGAATCAAAGCAAGGTCCTGCACGATACCCTAATTCTAAATGGAATTCCTATGCCATTTACAGTACCTATCAGCAGAAAGTATCACCAAAATCAATGCTTCAGGTTGGCATGCGGTACAATCGGTTCGGACTAGATGCTGATTTTAGAAACAATACGGAATTCTACCCTTTTCCATTTGATCAAAGCAGCAATGAGGAAGGAGCCTTCACGGCAAGTACAGGATGGGTTTACCATCCTACAGATTCCTGGACCATGCATATAAGTGCATCCACAGGTTTCAGAGCCCCAAATGTAGATGATATCGGTAAAGTATTCGATACAGAACCAGGTACAGTCATGGTCCCAAACCCCGAACTTCAGGCAGAATATGCTTACAACTTGGAGCTTAATGTTGGTAAGGTCTTCAACGACAAAATCATGGTTGACCTTACTTCCTATTATACACTCTTGGACAATGCCTTAGTCAGGAGAGAATTTACCCTCAACGGTCAGGACAGCATCCTGTATGATGGAGAGTTGAGCCGGGTGCTATCTTTGGTAAATGCTTCATTTGTAAGGATAATCGGTCTTCAGGCGGCATTGGAAATCAAGCTCCCTTTTCAACTTACATTTTCTTCGAGATTGAATATTCAAAAAGGAATAGAGGAAGTGGAAGATGGTTCTCAAAGCCCCTCTCGACATGCCCCACCAACATTTGGGGTAAGCAGATTGGAGTACAAACAGAATAAGTATAAAATACAGCTCTTTGCGGAGTATTCAGGAAGATTTACATTCGATCAATTGCCATTGGAAGAAAGAGGAAAACCGGAACTTTATGCCATCGATGAAAACGGAAATCCTTACAGCCCTTCATGGGCCACACTGAATTTGAAAGGCATCTTCAATATGCATGAAAACATATCGCTTAGCTTGGGTTTTGAGAATATTACAGATGTCAGGTATCGTTCATACAGCTCGGGAGTAGCTGCACCAGGCAGGAATTTCATTCTTTCTTTAATCGGGAATTTTTGAAGAAATTCGATGAGATGACTCAAATCCCTTTAAAATATTAGTATAAAAACTTAGATTGCCTTAAAAAAATGAGAGCCTCAACACTATTCATCCTCTTATTGCTTACTGTATTTGCAGTCAAAGCACAAGTAAGTTCAGAAGCCGAACACAGGATTATTTTCCAAATTACAGATGGAAATCCCGAAACCCATTCCAAGTTTCTCAGACAGCTTAACAATGTTTTGGCAGCTGCCCCCAATTCAAAAATTGAGGTCGTCACTCATGGCATGGGTGTTGACCTTTTAAAAAAAGATAACAACTCATTTTCAAATGACTTGGAAAATCTTGTGGACAAAGGAGTCGATTTTGTGGTCTGTGAAAATACCCTGAAGCAAAGAAAATTGAAAAAGGAAGAGTTTTTATCATTGGCGTCTTTTGTGCCCTCTGCAATACTGGAGTTGGTAATCAAGCAGGAACAAGGTTGGATTTATATCAAAGCGGGGGGATAATCACTTAGATAAGAGATATAACCCGCAAAAAAAGCCGATATTCATAGTATCTTTAATCCAAATTACCGGATATTTTTAATCAATCCTTTGAAAATGATAGAACAGATTGAAATTATAGCTACTGAGCTTGGTCCCGTGAAGGCTGCACTTTTTGCGACCCTTTTTACATGGTTGATGACTGCCTTGGGAGCTTCTCTTGTTTTTTTCTTTAAAACCATCAACAGAGCTGTATTTGATACCATGCTTGGATTTACAGGTGGGGTGATGATTGCGGCGAGTTTTTGGTCATTATTGGCACCCAGTATCAAGCATTCTGAAAAAATGTTTCCAACCATGCCTTGGTTACCTGCTGCGATAGGCTTTCTTTTGGGAGGATATTTCATATTTGGTTTGGACAAACTCTTACCTCACCTCCACATCAATTTCAAAAAAGAAGAAACGGAGGGAGTCGCTACAAAATGGCACAGATCCACCTTATTACTTTTAGCGATCACGCTACACAATATTCCCGAAGGTCTCGCAGTAGGCATTCTTTTTGGTGCAGCTGCCAATGGCATGGAAGGTGCTAGTATTTCCGCTGCAGTAGCTTTGGCCATTGGAATTGGGATCCAGAATTTCCCTGAGGGATTGGCTGTCGCAGTTCCATTGAGAAGACAAGGGGTAAGCCGTAGAAAGAGCTTTTGGTATGGTCAGTTATCCGCCGTTGTGGAACCTATTGCCGGGGTTTTGGGTGCTGTTGCCGTCATTCATATGCAAAATGTGTTGCCTTATGCGCTTTCATTTGCAGCGGGAGCTATGATTTATGTGGTAGTAGAAGAAGTTATTCCCGAAACGCAGCGGGACAAGTATACTGATTTGGCAGTTTTGGGATTCATGTTGGGATTTACAGTCATGATGATCCTGGATGTAGGGCTGGGATAGAGAAGTAGGTTCAAGGAATTATAGTAATCCACTGCTTTTCATCCATTACCAGATTGGTTGATTAAAAGTGGGTGATGATAAAAAACTCTGGATGGATTTATACATAGTATTTGGAACTCTCTTATTTGCTTTAATTCTTTTTGCATGGGGAAAATTCAGACATGACCTTGTCGCCATTGCCTGTCTTCTGATCCTTACTTTGACCAATATTGTCCCCTATGAAGAGGCATTTATGGGATTTGCCCATCCTGCGGTCATCACAGTAGCTGTTATTTTAATCGTCAGCAGGGCACTTCAGGAATCTGGACTGATCGCGATACTTGGACAGAAAGTCCTGAAAACAGGAGACAACTTTACACTTCAGATTACCCTGCTTTGTATCATTGTCTGTATAGCCTCTGCTTTTATGAACAATGTCGGCGCCTTGGCCATCATTATGCCCGTTGCCATTCATATTGCCAATAAAAGTGGGCATTCTCCTTCCTCTTTCCTGATGCCAATTGCCTTTTCATCTCTCTTAGGAGGTATGATTACGCTCATAGGCACACCTCCGAATATCATTATTGCCAATTTCAGAAAAAATGAAGTTGGCTATACCTTTTCAATGTTTGATTTTGCCCCTGTGGGCATCGGATTAAGTATATCCGGATTGATTTTTATAATTTTTTTAGGCTGGAAATTGCTTCCCAAAAGAATCAAATCCAACAAAGACCCTGATATTTTCAATATCAATGATTACATCACTGAAATAATCATTGATGAAGAGTCCAAATTAAATGGGAAACCTTTGCAGGACCTGATTGAAATTTCTGATGGGGATCTGCAGGTTTTGAATATAGTCAGAAACAAATACCTGATGCATACCCCTGATATGGGTATGATATTAAAAAAAGGAGATATAATTTCCATTGAAGCGGATTCTGAAGATTTACAGGAATTTCTCCAAAAGAGTAATACCAATCTGATTGCAGGTAAAGAAGACCTTGAAAATCTGATCGGCGGAGAAGAGATCTCCAATGTGGAAGCAGTTGTCATGGCAGATTCGGGTATTATCAACCAAACAGCAGTAAGTCTGAGTATGAGAAACCGCTATGGGATCAATCTGCTCGCCATATCAAGACAAGATAAAAAAATCAAAAAGAGATTGGACCATGTACCATTCAAAACAGGAGATGTACTTCTATTGCAGGGAAACACCCAAAAAATAGCCGAGACTCTTAAAGATATCGGCTGTCTTCCTCTGGCCGACAGGGGGTTTGACATTGGCAAACCAAGAAAAATCATTATTCCGGTTTTGATATTTTTATTGTCCATTGGAATGGTAATTCTGGACTGGATGCCGGTTCACATAGGCTTTACCCTTGCAGCAGTGGCTTTGGTCTTAAGTAAAACCCTCAAACTGAAAGATGTTTACAGTAGTATCGATTGGCCGGTTATTATTCTTCTTGGTGCACTGATGCCTATTGGGGATGCCATGGAAAGTAGTGGAGGGGCAGACTTGATTGCAAGGAAAATTCTGCAACTAAGCGATTCATTTCCTCCAGAAGCAACAGTAGCATTACTGTTTATAGTCACCATGCTGCTTTCGAATATCATCAATAATGCCGCTACAGTCGTAATAATGGCACCCATTGGACTTAGTATGTCTCACGTGATGGAACTATCACCTGACCCATTTTTGATGGCTATTGCTGTTTCGGCCTCAGCAGCATTTATGACTCCCATCGGACACCAATCCAATACTTTGGTAATGGGGCCCGGGGGCTATACTTTCAGGGATTATTTCAAAATGGGACTCCCTATTTCTATTTTAATTATCCTTATCGGAATACCGCTTATTTTATATTTCTGGCCGTTGACGAAATGAAAATTTCAATAAAAAGAGCATGATGATTTTAAAACGCATATTGATTATTTTGATCACATTAGTAGCAATCATTTTCCTTGCTTTTAAGTTATCACCATATCCGTCTGTTTGGGTCATCAGATACGCTTTTAACTGAGCCAGCTTTGGGCCATGAATATCAGTTCACCCTTGATGATGCAGGGAAATTGGCATTGGAAAGGTCTTTAGGATTTCTTGATTCCATTGCCAAATAAAACCCAGTCCCTTTAATATTACCTTAAGCCTTCTTAGATATCTCCTTAGGTTTTTATTTTTCTCCCAATACAGCAGAAGGTTCGACAGGCACTTTCCTTTTAAGTCCATATCCCTCTATGGCATATTTTCTAAGGTGTTCTTCCATTTCCTCCACAGAATCTGTCAAAAGAAAAAGATCCAAATCTTCTTTATTGATCGTGCCGTATTCAGCCAGATGGTGGATATATTCATATAGATGTTCGTGGAAATCACTGCACATCAACACTACTGGAAAACGCCGCATCACATTGGTCTGTATCAGGGTCAACGCTTCGAAAAATTCATCCAAAGTTCCAAATCCTCCGGGCATCACCACAAAGGCATAGCTATATTTTGAGAGCAAAACTTTTCTTACAAAAAAGTATTTGAAGTCCATCCATTTATCCAAATAGGGATTGGGATGCTGTTCAAACGGTAGGATTATATTACAACCTACTGATTTTCCACCCACATTCTTCGCTCCCCTATTTGCTGCTTCCATAATCCCCGGCCCTCCACCTGTCATGACCGCAAAGCCCATTTTACTGACCCTTTCCCCGACATTTACCGCCAACCGGTAAAACTTGTCGTCCTCCTCAAATCTGGCAGAACCAAATACAGTTACGCAAGGCCCCACAAAATGCAGCATTCTGAAACCCCTTACAAATTCCAGCATTACCTTGATCACAAATTTGAATTCCTTCCAACGGGTCTGAGGCCCTGCAAAGAAAGCCTCCTCTTCAGGATTGACCAAAGGTGCAAAATCGGTTGACTGCTCTTTTTTCATAATTTAAACTTAATAATAATTTAAACACTGACAAGGTTTCTAATTTATTGAAGTAACTCAGCAATGGATATTTATACTCTGAACATAACAGGTGAGGCACCATAACTTTATTATAATTCTAGGCAACCAAGTCAAAAAAAACAAAATCGATGAACAAATGGTAAATTTCTTAAATGCCCGTTAAATCTTTCATCCCCTGTACCGAATAGGAAGGTTTTATCTTCTGTCTCCCGTCTTCCGTCTCCTGTCCAACTACTTAAACTTATACCCCACATTAAATACAACACCATAATCAAAGTTTGTGTTGCTGCCTTCCAAAGCCTGATTGTCATAATTGGAATAGAACTGAAGTCCTAAATCCAAATTATTGATGACTTCCCAATTGACCCTTGCTTCTCCATCAAACCTTTGCCTTCCATTCTGGTTCACACCAAAAAAGAATTTAGGAAAAACAGTAAAAGAAAGATTAGGTGCTGAAAAGTGGAAATAATCCAACTTGAACTGAGCGGGAATTTCATATAAATTACCTGTAGTATTTCCTTCCAAACTCCTTTCCTGGTTGATAACAGCTCCCGAAATCAACGTTCCTTGAAGGTTGCTTTTGAAAAGGAACCTTCGCCCAAATCCAGCCATCTGCTGTAACCTGCTGGCCAAACCCAATTCAATGTTTCTTTGATAATTCAGTGCGACACCGGCAACAAGGATGGAATTGAGATTGTATAATGCGCCAAGGGTGACTGACTCCCTGTCCCTTGTTCTTTCACCTTGGTTATTGGTGAAAATAAAGGAACCTGTAAAATCGAGTTGAAATTTCTGTTCTGTAAATCTTAAATTCCAATCCACATTGGATCTTCCAATATCACTTGATTTGGTATAGGAATACCCTAGGGCAACGGTTCCTTTGATCTTTTTGATAAATCTTTTCTCCAATGAGACCAAATTGAAAATATTGACTATGGGATATTGTTTCTCCACAAATCCATCATCCACAATCACCTGCCCATACTCCTGAGTAGGTTTCAATACCCCATAATACACAGATTCATCTAAAGTCTGAATCCGATATGTCGCCATACTGGCTTTGATGGTTTTGATTTTATGGTACCTGATTCTTTGTACAGACAAATCCATGTCATCAAATTCAATGATACCCAAATTGATGCTGTTCAGTTTACCCACCATAATCTGCCCATTACGGAGATAAAGTGTGTCCTTTTCCTGTGCCATTGCATCGAGAATAGACAGCGCGCTGCAAAAAATAAACACATATAAAAACCTCCAATTCATATATTAAATCATAGTATATTTTTAAAACAGGTTTGATTTAAAATTAATTTTCGAAAACTTGAAAAAGAATGGTCTTTAATATGCAACAATTATATGAATTTTAACCCAAAACTATGAAAAGGCGCAAATTTTCCAAAGTCACCTCAATGACCCTGCTCGGTTCGGGATTGCTGGCCAATTTTCCATTAGAAGCTACTCCTTTCAATACCGAGAGCAAACTCAGACTCGGAGGACCTGTTTTTGAAAAATTTGATTCTCCCGCAGGTTGGGTTTCGGCTCTCAAAAAACTGGGGTACCGTGCCGCCTATTGTCCTGTTGGTTTAAATGCAAGCTCCGAAGAAATCAAGTCCTATGAAAAAGCAGCAAAGGCTGCCGATATATTGATTGCAGAGGTCGGTGCCTGGTCCAATCCCATTAGTCCCGACCCAAAAATGGCCAAAGAAGCATTTGAAAAATGCACTGCTTCACTGGAACTTGCAGATAAGATCGGGGCCAAATGCTGTGTCAACATAGCAGGGTCTAGAGATATGGAAAACTGGGCCGGACCACACCCGGAGAACTTTTCGGATGAAACTTTTGAAATGATTGTGGTAACCACAAGGAAGATAATTGACGAGGTAAAGCCCTCACGGACTTTCTTCACTTTGGAAGCTATGCCTTGGATTTTTCCTGAATCACCCGATGCTTACCTCCGTCTGATCAAAGCCATAGACCGGAAATCCTTTGCTGTACATCTTGATCCGGTGAATATGATGGTTAGCCCGGCAGTCTTTTTTCGAAATGGAAACCTGATCAAAGAATGTTTCAAAAAGTTGGGTCCAAATATCAAAAGCATCCATGCCAAGGACCTTATCCTAAAGCAAGGGACTTTTATGCCCGAATTTAATGAAGTAAGACCGGGACTTGGATCAATGGATTATCGTGTTTTCCTCGCTGAACTGAGAAAATTTCCAGAGGTGCCATTGATGATGGAGCATTTACAAACAGCCGAAGAGTATCTAGAGGGTGCGGAGTTTATTAGAGAAATTGAAAGGCAAATATAATGCGTATAACCATAAAATTATTTCCCTTAAAAAGTCTTACCCAAAGAGAATTTGAATCCTCTATTGTAATTAGAGCCTCCATCGGCCCTTATGTTGGCCAAGCCGTGTTCGTAATTCAGTTGAAGATTTATCCCAAGCCCCAAATTAAATCCCAAACCAATTAATCCGGCAAAATCAAAATCATTGTATGAATCTTTAATGGATTTGCTTTTATCAACAGTTTTGCCCTCATCTACACGGATAATCATTGCAGAATTCAATAAAAACGAAGGCTGGGCACCTATCAGGAAAAAAACTGATTTGGAAGCATCTAATTTCAGCAAAAGCGGAATATCCAAATAGGAATTTCTATATCTCACTTTGCCTGGAGATCCAAAAAAAATAATTGGAGATCCTTTGGTGGCCCATTGCAGCCCCGGTTCAACACTCATATTCTCACTAATCCTAATATTTACATATCCTCCTGCATGGTATCCTACAATATAAGAATTCCTATCTATAAATTCCCTATCAACAGTGGTAAAACTCGGCCCCAATCTTATTCCAAAACGGGTATCCTGGGCATTTAAGCTTGAGGTAAATATTATGAAGAGAATCAGAAGGACAGAAAGATTTTTCATGATATCAAACAGGTTAAAACATACTTTCAAATTAGTTGATTTATTTCAAATAAAAAAATTAGTTGAAAATCCAGGTTTTGGGCATGGATTTGAAGGATTTTCAATTTCATCCTCCCAATTTCCCCAACTTCCCTTTCAACCTTCTATTCTCCTCCTGCAAGTCCTGAATCCTATCCAAAAGGCCAACAACCACATCCACCCCTTCAGGACTTAGCCCAAGATCTTTGTAAATGCGGATCATCCTTTCCAATTGACTCAGCTTTTCCTCTTCCAAGTAGTATTCCGATTCCTCTTCCATAATTTCTACCATCCCCAATTCCTGAAAAGAAAAAAGCAGATTTGTTTCTATGCCATGGTATTGGCAAAACGTAGTGATTGAAATATAATTAGTCGTTTCCATGATTTCTGATGTTGGCAAGTTGCATGAATAATTCCTTTTCTTTTTCTGAAAGGGCTTTGGGTATCTCCACTTGATAGGTGACATATAAGTCACCAAACTTGCCCTCCTCCTTATATACCGGAAATCCCTTTCCTTTTAACCTGACTTTTGTACCGTTTTGCGTTCCCGGTTTGAGTTTAAGCTTTACCTTGCCATCCATGGTAGGCACTGTGATTTCACCGCCCAATACTGCCGTGTAAAGATCCATACTGACCTTAGCATGTAAATCATTTCCCTCCCGCACAAAATCAGTATCATTCTTGATCACAAATGAAATAAAAAGGTCTCCTTTTGGTCCCCCATTGATACCTTCACCCCCATACCCCTTGATTTTGATGGTTTGACCGTCTTCCACTCCGGCCTGAATGGTAAGTCGTATATTTTTGCCGCCTACGGTCAGTGTCTGTTTGTGGGTTTTATATACATCCGAAAGTTTCAAATGTAATTCGGCTTTATAATCTGCTCCTTTATACTTTACTCCTTCCCTACCCGAACTCTGAAAACCACCTGAAGCAGCCCCACCAAACATGGAACTGAAAAAGTCAGAAAAATCCTCCTCCGTGAAATGTCCCGAGTATGCCCTGCTACTTTGCTGTCCTCTTGGCCTGGATTGGCGTTGGCCTCCTCTTTCAAACTCTTCTGCATGTTTCCAATCTTGGCCGTACTGATCGTATTTCTTTCTTTTTTCGGGATCACTGAGCACTTCATTGGCCTCATTGACCTGCTTGAATTTATTTTCTGCCTCCTTGTCGTTGGGGTTCAGGTCAGGATGGTACTTCCGTGCCAACTTCCTGTAGGCTTTTTTGATATCATCTGCCGAAGCATTCCTATCAATCTCTAAAATCTTGTAGTAATCAATGAATTCCATAGACCCGTTTTTAATCCTTGATCGAATTTATGATAAATGATTATTGGATTAAAGAAAAATAAATGATTTCAGAAAAAAATCCTCCGATTCAAATAACCCACATCAAAAAAATAAGGCTTCATGTAAACCCTATGTTAAAATTAAACCAAAATTTCCTTATCAAAACGCCAAAACAACGACATTACATTTCAGAATGTCCTATTTGTAGTCAAAAAACCAATTAATTGAAAAACAGGGTTAAAATTTAACCTCTTTTTAGTCATTTTATGTAATTTTTAACAAAACCGGTTAAAATATAAAGCATAAAAAAAGGAGTCTTTGTAAAAGACTCCTAAATAGGGTTTATTTGCAACTGACTACAGCCATATAAACTTTGGTAATTTTCAAACTTTTTGTGTTTTTTAGCTACCAAAATTTTCTAAACTTATCAAAATCAATTCAAAAGACCATAAAAACCATAAAATATTTTTTAACAATTTTTTAACCTCCAAAGGATATTTTGTAATTACCTCACATTCTGAAAAACCTTTGGTGTTACGCCAAATTCATTTTTAAAGGCACGAATAAAATAGGTCGAATTATTAAATCCTGACATGAAACAAACTTCCTGAATTTGATAGTCTCCCAATTGAAGATATTGCTTGGCAAGTTTCAGCCTTTCATTGAGTACAAACTCCATGGGAGAAAGCCCGAGTTCAATTTTAAAAGTTCGAGAAAAGTGTGCTTTACTCATATTGGCTTTTTCACTCAAAACCTCAAGATTTAGATTTTCCCTAATATTGTCTTTGATAAAATCGACGACAAAAGCCAATCTATTGGAACCCGCTTGGGTTTTATAGGTCATTTCCAGCATTTCCCTCGCTTGGGTCTGGGTAAGTCTAATCAAAAGTTCTTTCAATGCAAATGATGCAATCAGGTCCTTTTCTTTGGACCGTTCTTTTACACCTATTTTGATAAACCTATTGATGATTTCCGAAAGGTCTTGGGTATTGATCAAATGAAAATAAGACAGGTCTAGCCCCCACTCTTTGGTCAATTCCCTATTAGGCAATCTTTCGTTGAGCAGATTAAATGTGTTTTCGATCATTTCAGGAGAAATGGATAAAGCAATACATTGGGTAGGGTTATCCATTTGGGCTTCGGGAAAATCAATTTTCATGACTTCATTCGGAGGGACAATCACAGATTCACCCGGTAAATAATCAAATCCGGGTTTATCAAAAAGGTGCATGACTTTTTTGCCCTTGAGCATGGTAGTCAGCACAAGATCTCCAAAACTCAGGTTAATGTTTTCCGCAACTTCATGGGTCTCAAAAATATTAAGTTCACAATCATTGAGGGTGTAGGTGGTCCTGTTTTCAACCAAGGTTTTTAAATCCCTATCGTTTCGCCAAGGCACTCTAGGTATAAAATTATTGTGCATTTTGTCTATTTTGGGTATATGTTAAAGGTAATCATTATGCATTATTTTAGAAAATCTCATAACAATATAACGAGGTACTCATATAAAGTTTTGGGCCAATCTAAAAACCTTAAAAAACTAAACCATCATATTTGGAACATAATTATCATTTTTAGTGGATAAGATGATAAGATAGGTCTATTAAATGAGAAAATTATTGGGTAAATTTGAATAAATCCAAAATAATCAAAAATTATGACAACATTAACCTTATCTCAAGCTAAGCCTGTAGAGAGGCCTAGGATCAAAGAAAAGTATGACCACTTTATAGGTGGCAAATGGGTAGCTCCTGCATCTGGAGAATATTTCGACAACACCTCTCCAATTGACGGGAAAGTTTTTTCACAAGCTGCACGAGGAAATAAAGCTGATATCGAAAAGGCTTTGGATGCTGCTCATGAAGCATTTCCAACTTGGTCCAAAACTTCTGCGGCAGAAAGAAGCCGTTTGCTAAACAAAATCGCAGATGTCATCGAGGAAAACCTTGAAATGCTTGCAAGAGTAGAAACGATCGATAATGGAAAAGCCCTTAGAGAAACAAGAGCAGCTGATTTACCACTTGTCGTTGATCATTTCCGGTATTTTGCAGGTGTCATCAGGGCAGATGAAAGCACCATTTCAGAACATGATGAACACACTGTAAGCATTGCATTACATGAACCTTTAGGCGTAGTTGGACAAATTATCCCATGGAATTTCCCATTGTTGATGGCTACCTGGAAAATTGCCCCTGCTTTGGCAGCGGGCTGTTGTACCATTGTAAAGCCCGCAGAACAGACCCCTACCAGTATAATGGTACTGATGGAACTGATCGGTGATATCCTTCCTCCGGGTGTATTGAACGTGGTCACAGGATTTGGACCTGAAGCAGGTAAGCCGCTAGCCACATCCACCAGAGTGGCCAAAGTAGCCTTTACAGGTGAGACTACCACAGGACGTCTGATTATGCAATATGCATCCGAAAACCTTATCCCTGTCACCATGGAATTAGGTGGAAAATCTCCAAACATTTTTATGAAATCCATTGCAGATGCCGATGATGAATTTTTCGACAAATGTGTGGAGGGTGCAGTGATGTTTGCCTTAAATCAAGGAGAGGTCTGTACATGTCCTTCCAGAATCCTGGTACATGAAGACATTTATGATGTATTTATGGAAAAGGTCATCGAAAGGACCAAAGCCATCAATATGGGGCATCCATTGGCAGAAGATACCATGATGGGTGCACAAGCTTCCAATGACCAATTTGAGAAAATCCTTTCTTATTTGGATATCGGAAAGCAGGAAGGTGCTGAGGTATTATGCGGTGGAGACAAAGCCTTTTTGAATTCAGGATTGGAAAATGGTTACTATATCCAACCAACAATCTTTAAAGGGCACAACAAAATGAGAGTGTTCCAGGAAGAGATTTTTGGACCTGTCACATCAGTAACAACCTTCAAAACTACCGAGGAAGCCATTGAAATCGCCAATGACACCATGTACGGATTAGGTGCAGGCTTGTGGTCCAGAGATGCCCATGAGCTATACCAAATTCCAAGGGCCATTCAGGCAGGACGTGTTTGGGTCAACTGCTATCATGCTTATCCGGCACATGCTCCTTTCGGAGGCTACAAGAAATCCGGTTTCGGAAGGGAAAACCATCTGATGATGTTAAACCATTACCGTCAAACCAAGAACATGCTGATTTCTTATAACAAGAATAAGCTTGGGTTCTTTTAGCAGGTAGATTTGAGACGCAAGACACAAGACATAAGATTGAAGAATCAAGAGGTTCTTTTAATCTTATGTCTATGTTTCCCGAAACTCTCTTGGCATCATAAATCTCAGGTCTCGCATCTCTTTTCCTATTTAAAGAATCGTATCTTTCCCGATTCACAGAGCTTTTCTTGGCTCTTGGTTCTAGTATCTAGGCTCTCTCTTCTCGCTTTTCATTTCCTATTTCTAAAACCTCAGCCTCCCGTATTCACATACCCAGTCTTGATTCTTGGCTCTTGATTCTTGGCTCTATCATCTCGTCTCTCGCTTCTTAAACCAAAACTCTCATGTCTAACAACAACCCACAAACCCCCCGAGTCCTTATCACTGAAGCCGCTATGGATGTCATTGACACCTTGCGAAAGCGCTTTGGGACTGATCTGATGTTCCATCAAAGCGGTGGTTGCTGTGACGGCAGCTCCCCAATGTGCTTTGAAAAAGGTGATTTCAAAGTCGGAGGAAATGACATTTGGTTGGGCAAAGTATACGGCTGTGATTTTTTTATGAGTGGAGATCAGTTTGAATATTGGAAACATACCCAATTGACCTTGGATGTTACTCCGGGAAGAGGCAGCAGTTTCTCCATTGAAATCCCAATGGGTATCAGGTTTATGATCCGATCCAAACTCTTTACCATGGAGGAGTTGGATAACCTTATCCCCACCAAAACGGGGGAAGAAGTATTGGAAGAGGGTTAATTCAGGGGATAAATCAATTATTCAAAAAAGCCTATTACAACAAATTCATTTTTACTTATCTTCATAGCTGAACAAACTTCCCTATGAAGAAACTGTTAATTCCTTTGATTTCACTTTTATTGATTTATGGGTTAGCCACTTTATTTGCTCCTGCCATCATAGAAAAAGGCAAAGATCCCAAAAAGCCCGTAAGGGTTTCTCATACCGGGATTAGGGCTGTGGTGAATTCTCCCAGAAATCTAAGCGACGAACAGATAAAAAAATTAGCGGAGAAAGGCAGGATTATTGGAATTGCATTTTTTGACATGGTGGTAGGAGATGATGAAATCAAGGGAATCGTTGCCAGTATGAAAAAAGTTAAAAATCTCGTGGGTGATAAACATGTGGCTTTGGGATCGGATTATGATGGCAGTGTTACTGTTCCATTTGACATTACAGGGTTACCTATTATTATTGAGGCGAAATTATGGGATGGATTTACAGAAGATGAAACACGAGCTATCATGGGAGAAAATGTGAAAAGATTTTTATTGGATATACTCTAATGGGACAGGAACAAAAAATTCATCAGGAAATAAAGTTTTTGGGTAATCTCCAAAATTACCTCCGAGAGTTTGTCTATGGAGGTATCGATGGGGCGGTGACTACTTTTGCTGTCGTTGCGGGGGCAGTCGGAGCCAATTTGGATGCCTCCATCATCATCATTCTCGGCTTTGCCAATCTCTTGGCTGATGGATTTTCCATGTCAGTTGGCGCCTACCTATCCTCAAAATCAGAAAAAGAAAACTACAATAAACATAAAAATATAGAATATTGGGAAGTAGACAACATCCCTGAAAAAGAGAGGCAGGAAATAGTTGAAATATATACTGCCAAAGGTTTTGAAGGTGAGCTATTGGAAAAAGTGGTGGATGTGATCGTTTCTGACCGGGATAGATGGGTGAACGAAATGATGAAGGATGAACTCAATATGATTAAAGAAACCAAGAGCCCTTTCAAAATCGGATTGGCTACATTGATTTCGTTTATATTCATCGGTTTTATTCCCTTGATGGTTTATGTCTATGACTTTTTCAATGAAACGGTAATTGATCTCTTTTTTTGGACTAGTTTATTTACAGGAGTTGCATTTATTGTCATCGGTTGGCTCAAAAGTTATGTTAATCAAACCAACGTTTTTAAGAGTGTATTAGAGACGCTTGCCCTGGGTTTTGTCGCTGCTTCAGTGGCTTATTTTGTCGGTGGTTTTTTGGAAACCATCATCATGAATGCCCGATAAATACAAGCGATTTTAAACCAACCCTTTTTTTCAGCACTTATGTATTTGTAGGAAACAATTTATTTTAAAACAATGTATACTTACCAAAAAACTAAATATTGACAAGAAAAAGTCAGGATCTGCCCATCCTGCATAAGACATTAAATTTTTATGAGGATCAAAAAAGTAACCTTACTATTTTTCCTGGTAATATGTTCTTTTGAAAAGGAACTCATTGCCCAAAGCTTTCAAATAGAAGGTCATGTCATTGATGGAAAAACAGGGGCCTTTATACCTTTTGCCTCGCTCCAAATTTTAGGAAATTCAAAGAATAAAGGAACTGTTTCGGACATTAGAGGTTGGTACAGGCTTGAATTTCAAACAGAAAACGACTCCGTCAGAGTTTCTCATGTAGGATTTGAAAAACTGTCTATCAGAGTTTCTGCCTTGAGAACAAATCCTGAAATATTTCTTCAACCCATAACCATTTCACTAAGTGAGGTGCAGGTGAAGGCAGGTGAAAACCCGGCCATCCCAATTGTAAAAAAGGTCATTGAGAATAAAAAACTGAACGATCCTGATAAACTGAATACCTATAGTTTTAAAAGCTACAACAAGGTGGTCATGACCCTGGATGGATTAAAAGAAAGTCCAGAATATGACGACAATACAGCCCAAATTCTACAGGGTGGACATATTTTTATGGCGGAAAGTTATTCAGAAGTCAATTTTAAAAAGCCAGGAAAAAAGAATGAAACCGTCTTGGCTTCCAAAATGTCAGGTATCGAAAACCCTTTGGTAGCCATGGCCTCCAACAGCTTTCAGCCATTTTCTTTTTACACCGATCATATCAAAATACTTGAAGTCCCCTATGTCAATCCGATTTCAAGTGATGGACTTAGAAAATATGATTATTTTCTGGAAGACAGTATCAAAACGGATTTGGGAACAACCTATGTGGTGGCTTACCAACCTAAGGAAGGAAAAGTATATCAACTTGGAAAAGGGCTTCTGTACATTTCAGATAAGCAATTTGCCATTGAAAACATGACCATTTCCCCATCCGACCCTGACACCAACCTGGTTTTTGAAATCCAACAAAAAAACCTGTGGGACGGAGAACATTGGTTTCCCCAACAGTTCAACAGTATTTATTTTGCACCTGAAATGGAGTTTGAGGAAAAAGGTCTTAAGGTCATCAATCAAACATTTGTCTCGGAGGTCAAAATCAATGAATTTGACAATAAGACGAGATTTGGACCAGTTTCCCTGAATTTTGATATCCAAAATAATAAATATGATTGGAATGAATTGAGGATTGATTCCCTCACTACTAGAGAATATCTTACTTATGTGAGATTTGACCAAATGGAGCCCAAAGACAAAAGGAGACTCAACCTCCTTTCCAAAGTACTGACACAACTTTCCTCAGGAAGAATCCCTTTAGGTTTTGTAGACCTTATTCCAAATAAGTTGTTTCGTTTCAACAGATTTGAAGGCTTTGGGCTTGGCCTGGGCTTGTCCTCCAATGAGACTTTATCTGATTTTTTCAGGGTAGAAGGTTACTTTCGATATGGCTTCAGGGATAAGGGGTGGAAATATGGCGGTGGACTGGAATTGAATCTCGACAAGAAGTATGATTCCAGATTGAAATTCAATTACAGTCAGGATTTGGAAGAACCGGGAAGAACCTTACTGCCACGTAGCAATTCTTTCAGTTCAGGAGGGGAGGTATTCCGAAAAGTTATAGCCGAGCGAATGGACAGGGTAGAAAACTACAGTGTGGAATTTTCGCAGATACCTTTAAGGGGAACTAGAATAGGCCTTTTCGGTTCGGTACAAAATCGAAACAACATTCTCAATTTCACTGACCTCAATCCGACTGATGAATTCCCGCAATTCTTCCGAGTTTCGGAAGCAGGTTTGAATTTTAGGTGGACAGGTAACGAAAGTCTTTCACGAATAGGAAACAATCTGATTTCATGGGCAGTCTCCTACCCTGTCCTCAGTCTAAGGGTCTCCAAAGCTATTCCTGAATTATTAGACGGAAATGTGGATTTCGTTAATACCGAGTTCAGATTTCAACACCAATGGAATTCCGGCAATTCACTGAATCATTTTCACCTTGCTGCCAACGGAATTTGGGGAAATAACCTTCCTCTATCCTATTTGAATACAGGCTACGGAATTAATATAGGACAGAGAAATGCATTGGATTTTGCACTTTCCTTTCCGGGATATCTTCAGACCATGTTCATCTATGAATTCCTTTCTGACAGAAGCTTGATGGCAAGTTATGCCCATCAGACAGGCCCATTGTTCCATAAAAAAGCAGGGAGAATTATTTTCGCTCCACAGTTGAAATTTTTCCAAAGCTTTGCAATCGGTACGCTGACCAATCCGGATTTTTATGACTTTGTGGAATTCAAAACCTTGGAAAAAGGCTATTGGGAATCAGGTATTGAACTCAACAATATTATCAAGCAAAAGGCAGGTCTGCAATACAGGGGATGGGGTCTGGGCGCATTTTACAGGTATGGCCCGTATGCCAATCCAAGGTTCAATGATAACCTTACAATTACCCTTTCGATGACCATTTCATTTTAGCCCTACTCATTAGCCGCCCTAAATACCTGAAGGTTACGTTCACTTTTTTCAATGGCCTTGGTGGATTGTTCTTTGGAATAGACCTCCACTCTCAATTCCGACAAGTCCAACAATTCATCGTAAGGTCCTCTTGGGGAAATCAACTTTATAAAAATAGGGGCTGTTTCGACCGCCACAAAAAGCAGCATGATCATGATATTGGCCCATTTCATGGCCTCACTTTCTTGGGTCAGTTGATGAAGTGCATCCAACCTGGCCGCCAAACCGTCAAACCCATCAATTCCGGGCTGTAGCTTTTCAAACTCGGATTCTCTTGCCAAAGTCAGTTGTCTGATCTGTGCATCCAATGTATCGATTCTGACTTGATGTGCTGCCCTGATACTTTCAAGTTCTTTCTGAGCGGCATCCAATTGTTGTTCTTTCTTTTTGGCGTTGCTCCCTAATCCCACTATCCCGCTAGTCCCGTCTGTTTTTGTGCCAAAACGCTCATAATCATATTCCTGCTGTAATTTATCCCTGTAAGCAGCCGCCTGTGAAAGTTCACTTTTCAGACTGTCTTTTTTGGCTTCAAGCTCATTGATTTCAGTAAATCCTGCTTTCAAAGCTTCTTTACTTTGAGCTATCATTTCAGTTTTTTTCTCATCCAATTTCCTATTGATCTCCCTTTCGAAAACCTTAAGCTCTAAAGGTCTGGAAATAACTACTGCCAACAGCACTGCAAAAACAAGTCTTGGTATCGCCATTTTCCATTCTGCCCAAGCATTATTTCTTTTCCGCATGCTGGAAACTATAAACCTATCCAAATTGAAGATCATCAAACCCCAAACCAATCCAAAACCCAAAGCATACCAAATAGACTGAAAAACGGTATAAAGTGCGTAAGAGGCCGAAATCGCAGCCAATAGGCCTGTGAAGAACACCGTTCCACCAATGCCTACATATTTATGGGTATCAGTCGGTGTCTTGTTCAATAATGGTGCATAAACACCAGAGCAAAACAAAAAGAAGCGGGTGATTTTTTTCATAGGTACAAAAGACTGCATGCTTGGTTAGTTCCTCAAAAAACGAGCAACTTGATAATGAAATTATATTCAGCTACACAAAGGGCGAAATATCTGGGATAGAATAGGGCATAATGTAGTTCAAAGCGCTATTTTATGGGGTCAATAAAAAAATGAGCAGTCCAGTTTACGCTCTAAATTCCTCTGTTCATAAACGCTCATTTTCTAAAATTGCTCAAATAATGTTCGTTTTTGATCTACCCATTCCATCAGAAAAATTTAAATTGCAAAGAAAAAACCATGAGAACAAAATATACATTTGGACTACTTTTCATTCTTTTCATTTCTTCCTTTATCATACCAATTTATGCCCAAAATACTGACCAATTTAAAAAAGAGGTCGAAGCACTATCCAGAAAATATCAGCAGGTTGATTGGGAAAAAGGTGGCGTGGTTTTCACAGGGAGTTCAAGCATCCGATTATGGAAATCACTGGAAAAAGACTTTCCTAAGGCCAATATCATCAATACAGGATTTGGAGGCTCACAGACCCACCACTTGATCAAGTATCTTGACCAACTGGTATTGGAATTTGAGCCCAAAAAGATTTTTATTTATGAAGGGGATAATGATATCAATGCGGGTAAACCGGTTAGGCAGATATTAGAGGAGTTTTTCGAAATCATGGAAAAAGTAACTGCTCTTGTGCCCGATGCCCAATTTTATTTTATAAGTGCCAAACCAAGTCCCTCAAGGTGGGCGAAAAAAGGACAATATGAGCTATTCAATAAGCAGTTGAAGCAATTTGCCATGAACCATTCCAATGCAAATTTCATTAATATTTGGACGCCAATGTTGGCCAAAGATGGAAAACCAAAACCAGAATTGTTCTTGGAAGACAATCTCCATATGAACGAAAAAGGTTATGCCATTTGGAAAAAAGCCGTGAAACCTTTCTTGGATTAAAGTGGGAAGTAGGGAGGTCAGGAAGTTGGAAGTTTGAGATTTTAGATCTTAGATTTGAGCTCAGGAAAGTATCTGGATAAGATTTTAGATTTATACGCTTGAAGCTAAAAATATCTATCTCGGCTCTCTTTTCTCTTTTCTCTTACCTTTCTTAAATCTAAAATTTAATGTCTAACACAAAAAACACCATCAACCTTGGAATTCAGATCGTTCCAAAAAGCAAAACTTTTGACACTTATGCCCTAGTGGACAAGGCTATAGAAGTTATTCAAAAATCAGGTGTCAACTATGAAGTTACTCCTTTTGAAACCGTTATGGAAGGTCCTCATGATGAGTTGATGCAAATTGCTGAAAAAGCCCAAAAAGCAGTGTTAGATGCGGGGGCTGATGAAGTCTTGGTATATTACCGATTACACATCCGAAAAGGAATTGATGTGACCATGTCAGAGAAAACTGGCAAATTCAAATCAAAATAATATCTAATTATTAATTTTTAATCCATAAATAAGTTCCCCTTATTTTGAGTAAATTAACATTGTCCTAATTGATACCTAGACTACAATAAACCACTAAGTTAAAATACTTAAAATCCAACATTTATATAAATAAAACAATAAAATATTAAATAATTTTGAGATATTATAAAACCTTGACAAAACTTTGTAAGGTAATTCTATGTATTCGAGAAATAACGCTTAGCCAACAATCCGCTTTTCCACTTGTTGGTTTTAAAGGGAATTTATCCGTTTAAGAATTTAAAAATAAAAAATTAACGCTAAACCAATGTTCATGAAAAGGATTCTTTTGCTCATAATTTTAGGTTTTTTCACTGTCCACACATTAAAAGCACAGATAAAAACCGTCAACTATAATGTGGTCAACAATGAAATCAACAGTAACAATCCTTTACCTTCTGAAGAACCTTTTTTTATCAGAGGAATTCTTCCAAAAGACATTGAGTTGGTAGCTGTCGTCTTAAATCGCAGCGGAAAAGATTCACAAAGAGGTGACGAGTATTCTTGGAAAAGGGCATTTGACTTTGAAGTTTCACAATATGAGGTTTTTGTTTCCAATCCACTTCGAAGCAATGAAGCATATGATTTGGAATTGTTTTTCTACAAAAGAGCCGAAAAGGAACAGATGGAGGCAATTAAATCCTCCATCGATGATAATCTGGAGTCTTACATACGTGCCAATCTCGAAGTCACCGGAGGAGGTATCAAAACAAATAATTCCAATCAGGTAATGATTACCCAAATGAATCAGATAGTGGAAGATGCCTTAGAGGATTATAGACATTTTTTGGGGAGGGATTTTAAAGGGTTCAGCGAAATTGTCAGACAAAAGCTTGAACAAAAAGACAGGCTTAAACTCAAGAGAGCTAGGTTTAACATTTTAGGAAAAAATAAGGAAGATAATGAGAAAGCAGCTTATGCCGACCAATATATTGGTGAATTGATAGACATTGTTCAAAATGAATCAGATCAATACCTGGAAGAGAGCCTTTTGAGTTTGGTAGACATCAGGACTGTTTCCAATTATCCGACAGAAAGGAAACCGGGAACATTGCCCCTGAATATTGGATACGGCAGCATTCCTATCAAAAGAAGCTTGGCCTCTACAGAATATCTCCATGGTCCTTACGCTGGACTTTCAATTCCTTTGGGAAATAGAACATTTACCAAATTCCTGGGCAATGCATCCTTTTCCACGGGAGTTTTCTTGCAAAACTTCGAATCTTCCCAAGGAGATCAAATCGAAGGACAAATCATTGGACTACCTATTTATGCCGGATTAGGATATAAAATTTTTAGGGTTTTCAGGTTCAATGTGGGAGCTGTTTCACTCAATATGGACAACGGTGCAGGAGTTAGCCAGCACCATATACAACCATTTGCTGGCATAAGCCTTGAATTTAATATTTGGATGGGTCTTAATAACAGGAGGTAAGCCATGAAAAAGCTATACCTGATTTTAAGTTGTTTCTTATTGATGCTCGCTTATAAATCCCAGGCACAACAAAAGGATTTTGGTTGGCGCTTAGGGGTGAGCGGGGGTTACACCAATTATTATGGAGACCTTTCTCCTCAGCGGATTCGTGGCATATCAAACATGGACGCCATTCATCATGTGCTCTACTTTAATGAAAACTATTTTGAAAAGCCTTCATTTAAGGTTTCTCTTGAAAAACAATTGAGTGCCACAATCGGGCTGATGTTTTCTTATGGAGAGTATCATTTTGCCATGAGTGACCGCTATATTCAAAGAGATGGAAGCTTAATGCTCGAAAATCCGAATTTTGATCGAGGCTTAAATTTCAGTAACCATACCAGAGATATGGGGGTCTCATTTGTATTCAAGGCAGACAACGACATAATGCTTCCTGCTAAATCATGGATTGCTCCTTATTTCACTTTAGGTTTTGGTTTGATAAATTTTGAAGTTAAAGGCGACCTTTTGGATGCTGATGGGCTTCGGTATGATTACAATTCTACCAATATAATCCATAACAGCATTTATGAAACAGACCTCCACGCGGTCAGAACAGAACTTATTAATGGATATGAACTGGGGGCATTTTATACCAATTTGGGATTGGGGTTCAGAATCAGATTAGGCAATAGGTTTGAAGTCTTCGCCCAATCAGATTTACTTTACACCTTCACTGATTACTTGGATGATGTGAGCGGCAAATACAGGACTTTTTATGAAAATGACTTTCAGGCCTATGCATCCAAGCCGGGAACCAACCTTGTAGATCCACAAAATCCCTATAGGGGAAATCCTAATAGTGCCAATGATTGGATCATCTATCATGGGGTTGGTATCAAATATAACCTTGGAGTAAGTAAGAAAACCTTTTCGGCACCACGTCTGAGTACCTATTATCCAGATTATGGCAAGAGAAGTATTGCTGCTCCAGAGGAAAGTCCTCAAACCACTTCAGACAGCGTTCCACCGGAAAGTCAAGCAGCCACTTACAATTACACCTACAATATCCAACTGGCGGAAACAGAAAAACTGGATAGCTTGAGATATTTAAGCCAGATCCTGGCTTGGGATCAGGAAATTCAAAAAAGAGAGAATAAAATAGTAAGCGGTCAAGTCAGAAACAATTCATTGCTTGAACTGAGAAGGAATTTTGATGAACAAAATGAAAAGCTCATTGCAGATGAATTCCTTGATCCCGTAGAAAAAGAAAAAATGATTCAGGAATCTGAGAAAAACAGATTTGACCTAAGGTATAGTATTGACAGCATCGGCAGAAGAGAACGGGAACTGAAGATGGAAATTGACAGTATTTCCAGACTTAAAAGGGATTACAGACTGGAACAGAGGGTTTTGGTAGTTCCTCCTGATTTAGACAGCCGTACTTTCGAAAAAGAGAAATATGTTTCTGATTCCGCTTTTCAACAAGCTAGAGAAACCACTCCGGTCATTAGACTAGAGGAAGAAATAGAGTCCGCTAGTGATATGCAAGGCACTCAAACAACAGAAGGCCCAATGTCACAACCTGAACAGGCCCAAAGACAGGAAATACAGCCTACGCCATCAACGTGGACTAGAAGCGTGGTGCAGGACCCAGAAACCATGTCAAGTCTTGAAGAAGAAAACCGCTACCTGAGGAGTGAAAGAGACAGATTGCTGATCGAAAGTACCCAACAATCACAACAACAAAGACCCCAAAACACAAGGACCCAAAGATCAACCATCACCAATCGTCAGACAACGATCCGGGAAGAAAGTCCCCGGGATGAATCTGATAGAAGAAGGAGATGGTGGTGGCCTTTTGCAGCAGCGGGCGGTGTAGCTGCCACGGCTGCAATACTATCTAACAATGACGGAGAAGAAAAAGAGCCGATGCTACAGGATTCAACTGATATAACTGAGAAAACAGCTCAGGAAATCCTTCCTCCTACTCAAAAAGAATTGGACGATATCTCAATGGCGATTACTTCTTCTATCTTGGGGACTACCATTAGCGCTGAAATGCTGGATCAAAAAGAAGCACCAAAACCTTCGCAGAGCACCCCTGACATAATAATTCAAGAAGTGGTATTAAGAGACACCGTCTATTTGGACAATGAGCCCGTAGTCACGATTCTGAAATCAAAAGAAGTGGTATTCTTTAAAGTAAATCAAAGGATTCCGGATAGAGGAGAAATCAATAAACTCAGTGATTTGGCCAACTTCATCAAAGAAAATGGAGAATATGGTCTAGTCCTTACAGGATTTGCAGACAATACCGGAAATGTCAATTACAATCTCAAGCTTGCCGATGAAAGGATGAAAAATGTCGGAAATATCCTTTCTGAGGAATTTAGCATTCCACAGGAAAAGTTAAGATTTGAATCAGGAGGTCAGGTGATAAGAGGAACAAGAAGTGGGTCCAATGACCTGGATAGAAAAGTGGAAGTCAGGGCGGAGCTTATTCAAGGATAAAGGAAAAAGGATGAGGGATGAAGGAAGGAAGTGTCGCAGTGGGCAGCCTCAGGGAGCAGTGTTCAGTAGGCACTATCAAGAAGTGTCATGTCCGATGACCGGTGTTAGTGTCGTCATTGCGAGCCTGCCTGCCGATTTGGTAGGGACCACTTTTAATTACTCCTTTTTTTGTGAGAACCCTCCGTGCGACGTGGCAATCTCCATCGGGAGGTAAATTAGTAGTATGATCCTAATTGAAATGCTATAAAAACAAAAGATAAAGGAAGGAAATCACCTTTTTCCTTAAAATAAAGAAAACTTTAACTTATCTGTCAACAGTTCTAAGGCCAAAATGGCTTTGACAGAGTTGCCTTTTTCGTTGAGTTCCGGACTCCAGACTGCAATGCTGAATTTGTGGGGCATGACCGCTGCCACTCCTCCCCCTACGCCACTTTTACCCGGAAGACCAACCCTGAATGCAAACTCCCCTGCTTCATCATAAAAGCCACAGGTCAACATCAGGGCATTGATACGTCGGGCATAACTTTCCGTCACTATTTCTCTTTTAGCATAAATGGAATAGCCATCATTTGCCAAAAAAGAAAAGGACCTCGCCAAATCTACGCAGTTCATTTCCATGGCACAGTGAGCGACATAAGTTTTCAACACATCCTCTACCTTGTTATCAAAATTTTTGTATGCTTTCAAAAAATAGGCAAGCGCGGTATTCCTTTCCGAATGTTTGAGTTCGGAATCCATTACATCCTGATTGATTTTAACGCATTCCTTCCCTGATAATTCATTGATGAATTTACTGACTTCGGAAATGGGTTGCTCAAACTTAGTTGTCAGGGCATCAGTAATCACCAAGGCACCCGCATTGATAAATGGGTTTCTGGGAATCCCTTTTTCAAATTCCAATTGGGCAATGGAATTGAAGGGATTACCGCTCGGTTCCACATTCACCCTTGACCATAGCTTGCTTTGGAAAATATGTGCAACCATGGTCAAGGTATGGACTTTGGAAATACTCTGTATGGAAAAAGGAACTTCATAATCCCCTACCCCAAAGACATTTCCTTCCAAGTCTACCAATGCGATTCCAAACTTATCCCCATCTACTTCTGCCAATTCCGGGATATAATCCGCCACTTTGCCCCTCGGGTTTTTGGATTTTACCTCTTCGTAAACTTCTTCTATTAATTGTTGATAGTCCATACCCAAAAATGGCTTTTATTATTTGCGGAAAAAATATACGAAGAACATTTGTAGCGTTTTTGTATTTATTTTCGTCCTGACAGTAAATCCGATTTGCTATGAAATATCTATCCTTCCTCCCTTTTATTTGTTTGACATATTTGGTTTCTTGTGCTCAAGTGTCACAAATTCCAAATGATATCCTCCCCAATGTAAGAACCCTGGACCAAAATGAAATCAGATTGGTCAATAGCAGCAGTGAATTTGCTATGGAAATGTTCCGGGAAATCGAAAAGTCAGAAGACGGCAATTATTTTTTCAGCCCATACAGTATACATCAGGCCCTCAGTATGGCGATGAACGGCAACGAAGGCGAAGTATTGGAGGAGTTTCTGAAAGTGCTTCACTTTGAGGGGCTGGATTTGGGCAAGGCAAATGATGCGAATAAAGGATTGACAGAGTTCCTGAAAAATGTAGACCCAAAAGTGGCCATCAACATTGCCAATGCCATTTGGTACAGACAGGGCCTGAGTGTGCAGCCTCCTTTCATGACCACGATGGAAAACTACTATGGTGCAAATGTAGATGCGCTGGATTTTAATCAACCCAATTCCCATCAGGTCATCAACAATTGGATCGAAAGGGAAACAAGAGGCTTGATAAAAAATATGTTGGATGGAATTCCCAATGAGGCCATCATGTACCTGGTCAATGCCATCCATTTCAAAGGAGACTGGAAAACTCCTTTTGATGCCTCCAAGACTACAAAACAAAATTTCTATCCCGAAAAATCTCCCTCCACCCAAGTGGATATGATGAGCACGGGAGGCAAGATTAAAGTCAATTATTTCCAGTCCGGCCAACTTCAATATCTTGAACTCCCCTATAGCACAGGACAATATAACATGGGCATCGTTTACCATAGCGGAGGAAATTTATCGGAATTGATGCCGGAAATCAATTTTGAAAATATCCAATCCTGGCATCAACAAAGCTCCGAGAATGAAATGATAGTGGAAATGCCCAAGTTCAAAATGGAATACAAGGTGGAAAACCTCAAACAACATCTAATGGACCTTGGATTGAAAAAAGCCTTTGAACCAAGTCCGAAAAATTTCACCAAACTATTTGAGGATCCTTTAATGGATATGTATATCTCAAGGGTCATCCATCAGGCTATGATAGAAGTGGATGAAAAAGGAACGGAAGCAGCAGCTGCAACTGTAGTAGAAGTCGGAGTCACCTCCATGCCGGTAATACCAACCTTCATTCGCTTGGACAAACCATTCCTTTTCTTTATCCAGGAAAAACACAGTGGTACCATCTTGTTTATGGGTAAAATGGAAAATCCAAATTTGAAATGAGAGGTTGAGAATTATCTTTTCAAATTTAATTTCTTCCGTTTGTCAAGGATATTCAACGGTACTTTCCAGCCAAAATCAAATCTGAAACCATTTAAAGTGGCCTCTTGCACCCATTTTAAATTTACCATTATCTAACCAAAGTGCTGATGGGCAACTTTAAGCCTACTTCAATATTAAACCCGTTTAGATTTCCCGACTTCATATAATCAACCCGTTCTCCATTGACTATTTCCTGAACATTTACAACTCCGACTTCGGGGCTACCAAAATTTTGCGAAAAATTAAATGAAAGTATACTGGAATTGAAAAAAGGGATATCTATGAAAGCACCACCTTGGTAAAACAACCTACCTCCGGAATTTTGATCTGTTGGGGAAGACTTCAGGACAGGGACTCGTTCATCATTCAACATAATGGCTCCTCTATGGGTTTCATCCATCCTTACGGTATTTAATGTAACAAAAGTAGCAGCTGAAACTCCCACCCTTAGCCGGTTATTTTGGCCTACATCCAAATGGTATCTCGCTCTTAGTGGTATGGCCCTTGTCCTTGGGTCATTTAAGCTGACCCATCCAAAGTTTTGAGAATTCACCTTTGTTTGACTCATCCAACTGGAATAACCGGTCTCAAAACTCCATTGGCCTGAAGTGTAACCAAATAGAATTTGGGAAGCAGGTCTAAGCCTGTTCATGCCTGATGCATTACTTTGTACAAAATCTGGCTGGAACCTCTGTAAGGTAGTGAACATTACATAAGTACCATCCCCCCAAGCCGCCACACGCTTCTCTGTTTTTCGCTCCATTTTGGTGACTCTCCAATCCTCCCCTTTTCTTGTCCTAAAGTCTATGCCATAGCCCAAAACAAGACCAGTGTAGCTGCCCCTGCGTTGGACTTGCGGCTGTGGGGAAACCCCCGTCCAGGTAAAAATTGAGCCATCTAGCCTTCCAAAACCTTGATGATGCCTCAATCCCACTAAAAAATAGTTATTACCCGGTGTATTGAATTTCATTCCAATTTCAAGAGAAGCAGAAGGAACCACATTTGTTGTAAATCCAAAATTCAGTACCGAATCCTGAACGTTAAACCCATATTCTCTTGAAAGATTGACCCCAATGGAAGGCTGTGCATAAAGATCATTTTCACCCATTTCCCAAGTTCTCCTAAGACCCAAACTAAAATTACTGTAGGAAAACCCCCAATTTATTCTCTGTGGCCCCGGAATAAATGCAAATCCCGAATGTTCAGGATGTTGTGTAAACCGAAAAGGTGAGGACACATGCCAGGATTGCAGTACAAGTTGCCAGTCCCTATTGATATTATAGGACAAACCCAAACCCAAATTCAATCCTGTACGAGTAACAAAGTCCACTGAAGGAGAAGGATTATTTAATAAACTTTGATGGTGTTGTTGAGGAACAAGGTACATTTCAAGATTGATCCTGCTTTGGGCATTTGTTTGAAAAGAACACATCCACAAAAGCATACTCATTGAAAGCAGTAGTTTTTTCATTTTAGAATATTTCGTGAACGAATCATTAAATTAAGACTTTTAAACTAATTCCTTTTAATAAAAAAAGGAAAAATCATTGGCCCCTTTTTTATTAGGCAAATCAATAATCAATATAAAATTTTCACTCATTAAAATCTATATCAATCTCATCTACATTTTTCCTGCCAATAACTAAAACTCCTCCTCCAACACTACTTAATCCTTAAATTCAGGATTCCCTCTCAGCAAGGACCCCATCTCAAATCTCATGTCTCACATCTCACGTCTTTATTACCTGGTAGCTGAAAATAAATTCAGGGGCAATTTATAAGCAATTTCTACTATATACCCTTCAATCTTGAGTTCATCCGTGAAACTGCCCTTCTGCCCTTGATACTCCCATTCATAGGTGACTGTCCTTAAAGGACCTGCTGAGATTGCTCTTGAAAACTGTAGATTCAGGAAGGAGGATTTGAAAACCTGAAACTCCGCATACACTCCTGCTTTAAAAAATCCCGATATCCTTGGCCGATCCCAATAATACTTGTACTGCAAATACCTTTCTCTATCATTAAAATAATCAAAATAGTATGTACCTCTTCCTTGTTGGTTCCTGTTTCTTGTTTGGTGGAGGAGAAAGTTCAATGAACCCATAGCCCCAAATCTGAATTTCTTGGATGGACCTGTGGGCACATCATATTTCATAACAAGCGGAAGGAATATTGAATTATAATTCCCAGAAGTCCTAAAGTTTTCACCTGCCGCTTCAAGAAAATAGATTTCACTATGATACTGCCAAATGAATCCCAATCCTGTTTCGATTGAGGCATTTTTTAACCGATAACCATAATTAACACCGACTACTCCATTGTATTCACCATAACCGCCGGTAAAAATATCATTGCTTCTGGAATTTTCATGCTTTCTAAGTCCCCCCTGAAAAAGCACATAACCCCCATCTGCCACACTTGCTTTTTGTCTCATTTCTTTCCTTTCCAATCTGGTCGATAGCAGTTCTTTTTCATAATACCGCTGTGCATAACCATCCAAAACAAAAAGCATTATAATCAATCCTGTAAATCCAATCCTTAATTTCATAAACAGGCAGTTTAAAATTAAAACATGCTATTATAACTAATAATTGGTTAGATTATTTTATTGCAATAAAAATTAAAATAGTTGATCTGTTAAAGATGGTTATTTTCGAAGTCTTTGAACTTATTTGCCAAAGCTTTGTGAAGGATAGTGGTTCCAGTAGTGGTTCAAGTCTTCAGACTTGGACCACCCCTTTTGCAGTCTTCAGACTGCCAATCCCTAGAATCCTAGCTCCTCCTCAATCTCCGGATTAAACTACTCGTTCTAATGAAAAACCCTATTTTCCAAAATATTTTGACCCCTTGCTATAAAAAACCCTGAGGACTTTGTCTTGTTTCTTGTATCTTGGTTCTAATCTCTCCCTTCCCAACCCTCCCGTTCCATCAATCAAAACCTTCGAGGTCAAAAAAAGACCTCAATGGTTACCCTACCCTGTCTCAAATCTCACGTCTCATATCTCACATCTTAAAAAGATACCCAACTTGCTTATGTATATAATTTTTTTATATATTTGCCTTACTGATGCATCTTAGAAAACATGTCAAACAATAATCTGATCAAAGGAAGCTTACAGACCATCATCCTCAAACTCTTGGAGGAGAACGATAAAATGTATGGCTATGAAATTACTCAAAGGGTAAAAGAACTTACCGAGGGCGAAATCAAAATCACGGAAGGCGCACTATATCCTGCCCTACACAAATTGGAGGCAGAAGGGATGTTGACCACTGAAATCCAACAGGTGGACAACCGGGTAAGGAAATACTACAGCCTCACCAAAAACGGTCACAAGGAAGTCAGCGCCAAGATGTCCGAGCTGCAAAGCTTTGTCGGCAACCTGCAGCGGATTTTGGACCCTGAATGGAAACCGGGGTTAGTATAGGTAAAAACGGAGGACTGAATGAATTCGATCTGGACATAAAACTATGTCTAAATAAAACAAACTTTAAACCCTGCATTCAGAAATTTCGGGATCACAGTTTGACATTGAAACCTAAAAAAAATGAAAAAATGAAAAATCAATTAAATAGAATCACTATTAACCCTGATATCGCGCATGGAAAACCTACCATTAGGAATACACGATATGCCGTTAGTTACATTCTGGAATATTTAGCTGGTGGCGATAGCGTTGAAGATATTTTAGAAGAATTCAAGGACTTGGAAAAAGAGGATATTTTGGCATGCCTTGCTTATGCTGCTCAAACTGTAGATATTAAAGAATTCAAAATTTCTGCGGCATGATTTTTCTCTTGGATGCAAATATCCCTCCTTCACTAGCCGAGGACATTCAAGGACAAGAGGTCATACATGTTAAAACTTTCCCCAATGGAACCTCAACAAGGGACGGGGTAATCAATGAATATTTTGCATTAAATAATTGTGTTTTAATTACAAAAGATTCTGATTTCTATGATTCTTTTATGTTGAAAAAAATACCGCCAAAATTAATTTTAGTGAAATTGGGAAACAAAAGGTTAAGGGAACTAAGGTCTTATTTTCGGAAAAATTGGAATCAAATTGAAAAACTGATTACAGAATATTTACTTATCGTTTTGACACCGGATAGTATTAAAGTTTTGCAATAATGCGCCAACTCACAGACATAGAACTCCAAGGAATCCGCATGGCCATTATGCGGAAAGAGATTTCTTCAGCAGAAATCCTGATGGAAGTTTATGACCACTATGTCAGCCATTTGCAGGAGTTTCCGGTACAGAAATTCAATGATCAACTTTTTGAATTGGAGGAAAAGTTCACTTTTGCCTATTGCCATGCCCTTCAGGCAAAGTTTAACAAAGAAATCAGAAAGGAGCTCAGCAGTCTACATTGGCAGGTTTTGAAAAGATATTTTTGCTTTTCCAAGATACTATATGTAATAATTTTTACTTTCATTGCATTTCAAATGAGCCGTTTTGTGACCAACCAAAAAGAAATCGCTCTGTTGGTATTATCTCCTCTTGTGATTTTAGCAGGTGCTCATATTTTCTTTTTGATTAAATCCCATTTCAGGATCAAAACCATAAAAAAAGACTTCAATACAGCAGGACCTCTTCAATCTTCACTTTCATACCCCTTTTCAGAAAAACTTTACCTGCCAGTCATGATGGCATATGTCATCATGTGGTCTGCTGAATGGGTTTTTAATTCCAACCCAATCGCCAATTTGGCCCCGTCAATTGCAGCAATTATTTTCATCATCCTTTCCATTTATGTGCTCACCCTACTTGAAGTTTGGCAAATCAAGACTAAAACTGCGCTGATATGAAACTGAACGAAGACCAAATCAAACAATTGCACTTCCATATCAATGCGAAGCAAATCCCTTATACGGAGGTTAGGGATGAGGTTTTAGATCATTATCAGACTGCCTTGGAAAATGAAACGGGAAGGCCCATGAAGGAGGTGTTGGCTGAACTGGATGAAACCTTTACACTTCAATATTGCAGGGAAGTGGCTGAAAGTTACTTAGATTCCCTTAAAGCTGAATACCCGAAAATGTTTAAGGAAAAGCTATTTGATCTGTTCCGGTTAGAAAAAATCTGGATTCCAATTATCCTTTTCGCATTTGTGATCAGTCTCCCCAATTGGGTCAAAAATGGAGGAATGCTGATGCACCTAGTCAATTTAATCATGCTGATGGGTTTGGTTCTTGAAGGTTTGGTAATAGACCAATCCTATCCAAAAAGAAAAATGAAGCACCACTATCGCGCAGTGGATGACAAAACTATTTTGGCTCAAAAGAAGGCTGCCGTACCAAGAGGTTTTGCTGTGCTACATATCCTGATTTTGATAATTGTCTTTGTTCCTGTATTGGTTGTTCACCTTCTGGAACTTGGGGAAGCAGTGCGTCCTACATTCTTTTTTGAGCCGCCATATGTGTATGGTACCATTATGGGATTGTGGCTGTTTTTCCTGATGACATTGGCAAGGTTCAATGCCCAAAAGGCCATGGTCAAACCTCAAATCCATTGACATTAAATACAATGAAAAAATTAAGTGATATAGAAATCCAAACCATTAAAGACCGGCTAGATCGGTGCTTGATCACTTATGTGGAAATATATGATGAGCTATTAGATCATTATATCTCTGCTTTGGAACAGGTTGCTTCTGAAGAGTTTGGAAACAGAATGGAAGCCTTGGATGAAGAATTTGCATGGTCGGTCGTTAAACGAATGGAGAAAGAGCTTCTAAACTCAGTCAGCAATCAATTACAAAGCTCTCAATTACAAGCCTTAAAATTCTGGAAAATGGATTTTTGGAAAGTATTGGTGATTTTTTCCTACAGTATTTTTCTTGTGATGGTTAATCTATTTATCAGTTTAGATGTCATGTTGGTATTCTCCTTTCTACCAATAGTTGGCATCTTAGTGGCTTTACTTTACCATTCAGGCAATTCCTTTTCTTTTTCCCGTGATCCAAAGTATAATAGACCAAAAAATGTAATTCTTCAAGGTGCACTTGGAAGGTATGTGCTGATCTTCAATTTGCTCAACGCTTTTTTCTTGGGGACTTCCACCTTTCTGAACATCCACGGTTTTGGAAGCTGGGCAATGGCTTTGATGATCTGTTATACTACTATTTTGAATATTTATGCCTTATCCCTTTATGGATCAATTAACCTCAAAAATTTAAAACTGATAAGATAATGAAAGCTAAGGACATTCAATATCTAGAGGAAAAACTTGCCGAAAGACCTTTTCGATGGGAGGAGTTGTACTTTGAAATTCTCGATCATGTACTTTGCAAATATGAATTTTCGGGGATAGATGAGGTTGAGGCTTTTTGGGAGCAGGAGAAACTGAATTGGAGTAGGTGGAAGATTTTTAAAATCAAATTTAGGCATCGAAACTTATTAACCTTGGAGTATTTGAAATACTTTCTAAAAAGTATCTCTTCTTTACATCTTAAGGACTTAATGGCTAACGGTATTTTTCTTACAATAGCAACAATTTTTGGTTATTTTCTTCCTAATCAAAAATTAATCATTTTAATAATGTTCTTATCACTCATTTGTTTACCCATCTGTTTTTTTGCATGGATTTATCATACGAAAGATACGATTGGAGAACGATCCCCATCTTTAAAAGGGAAAGGTTTGTATAGTGGAAAAAGAGATGCTTTCAATGAGTTGATAGTTGGCAATCTCTTCTGCTGGGGAATATTTTTGTTTTCCACACAAAAATTGAAAGGGTTTGAAGGGATATTTGACGTTCTCTTTGCAAGCCCCCAACCTACAACCTTAATTTTTTTCCTGCTGCTCAATTCCAATCGAGCCCTGTTCAAAGTCTATCAAGCCAAACTCAAACCCTACTTGTATGAAGCTAAGTAAGGCGCAAATCAAACAGTTAAGAGACCTTATCTCGTATAAGGGGCATGTGTACATTGATGTGCAATACGAAATCCTGGACCATGTAGCATGTAAGGTTGAAGCATTCATGGAAGAAAAACCCAGCTTATCATTGGATCAAGCTTTTCGTGAAGTCTTTGCTTCCTTTGGTCATAAAGGTTTCAATGAACTCGATGCATCCTACCAGAAAATGATTGCAAAAAGGCATTGGAGATATTTTTGGGAAGAATTGAAACTGTTCTTATTCAGCTTCAAAGTACTGCTAGTGCTTGGTGTTTTTACGCTGTTTTACAACCTGCGCTTTGCATTTGAATCTACTAATGGATGGATAGGTGGACTGTTAATGCTGTTTATTTGTTTTGTAGTTTTATTGGCCGGCATTCATTGGAAGAAACTTAAAAAGTACCGAAAATATGCTTCTTTCAATACCACAGGGAATTTCTTTGCTATTGTCTCCTTTGTTTACCAACTGTGCAGTTTTAGCTATATCATGCTAAATAACTGCTTGAAAAACGAAACTATTTGGTCTAACTACGGAGTGCTTGCTATCACCGGAGTCCTCATGTTGATGTATTGCTGTTTATTTATTCTTCCAAAAGTATTCGAAAGAAGCCAAGCCGATACCGAAGAGTTGATAAAACTCTATAACTGACATTTGCCTGGTAAAACCCGGAACTCCTATGAAACTAACCAAAGACCAAATCGAACAACTCAAAAAACTAATCTCCTACAAGGGCTATCCGGAGATCGATGTGCAATATGAAATCCTGGACCATGTGGCTTGTAAAATTGAGGAGTTAATGGAACAAGAACCTAAGGCTACATTAGAAGCTGCCTTTGCGAAAGTACATGCTTCCTTTGGGATTTTTGGGTTTTCAGAATTGGAGGAATCGTATAAAAAAATGATCCAAAAGAGGCTTTGGGGATATTATTGGACAGCGCTTAAGGATTTGTTGTTGAGTTACAGGGTTATTTTTCCAATTGGCCTTCTTTATCTGTTTTTTCAATCTTCAATTCTGCTTCAGGATTCTAGGGCATGGATTGCAATGATCATTGCCTTCCTACTATTTTCCTTCTTTTGGGTGGTAATCCGGTATTGGGGCAAACATAAAAAGTACAAGAAATATGCTTCATATATCGCCTCCAACAGTGTGTTCCAGATTATCAACTTTGGCGTGATCGTATGTATACAGGGACATACTTTTGTATACCGAGAGCAAGGTGTGCAAAGCGGTCTTTTTGCCCAAATCTTTATCGGCACTATTTTGCTTGCGATCACTTTTCTTTTTGTCAGTGTTTTTATCTTACCTAAGGTATTGGCTCGAAGTATTTCAGATACAGAAGCCTTGATTCAAATCTATGGGGAAGGTTGATACATATATGCAATGATCTCAGTCGTACCTACAGCACTTCCCAACTTCTTAAGCTATCCTCATCAAAAGCCGTGATTACTATATTGTCCCCTCCACCGGAGCTTTTCACTTGCTATCTCAAAATTGCCTGAATCAAAAAGTAAAAAACCTATCTGATTAAAACACGACTGAACCTGAATTGATCCCCTTCTTACTCAACCTACCTGAATCCCATCACAAATTTCCGTAAGAAAGGCGGAAATGTAGTATATTAGTTGGAAGTCAGCGCTAACTCCAATATGTCTTTTCTTCCCGATTTTTCTTCATTTTAAAATACCTGATCCCGATGCCGATGTTTAGCAATTTTTCAATCTTACAATCCGCCACGGCGGACAAGTTCTTCCAATCTTTCAATTCCCAACCACCCTCTCTCCATTAACTTTTCATTATGATTTTTAAGTCAATCGGTACGATACCAAATTTTCTTCCTACCTTTGCAGCCTAATTCAATTTTGCAATGCTTAATATTCGGAATATCGCGATTATCGCACACGTTGACCACGGCAAGACCACCTTGGTGGACAAGATCATTCACATCTCCAAAATCTTCCGTGAAAACCAACAATTTGACGACCTGATTCTTGACAGCAACGATCTGGAAAGAGAAAGAGGGATCACCATTCTTTCAAAGAACGTATCCGTTAGATATAAAGATCACAAGATAAATATCATTGACACACCTGGTCACGCTGACTTTGGTGGTGAAGTGGAAAGGGTTTTGAAAATGGCCGATGGGGTTATCCTATTGGTGGATGCTTTTGAAGGTCCAATGCCACAGACCCGATTTGTGTTGGGCAAAGCTTTGGCTTTGGGATTGACCCCAATCGTAGTAGTCAATAAAGTGGACAAAGAAAACTGTAGGCCTGATGAAGTCCATGAGGCTGTTTTTGACCTGATGTTCAACTTAGACGCTACTGAGGAGCAGTTGGATTTCCAGACTCTCTATGGCTCAGCCAAAAACAATTGGATGGGTCCCGACTGGAAAAATCCTACTGACACTATCCTTCCACTTTTGGATGCCATTATTGATCATATACCTGCTCCAAAAATTGATGAAGGTACTTTGCAGATGCAGATTACTTCCTTGGATTACTCTTCTTTTGTTGGCAGAATAGCTATCGGAAGGGTCAAAAGAGGCAGCATCAAAGAAGGCGCACAGTTGACCCTTTGCAAAGCTGATGGTATATTCAAAAAAGTAAAAGTCAAAGAACTTCATGTATTTGAAGGCTTAGGCAAAGTTAAGGCCACTGAAGTCCACGCAGGTGATATCTGCGCGGTTACTGGAATTGAGGATTTTGAAATCGGTGATACCTTGGCTGATTTGGAAAATCCTGAACCGCTTCAAAGAATTTCGATCGATGAGCCTACCATGAACATGCTCTTCACGATCAACAACTCTCCGTTTTTTGGAAAAGAAGGCAAATTCGTGACTTCAAGACACTTGAGAGACAGGCTTTTCAAGGAAATGGAAAAAAACCTTGCTTTGAGGGTTGAGACCACTGATAACGAAGATAAATTCTTGGTTTATGGACGTGGTATCCTCCACTTGTCAGTATTGATTGAGACCATGAGGAGAGAGGGTTATGAAATGCAGGTTGGTCAGCCTCAGGTGATTTTTAAAGAGATCGATGGAGTCAAAAACGAACCTATCGAAACCTTAGTAGTGGATGTCCCTGAAACTACGGCCGGAAAAGTAATCGAACTCGCTACCCAAAGAAAAGGTGAATTGTTGATCATGGAGCCCAAGGGTGACTTACAACATTTGGAATTCAAAATCCCATCAAGGGGATTGATTGGTTTGAGAAACAATGTCTTGACCATGACACAGGGTGAGGCCATCATGAACCATAGGTTTTCTGCCTATGAGCCTTTCAAAGGTCCTATACCGGGAAGGATCAACGGTTCTCTGATATCCATGGAAGGTGGACAATGTACCGCTTATGCCATCGACAAATTACAGGACAGAGGAACATTCTTTATCGATCCGGGAGATGAGTTATATGCCGGTCAGGTAATCGGGGAAAACTCCCGTGACAATGATATCGTCGTTAACGTGCAAAAAGGTAAGAAATTGACCAACATGAGGGCCTCAGGTTCTGATGACAACGTCAGGATCCAACCAGCCAAAAAATTCTCATTGGAAGAAGCTATGGAATACATCCAGAAGGATGAATACCTTGAAATCACTCCAAAATCCATCCGAATGAGAAAAATCTTCCTGGACGAAGGGGAAAGAACTAGGATGGCGAAGAAAGAAGCGTAAGCTAAGACGCAAGACTTAAGACATAAGATTCAAGACTTGACCTCGAAGGTTTTTTTAAACCTTTGAGGTCTTTTTTTTGTCAGCCCCATTGACCTTTGGGGTTTTCAAAACCCCGAAGGTCTTGACGTTTAAGTAAAATCATTGAATTCTTAATAAGGGGAAAAACCTTCGAGGTCCTGACGTCGCGGTAGGGAAGACCTCAAAGGTTGCGGGAGTAGACCTGCAAGTTTTTGAAAATCTGGTATGCCTTCTTTTTACCATTCTAACTGATGAAAAGGCAGAACTTTGATCCTAAAACCATCCTGCTCAAAATCATCTTCCTGGGAAATTGTGACCAGTAAAGCCTCTTTTTTATCAAAAAATCTCATCGCTTTATAAAGACCATCCAATTCTCTTTTATTGTTTACTAACCAATATTATTATTGTTTAGTAAACTACATTATTGAAAACAGTGGGAATTAGAAATTTTCAATTCAAAAAATCATCCATTTAAGAAATAGAATTGGTTGAAATATATCTTAAATCCATAAATTCACTCCATGAACAAATACCTTTTATTTACGCTAAACATTGCTATTTTGACTGCCTGTTCCCAAAAACCTCACCCAATTGCAGAGCTATTCAAAGATTACCAAGGAGAAAAAGTGGTCTACCATACAGGCAGCAGCACCTCCTTCCGAAATATCTTTTACTGAATACCAACCACACAAATCAGCATCATTATCCTTACCAACAGAAATGAACCTGAGGAGGAAAGTATGGTAGATTTGGCGGAGAGGGTTTTGGAGGGGTTTTATAAAGAATGGGGTTCAACTTTATAAAAGGAGAGGAATTTTTAAACATTTATACTTGATTATTTGGAAACGAAATCCTCACTTTCGTTTTCATACTCAGCTTTTATTTTTTATGCCCTTTCAATTTCTTTCTTTGGTGCTTTTTTGGGTTTTCTTTTGAAATCCGTTTCCCTAAACCTCTAAATTTCCTTTGTCAAAAAAAGGCGAAAATCCTGAAAATAAGTGACAGAATTCAGCTTGTATCTTTATTTTATTCTTTAAGGAGTTGTTTCAAACGACCTTGATACGACTGCAAATAGTTTCTTTTGGTATGGTTATTTAGAAACGAAGCGGCGATCATTTTTTCAACAAACTCTGATTTTGAAATCATCAATGCCATGATTTCATTAAAATTCTTTTCACTTATTAATGCTTTCTCTGCTAGTTTAGCAAATTGAAAACTGGTTTTTCCCAGAGCAAGATTTCTGGGCAATAGACCATCCTCCAAGGCAAAATCTTTATCATCTATATGAATTCGGCTATTGAGTAAGTCATAAGCTGGACTGAGTCTATAGTCTCCAAATGGGGTTTCCAATATCGAGAAATTTTTAAAGTGTGCATCCCCATTTGAATAAAGGTAATTAAAGACAAGTGTTTTCAACAGTTTTGGTGCCTCCAACTTATAGGTCGGCAAGTATCTTTGCATCAACTCAAAGATCTCCAAATAATTCCCTAGATACTTGTAGTGCACTCCATGGGTTTGTGGGGTTCTTTGTGCCAATGAAGCAAAATCATCCTGAGCCAATTTTTCGGCTTTTCCAAAAGAAAGAGAAGCACCTTCTTTGACATCAAATCTCTTGGTGATGTAGGCAGGTGTACCGTCTTTAAAAAAAATCAACCCATTTTCTGCAGTTTCTATCCCATAAACCTGACGGGCTATTTGCATGGTCAAATGCTCATTGGCAGGCATTTGATCTGGCAACTTACCAGCACCTGGAATTGGTTTCAGGATATAGGTTCCTTGTTCACCTTCACGAATAAGCCTTAATTTGTTCTTTTCAAGCAATAAAGAAAATTTTTCTTGCACACCTGATATCGATATTCGTTTTCGGTTCTCTTCAAATTGCTGATCAGTTTCCGGATTAGTGCTTGGTGAATCATAAGGCAAAACATGATGTACTTTTTTACCTTGAAATAATCTCTTCAAAGCAGTTCTGTTGTAAGTATCAAAATCCTCAGATAATGTACAGGGACAATATTTGATTTCCACAAAGCTCATTGATCCTCTACTTTAACAACCCTAACTGCCCCAACGCTGTCATTCTTTGTCGTAGTCAATAGTATGCCAAAGTTGTCTTCCCGGTCGATCCTATTGAGCTTACAAACCACTTGCTTATTGGAACCTTCAGGAAGCATGTGATAAAAAAATGGAAATAGGTGTTTGGAATGAAACTCTTGTTTGGTTTTAGGTAATGTGAGACTGATGCTTTGCTTATGGCTGTCCACTATCCAATCATTATGATATCGAAATGAAAACGAACCATCATCGTATTGAGTCAAGATTCCCGCTTCTTCATTTTTGAACAAGACTTTAGCATTTCTCATTGATTAGAAGTTAAGTCCTTAATTTTCAGGCAAACCTCCATCCCCAACACATCTAATAATTTCTGAAGTGTCAAAAGTGTAGGATTACCTTTTCCGCTTTCAAACTGTTTTAAAGTCCTCAATCCAACACCCGAAAGTTCAGCTATTGTTTCCTGTGTTACATGTAGCGCTTCCCGACGTTCTTTAATAGTTTTGACCAATCCTGTAAAGTGCATTATATGGCATTATTTTATACAAATGTAGTGTAAATTTCTTGGAAATCTATTAAAGGAGCGGTAAATTGCACTATGTTATGCATTTAATTTTTGTAAAAAGCTGAATTAGAAGTGAATCAATTCACTATTAAGAAAGATAAACTAAGGAACATAAAATCCCTTTATCCCTCCCTCATCTCCCTAAACCTTTGACCAAATCTTAATGGCTCAAGAGAAACCAATTTAATCATTTTTCCTTCAGGATGATTTGGGTTGATTAAATAATTAAACTCAGGGGAAACAATACTACTTGGCACTTTTAATACTGCGGCAATTTTTTCCATGACGAAATCATCTCCGATAAATTGCGTTTCAAGTATGGGGGGATTGGCACCCCAGTTTTCTGGAAGGTCTTCGGACCTTAACTCCAAAATCTCTATTTCATCTAGGATTTCTATTTCAACATAATACCTATCTGTAGGTAGGTCTTCACTGAGATCCAAATGAACTGATACTTCCAAAGTTGCCAAGGCTCTTGATGCGGAAGTGTAAACCAGATAGGTATTAGGGCTGTTCCATCGGAAACCTTCTGTTAATGCCGCCCCTGTCTCACTCAAGGTAGTCTCTAAGTATTTCTTCCTTTTGATTCTATAAACTCGCATCAGGCAAGATTTCCATATTCCAGTCTGTTTAGGCAGTTTCTGACTTCCTGAATTCTATCTCAAAACAATTCATAATGGACATTGGTAAATAGGCATAGCAAGTTTTACCGCTTGAATAGTTTAGAAAAAAAAACCGGACATCCCTGCCCGGTTTTTCTAGTATTTAATCTAATTCGCCATTCCAACAAATAAATCCCTTCATTCTAAGGCCAATTCCTTCATTAGTCAAGGTTCTCATTATAAACCCGTATCCCTAGATTTCTCTCTACGTTCCTGCCACGGCAGGCAGGCGAAATGAAAAGGAAAAGCTTGTCTCGTCCTGAAAATGGTTGACACTTTTGTTTTTCAAATATAGTCAGTGTTTC
>NZ_JABFHF010000013.1 GCF_015476655.1 Aquiflexum lacus
GAATTAAGCAAGAATTTGATCCTTAAATACCTTTAGCCTCCTTATCCCGATAGCTATCGGGATGGTAGAGCAACTGACTTGTAATCAGTAGGTCGTTGGTTCGATCCCGACAGGAGGCTCAAAAGGGTAGTTTCGACTATCCTTTTTCTTTTTATTTTCGTTGGTATCAATAAGTAATAGACCACTTGTTTTTTTATTGGCACGCAGGACCTGCCCCGATCACCGGGATAACACTGATCTCGCTGATTTACACTGATTAATTCACCTGCGAATATCAGCAAAATCAGCGTTATCAGTGTTCTATCGAAAAGGTTTAATAATCTGGCTAGATCAGTATAAATTACCCAAAAACCAATTTTTCAATTTTAAATTTCGAATACCGAACACCGAATAATGAATGATGAAGTTTTGGGCAACTTACAACCCTATAATTCCCTTAACCTCAAAAAGGATAAACATCCAAATCAATTCCCCAAAGCAATGGAAGGACATACAAGGTGAAAAGGGTAATCAAGATAATCGATAAAATATTCATCCAAATCCCGGCCTTGAACATATCAGGAATAGTCAGATAACCCGAACCAAATACCACAGCATTGGGTGGAGTAGCTACAGGAAGCATAAAGGCGCAGCTTGCCGCCATTGTGGCGCCAACCATTAAGCCATACGGGTGAACACCCATAGAGTAGGAGACAGCGGCTAAAATCGGCAGCAGCATCGAAGCGGTAGCTACATTAGAGGTGATCTCGGTCAAGAAATTGACAGCAGCTATCACGATCAATAAAAACAACCCAAAAGCCATAAAATCAAGGAATACAAATTGATTGCCGATCCAAGATGCTAATCCTGTTTCTTTAAATCCTTCAGCCAAAGATAGTCCACCACCAAAAAGCAATAAAATGCCCCAAGGGATTTTCTCAGCAGTTTTCCAATCTAATAATTTAGTTTTAGGTTTTGATGAGGGGAGGACAAACAGCATCAAAACACCTGCAATGGCAATGATGGTGTCATCTAATGCAGGAATAAAATCCTGTAGAACCAAAGAACGTAATATCCAGGACAAAGAAACCAATCCAAACACCCATGAAACCCTTTTTTCTTCTACAGTAATAGGACCCAATAGCTTGAGTTGGGTATTGATTTCTTCTTTGCCGCCATGGATGGCAAAGTTTTTTTCAAAAGGATAGGCAAAGCGAACCAAATAAACATAACAGATTGCCAAGAGAATAATGGAGATGGGAAGGCCAAAAAGCATCCATTGAGAAAAGGTTATCTCATATTGATACATTTCCTTGATTACTCCGGCCAGAATGATATTGGTAGGGGTTCCAATCAATGTGGACACACCACCGATGGATGCACTATAGGCGATACCCAGCATCAGTGCTTTTCCGATTTTATTGGGAGATCTTTCATGGGGATTTTCGTTGGAACTCAATTGGGTCACCACTGCGATGGCTATGGGCAACATCATCAGGGAAGTAGCAGTATTGGATATCCACATGGACAAAAAAGCCGTCGCCAGCATAAAGCCCAAAATAATCCGCTGAATATTGGTTCCGATAAACGCAATGATGGTCAGAGCTATCCGTTTGTGTAGGTTCCATTTCTCAATGGCCATGGCAATCATAAATCCACCCATGTACAGCAACACCATGGGATGTGAATAGGAAGTAGCTGTACTAGCCATAGATAAAGCGCCCAAAGTCGGCAGCAGCACTAATGGCAACAGCGAAGTCGCTGCAATCGGAATGGCTTCGGTTATCCACCAAACCGCAATCCAGGCAGTCACCGCCAACATGGACAAAGCTTCGGGCGACATATCTTTGGGCTGTAGCAAAAATAAAATTCCCAGAAACAATATAGGCCCAAGAAATAAGCCAAGCTTAGCGGTATTGGTTTGATTCATAGATCTCCGAATAAAGTGCTAAGCTTACCAAAAAAATCATGATTTTCAAATTGAAATGGGTTGGGGAGAGGTGATGGAGTTTATATGGTTATTGTTAAGGTATGGGGTGTTGTTAAATTCTATTTAACATAATGTAAATTATATAACAAAAAGGAAAAATAATTACTTCAATTCTTTCAATCAAAAATCACAATATCCCCAATGCTGATCCGAGCATCGTGGTAAGCCCCCGCTCGGTGTAGATTGTATCTACACCTTACTATTTTTGGATTTTGTAATTCCAGCCCTATCCCGAATACACAAACTCTCTTTCTTTTTCATAAAACCTGATTTACATTAGGTCTCCTATTCTTCTAATCGCATTCCTAACAATCAAAGTGCGCCTTTAAAAGACATTATTTCAAAAAATAATACAATCAGTAATATGCAAACTATCTCCGGTACTGCAGTAAAATTTGAGGAAACATATTGATCTCCAATAATTCCACAATCCCAATCATTGGAATAGTTAAAAAAGGGGCCGATTTTATCGGCCCCTTTTGATCAATTTGTTTTTTCCAGCTTTAATTTAGGGTAATCTGTGTACCCTTTTTCACCCGGTGTATAGAAAGTACTTTGATCCCAGTCCTGCAGAGGAGCATCTTGGGAGAATCTTTCCACTAAATCCGGGTTGGACACATACGGTTTGCCAAAAGCAACTGCATCTGCCAAACCTTCAAGGATAAAGCGGTTACCTTTTTCCTGGTCAAAATCTGAATTGATTATCAATGTGCCTTTGTACATTGACCGATATCGCTTGGCGATTTCTGTTACTGCAAAAGGCAATTCGGAAACATCCGAAAATGGCTCTGACAAATGAAGGTAGGCAAGATTGTATTCATTGAGCTTTTCGATGATATAATCAAAAGTAGGAATACTTTCTTCATCCATGGTCATTCCAAAAATTCCATGTAAAGAAGGATTTAACCTTACACCAATTCTGTTTTCAGGCATAACTTCCTTCAGCGCATCGATGATTTCAAAAAGGATCCTCGCCCTGTTTTCAATACTTCCACCGTAGCCATCGGTTCTCACATTGGATGTCTGACTGAAAAACTGATGCAACAAGTATCCATTGGAAGAATGAATCTCAATACCGTCAAAACCTGCTTCCATGGCATTTTTTCCGGCCATTTTAAAGTCACGTATGGTATCCTGAATTTCTTCTAAAGACATTTCTTTTGGGGTTACTGTCTCCTTGAAACCTTTTGGGGTAAATGACTTGGAATGTGGGTTGATGGCTGAAGGTGCAAGTGGCAATTCTCCATTATGGAAATCAGGATGAGAAATCCTGCCTACATGCCAGAGTTGGATGAATATTTTCCCATCCTTTTCATGGACAGCTTTGGTCACCTTCTTCCATCCATCAACTTGAGCCTGAGTATAAATTCCTGGGGTATTGATATATCCCACAGCCTTTGTTGAAATCTGTGAACCTTCTGTAATTATGAGACCTGCAGAGGCACGTTGTTTATAATACTTGGCATGAAGGTCCGTAGGTGCTTTTTCCTGATTGTCAGCTCTACTTCTTGTCATTGGGGCCATGACAACCCTATTATTCAATTCAATGTCCCCAATGGTCAATTTTTCTAAAAGTGGTTTGTTATTCATGTTGGATTTTGGTTTGTATTCAAAATTATGTGTATATACAACTAATCCTACTTCTAGATCGTTCACGAAAAACTAAGTTATTTTTTTTTAAAAAATATTTTTCCTGGCATCTTACATACCGGCAGCCAGGTCTAAAACGAAAAATCCCTACATCACCCCCGCTAGGTGTAGATTGTATCTACACCATTTTATCCAAGGAATTTGTAATTCCTCCCGTCCCCCATTCCCACAAACCCTCCTATCTGCACAAAACCCAAATCTAAATTCTTAAATAGATCACTCAGCCCGCGGAGAATGCTTTACCATTTTTCATCGTCATTGGTAGTTTTTAAAATTTGGCATTTACAGAAAGGAAATGACATCAAAATGGGCAGTAGACCTCTCCTGACGTCGAGGTGACAAGGCAAAGTTTTATTATAGAATTAATGCTATCTGTAGTTCTAAACACTCGATTTCAAAATCTGTCAATGGTAATTTGGCGAAGGGTATTCAGGATATTTCCACCTTTATAATACATATCCCCCGAACTCCGCTTGGTGTAGATTATATCTACACCTTTTTATCCTCGGAATTTGAAATTCCATTCTCTCCTTAAAGAGCCATATTACCAATCCATGTAGCAGCAACCACCAATAATCACAAAATTCCCAATGATGATCCGAGCATCGTGGTAAGCCCAAGAAAACTCAGAAATCCCACGATATCCGTGACTGTGGTCAACACTATAGCAGAAGACTGTGCCGGATCCTGGCCAAATGCTTTGAGGATAATCGGAATTACTGCACCCGAGAAGCCGGCAATCACCATAGACAAGATCATGGAAGATGCGATGACTACCGCAAGACCAAAGGAGGAAGCCCAGATAAACACAATGGCAGAGGTGGTCAGGGCCACTGCAACACCATTAAAAAAGCCAACAGCTACTTCTTTTCTGGCAACTTTCCACCAATGTCTGGTTTGTATCTCCCTCAAAGCAAGACCTCTCATGGTCACAGCAAGGGCCTGAGAACCTGTATTTCCGGATTGCCCGGCTACTACAGGCAGAAAGACTGCTAACACGGTCACCTGAGCGATCGTATCCTCAAAAATCCCTACAATTGAAGCTGCCAAAAAAGCGGTGACTAAATTAATATGAAGCCAGGGCAGCCTCTTTTTCACTGCAAACCAAGGACTGGATAAGGCACGTTCTTCACGGCCTGCACCAAACATCGCCAAAACATCTTCACGGGCATCCATCTGCGTGGCTGCAATCAACCGGTCATTTCTGATAATTCCCAATAAGTTATTACTGAGGTCCACTACTGGCAGATTGAAAAATTTTCCTGCCTCGAATAGTTCTATGATTTCATCAGAAGGAGTCATTACCTGTACACTCGGTGCAGGTTCCATCAACTTCTCCAGGGTGGTTTCGGCATTAGAAACAGCTAATGTCTGGATATAAACAGTTCCCAGCAACTGACCTGAAGTATCTGTAATGTAGATGTTCACTATCCTTCGGTCTCCAAGAGTTCTTAGCTTTGTAAGGACATCATTAACAGTTTCTTTTGGATGAAAAGTGATAATTCTGGTATCCATGAGGTGTCCGGCAGACTCCGCTGGATAGCTCAGCATCTCCCCTATCTTTTCAGACTTCTTTTCGTCCAACAAGGACAGTTTATGAGTTACAGAAGAAGCTGAAAGTCTGGAAATCAGTTTAGCTGCATCATAGGGATTCATCAGATCAAAAAGGGCAATAAACAAAATATCTTCCATGTCATCCAATACCCGGGATACGGTTTCCGGATTCAGATGAAGCAATACTTCTTGGGCGACATGAACGGGCTGCTTTTGCATATAGTCCAGAAGTTCCTTCGTTTTCACCATATTTAAGGTAACTGCTGCTTCTTCGGGAAATCGTTGTATGTATTGACTAACCAGTTGTTCTTTGATTGTTACTGTGTTCATAAGGAGTTTTTTTTATTTGATCACTTTTCAGAAGACCGACCAAACAGGCTGGTCAGTCCAATAAAATACAGGTCGCCCAATGCATTGCCTGCTTTTATTGCAGGGTGATCCAATGTGTTGGTTGTCTTTTCTAATTTACTAAGAGATGTTCTGGAAACTGTACCCAAAAAGGTGCCATTCAATTTAATCACAGGCAGGTCAATTAAAGTCGGGTCCCAGACTTCCAATAGGTCAGAGGTGCTCATACTGGCAAGCACCGTCCTTGGCACTTCTTTCATGACTGAATGGATTTCTGATTCCGATTCGGCCTTAAGCAGATCATTCCACTTTATATACCCTACCAGTTTATTGTTGTCATTCAAAACAAAAACATGAGGTCTGACTGGGGCTTTGCTATTTTTGACCATTGTCAATGCATTCTGAATGGTCATGCGATCGGATAAGGTGAATACAAAAGGTTCAAGATGTGCGCCAACTTGGTATTTTTGAAACACTAAGGCATTTCTCAGATAAGTGGACAGGGCTTTTGTAGTTCCCTCCAGCAATTGATCACGAATGGATTTATCAGTTACCTGAAGAATAGATTCTGCGATCTGAGGATCCAGCAATTCAACCAACTCGATGGCTTTCTTATTGCTGAGCTTTTCAACCACTTTACCTGCGATAAACGGAGCGATTTCCGCTAGTATAATGACCGCCTTATCAGAGTCAAGTTCTTCAATTAGCGCGGTGATTTCTTCCACTTCCAACTTTTCGATCATCGGGATAGCAATGTTTGAATGCTCCTTGAGGAATTGATATATTAAGAGATGGTCTGTACTCATGTTATTTCTTCTTCATTTTGATAATCATTACCGTCCTTTCATTGAATTCCCTCGCCGGGATATTGGCCAATCCTGTTTTTGTTTCGATTGTAACATTATAATCTGTCATTTTCACGATCACTCCCTGCTGTCCGTTCACCTCTATCACATTGCCCAGCATGTAGGATTTTCTAACATAATATGCACCTAGAATATTGCTGACGGAAGTTTGAGCACCTAACCCAAATGCTAAGGAAGCCCCGAAAAGCAAGGACACCAGAACAATTGTAATGAGGTTGGTCAGGAAAGCAATATCAACACCTAGCTGCCCGATAGCAATAATGATCGCAATTAAAAGCAGTAAATACCTGACCATATTGCCCAGGAAACTACCATTTACCAATCCTGTTTTTGTAGCTGCTGACCTTGTCAAATCGCCCAATAACCGCCCGAAAATAATCCCTACAAAAATGATGATGACCGCCACCAAAACATTGGGAAGATAAGCCATGATCTTTTCAAACCAGAGACCAGAAAAATTAAGGTCCAATATCTGTAAACAGAATAACACGGAAGTAATAAGGATAATCCAGAAAAACGTCTTGGAGATAAACCAGGCTGAACTTGCCAAGTCTACATTCAGCAAACGGTTTTGTAGCTTCAGATTAATGGATTTATTCAGGTAAAGAATAAATCGTCTGACTATTTTTTCCACCAGGCGACCTAATAAATACCCCGCTAGCAGGATGCCCAATGCCAGGAGTATCCTAGGCAAAAGGATAACTATCTTAGCTACTAAGTCCTCCATGAATAAGTTAAATTCTTTGTTCATACCCGTAATTTATATACTGCAATTTATCATTCTTATCCTGGAGTTTGAAACCAATTAAATAAAGGTTGGATTTTTAGCCATCTTAAAAAATCTTTTTTCAAAGTGGATAAGAGCTTTTTTCCGTCAAAAAACGAATCCCAATTTTAAGATTTCGCAGGATTTTTTGTCTAAATGATCTTTGGCAAAAACTAAATTAATAAAACCAAAAATACCTTAAAAATCAACTTTCCTCTAAATAATACATTTTCCAGATACCTCTGTTCTTAATGTCAATACTACCTCTGTATTCACATTCAAACTCCTCACTGATAAGTTTATAGGTTGTTTCGGAAAGGTTGATTTTTCCTGGGACTGAATTGGATTCCATCCTGGAAGCAATATTGACAGTGTCTCCCCATATATCATATTGCCATTTTTTGATTCCGACAATTCCGGCCACCACAGGACCGGTATGGATTCCGACGCGCATTTCAAAGGCGCAAATGCTATCATCCGATTTACTTTTTACAAACGCCATCATCTCTTTGGCAGCCAGAATCACATCGCGGGGATGGGTTTGGTTTTCCTTTGGTAGTCCTCCTGCGCACATGTAGGAATCGCCGATGGTCTTGATTTTTTCCAAGTTATTTCGTGTGCAGATCTCATCAAATTTTTTAAAATAGTAATCCAAACTTCTTACCAATTGCTCAGGTGAAATATTTTCCGCGGTAGCGGTGAAATTTTTGAAATCAGTAAATAAAACAGTTACGGATTCATTTTGCCTTACTTTGACTGAACCATATTCTTTCAATTCTTCCGCCGTTTCTGCAGGTAAAATATTCAAAAGAAGTTTTTCCGACCGATCTTTTTCTTTTTCAATAATCTGCTTGGTTTGTTTCTCATAGAGGTAACGCCGATAAACTACAAATGCCAGCAATGCAATCAATACCATCGCAATCACCGCCCCGTAAATGATAAACTTTTGCCTTTTAGTTTGGAGATCTTTGATGTAGGCTTCTTTTTCCAATAAGTCTACTTCAATTTGTTTTTGGGAAACTTCATAATCAGTCCGAAGATTTGCCATCTCCTGCACGGCGCTGATATTATTGACACTGTCACGATAAATGATGTGTTTTTTGTAGTATTCAAGTGCTGTTTGAGGAAGGCCAGCCTGCTCATAAATCTTAGAAAGGGTCAGATTGGAATTGCTGATTTGGTCTTTCAGACCATAGTGATTGGCAAGTTCCAGGCTTCGGTTGGCATAATTCAATGCCCGGGCCCGGTCTCCATTTTCCAAATAAATGGTGGAAATGAATTCTAAATACACCGATATAGGATAGAATTCATTGTAAGCTTCAAGAATGGAAATTGCCTTATTGATATTTTCTTCGGCGGCTGTATTGTTACCGTTTTGAGCATTGATCATCCCAAGATTCCCAAAACAATACGCTTCTCCAATAGGGTAATTAATCTTCGAGAAAATGGTTTTCGCCTCTTCTGTAAAAAGCAAAGCAGAATCGAGTTTCCCCAGATTCAGGTACTCATCGCCGGCATTGAAAATGCCACTTGCAAGGGCCAAAGAATCATTTCCATTTCTCAGAATTTCTATACTTCTGCCATAGTAAATGGCAGCGTTCTGACTGTTTTGACTTTGTGAATAAGTATCAGCTATTGCCAAAAACACCTTTCCCCTACCCTCTTGATAATTGACTTTCTCGGCATAAGCGAGACTTTGAAAATAAAAATCCAAACCTTGGGAAAGTTCGCCTTTCAATACATATGCGTTTCCCAATTGTAGGTATCCGTAATAAGTGCCTTTATAATCAGAATCGACCAAAGATCTGTCTACTAAAATCTGACCATATTTTAGCAGGCTATCGGGATTAGGGTCTATTTGCAGAATAGTTTCCAAAAGACCTATGTCACCATTTTCTTCTTGGAAATACAGCTTTTTCAAGCTATCGAGAATAGTAATACTCTTTCCGACATCCATTTCTGACTGCGAAAAAGCACAATTCAATAAAATAAAAAATAGAAACGGAATCAGGAATTTTTTCATTTCCACATATCAAAATGGGGGAAAATCAAATAACACGAATCTTTGGGTCGATTTTAAATTTTCTTTCCATCCCACCGGAATTAACTAGAAAGTGAATTCTATATTCTTCTTCCGATCCTGTCTTTGCCTTACTGACATACCCATCTTTATGTGTTTTTCCAGAGCCTTTCTTATCTTCATTAATTTTAATCATAGATTTTTTTTTATTTACTACGATCTTGGTGATAATTACAAAATCTTCAACACTTTCCATGATATGCATAGCAGCGCCAACCCATGCCAATTTTGACTTCTCCCGAACATGGCTCACAAAATCTTCATTTTTTGGTGGATCGTTATGGTTGTCTCCAATAAGAATGCATCCCAAAACTTCTTCTTTTGTTGGTTTTTCTTGTAAACCAATGATCTTTTTAGTATCCACGTACAATGTGATGATGGTGTCTTTCATTTTTTCCGGAGTTTTAAAATTATGTTTTCAAAAATTTTGCTTGATTAAAAATTGGTTATATCCAACTCAAAGTAAGGCTAAAATTAGTTAAATACAATATGTAACATTCAATATTTTAAAAGTCCTACACTCCAGCATTTCTGCTTTTGCCTCACTTTCAAATTCTCCTCTGCTTATAGATTGTATCTACACTTTTATATCCCCCTCGCTAGGCGTAGATTGTATCTGCACCATTTTATCCTCTGAATTTGTAATTCCCCTCCATCACCTCAACCCAAAACTCCCCACGTAATAATCCGCATCTACCTTCACCTCAGACCTATGGTTCACTTTCAATTCAGACCATTTTGTGTTGGGAAAAACCCGCACTTTGTTTTCTCCCAATTCCAAATCTACCGGCATATCAAATGAAGTTATGCAATTTGTCCAACGGAAATTTAAGGTATTGTCATCTGAGAAATAATACTCCAGGACAGGTAAAGTACTGTTTCTAAGGTACTGATCAAAAAAAGCAGCGAGATCGATTCCTATTTTTTGGGCTATATAATTTTCCACCTGCGCGGTGGTGACGGTCTGATGATAGAATTCAATATTGAGTCCTCGGAGGATATTTCTCCATTTTTCATCATCATTGGTGATTTGACGGAGGGTATTCAGAATATTTCCTCCTTTGTAGTACATATCACCTGAGCCTCTATGGTTCACCGAATACCTTCCGATAATGGGTAGTTTGTTGTCAATTCGGGTACGAGTTCCTCTAACATACTCCTGCCCTGCTTCTTTTCCATAGAAATAGTCCACAAATAGACTTTCGGAATAATTGGTAAAGCTCTCGTGAATCCACATATCGGCCACATCCTTGTAAGTGATGTTGTTGGCAAACCACTCATGTCCGGATTCATGGATGATGATAAAGTCAAACTTCATCCCCCAACCGGTGCCACTGAGATCGGTACCACGATAGCCGTTTTTATAGCCGTTACCATAAGTGACTGAACTCTGATGTTCCATGCCCAAATAAGGTGCTTCCACCAATTTATAACTGTCCTCATAAAAGGGGTAAGGACCAAACCAATGTTCGAAAGCTTCCATCATACGCCTTGCATCCTGAAACTGCACTTTTGCCTTTTCCAGATTATCCCGCAGGACATAGTACTCCATATCAAGGAGTCCATTTTCTCCGGGATATTTTTCAGAAAAATGTACATAATCCCCGATGTTGATATTCACGCCATAGTCATTGATAGGATTGCTGACAAACCAATGATAGGTTCTCGTTTTCCCTTTCTTTTCCACTTTTCTCAATCTTCCGTTGGATATGTTCATCAGATCTTTTGGTACCCTCACACTGATAAGCATGCTGTCCACTTCGTCGGCAGGATGGTCTTTGCTCGGCCACCAAATGCTGGAACCAATTCCCTGATTGGAAGAAGCTATATAATGTTTGCCGTTATTATCCTTTTGCCAGGTAATGCCACCATCCCATGGTGGACGGACAGCTTCCTTGGGTCGGCCTTCATAGCTGATGATGATCTCCTCAAAGGTTCCCGGAACTTGCTTTTTGGTCAAGCTGATAAAATGAGCTGCCCCTTCTTTTCTGATTTTTAATTCCTGTCCATCTTGTTTCGCAGAAATTATCTTTAGTGGTTCCTGAAGATCAATCTGAAGGATCTGATGCTCCTTTTTCACCTGATAACGCACCTTATTCTTCCCAGAAATGGATTTTGTCCCTGGAAAAACTTCCACATCCAAATGATAATAATTCAAATCCCACCAGCCTCTTTCAGGTGTAATACTTCCTCTCAATGTATCGGCACGGGTAAACTTTTCCTCCTGAGAATAAGCTGTCGTCACTGTTAAAAAGAATGCTAGGAAAAAGAAAAGTTTTGTTTTCATAGGACTTAATATTTTATTATTTGACTTCAAGTTTTGGGATTTCATCGGACATCGGTCATCGGTCATCTGACAAATTACTTTCTTTTGACAAACACCTCCATTATTCATTTAAACGAGATTCTCCCCGCCAAACTCTCCCCTATCCTCAACAATCCCTCACTTTCCTCCGTGGTAAAATCATAAGGTACAGGTTTTGCGATTCCCAAAGTCCCAAACAATTCATCATCCAATAACATGGGAACAGCAATAGATCCTTCCACTTTGGTTTCCTTGGCTGCAGGCCGTGCAACTCCAGATTCATCGGTTTGGAGATTACACATTTCCACAGGTTTTTTCCTTTCAGCTGCAATACCTGCCATACCCTTTCCGATTGGAATGGCTTCCATCTTCGGCAAAAGAAAGTCAGGAATTCCTTGTTGTGCCTTTAAGCGCAATAGATTGGTTTCTTTGTCCAGGACATGGATAGTTCCTGTAGTACAGTCAAATGCTGAAATAATCTCAGTCAAAAATGACTGCCAGTCGATTTCACCTTGAATTTTGTTAATGCTTGTGATGATGTTTTGTGTTGTTTTCATGTTTTTTTGATGTACCAAGTACTAAGTACAATCCGCCACGGCGGACAAGTAGTACAAAGTATGGGTTAGTTTATAGTTTTAGGTTTCTTGAATTAAAGTCGGATCGTGTGCCTCATATCTTGAATCTCACTTTCAAATAGATTTTCATTCTGAGAAGTTATTGGCCTAGAAATGAAAAGGAAAGGCTTTTTTCTCTATTAATATTCTTGCTTTATTTAGTGTAACCTAGTCTTGGAGCTTGTGTCTTATGTCCCACCTCCCCGTTTGTAATAGATGTCTCCTGCCGTCGACATGACAAGGTGAAGTCTTTTTCACTAATTTAAATTATTACTTTATTTAATGTCTAAGTCCTGAATCTTGCGTCTTGTGTCTCAAATCTCATATCTCACATCTCATAAAGCTTTCCCCACAAATACCGGCCAATCTTCCCTATTTTCAAAACTGTTACTGAAGACCATCTTCGCCATATCGCCTTCAAAGGTTATCAGGATGGTTTCAGTATGGGGGCTTTCGTAGTATTTCAGTTTGATTTCCAAGGTCTCTGCATCTTTCCAGGCATAGCTTCCGGCAACTTTGAAGGGGGCTAATCCTTCGAGTTGGTTTTGGGCAAAGTGAAAAAGGTTAGGACCTTTTCTAACAGTTGTACCTAATACCCACTCACCGGAACTCAATAGAAATTCGTAAGAGTCCTCTCCCACTTTCAATGTTAGTCTACTTTTATCTTTAAGAAATTCCAGATTAAATTGACTTACTATATTATTTTGTTTGTCAATATGATAAGTATTATTACTTATTTCTTTTTCTAGCTTTTTATTTGATTTGCTTTTAAGAGAAACTAGGGATAGGTTCTTTAAATTTTTATTAATATTTTTTTCAGTAGTGCCATTTGCATCAAAGGCTGGTAAAAGATATTTCCAAGCCAAATCCAATAAACCCTGCATATCCCTGGTTTCCGATGTGATGACAATCAATCCATCCAATTCGGGCAATATCAGGATATATTGGCCAAAGGCACCATCCGCCCGATAGGAATTATATCTGCTTCTCCACATCTGATAGCCATATCCTTGAATCCAATCATTGGCAGCCATTTTTTCATCCGATGCATCAGGTTCCTGCATGATTTTCATGGTACTGGCTTCATCTATCCATGATTCCGGTAAAATTTGTTTGCCATTCCAATGCCCCTTTTGCAAAAACAGTTGACCAAGTTTAGCCATATCTTCGGTTTTAACCCTGATACCCCATCCTCCGACGGCAACCCCATCCAAATCAGTCTCCCAATCCAATCCGTAAATACCCAATGGATTCAAGAGTCTAGGCTTAAGGTATTCCAATAAATTTTGTCCGGTCACTTTTTGAATAATGGCAGATAGCATATAGCTGGCTGAGGTATTGTAAAGAAATTTGGTACCTGGCTTATTGGCAATAGGCATACTCAAAAAAGCCTTGACCCAATCCTCCTGTGTGAAAACTTCCTGATTGAAACTCTTGTCATGTCCCACGGTCATGGAAAGCAGGTCTTTGATTTCCAATTCAGCCAAATAAGGACTGACAGTGGCAGGTAATGATTCTGGAAAAAAGGTTACAACCTTATCAGTGACTTTGAGTTTTCCTTCTGCTACCGCCAAACCTATAGCCGAAGCAGTAAAGGTTTTACTGACCGAATACATGGTATGTTTGGATTCCGGGCTATAAGGTGACCACCAACCTTCAGCAGCCACCTGTCCATTTCTCAAAATCATCAGGCTATGCATTTCATGTTTACTTTCGGACTCCACCGCATCCAAAAATTGTTGGATACCTTCGCTTGAAATATTTAGGGCTTCGGGTGTACTTCTTGGTAATGAACTTTGGGCAAAAATCTGAAAGGAAAACACGAATAGAATTAATGTTTGAAAGGTGGATTTCATTGAAAGTTTTTTTATTAGGTAAATAGGCTTTAACTGAGTCAGTTCGAATTTAATCAAAGATTGAAACTTATAAACTGATTTATTTATAACCTCTCCATAAATCTTAATGGTGGTTAAATAATAATATGTGCCCTCATCGGTCATCGGTCATCCGACATTAAACCCGGTGCAGAAAGAAATAAGGTAACTGGCATTTTTCCAGATAATTATAGAAATCCTAAATCGAACTTAACAAATAATCAAACCTGACCTGTCCCACAAATTCAATATGCTTTTTCAGATCAGGGAAATCAGGATTAATCAGGAGGTTATGTTCCAATGGGTAAAATGACAGATTCAATCTGGCTGAAGGTACTCTTAAAAATGGAAATTCTTTTTCCTGCAACCAAATCTTCCCAAATTCCTGTGTGACCTTGCCATGCGGCAGCTTATTCCATTGATCCGTCAAACTGTCTTTCTCCAATGTCCCGATCAAATCAGTTTTTTGGATTTCAAATTCAATCATGTACCAGGATTTACCTGAAACAGCATTACCCTTGATACACAAATATTCCAATAAAGATAAGGCGGGGCCACTTCCGGCATAAATCATTCCAAAGCCTTTAGGGTTCCATCTTCCTGCATTGTATGAACAACTGAATGGATTTTGATAATATGTTTCTGACATTATTCTGTAATACCGCATCACATCACATTGCCAAAATGAAGTGCATCCAATGCCTCATCCACCAACTCCAAGCCTATCATGGAGGTAATCAGCTTGATGGGGGCATCATTACCAAGAGCCATATTTGGACTGTCCAACCATTGCTTGAGGTAGGCAGTATTGCCAAATAAATCCACGCCTTTTTTGATGACCTCGTCTATTTTAAAAAATTGATAGGAACCTGGGGTACCTATCGGGCTTTTATTATCCCATCTGGAAACTGTGCTTGGAGACACTGATGCAGCTTTTGCTATATCTTGTATTTTGAAATCAAGAAAATCCACTATTGCAGAAATATCCTCTGAAAGAAGGTTTTGATCTAACAACTCCCCCACTTCGGCCATACTGCCTGCTTTTGTAAAGGAAGAAACAAAATATCCATACCCCCCACTCGGAATATGGTAGGATTTAGAGTGACCTGATCGTTTTACCTTAAATGAGGTAGCACTGCCATAGGGAGCCTCATATTGTAAGTCAGAAACAATATTTTCCTCCTCTGAATGGACTTCTCTATAGAATTTTGTCTTTTTAGTGGCCATCTTTAAGTGATTTAATTAATACATTCATTTGACACTTTAAAAATAGTCATTTGACATTTATATTAAAAAGGTTTTATCTATTTTATTTCCCTTTTATTAATTCTTTTTCAATTTCTTCCATATTACCTTTCAAAGCTTGGTCAAGGATATTGTCCCATCGATATTGTGCATTTCTGTCCAAACCATGTCGGGTTCTGGCATCATAGATTTCCTGAAGCTTGTTCATTTCCCGGAATGAGTCAAAAAAAGCATCATTGACTTCAGCTTCATAATTTTCAGGATTCAGATCCAATGTCTTCAATTTGTTGATCAGCCTGTTCCCCACTATCCTACTGACGTCAAAGTGCCTTTGCTCATGGTTCAATGAGTAATCGTTTCTTCCATCTGCTCTAACCCATGAGGAACCGGGAAGCATATATACTTTAATTTCCAAAGGTAAAAGCAATTCTCCATCCTCCATAAATGGATTTCCTTCCATGGCCAAACTTGTAAAAATCATCGCATTATTTCTATTGGTTCGGCTTGGTCTTTCAAGGAAATCATTCCAATTCAATGGCCTGTTGAAATCATAAAAAACGGTATCTTGATCACTCTTTCTGGATTTTTCAAAAATTTGAAGTTTGACACTTTTCGCCAATTTTCTATTGTATGTCGCATGGTCTTTTATCCAGTCATTGAAAAAAATAAGGGAATTGGAGACACCTTTATTCAATATCTGATTAACCAAATCAGTACGGTGAATGGACCTTTGGTAAGTAATTCCTGCTTCATAATCCACCAAATGAACAGGTTCAAAAGAGCCTTTAAGGTAATAGCTGAATTTGATTTTCAATTCTCCCGCAGCTACTTTACTGCTTTGTTGTTTCTCTGAAATTTTAAAATCCACAACACGAATCTGTATGGCCCTTTCAGTTTCTGTTTGTTGAAGAGACTTAGTATAAAAGTTTTTTATTCCCTGAGAAATGGAGTTCTTAATTTTTACATTATATATCTGATTATTAACACTGTAAATACTTCCAATTGAAGTGGAATTATTTTGAACATCCAACACCTCTACCAAATCAAATCCGGAATTTTCAAGAATCTGTCCCTCTACCTTTGTCAGTTCAAATTGTATGTCCTGAGGAAAAACAAGACCGATTGAAATGAGAAACAGGATGATTAATGCCAATACGATTCTTTGCATAGTTACGTAACGCAAAGTCAAAAAGAACAGTTCTGATGGAATATCTCACTCAATCCAACACAGGTATTATTCAAAATTTTTACCAATCATTTCTTTTACAAGAATTCTAAGAGATACTTCTCCCTGCCATTGGAATCAGCATGACTAAACTATAAATACCAGTACCAGCATGACCAAAGTCAATCATGTAAAACTATCCCCAATAGCCTACTGAGAACTGAATACTGCCTACTGTTTCGCCCCTACCTTTTCTCAAAAATCAACCTCGCATGTCCCATGATTTCCCTTTCGAAGCAAACCCTATTTGGCCGTACCCTCAATACTGCCAGCTGATGTCTAAATTCCTTATCGGTGAGATATTTGGGAATCAAAGAGGCAAACCAAAGGTATTTTTTTAATTGAAACCGGTGAAAGCGTTTGGTCCATTCACGGTTAGTATGGATATAATCCAATCTTCCATCAGTGTAATAAATGTTTTTGAAATAGGGTTCAGCAGTTCTTACAATATGTTCATACCCATAAGGAACCCAAGAATCGGGATTATGCTTCAAAAGCAGGGCCAGCATATATTGATTTGAGTCCTTGGGTGCGTTGATGTCTATTTCATCAAACGGCATCATGTTTTTTTCGAAGGTCATGCTTTGCATATAAAACTTTCCACCATCTTTTAATAAATGATATACATGCTTGAAATAATCTTCATAAACTGCATCTTGTTGACCATTGAGATAATCTTTGACAGATGCCACATGTTCAAAACTCCCAAAAGCCGTGATGGCGTCAAAGGTTCCAAAATCTTCAGGTTTTACAAATCGTGCATCTTTGATATAGGCAGTGAGACCATTATCTCTACACGCTTGAACCTGCCCATCTGAAAGGTTGACTCCAATTCCCTCAGCCCCAACTTCATCTCTCAAGTACTTTAACCAACCTCCCCAACCACATCCTAGATCCAAAACTCTAGTACCTTTTTTGATACCCAGATTTTCGACCACAAACTCATATTTCTTTAACTGTGCTTGCTCCAAGCTCATTGAAAAATCTCCCAAATACATTGCATTACTGAAATGGGCATTTTCTCCAAGACTCAATCTGATAAATTTGTCAATATTGGTATAAGTAAAGTCCATTTCTTTCTTCTTATCCCATTGTTGACCTTCACGTTCGCTGACACTTGATCCTACCCATTTGTCTTTAGGGGTCTCTTTTTTTAGCTCTTCAGTTGCCATAATTATTATGTTTGTTGGTGGATTTCGAAAAATATAATCCTGATAACGAATTAATTGTCATATAAATTAATAAAAAATTTCAGCAAAGCATAGAGGTCTTCAAAAAAATTAAAAATCTTCATATCCAAAAAAAAGAAGCCGGAGAAAAATCCCCGGCTTCTAGTACAATTAAACCCTATTTTCCAAATTCAAAAACATGTTGTCCTTCCAAAGATGTTGTCCTTCCTGTAGTAGTGTACGTGGTTTCATCCCAATCTAGACTTAAGGTAAGAGATGTTTCAGTAATATTCTGAATTTCAACACGCACGCCATCACTTCTGATAAATGTTGTGGCATCATTGTTATCAAAGTTCCAAAATCCATTAGTGGGCCAAACTCCTTTTCCATTTGTTGAAGTATATTGGGTATTGAGAAATGTCAAAACCAAGTCTCTATATGCATTGGTCTGATCAAATCCATCAACAGTTACTTTTGTCATTTTCCATGGAGAATTTACCAAAATAAGGCGGGTAAGTTCCTGTTGGGTTTGAGGTGGATCTGTGAGATCTTCTGTGCAAGAAAAAAACAACAATGGAAATACTATGAAAAAGCTGAAGATTAATGGATTGATGATTTTTTGATTAGTTATATTTTTCATCTTTTTTATGATTTAATGAGCGATAATGAATTTTTTGAATGCCCACCTTTTTTTCAAATCCAGATTTAAAAAAAAGGTGGACAATTCAATACTTCAACTTTATTTCTTAATGATTTTCAGTAAATAATTTCTATTACCTTGCTGTAACCTCAACAGATAAACACCTGGTGAAAGTCTTGAAACATCTGCCTGATATTCATTATCCAACTCTGAGAATACTATCGATGTCGGACGACCTGCCATGTCTACCATTTCCGAATATCCAATTGGGCCGCTTAATCCTCTCACATGAAGAATATTTTCCACTGGGTTAGGGAAGGCTTTCAGTTCAGGTGTTACCTGCGTCCTTACACTGTTTACAATTAAGGTGATTTCATCAGAGATTTCACTTACACAGTCATCAATAGTCACCTGAACAGTATAAGTTCCGAATGAAGAAATCGCAATTGATGAACCTATTGCATCTGGAATTGCCTCCCCATCAAGATACCATTGGTTTCCTGATTGCGAACTTGATGTCAAAGTTACTGCTTCAGTTCCTTGCCCAGAAACAGTTATTACCGGTCTGGCAGGATTGATACAGAAAGTTTGGCTCACGGGTGTTGCTGGGAAGAATTCAATATTTCCAGGTTGACTGGCAGTAATAGTGGTTTTCCCTGGATTGACTAGAGTTGCAGCACCTTCTGAAATTGAAACATTACTATTATCAGAACTGTAGGATATCGCTAATCCTGAAGTTGAGGTTGCATTTAAATTAAATGGTGCTTCTCCCAACGTCTTATCCTCTATTTCAGGGAATGTAATTACTTGCTCTACCTGTACTATCTCTCCAAAAGTCATATCATCCCAGTAATAAGTCTGCTCTCCCGCCTCTGCTCCTGTGGTTCCGAAATTGAAGAATACTGAAGCCTTATTATAGCTTCTTGAGAAGTTGATGGCCTCGGTACCAGCTGCCTGATTGGCAAAATCAAAAGTGAGTGTCTGCCATTCTGAGGCCACAGTCACTGTTGCTTCTGTTTCCACACTGATGGTAGGATCATTGGCATCTTCTACTTTTACCCTCACAGGAATTCCTGCAGTTGGAGACCATACCCTTAGACTCATTTTGGTATCTCCACTGGCAAACGGTATTGGACTTGCAAATCCTGCAGTTCCTCCAACAGTTGTACCTGCCCAGAGCTCTGCTTCTGCTGTCTTGACAGATTTCGCTACTTTATTGCCAGTGTTTGTCGGATCAATTACAATCTCTGAAGCATTGCCACCAAAGTCAGTCAGGCCATAATCCAGGTCATCATTTTCAAATGTGATTGGCAATTCGAGATTGGTCTCTCCGCCGTTGCCTCCGTCACCAACTTTGGTAAGTGAAACGTTTCTGATAAATACAGGATCATTGCTCAAACCCATTTCGAAACCAAATTTCATGGCATCATATTTATTGGACATATTGAATGGGACTTCAATGGTCTGCATTTCAGTATTCAGGGTATGATCAGTAACACTCACTGAGGCAAATCCTCCCCCATCTTCACCAAAATAAAGACGTAGAGCCCTTCCGTCAACTGATGACCTTGCATCAAATTTGGCAATATAATCTTGACCTACTTCCAATGCACTGATCTGTGCCGCTGTGAAGATTTGATTGAACTGAACATGCCAGATCTCTCCTCCTGCACCTGCTATATTGGTTATCGAAGCTTCACCGTCTGTGGCTGCTACTGTAGCACTGACCCCTGCAAAATCTGCAATGAAAGGAGTCCAAGAATTGAGACCGTCCGCGAAATCACCATTGATGATGATGTTTTCGCCTGTTTCTCCATTACCATCTCCGTCATCGTCTGATCCAAAAGTCATATCATCCCAGTAATAAGTCTGCTCTCCCGCCTCTGCTCCTGTGGTTCCGAAATTGAAGAATACTGAAGCCTTATTATAGCTTCTTGAGAAGTTGATGGCCTCGGTACCAGCTGCCTGATTGGCAAAATCAAAAGTGAGTGTCTGCCATTCTGAGGCCACAGTCACTGTTGCTTCTGTTTCCACACTGATGGTAGGATCATTGGCATCTTCTACTTTTACCCTCACAGGAATTCCTGCAGTTGGAGACCATACCCTTAGACTCATTTTGGTATCTCCACTGGCAAACGGTATTGGACTTGCAAATCCTGCAGTTCCTCCAACAGTTGTACCTGCCCAGAGCTCTGCTTCTGCTGTCTTGACAGATTTCGCTACTTTATTGCCAGTGTTTGTCGGATCAATTACAATCTCTGAAGCATTGCCACCAAAGTCAGTCAGGCCATAATCCAGGTCATCATTTTCAAATGTGATTGGCAATTCGAGATTGGTCTCTCCGCCGTTGCCTCCGTCACCAACTTTGGTAAGTGAAACGTTTCTGATAAATACAGGATCATTGCTCAAACCCATTTCGAAACCAAATTTCATGGCATCATATTTATTGGACATATTGAATGGGACTTCAATGGTCTGCATTTCAGTATTCAGGGTATGATCAGTAACACTCACTGAGGCAAATCCTCCCCCATCTTCACCAAAATAAAGACGTAGAGCCCTTCCGTCAACTGATGACCTTGCATCAAATTTGGCAATATAATCTTGACCTACTTCCAATGCACTGATCTGTGCCGCTGTGAAGATTTGATTGAACTGAACATGCCAGATCTCTCCTCCTGCACCTGCTATATTGGTTATCGAAGCTTCACCGTCTGTGGCTGCTACTGTAGCACTGACCCCTGCAAAATCTGCAATGAAAGGAGTCCAAGAATTGAGACCGTCCGCGAAATCACCATTGATGATGATGTTTTCGCCTGTTTCTCCATTACCATCGCCTCCTCCATTTCCATCTCCTGCACCTTGACGAATATTATCCAAATACCAAGTAAATCCTGCCGAGCCATCTCCGACAGTACCCAAGTCAAATATCAGAACCACTTTCTTATAAGTGAAGCCCCTATTTGCTCCGGCCATGTCAAAGGTGACATCTACCCATTGATTAGATTCAGATATGGTCAACTCTTGTTCAAAAGCTTGCGCGCCATCATTTTCATTTTCTAGCTTGAACAGCATTTTGGTATCTGCACGTGGTGCCCATACTGCTACTGTAAATTCTGTACCAGCAGAAAAATCAATGTTTTGATCCATCACGATAAATGATCCTCCCCAAGGCTGTCCTGCATTTTTTACCATTCTACCCACTTTGGCACTCGAGTTTCCATTTGTGTCTGGATTATCTATTACGGTCAGTTCACCACCGTCAAAATTGGTGATCACTTCATTCCACGTAATATCTTCTTCAAAAGTAATCGGGAAAACAAGACCTGAACTGCCACCATTGCCTCCATCGCCGTCATCGTCAGAACCAAAAGTCATATCATCCCAGTAATAAGTCTGCTCTCCAGCTGCTGCTCCGGTGGTTCCGAAATTGAAGAACACGGACGCCTTGTTATAACTTCTTGAGAAGTTGATAGCTTCGGTGCCAGCTGCCTGATTGACAAAATCAAAGGTAAGCGTCTGCCATTGTTCTGCAACAGTTACCGTTGCTTCAGTCTCCACACTAATGGTAGGGTCATTGGACGCTTCCACTTTTAGTCTGACAGGTATTCCGGCAGTCGGAGACCATACCCTTAGGCTCATTTTAGTAGATCCGCTAACAAAAGGAATCGGACTTGCAAATCCGGCAGTTCCTCCAACAGTGGTGCCGGCCCAAGTTTCTGCACCTGATGTTTTAATAGACTTGGCTACTTTATTTTCAGCGTTTGTAGGGTCAACTACGATCTCTGATTCATTTCCACCAAAATCAGTCAGGCCATATTCCAGATCTTCATCGAATGAAACAGGTAAAGTAAGTGAATTGTCTCCACCATCTCCTCCTCCATTTCCGTCTCCTTCAAGCTGTCGGATATTATCAACATACCATGTGAATCCTGCCGAACCATCTCCAACAGTACCCAAGTCAAAAATCAAGACCACTTTTTTATAAGTGAAACCCCTATTTGCTCCGGACATATTAAAGGTAACGTCTACCCATTGATTAGATTCAGCGATGGTCAGTTCCTGTTCAAAGGCCTGTGCACCATCATTCTCGTTTTCTAACTTAAACAGCATCTTGGTATCGGCACGTGGTGCCCATACTGCCACTGTAAATTCCGTTCCGGCAGAAAGGTCAATATTTTGATCCATCACCATAAATGAACCTCCCCAAGGCTGCCCGGTATTTTTTACCATTCTGCCCACTTTGGCACTTGAGTTTCCATTTGTGTCCGGATTATCAATTACGGACAGTTCACCCCCGTCAAAATTGGTGATCACTTCATTCCACGTGATATCTTCTTCAAAAGTAATAGGAAAAATAAGTCCTGAACTACCGCCTTCATCACCGTTTCCGCCATCATCCTCAGTTATGAATACCATATCATCAAAATAATAGGTCTTCTCTCCAGCTTCAGCACCTGTTACTCCAAAATTAAAGAAGATGGATGCTTTGTTAAAGTTAAGAGAAAGGTTTAACGCTTCAGTTCCTGCTGCCTGATTGGCAAAATCAAAGGTAAGCGTTTGCCACTCATTAGCCACGGTTGTCGTAGTTTCTGTTTCCACAGATTTGGTAGGATCAAGATGGTCTTCTACCTTTAATCGTACAGGGATTCCTGCATCAGGTGACCATACCCTCACAGACATTTTTGTTTGCGAAGCGGTAAAAGGAATTCTGCTGGAGAATCCTGTTTGAACTCCATCGGTTACTGCAGTTACTGTCGCACCTGCCCAAGTTTCTGCCTGGGCATTTTTTGTAACCCTGGCAACTTTGTTGTTCGCATCCGTTGGATCATCTACTATAGCAGAGTCATCTGCACCTCCAAAACCCAAAATGCCATAGTTAACATCAGGTTCATCAAAGGTAACAGGAAGGTTCATCTGTGACTGCGCTTTTACATTAAAAGCTGCCACTAAGATGAAAAAGAAAATCATTGTAAAATTTTTCATAGGCACATATATGCTTCTTTTGGGAAATTGTTATTTAGTTGATTTGTAATTGTTTGTGAATCATTAAAAGTAGTATTTAGAAAAATGAATAGATATTGGTTGTCTACATCATAAATACATCAAAGCATTTTAAAAAATACATCTAAACTACATCAAGCCTTTTTTTTTTCAATTTTTGATATTTTTCAGTTCCTCAATTTGATACTGGTAATCATATTGAAGATCTTCATGCAACCCTGATATCAATTTTTCAGATTTACGGATTTGGGTAATGTATAGGTTTTCAATGACTGGATGCCGAAATGTCAAATAGCCATAAAGTTTCATCTTCTCACAAAAAAATAAAATAAGTTCAATCTGCGCAGTTTTGTCCTTGGTAAGTTTTAGAAATTTATTCAATTTCCTTCTTATGGATTGCGCTGATTTTTTTGCGAAATGGTAATGCTTTGTATTTGCTTTTACAAACTCAAAGTCCAAATCTTCTTTTACCATTTCAACAAACAATCTGGGGTTGTCCCTTTCGAATAACTTAAAAAATAAATAAGCTTTATTTTCAGTGCTAAATTTACTGAGATCAATAATCAGATCTTTTAATTCCTTTTCATTAAGGTGGGATAGTTCTTTTTTAATATCACTAAGGCTTGCAATTTTCATATCCAATAGAATAAAATTTTAGGAAAAGGTCAGACCTTTACCTAAAATTCTAAATAAAAATGTGTGATTGATATTTTTACAGGGCATTACACGACCAACTTCACCTCAATAGCGCTCAATCCCTTGGGTGTTTTTTCGGTTTCGTATGTAACCTTGTCGTTTTCCTTGATGGGGTCAATACAGGCTTTAAAGTGAACAAAAAGACTTTCTTGGGTTTGATCGTCTTTTATAAATCCATACCCTTTTGAGTCATTAAAAAATGTCACTTTTCCTGTTTTAGGAAGACCTTCATCTTCACCCTCCACTTGTTTTGAAGTACCAATCTGAATACTGTCGACGTCAATTTTTTTCTTTTTGGTAGGATCAGGAGGAGTTGAGGTAATATTTCCATCCTCATCCACGTAGGCGATCATATCTTCAAAGTCGGCAGTTTCATTGGCTTTGCGGGCCTCTTTCTTTTCTTCCTTTTCCTTTTTCTTTTTAAGTCTTAATTTTTCTTTTTCCTTTTTGTTGAAGGTTTCTCTTGATTTTGACATTCAGTAATTTATCTAATTTAACATTTTTTAATCCAAAAAATATATACTTCTAATCTCCTACATTTTCTTTCAACTTCCAAAAATGCAAATGAAGATTTTACAAAAATACCATGAATTTCTGTGCATTCCCTAATTTATGTTAAAAGTATTTGATTTATCCTACTAAAGTGATTATCCAAATAAAAACAAAAGCCAAGGTCGGATATTAATTATATTTTTACCTCAGTTTTTTTTAGCTTGGTCCAAATAAATGCGAGAACATAAATCCATGAAAGAGCTTCAGCAAATCATTACAGCATACGAAAAAAGTAAAGACCGCAATCAAAAGACAGCCTTGGCCACTGTGGTGAAAGTGGACGGTTCTGCTTACAGAAGACCTGGCGCAAGGATGTTGGTAACTGAAGATGGAGAGCTTACAGGTGCTATCAGTGGCGGGTGTCTTGAAGGAGATGCGTTGAGAAAGGCCCAATCGGTTATTTTTCAACAACAATCCATGGTGGTCACCTATGACACTACCGATGAAGACGACCAGAAATTTGGAGTGGGGTTAGGCTGTAATGGAATCATTCAGGTATTGATTGAACCCATTGATTTGAATGACGAAAATAATCCTGTAGCGTTATTGAAAATAGCTTTGGAAGACAGACAATCAAGTACCTTGGTCACTGTTTTTTCCTTAAAGCATTCCCGATCAGAACAAATAGGAACGAGAATACTTTTAAAAGGAGAAACACACCATGGTTCTTCCGGAAAAATAGATGAAAAATTATTAAAGCAAATTCATGATGATTTTAATGATATAATTGATAAACAGGTTAATACAATAAAAATATATCCTGAATTTGATGATATTCTTGTGTTTTATGAAAGTATCAGACCACCTGTTCAACTTTTCCTTTTTGGTGCGGGCAACGACACCATTCCTCTAGCGAAAATGGCAGCAATACTGGGTTGGCAAATCCAATTGATAGATGGCAGGAAAAACTATGCCACCAAGGAAAGATTTCCTGATGTGTCAGCAATAACAACAGGGCCTCCTGCTGAGGTGGTTAAGCATCTCTACCCTGATTCCAATTCGGTTGCAATGCTGATGACGCATAACTTTGAATATGAATTAGAAGTATTAAATCACCTAATTCCATTCAATTTGCCGTATATAGGAATTTTGGGGCCAAAGAAAAAAACTGAAAAGCTCATTTCAATTTTACGAGACAAAGGTGTCAATGTTTCTATGGAAAATATCTTTGCTCCTACCGGATTAAATCTCGGGGCAGAAGGTTCTGAAGAAATTGCCTTATCTGTACTAGCTGAAATCAAGGCGGTACTCAATAAAAAGACTCCGATTTTTTTGAGAGAGAAATCCGGTCCAATACATGAAGAAGAAAAATGAAACCTTTAAAAACAGGAATTATAATTTTAGCCGCAGGAAGTTCTTCCCGTCTTGGTCAGCCTAAGCAACTGCTGAAATATAAAGGTAAATCACTGATTCAAATGACAATTGATACCGCCATTAAATCTCGAGCAGATACCTGCGTGTTAGTGCTTGGTGCAAATCTTGAATTGATTCTAAAAGAAATCAGAAATTCAAAAATAAATATTGTGATCAACAATAATTGGCAAAATGGCATGGCTTCAGGTATGCAAATTGGATTGGCATTTTTAGAAAAAAAACTTGCCCCAGATCAGGTAATTTTGATTCTTTGTGATCAGCCTTTTGTTGATTCCGAACTCATAAACAACATTATAAATCAAGCTGAATCTGGAAAAGGAATAATTGCCTGTCATTACAATGGAACTTTGGGTGTTCCTGCTCTTTTTTCAAGAAAATACTTTCAGGAATTAAGGGGTCTAATTGGTTCGGAAGGTGCAAAAAAAGTAATTTATGCCCACCAAGATGATCTGGGAAAAGTTGATTTTCCAGATGGTGCCATTGATATTGACACCCCAGATGATTACAAGAAGTTAACTATAGAGGATTAGACTTTCTCAGTTCTTTCACTATCGCTAGCACATGGTCTGCAGCAAACGCTATATCCTTTTCAGTGGTCTCCTTTCCCAAACTAAATCTGATTGAAGCCCTTCCCAAATCAGAACCAAGTCCCATAGCTGCCAATACGTGAGAAGGTTTGGGTAAGATACTTGTACAGGCTGACCCTGAGCTTACAGCAATTTCTTTATTTACCCTTCTGAGTAATTCCTCCCCTTCCACTCCTGAAAATGAAATATTACTGACATGAGAAAGCCTTTTGTTTCGACTTCCGTTCAAAGTGGCACCTACTATACTCAACAATCTTTTTTCCAGTGCATCTCTGAGGGACCCCAACCTTTCTGCATCTTCGATCAATTTATTGGGTCTTAATTGTGCGGCCTTTCCAAAACCCACAATTCCAGGTACATTCAAAGTACCACTTCTAAAGCCCTTCTCATGCCCCCCTCCTTCAATCATAGCCGAGGGTTTGGGTAAATGGTGATTATGTCGAATGTATAGTGCTCCAACTCCCTTTGGACCATACATTTTATGAGCAGAAATAGCCATTAAATGTATACCTCCTGTCGATATCGGAATCTTTCCTGCCGCCTGAACAGCATCCGTGAAAAGAATTATGTCATGCTCTTTAGCCAATTTTATCAAATCTGACATAGGGTGAATAAGCCCTGTTTCATTATTGGCCCACATAAAAGCAAGCATTTTTGTATGGGGTTGAATATTTGATTTCAATTCATTTAAGTCAATATCACCAAATTGATTGACAGGAAGATAAGTAACCTCAGCCCCTTTTGACTCCAAAGACTTGAATGTGTCCAAAACAGCTTTATGCTCTGTTTGGCATGTAATATAATGTTGTTTCTGACCTTTATAAAATTCAAAAATCCCTTTAACGGCCAAGTTAATGGATTCTGTAGCTCCTGATGTAAATACTATTTCCTTTGGCTTGGCTCCAATCAGATTAGCAATCTGTTCTCTAGCTGTCTCCACTGCATCTTCGGCCAACCAACCGTAAGGATGACTATTGCTTGCGGCATTGCCAAAATGCTCTCCAAACCAAGGAATCATGGCCTCAATAACTTCCTTATCACAGGGAGTCGTTGCATTGTAATCTAAGTAAATCGGGTATTTCATGTAATTGACAATGTAAAACCTTTGCCTTATTCAAGCAAGATTTTAAGGATTTACGGCTGAATTAATTAATTTTGAGTATGCAAGAAACTTGGAAATTTGATATTTCAACATCTATTCAGGATAGAAGCCTTGAAAGTCTCATTCTGAAGATCCTTCTTGAAAAACAAAAGGATATGGGAATATTTCTTTCATACTACTATAAAAAAGAAGGAGCTGTGGTGGAAAATGTTCAATTAGCTGGGCTCATTAACTTCTTAAATGAGTTTCATGGTTATTTTTTGGTGGATTTTGAATTGATACATTTTAATGCCTGCCTCAATATCCATGAGCAGAACAAAGAGAAAATGAAACTCCAATTTGAAATTGACCGAGATTCAAAGCAGATTATTTTGACAGGTCCATATTGGCCTGAAAGGGAGATGGATGAGATTTGAAGAAGACCTGAGATATTAGATTTAAGAATTTAGATCGATATCAGGTCTTTATTTCAGAAAAAATTTAATTTATTCAAATGAATCTCAGTTCCCCAATACAAGGGACGGAATTTGTCTCTTGGTTCTAATATCTTATCTCACTTGCCACGGCTAGAAAAGGCATAAAAAAACCTTCCCAGCAGTAAATCCACTGGGAAGGCGTTGAGAGAATTTAAGTTCTCTTGATCTGTAATTTGATTTCGGAGAATTCTTTTTGTTCTATAAAAGGTTGTGTTCTAATTCTTCGACCTGTGGCTGCGAAAATTGCGTTTGCAATTGCACCACCTGTTGGAGGAAGTGCAGGCTCCCCTAGTCCGGTAGGTGCAAATCCGCTATCCACATAATGAACATCTATTTCAGGAACTTCCTTCATCCTGATTAACCGGTAGGTATCAAAATTCTTTTGTTTTGGAAGTCCATTTTCAAAAGTCATATTGGTGAACATGGCATGCCCCATTCCATCCACAATACCCCCTCTAATTTGTTGATTTGCACCTGTTGGATGGACTACTGTTCCACAATCGGTAGCTGCTGTGATTTTTTTCAATACAGGCTGTCCATTTTCCATTTCGATATCAGCAACTTGAGCCACATAGGACCTATGCGAGAAATACACGCTGAACCCTTGCATTACATCCTTGTTTTTACCCCAATTGGATTTGTCTGCGGCTGTTTGAATAACTCCTCGCATCCTGTCTATATCATAATGTATCTCACCAACAGGATTATTTTTGGCCCTATCCAAGAGTTCCATTCTCAATTTCACAGGATCTTGTTTTCCCGCCAATGCTACTTCATCCAAAAAGGATTGTTCTGCGTAGGCCAAGAAATTAGTAATAGGTGCTCTCCATGCATTGGTTGTAATCGGGGATTTGTGCTCGACATTTTCAATCAAGAGATTATCAACAGAACCGGAGGGGAAGTTATTTTCCCTGGTGGAATTACCTGCATTGATCCCAACACCTCTGAGTTTATATCCGATCATTTTTCCCTGCTCATCCAAAGCAGCTTGGAACCTATATCTTACAGCCGGTCTGTAAGCACCGCCCGTCATATCATCTTCTCTGCTCCAGGTTACTTTAACAGGTTTATCAAGCATTTTTGACAATTCGGCTGCTTCTACTACAAAATCAGCCGCCAGTCTTCTGCCAAAACCTCCACCAAGTCTTGTCAATTCCACTGTTATGTTTTCCTGAGGAATATCTAGTAATCTTGCAGTCTCCATTCTTGCCCTGTCGGGTGTTTGTGTGGGACCTACTAATTCCACCTTATCTCCCTTTACATGTGCAAAGAAATTTTGGGGCTCCATGGGTGAATGGGATAAAAACGGGCATTGGTATTCACTCGTGATTACCTGAGCAGCATTCTTGAAGGCTGTTTCCACATCACCATCTTTCCGCATGACCCTTGCATCTTTACTATCAAGCAGTTCCTTAAATATGCGGTCATGGTCAAAACTGCTTTCAACAGTTCCATCAGGCTCATATTCTATTCTAAGCTTGTTTTTTGCTTTAATCAGTGGCCAAGTGGAATCACCAACAACCGCTACTTTATTTTTGAAGACGATCACATCAGAAACCCCGGCAACTGATCGTGCTGCTGAATCATCAACAGATTTGATTTTCATGCCAAAAGGAGGCCGCGTTATCATGGCATTGACCATTCCCTCTCTATAGAAATCCAAGCCAAAAAGAGATTGGCCTGTATAAATTTCTTTTCCCTTGACATTTTTGACAGGTGTTCCAATGATTTTAAAATCTTTAGGATCCTTTAAACTTACTTCCTCCGGCGCTGTTAATTTGGAAGCATCTGCAACCATCTCACCATAAGAGAATTTCTTTTTTCCATTGTGGAAGATTTCTCCTTTTTCAGTGGTCAGTTCACTTACTGGTACTTGAAGCTTTTCGGCAGCCGCAGCCAACAATAAATGTCTTGCAGTTGCCCCTGCTTTTCTCAACCTTTCCCAGGAATGAGGCATGGCACCGGAACCTCCGGTAAGCTGTCTGTCATATTTTTCATTATCCAAAGCCGCTTGAAATACCCTTACCTTGCTCCAATCAGCATCAAGTTCTTCCGCTACAATCATTGGAAATGAGGTGATGATATTTTGACCCAATTCAGGATTAGGTGAATAAATCACTATATCCCCTGTTGGAGAAATGGATAAATAGGCATTGAAATCATGAACCTGTGAGAGCACTTCCTGATCGGTAAGTACCTGAACTTTCGGAGAATCACAGCTGGCCCAATTGAAACCTATAAATAGACCTCCTGCTGTAGTTCCAGCAATTTTAAGGAAGTCCCTCCTATTTGTTTTTGTTAGATTTGCCATGATTATTTAAGTTTTGCTGCCATTGCTACTGCTTCTCTGATTTTGTGGTATGTTCCACATCTGCACAGATTCCTATTCATCACATTCTCTATTTCTTCTAGAGAGGGATTTGGGTTTTTCTTTAGGAATGCAGATGCTGTCATAATTTGCCCGGTCTGACAATAGCCACATTGTGCTACATCGACATCAGCCCATGCTTTTTGTACAGGGTGGTCTCCTTCTTCTGATAGACCTTCAATAGTTGTTATTTTATCTGAACCAACACTTGATACAGGTAAAGTGCAGGCATAAACTGCTTCATCATTGAGATGGACCATACAAGCACCACACTGGGCGATACCGCAGGAATATTTGGTACCTACAAGACCAAGATGATCTCTTAAAACCCAAAGCAAAGGGGTATCATCATCAACATCTACTTGATGTTCTTTGCCATTAATTCGAAGTTTGAAATTTGCCATTTGTCAAATTTTTATGGTTAACTCTTAAATTTAGTGAATTTGTATTTCCATTCAAGTCCAATAGCATACTATTTTTAAAGTATTTTGATAAACAATGAGATTGTTTCCTTGAATGGAGAAATAAATTTTATTTGATGGCATATTCAGAATCCTAATCAGGCTATAATTTATATATATTTTTATTTTTTCTTAAAGTTAACTCTCCATTTACTTGATTATTAATGCGTTAATATTTAAATTTTAGCATTAAATATTGTCTTTTTTGCCTCTATTAGATTTTACATTGATTTTATCTTTGAAAAAGCAACATGAAAAAATTTGCTGCAATTTTAATTATAGCGCTCCTTGCCATCCTTGTATTGGTAATATTCACCAATCCAGAGGTTTTGGGCAAAGCTTGGTTATATGTGTTGGGTTTTATTGGATATGTGGTTGTATTGGTAGAAAATGGTTTTAAGAAAATCGCAGTAGCTTTTACAGGTCCCAAAGAAAATAAACCTGATGCTCCACAAAAACCAACTCTTGATCAAAATCATGAATCCCATGAGATTGCCCAGAGAAACAAAGAAATTGCCTTATTGCAACAAAGAATCAAAGACCTTGAAATCAAACTTCAAGAGTCTCAAACTGATGATGGCACACTATTGGGAAAATGTACACTCACTGTTTTAAGGTACATTGATGATGGTGAAACTACATTAGGACTGATATTCCTTAGAAATAAATTTTTTGCATATACTCTTGAAGATACCCATCGGGAAGAAAAAATAAGAGGAAAAACAAGAATTTCACCGGGTATTTATACCATTGGATATAGCCCTGTCGATCCGGCCCAATCTAGGATAACAAGAGATTATCTAAGAATTTATAGTCCTTGGTTTACCAAACACTTACACCTCAAAAATGTACCCGATTTTGAAGGAATATACATTCATGTTGGAAACAATCATGAGAATACTGAGGGCTGTATTTTGATCGCAGATGGTGTATCAGCAGGTACCCAACAAAAAATGCTTCAAAGTTCTAGAAGCGCATATCAAAGGTTTTATAAAATTATCTCCGCCCTTCTCGATTCCAATGAGCAGGTAAATATTCAAATACTCAATGAAGACTGGTTTGATCGAAGTAAACTGACATCATTATGAAAGAATTGAACAACAACTTTTACCAAATGTTGATAAAAATCACTGCAACAGTGATTTTAACCATCGTCGTAGGTTTTTTCCTCAGACATTTTTTTCAGGAAGACCAAAGCGTCTTGTCATGGACTATTCCATCTATCCTTGCCTTAGGGATAGTTTATTGGATAGTTATCAGCTACTATAAGGAAAAGGATGTGAGAGACTCCTATTATGTCAATAAATATCATGATGTCTTTTTTAAAGGTACTATAATATTTGCGATTCTATTGGTGACGATTTCCTTTATCTATAGTGTTTTGATGTACTTGGAACAGAAGAACATATTTGCCATTGTTGGCTTGCTGATGCTGGTAACTTGGTTGGCTGTTTTTATGATCTATTTTGTTTGGTCAGTTTATCATTACAATATTAATTTCGGGATCACTGATGGGGAATGGGCAGAAATAGCAGAAGCCAAAAGACAGGGTCGGAATTTGGAACTGGAAAATCCAGCATTCCAGATCCGTGAACCTAAGTACAATCCCTACCGAAGTCAAACCTTCGGACTTCCTCCTGGTACTGTAAGGGGTATGATTGCTTTTACCCTATTGTTTGGGGGTATTTCGTTGTTGGTAGCCAGCATGGGTACAGAAGAAATTAATCCGGAAATGATGCAATTGAGGATTCAACAATTCGAATTTTTTGAGACAGCCTTTTTGATGATGATTGCTTTCTACTTTGGCGACAGGTCCCTCAAATATTTTAGGGAAAGATGGAAAAATCCAAACCAAACTGGTACCGACCAGGATCCGTCAATTGCAAAAACCTCATCAAGCACTTCTAAGAATGACAGTATTCCTGCAACAACTTACGGCTTCGTCGACTCTGTATCAGATGACGATAGAGCCTTTTTTGAAGAGGATCGGGAGTTTGGGCTTTCAACCCAAAAAGAAGAACCAGGCCCTTCAAATCTTACAGAGCTAAAAAACACTTTGAAAAACACTTCAACTGAAGCCCCAGAAGAGATTCATACATTTGGTTTTGTACAAATCAAGGATAATATCAACGGTAAAATTCTCAATGATGATCAACTGATGGAATCCCTTGAAAACCTTGCTGAGACCAAAGATCTTATACTGTCTCTGCCTGTGGTCAAAGCTGTAATCGAAGTTGAATCATCTGGCCGAGGTCATCTTAAAAATGGAGATGCCAAAATTCTTTTTGAAGGCCATCTCATGTGGAGACTGCTAAAAAACAATGGTATGTCAGAGGATGAATTGGAAAAACTTCAAAGATCCAATAAAGATATCCTTTACAAATCCTGGACAAGAGAGTTTTATAAAGGAGGAATCGGAGAATATGACAGGTTGGAAAGGGCGAAAAAGATTGACCCTAAACTGGCTGTCTATTCTGCTTCTTGGGGCTTGTTTCAGATTTTAGGTGAAAATCTTGATCACAATATTAAATCGCGATTAGGTGATGGAGAAGATCAATATAAGTCCTGGATTGAATTTGAGGCCATACAGCATGAACACGAAAAATACCATTTTATGGATTTTATGGCATTCATCATGACCAAGAAATTTAAAGGTACCCCTTTGATTAATTTCATTTCGGAAAATGAAAATAATAATGGAAATTATAACTGGGCAAACTTTGCTCATGGGTATAATGGAAGCGGATATAAAGCAAACAAATATGATATAAGATTGCAGGCAGCTTACGAAAAATACAGGAAAATCCATCAGTGATGAAAGCCAAAATTTCATTAACACCTTACCTATACTTTGCTTCTATACTGCTTATTTTGGCAGTGCTGATCTCCTCCTGTCAAAATAATGACAGAGCGCTTATTGTGGGCAAAATCCAAAACGCTTCAGATTTGGCTACTACCGAATTTGTGATCGACAAAATTGTTTTTGGTACCAAGACCAAAAGGCTTGCCTTTTTCAAAATCAATGAAGCCAGCTTTATGGCCTATTCCCAAGCAAAAGTCAAGACAGGAATTGACCTGAGTAAAATCAGAGAAAGTGACATCAGAATTGAAGGAAACAAAATCCATCTCAGACTTCCACCTATAGAAGTGATCAATTTTTCATATCCGCCTGCAAGTTTTGTTGAAGATTCTTTGATTTCAAATCCCAAAATATTTCTCAACAAAATAAATATCAGAGATCAGGAAGAGTTTTTCCGTCTTGCCGAACTCGATATAAGGGAAAATCTACAATATATGGGAATAGTCAAAACCACACAGAACCATACTCGGCAAATGTTCAATGTGCTTTTAGGCTCTTTGGGTTATGAGGAAATCTACATCAATTTTGAAAATGACGACTTGATCATTTCCAAGGTCAATTTATTGGTAAACCCTGAAAACCTGGTGGAACAATGATAGGATGGCTCCTCAGAAACTGGAAATTTTTACTCGATATAGTTATCGTTTTGGCTATAGTAGTACTGATTTTCATTTGGAACCCGATGGGGATTTTTGGAGGGGGAATAAAATTAAAAAATACTGCCAATATGGTATCCGAAGTCAATCAAATCGGTCAATTGGTAACCGCAGAGTATTATGGTGAGGTCATCGCATCTATAGATGAGGCCAGGTTAGATTTGATTGAAGATGATAATATCAGTAACAATGCCATTATTTTATTTAGTGATATCAAATCTGCTTTGGGTAACTTAAAATCTTTCCAAGAATTGCCCAAGGCAGAAAAAGATCAGGAATATTCAAAAATGACACCTGTAAGCGGCTGGAGAAGAATTATTCGGTATGACGTAAATAGCCGGAATATTGCAGATAAAATGGATTTCCATGGATTTATGAATGATATCGTAGCTGATCCTCTTTATGACGACATGTTGGAATACATTTATAGGCTCAAAAGCAAGAGGCCGAGAAATGTACAATGGGATCCAAATCCTAGGCATAAAGAGGAAGCATTGTTTATGATATATAATGAACTCCCAAGTCCGAATGAAAATCTTGATGTAGAAGATTTTAAGCAGTTCTATTACCAAAATAAAACAGCTGAACTCAGTAAGAGCGAAACCCGAAAAAAACTGGCGATGGTTGGCAGAGGTTGGGTAAAAGCTGGCTTTGATTTTTCTGAATTGAAGGAATCTTCTGTCATCATCAATGAGGACCGTGGCGAAATCCACATCATGGGACTCACTCCACAAATCCTTAATGCAGATATCAACCCTTGGTTTATTCCTGAAAAAGGAATTCCAGGATTTGAAATACTGGATGACAATGGAAGAGTAGACTTCAAAGATGCCAAACTCGTCAAAGAATATTGTGTTGAGAAACTTTTAGCCTTTGCACATAGGGCTGATATCCTCCAAAAAGCAGAAGATCAAGCTTCTGAAACATTGAAAAACCTTTTCACCTTAATTACAGGGAAGGAAATAAGAAAAGTAGTTTTTCATAATGACAGGATTATCCAAATCGCCAATAGGATTGAAAAAGAACAAACTGTAAGTCGGTTTGATGTGGTGCTATTGGATTCCTTGCTACAACAGGAATTTGATCTGATTAAAATATTAGCCGATTCAGCCAAAACTGACCCTAGAATAAGACCTGCTTTGCTTCTTAAAGAAAACAATATCGCATTCGTTATCAAAAATTTAAGGAACATTTCATTTATGGGAATGGATCTCAATTATGGATATTTTTCCAAACAGGTCTTGGGCATTGCCTCAGATGGGATCCTAAATGAAAAAGAAATTCAAATTTTGGATTCGCTGCGGATTGATTGGGAATTGATGGATAGAATTGATTATTTTAATAAGCCTATCCCCTATCCGATTTATTTCTGGTATGACAATCCAGGTGAATATATTACAGATTACAATGCTGCAATTTCTTTTTTAATGAGTAAAAATTTGGTTATCGGGGAATTGGAAAATGTTTTAAAAAATATCAGCGAGGTGGACTCTGCTTATTTGGCTTCAAATAAAGTATTGAACAGTAAGAAGTTCAATGAAACGGAAATTGTTTTGACCCAAGTTCAAAATCCAATTGATGCCGAAGACACCTTATTCAGTCTTTTGTATCCATATCAATACAACAGTAAAATCATCTCTGATTTTATAAATACCAAAGATATCAAAGATGTAAAAATAACTGAACCCAATCCATCAGATAGTAAGTATTGGCATCTTTACCACACTGAATATGGACAAGTAATACAATTGATTCCTGCAGAGTTTCTCGATTGGATAGCGCCGCCTCTTAAAACAAAATTGATAGAGAAGGGAGCCATGAATTTTAATAATAAATTTATACTCTTTGCTGACCCAAGGGACTTCACTAAATTTCTCCAGGATTCAATTACAATGATTGCGAGCGAACAAAGCTTGGAAATGGCTACTTTTATTGAACTATTGATCAATGCCAGAACTGAATACCAAACTGAGGGAGCTTTGAAGCGGGCCAACAATTGGGCGAGAAAGAAATTAGAACAAAGGCAGTCTGAACCCAAATGGATGACCTCTTTTCGGGAATCTGTCAAATGACTGTGACTATTCTTTTTTTCCGAGTTTCTTGAAATATGTTTCAAAAACATTTCCTCCAAAGAACTTTCCAAATGTAGTGATTGCCTTCAATCCCTGGATTTTATTGGAAGTATTCAAAGCCTTCATTGTTGTGAGTTGTTTGGCAAAATCTGCGGGTTGGATAATCAGTTTTCCTTTTCCTAATATCTTTCCATCCTCTGATTCTCCCTCAAAAACAGTAATGAATAAGGTGGTAGTATCTTTCCATACATCAAACCCTTTATTATTGTATACATCCTTGAATCCTCTGAAATAATATTTTTTACCTTCCTTACTGAGAAGAACAGTCTTGTACAACATTTTTTTCCTTTCAGGATCCTGACTATTTTCAATAAATAGGTTGAAGGTACCCTGAATGGCTGCAAGGGGTTCTGATGAAAGTGAAGGAACCAACATTGTGCCATACATTCCTGCTTCATGAGTGGATACTCCAACAAAAGACTCCACATCTTCTGACCTGATGGTCAGGGTAAATTGAAATGCTGAATTAGAATTTTTCCCCTTCTCAAATCCTTGGTGATAATCCTCTTTTTCCTCTGTTGAAAAATAGCCTTTCATGGTTTCGGTAAACTGAACACCGGGCTTGATATTGGGACTTGAATCTTTTTCCGGAAGGACATTGAATCCATAATCTAAATCTAAATCCATTTCTTCTGCGATCAGCTTACAACTTCTTTCAGCCAATGCACTGATGGTCAATAAAGGATTGGTACCTACAGGTCTTGGAATAACTGCCCCATCCATAACATACAGGCCATCATGAAGTTCAGTACCTGAGGTTCCTGAAAAAACCTGACCTTTATGATCGGTAACCCCTAGCCCGGCATGATCAGCCATACCACAGCCCCCAAGTGGATGGACAGTTACCAAATCATAATCCATTCTTTTATTCCATGTTGGATTGGGTACTTTTGTTCCTCCCAAAGCTCTAGTGGCACTTAGTAACTTGTCTTCGACTTTTTTGAATATTTCCTGTTTGCCCACACCCTGCCAATTTATACGAAGCTGATCATCCTCAAATACCATTTGCCCATTTCCATCATCATGTGTCATTACCAAATAGATTTGTGTATGATTGATAGCACCATAAAAAGGTCCTCTGACCATGCTTACTATCTCCCGCCATTTTCTCTTAAAAAAATTATTGGAAAAAATCCTGTCTCTGTTCAAACCAAACAATCTGGAGAATGTCAGGAGTGTGCCGGGCATGATACCCCTAATTGGCCCGGGAACTGTACCTTCTTCCAAAGTCATTCCGTTTTCCATTACCGACCCATTCCGCATATCGATCACTGAAGTAATGCATGGCCCTACCTCCGAAACTTGACCATTTCCTCTTTTACCGAGCCCAATACCGTTTATCGGTACGTCATTGTTGTATCCAAATCCTAAAGCATCACCGTTACCGGTAAATCTTTTCCCCAACATGGAGGAAACTTTCAAACCTTTTTGAGCAGAGCGGAAAAGGATCTCTGTGGAACCCAAAGATCCTGCACTTAATATTACGTTTTGTGCATAAACAAACATTTCCGGCGTGTCAAAAACCTCCCTTCCAGTATTCAAGGGGTTGAAATAAACTTTCCAATTTCCATTTGATTTTTCCACGTATCTAACATTGATCTCAGTAAAAATATCGGCACTGTGATTAAAAGCATCAGGAAGATAATTCATGGCAGTGGTGTTTTTGGCGCCAACATTACAACCTGTGACACAATCTCCGCAATTGTTACATTTTGGTTGTTGGATTCCAACGTGGTTGTCAACTCTGTCTTCAAAGGTCACATTGATATCAAGTAATTTGAATTCTTCAGCCATACGGTTTGCCGATATGCGCATTGCTTCGGTTTTTTTCAACACAGGATACCCATTCTCATTTTCGGGATAAGGATTGGGTTGAAGCATTTCCCATGCCCTTTGTAATCCATCTTCAAAGGAACCCACATCTTCCCTTATAGCTGTCGGCCATTCTTTTTGCTCCATTACCCTAGGTTCAGGTTTGATGGAAACATTCGCATTGACAAGCGATGTTCCTCCAAGTCCACATCCTTTAAAGACATTGATTCCATCTCCAAAATTGAATTCATACAAACCATTTCTGGATTCAGAACCTTTGCCTTTTTTCATGTTCATTTCCAAAGCGGCTTCTTTCAGGGTTTTTGGAAATTGACCGGGTAAAAATTCTTTTCCTTTTTCAAACAGACAGACAGATTTGCCTAATCGCGACATTCTTGATGCGGCTATACTTCCGCCATATCCCGAACCAATTACAATAAAATCATAATGACTTTTGAGTTCTGATAAAGATTTGGATAGTTTTTTCATGGTCTTGTTTAGTGAGCTATGTTGATGGGATTTTCTTCTATGAGGTCATATTTTACTTCATCTCCTTTATATTGAGGGTCTTTGCCGGTTCCTTTGTTTACATCCTTCCAGTTTTTAACCACTGTTTTTACTCCTATTGGATAAATGGTTAAGGCTTTTTCGTCTAAGTGCAGCCTTAAAAAGTTCTTATAATCCTCTCCCAAAAATGACGATGATGCCTCTGTGATGTGATTGTTGAGAAAATTACCACTGATAAGAAGATACAGACCGAAAAGTATACCACTTAAAATTCCACCAACTACAATCATTTCAGCTGAAAACCATAAGACCTGTTGTAAGCTATCAATTTTCATCCCTTGCGTAAATAAATTATACCTGGAAAATAGCCATATCAGTATATATAAATTGGCAACATGCAAAATACCATGTACTCCACCTGCGATATAGTTCCAATTGCCTTTACCTGATTTGACATCCGTAAAAACCAACAATCCACCAAACAGTAATAAATTCAAAGCCAATACGGACGGGATATGACTCAAACTACCTCCAATCAAGGATAAATATTCCCCAATCCCTCCATCAAATAGTGATATACTCTTTGCACTTTCCATGAATGTTGAGGGGTCACTTTTAGTACCGACTTGAAGTAACCAAGCAGTGAACAGGTGAAAAATGCCGAAAAACAAAAGCATGCTTACATTATAAAAAGGAAAAAGCAAATTTTTGTAACCGAGCATTATAGAGTCACTTTTGGAAGGAAATGTAGGTTCCATCAAAGTCGCATTGTATCCTTCGGAAGCATTGATTTCCTTTTTTAGCGTATGTGTTGTATGCATAAACGCACCACCGCCACCTGCTGTAATGAGATGGCATTTTTTGTTGATGATTCCTTCTTCTACATAATGAGAGTAATGGTGCAAGTCACCTGTCAAAATAGTGGTTACCTGAATACTTTTGTTTTTACCTCCATAGAAGCAATCCGGATCCTCAAGATGGGTTTTGCCAAAAATGATTTTATCAATAAAAAACTTGAACCGGTCATGGGCAGAGCTTTTTTGACTGAAAGACTTGTACACCCAAGATGGTTCTGCCGTTACTAAAATAATTTTATTATTTGCCTGAATGTCATTCTTTGCAATTTCCCTAAAGTAATTGAGTTGGGGAATATCAATATCTGCATTTAGTTGGATATCAATGCCCAACAACCAGTAGTTATGGGGTAATTTTAAAGCAAAATAACTTCTAGTTTGTTGTGTCCTCCAATTACCCATGGATCTTTTTTGGAGAAACACTTTGATGAAATTGGTCAGACCATCATACCAATCATGGTTGCCAGGAATAGCATATAAATGTGGCGGATCAGGGTCATTTCTATTTCCGGGAAAAGCTGCATGAAATGGCCCTTGCAACCTATTTCGGTATTCATGCATTTCCGGAGTGGGATAAACTTCATCTCCACCCATGATCAAAATTTTTCCTCGTTTTATTTTTTTGCCCTTGACTTCAAGATGATCTTTGGCAAGAAGGTGCGCCATCGTATAAGTAGGATTAAAGCCATCGCCTAAATCCGAAATATAATCGATCCAAATATCCACTCTGTCAGAATAATCAATATAATCCAATTTAGGGTCTAGTGCAGCCTGCATTTCCCTCCTATCCGCAAAATTTCCAAAAACAGAAGATACCACCGTTTTCATACCGGTAGATGCCAATTGCTTGGGATCATACCAGTTTACCATAGGTTTTTTCTCAAATTTCATAAGTAATTAAGGTTATTTGATTTTATATTTTTCGAAATCAGTGATAGAAGGATCAGGCAGCCATTCCTCACTTTGACCAAGGTTTATGACACTTTCCAATCCCTCAGGCATTTCCTTTGGTGGTTCATCATAGGTCATAAACCAACTTTCAAAATGATCATCCAAGATACCTACTGTTTTGGGCATGAATACTGTGAAAAAAGGGTCGGGATTGATGTCAATGCCCCTTAGAAATGAAACATTGGGATGATCACCTATGTATAAATTGGCCTTGGCTTTGCCGAATAAATTGATGCCTGCTTTGGTGTCAAAATAGATATAGGATGCCATTAGCATGTTTCTGAACCTACAATAATTAGTGGCTCCTACCTTTAACCTAATGGAAGGGCTGTTCGGTCTTACAATTTCAATTCTGAAAACAAACTGTCCATCTTTTTCATACTGGCTGCTAACGGTGGTGTCGGTAACCTTAAAGTCCAGATTTGCAATATGTTTCGGCATGCCCCAAATGCCTTTGCCCCCTTTTACCGATACTTCTGAACTTACAGGCAAATCAAGAATAAATTGACCTGTCCCATATTTTTTGAGCATCATGGAATTGAGGATACGGGGGGCAGGTTTGGAGCCCTTGGTGCAACCTATTGCAATGCTGTATTCAATGTATTTGCCGATGCTGGTGTCCACATAGTCAATGACAGTGATCAATAGCGCAGCTTTTCCATTGGGCAATTTCATGGCATGGATTTCATTTCCGGGCAGCAAAGCGTTGGCTTTATCCCAATCACAGGTAAATCCTGCCATCATCGCAGGGGAATTGCGGGCGCTGACGGGCATTTGGTAAGGTATTCCATCAACAAGGGCATATTTCCCTTCATAATGTTTGATCCTTTTGGGAGGCATAATTTTTCATATTAGGGCTTGTTTAGTTCATCAATCATAATCGGAAATACATCTATATGGGAGTTTTTGCCAAAAAACACATCCAAATGGCTATACTCTTCCAATAGATACAACCGGTGGGCTCCTGGGTCCAACCTCTCTAAATATTCAAAGGTATTCTTTTGACTGTCCGGTAGAAAACAGAGATTTTTTACTCCACTGAACAGAACAATTCTTGCATCAGGTTTGAAATTCTCGGGAGCATATGATTGGCCATTACTATTATTTTTTGAAACCAAAACACCGTGATTGATACAAGACCTGATATGTTTGAAGAAGGACAAAGGAACCTCTGCAAATTCATTTTGAATCCACTCCATGGTTTCTTTATTCAAATTTTTAAGTAACCAAAGTGCTGGAAATCCCGAACCGTAAGTAAAGCTCACAAACTTACCCACCATAGTATCTTTTTCCGGATGGGTTACCTTTACCAACTTTCGGAGCAATTTTGTTTTAAAATCAGGTGCTTCCTTGCCCCATTGAGGATTGAGATAGGTGAATATCGTATTGACAATAGGAACCAAAAACTTCAGTTTAAATATGGACCATTTTGGAACAACTGGATGCAGAGATACTGCATTACTGATAATAGTTTTAACTTCGGGTACCAATCCCAAAGAAACTGAAATCATAAAACTGGTGCTCCCCTGACAATGTATGATGGCTTTAATTTCTTGATGACTCGTGAGCTCCACTACCTTCTTAACAGCTGCGGGATGATCATTTTTAGCTACAACGTCCAAATCCCATTCATTGGGTTCCAAATCGATACTTGCTCTCCAATTTTCCAACCATACATCATATCCATCTTCCGCTAAAACTTGTATGATATTCTTTTCCGTTGGAGCATTAAAGATATTTGCCCTTACTCCTGCACCATGAACCAATAGTACAGGTCCTTTCGATGGAGTTTTTTCTGATTTGAAATGCCAAAGATTCAAGGGAAATCCATCTTTCGCTTTAAAGTCTATAATTTCAAATTTATCATTCATATTATTTCAAAAATTACCCTTAATTTAATATAAAAAATTGTTTAATGCTTCAAATACTTCACTATTTATTAATGAGCAGGCTATATTACAATGTTAATTTATCAGGGTTTTTCGAGATATTTTATTTTTATCAAACAGGATTGTTCTTATCAAACCATCAACAATTAGATGATTTTTTGAAAATTAAGCCACCTTTTTAAGGTAATTTTAAAAGTGATCTAAATAAAAATCAACTATATCTATAATTATAAATCATTTTTGAAAGCACTAAAAAATATTTCATACATTATATTTTGTATTATAAGTTTTTTTTAATTAAATATTTTGATATATAATTATTTATACCTTATTTTCAATCAGTTAAGTCACCCAAAAATATTGAATTTTAGTCACCCCCTAATATCAATAAAGGCATGAAAAATTTAATCACCAGGATATTTGCTTTAGCATTAGTTGTTTTTGTGTTATTTCAGATTCAAAATTTAACAGCTCAGACACTAGCCCCGTTTCCCGCCAAATATTCTTTCGTAAATGGATCTGAGTCGGGAGAGATTATAAAAAGTGATAATACCGTCAATGAGGTAATTATTCCTTCAGGAGAAAATGAATATGCCTCTGCTCATTTTCTTCCAATTTCCTTAGAAGGATTGTCTAATTCATTTCAATCCTTTGGATTTGGTAAAAACCATCTATTGATGATCAGTCTATGTCTTTCTGCATTCTTTTTGGTGCTTTCTCACAAGAATCGATTCGAAACTGATATTTATGAATTTTATCATAGATCTTCATCTGGAGAAGTATTATTTGATAGTGTTGAAATGGCCAAAAACCATGAATTCAAAAGTTTTATTGCCATAAGTACAAAAATCATTGGATTGATATCCGGCCTTATTGCAATTATCCTGATTGTTTTTTGATAATTACTAAGAGATAGAATAAAGTCTTTCATAGATTCCAATTTTTTAATCATAATTGGTGGAAAGGTCTACTGTAGCAATACAGTGGCCTTTTTTCTTTTTAACCCCTCCCAAAGCCATTTTTGGCATGGTATTTTTTATATTACGAATCTTGCTCCTATCTTTAATCTACATTTCAAACCAAAATACCAATGAACAGAAAAATCAATGCAGCCATAGTAGGTACCGGCTTTATAGGACCCGCACATCTTGAAGCATTAAGAAGGCTTCCAAATATAGAGGTTACCGCTTTATGTGAAGTAAATATCGAATTGGCTAAAGAAAAGGCTGAAATTTTGGGTATCCCAAATGCGTATACTTTTGAAGAAATGCTTCAGCAGCCTGACATTGACATTGTACACATCTGCACTCCAAATTTTTTACATTTTTCTCAATCCAAAGCAGCTTTGTTAGCTGGGAAGCATGTAGTTTGCGAAAAACCACTTGCAACAAAAATTGAGGAAGCAGAAGAGCTTGTAACTTTGGCCAAAGAAAAAGGATTGGTGAATGCGGTACATTTCAACCTTCGCTATTACCCCATGGTGCGCCAAATGAAAACCATGAGAGAAGCAGGGGAATTGGGAGATGTTTACAGTATCATGGGCTCATATCTTCAGGATTGGTTATATCTTAATACAGACTATAATTGGAGATTAGAACCTGATAAATCAGGAGATTCAAGGGCAATTGCTGATATCGGTTCTCACTTATTGGATTTGACAGAATATGTGACAGGACTTAGGGTTATAGAAGTAATGGCAGATTTCTCGACCGTGCACAAAACGAGATTGAAGCCCTTAAAGCCCATTGAAACTTATTCGGGAAAAATGCTTCAGGAATCAGATTATGTAGAAGTGCCCATCAATACTGAAGACCATGCAACCGTGATGTTACGTTTTGACAACGGCAACAAAGGTTCTGTTACAGTAAGTCAGGTCAATGCTGGTAGGAAAAACCGCCTGAACATTGAGATTGCTGGATCTAAAGCTAATTTTGAATGGTGTTCGGAAAGGCCTAATGAAATGTGGATCGGTAAAAGAGAAACTGCCAATCAACAGCTGATGAAAGATCCTTCTCTATTTTCCAGAGAAGCAGCAGGTTTGATCAGTTTCCCTGGAGGACATAATGAGGGTTTTCCTGATACTTCCAAACAAATGTTCAAAGAAGTATATGCTGCTGTCAGACAGGGCAAACAACCTTCAAAACCAACTTTTCCTACTTTTGAGGATGGGATGCGGGAATTGTTAATATGTGAAAGAATCATCGAAAGTCACAGAAAAGAAGCTTGGGTGAAGATTTAATACTTCATTTGACAACTAAAATGATTCTTTTGAGTTAATCCAAACAAACATAAAATCAATAAACCATGAAAAATTTTATTTTTGCAAAGTTCGGTGTCATGACCTTGACCTTTGCTTTGATAGCAGCTTTGGCTATCGCACAGGATGATAAACCAAGTCCTGCCCGTACTGCTGAAGGAACCATCAACGGTGCCAAAATCACCATCAACTACAGCAGTCCTGCCGTCAAAGGTCGGGTTATTTGGGGAGATTTGGTACCTGTTGGACAGGTTTGGAGGGCTGGAGCAAACGATGCTACCACTTTTGAAACTTCAAAGGATATAAAAGTGCAAGGACAGACTTTACCTGCCGGTAAATATTCCCTTTTCATTATCCCTAATGAAGGAGAATCTACCCTGATTTTCAATAAGGTGGCCAAACAATGGGGTGCATATTCTTATGATGAAAGTCAAGATGCCCTGAGAGTCAGTATACCATCCAACTTTGGAGATAAAATGGAAGAAAGACTGGTATATGAAGTGAAAAATGACCGTGTCGAAATGAGATGGGAATACGGTATCAGTTTTGCGAAAATTGAATAATTAAATATCTAAATACAATCTGACCACTGATTCTTATGAATTTCAAAAGAATCAGTGGTTTTTTATTTTAAATCCAAATCGCTTGAATTTCGATCCCTATTCTATCAAACTTCCTATACTTGATATCCTCAGTGAAGTCAAGGAAAAACTGAACAACTTCAATACCCTTGTTGTAAACGCTCCTCCGGGCGCAGGTAAAAGCACGCTTCTACCTCTCGCTTTATTGAATGAGCCATTTTTGAAGGGTAAGAAAATTCTCATGTTGGAACCAAGGAGATTGGCAGCTAAAACCATCGCATGGCGAATGTCTGATCTGCTGGGTGAGAAAGTCGGTGAATCCATCGGTTACCGAATCAGATTTGAAAGTCAGGTTTCAGAAATTACCAAATTAGAGGTATTGACAGAAGGGATTCTCACAAGAATGCTTCTTAATGACAATGCTCTTGAGGATATTGGTTTGGTTATTTTCGATGAATTCCATGAAAGGAACATTCATGCAGATGTGGCCATGGCCCTGTGCAGGGAAGTTCAGCAAGTTTTAAGACCTGACCTACGGATTTTAGTGATGTCCGCTACCTTGGACATGCCTCAACTTCAGATGCTATTAAAAGCGCCATCTTTAAAAAGTGAAGGAAAAATGTTTCCTGTTGAATTTCATTATTCAGGTGATTTTGATCCATTCTTGATGCCTGAAATGGTTTCCAATACAGTTATAAATGCTTCCAAAAATCATGCAGGGGATATTTTGGTCTTCCTACCCGGTCAGGGGGAGATAAAAAAAACAGAAGCTATTTTGAGAAAAAATTTACCTGAATTTGCTATTCATCCGCTTTATGGACAACTGAGTCCCCAAGCTCAACATCAGGCCATTTTCCCCAATAAAAAAGGAAAAAGAAAAGTTGTTTTGGCTACATCTATCGCAGAAACAAGTTTAACCATAGAAGGAGTTTCGGTAGTGGTAGATTCTGGATTTGGCAGGACATCAAAATTTAATCCGCGATCGGGTTTATCAAGACTGGAAACTATTCGAATTTCAAATGATTCAGCCGATCAGCGTGCAGGAAGAGCAGGAAGATTGGGTCCCGGGCATTGTTACCGGATGTGGTCAACCTTCACCCATTCCCAATTACAGGAATTCAGAACCCCTGAAATTTTGGAAGCTGACCTGGCTTTTTTGGTTTTGGATATGGCAAAATGGGGAATTGAAAATGTCCAAGACCTCACTTGGTTGACTCCTCCCCCACTGGGAACTGTAGCACAAGCCACCGAACTGTTACATGAAATCAATGTGTTGGAAAAGGGAGAGATTACAGTCCATGGGAAAAAAGTACATCAGATTCCTGCCCATCCTAGGATTGCACACATGCTGATCATTGCGGAAGAATTGGGGAAAACAGCCCTGGCCACAGACATCGCAGCTTTATTGGAAGAAAGAGATCCTTTGGAACCGGAAATGGGTGTAGACCTCAATCTGAGGATAGAAGGATTGAGAAGGGCTAGAAGGGAGAATCTTTTCATCAAAGGTTTTAACAAAATTGAGAAAGTCGGTAAACAATACAGAAAGATGCTGAAGATAGATGAGGAGAATACGCCCGTGGACTCTTTTGAAACCGGTCTTTTGATAGCTTACGCCTATCCTGAGCGGATTGCAAGTGCCAGACCTGGAAACAACGCCCAATTTCAAATGGCCAATGGCAAAATAGCCATGATGGGGCACAGAGATGATCTTGCAAATGAATCATGGATTGCCATATCGCATGTAGATGCAAGAGATGGATTGGGAAAAATATTCATGGCATCACCACTAGACCCCAAAGACCTCCTTCCAATGATCAAAGAAAAGAGAATGGTCAAATGGGACAAAAAGGAAGGGGAATTGAAGGCTTTAAAAAATATCTGCATTGGATCAATTATTCTTAAATCCATTCCTTTAAAGGATGTGTCCTTAAATGAAAAAAAAGAGGCCATAATTTCAGCCATAAAGGAAGACCCTGATTTATTGAACTTTAGCGAAGATGTAAGCCAGCTTCTTAACAGGGTAAATTCATTAAAAGTGTGGAATCCAGCTGAAAACTGGCCTGATTTCAGTAAGCAGTATTTAATCAAGCATTTGGAACAATGGATTTCCCCTTATCTCGATGACGTCAAAAGAGAAGAAGATTTATGGAAACTTGAACTGAATGAAATACTGTTTCATTTTTTGGATTTTGAGCAACAACAAAAAATCAATGAGTTAGCTCCCCCAAAAATCCTAGTTCCCAGCGGAAGCATGGTTCCTCTTGAATATCGCACTGAGGGAGAGGTTCCTATACTTTCCGTAAGACTTCAGGAAGTTTTTGGTTGGCTTGAAACCCCAAAAATCAATCGTAATCGAACTCCCATTTTGTTACATTTATTGTCTCCGGGTTTTAAGCCTGTTCAGGTCACTTCTGACTTGAGAAGTTTTTGGACCAATACGTATTTTGATGTTAAAAAAGATTTGAAACGAAGGTATCCAAAACACTCTTGGCCTGAAGATCCATTGAAAGCCGACGCCGTCAAAGGAGTAATTAGAAAGAAATGATTTATGATTATCCGACTATATACCATTAGTTTTTCCACGAAAATGGTTGGAAGACAGAAGGATCATATTCATTCATTAGTTGAATAGAAGCTGCCAAATCAATTTTTGGATTATTGAAGAATATTATAAATTAGATAAATTTTTGAAATTTTTCCTACCAATTTTACAGTTCATGAAAACATTTATTACGGGTGCATCTGGTTATTTGGGACAAAAGTTAGCATGGAAGCTAGCAGAATCCGGCGAACATGTCCAAGTTTTGATCCGAAACAAAAATATAGCTGTTCACCTGATGCATCCCAATATCAAGATTTTTTATGGAGATATTTTGGACTTAAAAAGCGTCAAAGAGGCTTTGGCTGATTGTGAAGTCATTTTTCATGTTGCAGCATTGGCCAGAGTGTGGTCAAAAAACCCAGAGGATTTTTTTACTGTAAATGTTGACGGAACAAAAAACCTTATTCAAGCGGCTAAAGAAGCAAATGTCAAAAAATTCATCTTAACAAGCAGTACAGGAACTATTGGTCCATCTCTGAAAAAACCGAATGATGAAAACACTTCAAGATGGTCGAGTTTCAACAATGATTATGAATTATCCAAATATTTAGCTGAGGAGGAAGTTCAAAAAGAAGTATCCAATGGATTCCCTGGGTTGATAGTAAATCCTTCCCGTATTTTTGGGCCCGGTTTAGAATCTCCAAGTTCAGGAATAAACCGTCTGATAGCAGGATATCTCAAAAACAGAATTGCCATTATGCCAACCAATCACCGCGCTTTGGGTAATTATGGATATATTGATGATATTGTAGAGGGCCATATCAAAGCCCGGGATAAGGGTGAAATTGGACAGAAATATATTTTAGGAGGAGAAAACAAATCTCTTGGAGAGCTTTTTAAAACCATTCAAAAACTTAGCCCACAACGAGGTATCATTCTTAAATTTCCTATTTGGCCTTTAAAATATTGGTCATCGTTTGAATTGTTTCTGGGTGATAAATTTGGAAGAACCCCAAAAATAACTCCTGATTTTGTAAAGAGAATCAATCAAGACGCTGCATTCAGTTCAGAAAAGGCGATCCAAAATCTAGGGTATAAGGTTACTCCCTTTGAAGAAGCCATTGAAATTACTATTCAATTTTTATGGCACAAAAGATCAACATGAAGAGCTTAGCATTGATGAGAACAACAAGTTTGCATGGCTTACAAAGACCTATGTACAGGTTCAAAGATTATCCAGATAGTCTAATAAATTAAGAAAACATGCAACAGTAAAAGGTGTCACTTGCATCTCTTCCATTTTGGCAAGGTATGTATCTCTGACCTCCTTGTATTTTGAAGGATTGTATAGTTTGGCTAACGTAATCCCTCTTGAAGATCTGTAGGTGAAATTTTGTGTGAGGATATTTTTGTCCGGATCTTCATTAAAGAATCTTTCGAGCTTTTTACCACTTGAAAAATTATCCATCCATGGAAATCCCAATTTGATCATGAAGTCTTCCACTTTTTCTATAACAGGTCCGATCTCAAGGTCATTCTCCAAAAAATATCTTCTTGGCATATTTGAATCTATGCTATCCATTGTTTCCACCAAAGTGATACTTCTGTCCTTATAATCCCCCAATGTTGGTAAAAACTTATGAATGATGGTTTCAACTTGATCAAACCGGACTCCCAGATGATATTCAAAATAGGTAGCGTCATTAAAATAAGTATGATGAAAAAATATTATCTGTTTTCCTTGAACAAATGATTTGGAATATAGCAATTTTTTGGGCTCCAAATGAAAGCCAAAATCAGTTAAAAAGTTTTCATGGAGCAATATCATTTCTTTGATTTTCATGCACTATTCCAATTTATGTTTTGATATAACGAATATCTTTTATCTTTATTTTAATCCTTTTGATAAATATTATATTATTTTAGTTAATTATTCCAAATTCTTAAACATCCCTGTTTTTTTATGATGTCTTGCCGGAATCTTTTAGTGGATTTGATGAATTTTCTTTTTGAAATATTTTGTTTAAGTAATATTTAAAAGAGTAGCATTTAAATATTAAGTTATCAATAGGTGTTTTTTTTGTATGTAAATTACAAAAATTAAGCCATTTTAATCAAAAAAATTAAAAAAAATTATGGTTTGGAAAAAATTAAATTTTGACCAATTGAGAAATCTGTTGATTTTCTGTGGTGAAAATAATTTCACTATGAGCTATAATTCCCAAAAAAAGACTATAACAGGTTATGATTCAGAACATAATAAAATTTTAATCTTGAGATTATCAATCGATCTGAATTACATACCCGAAGAAAATAAGGTGATAAAACTGGGTTTTATCAACCATATCATTTTATTGATCAAATCCGGAATTGCTTCTGTTGCATTATTTGAAAACACGGAATTGATGGATCACAAAGTATTTAGGGCCTACATGGTAAGAAAAAAGCAGGGAAAAAGTCAGGTCAAATACCTCAAGACAAAAGGAAAATCCAGAGCCGGTTCCAGGGTTAGGCTCCAGGAAACTTTGGATTTTTTTGAAGACATCAATACCAGGCTTATCTCCTATTTTGAAGAATATAGGGTTGACCTGATTGCTATGAACAGCTCGAAAATACTATTGCCGTATTTATTTGAAAGTAAATCCAAGACACCCTTTGAAAAAAAGGACATCAGACTTTACAAGATTCCCAAGCATATAGCGTCTGCTACGCATGAGAACTTGCTAGAAGTAAATGAACAGTTGTTTTCAAGCGCTGCTTTTATAACAGAAATGGGTACGGACATTTTTACAAATATCATTTCGATCAATGAAGATTTAGACGATGATGGCAAGGAAGAAGACTGGTAGATCTCGAAAAACTCAATTTGGAACAATATTTGGTACAGAAGGTTTTCATTTGATAATAATCCTTTGATAAATAAAAGCTACACCCTGATTTCCCTTCTTATACTTGTTTTCCTGTCCTTAGAAGTTGAAGCGCAGCGATATGGATCAGCGGTGGGTATCCGAATGGGAAGCAATGACTTCAGTAGAACTTTTGGCCTTTCTGCCCAACAACGTGTTTTTAAGCATATCACACTTGAAGGAATTTTACAATCTGATTTTAGGAATAATTCAACAGCCCATTTGTTGGTAGAAGTACATCGGCCGATCATTTCCAAAAGATTCAATTACTATTATGGTGCGGGCATATCGGGAGGTTGGGAGGAAAGTTTTGTAAAGGATACAGAAAGCAAGCAGATCCTACATACTTACGGAAATGCGACTTCAGGAGTTGATATCATTGCAGGAGTAGAACTTACAATTGCCAATACTGTCATCTCTTTGGATTACAAACCAAATTTCAATTTGTCTGGGAGAGAAGAGTTTATTAGAGGTCAGGTTGGAATTACTGCAAGAATGGTTTTGGTAAAAAGCAAAGAGCAGGATAGAAAGCGTAGGAAAAAGGCAAGAGCCAAAAAAAGACAGCACAAAGAACCTATTGGTCAAAAATTCAAAAATACCTTCAATTTCAATTCTAAATAGAAACTTTTTTTATCCTATACAATTAATTAAGATAGGGATATTGACAACACTTTTCACCCATCTGAATAATATTTTCAAGCTTTTTAAAAGAATAATAATTAAACTAGGGTTTATTAAATGTTCCCCTAGATGAAAGCATTCAAAACCTTAGCATTATTGCTGTTGCTCCTGATCATTTCCGGTCAAAGTTGGGCACAGGAAAAAAACATTCTTGAGCAACTTCAGGAAATAGCCATTGTCGATCAAAAGGTCATGATGCCCATGAGAGACGGGGTCAGGTTGGCCACTGATATTTACAGGCCAAAGACAGACAACCCGGTTCCAATAATTTTTTCAAGAACCCCTTACAATTTCAATTCATACCGGGATGGAGAATTGGTGACTCGTACTATGCAAACCGCATTGGAAGCGGTTCAAAAAGGTTATGCTTATGTCGTACAAAATGAACGTGGAAGGTTTTTTTCAGAAGGAGAATGGGACATCTTAGGAACTCCATTAACCGATGGCTATGATGCCTTTACCTGGATGGCTGATCAAAATTGGAGTAATGGAAAAATCGGTACCATTGGTTGTTCCTCTACTGCTGAATGGCAAATGGCAGTTGCTGCGCTTAACCATCCTGCACATGCTGCTATGGTGCCCCAGGGATATGGTGCTGGTGTGGGAAGAATTGGAAAATATTTTGAGCAGGGAAACTGGTACCGAGGCGGTGCCGGACAGATGCTGTTTACTGCATGGCTTTACGGTACCCAACATGACCCCATGGCTCCAAAACTGCCTGAGGGAATCTCGCAGGAAGATTTATTAAGACTTCAGAAGTTTTATGATATGGCTCCAAGATATCCAAGGGTAGATTGGAAGGAGGCTTTGGCCCATTTACCTGTGCAGGATATCATCCGAAATGTTGATGGCCCTCAGGGGATTTACGAAGAAATGATCACCAGAAAACCTAATTCTCCGGAATGGTATAAAGGAGGGCTATTCCATGATGATATGGAATTTGAAAAACCTGCATTTTGGTTTGTGTCTTGGTATGATGTGGCTTCCAGTCCCAATTTGGCGATGTACAACCATGTCAGGGAAAATGCCAAAGATCCAAAAATCAGGGATAATCAGTTTTTGGTCATTGCCCCCACCCTACACTGTTCATTTACCCGGGCTACTGAAAATACCATCGTCGGTGAAAGAAGTATGGGAGATGCAAGATTACCCTACAATGACATGACTTATGCTTGGTTTGACTATTGGTTAAAAGGTGAGGCAAATAAGGTTACAGAAGAAATGCCAAAAGTCACCTATTTCACCATGGGGTCCAAAAAATGGCAATATTCCGATACTTGGCCTCCAAAGGAAGCACAATTGGTCACCTATTTTCTGGACAGTAAGGGCAATGCCAATTCAAGATTGGGAGATGGTAAATTGTCCACCTCAAAACCAAGCAAAGACAATCCCGACACTTTCCAATACGATCCAATGGATCCTGTGTCTTCTTATGGTGGCAATGTGTGCTGTACAGGAAATGCCGTTCAGGGAGGTGCATTTGACCAACAGGAGATGGAATTGAGAAAGGATATTTTGGTCTATACTACCGAGGCATTGACCGAAGGAGTTGAAGTAAGCGGATTTATTGAGGCCCAACTGTATCTTTCCTCTGATGTCAAAGATACTGACCTTACCATTAAACTCATTGATGTCTATCCTGACGGTACAGCTTATAACCTGGATGAAACCATTCAAAGAGTAAGGTATAGGGAAGGATATGAAAAAGAAGTATTTATGGAAACCGGGAAAGTCTATGAAATCAATATGACTCCCATGTCAACTTCCAATTACTTCGAAAAAGGCCATAAAATCAGAATTGAGGTTTCCTCTTCCAACTTCCCCCGATTTGATAGAAACCTGAATACCGGTGGCAATAATTATGACGAAACAGAAGGTGTAGTAGCAACCAATGCTATCCATCATTCCAGAAAGTATCCGAGTAGTGTTAGTTTGCCGATTGTTAAAAAGTAAATGGTTAAAGTCATGGCATGACTAGTCCCAAGCTTACCCAAAGTCTTGCCATGACAAACTATTATTCATCACACATGAAAAACAGACAACTTTATTGGGCAGGAGTCTTAACTGCCTTGATTTCCCTTACACATATTGCCATTGTGATTGGAGGGCCTGATTGGTATAGGTTTTTTGGGGCTGGAGAAGGAATGGCACAACTAGCTGAAGCAGGGTTGGCAAGTCCTATCATAACTACCTTAGGGATTGCCCTTATTTTGGGGATATGGTCACTTTATGCATTTTCAGGTGCAGGTTTGATTCGTAAATTACCTTTATTAAAACCTGTTTTGGTCATCATAACGTCCATATTCTTGCTGAGAGGTTTGCTTGGAATACCCCTTGTTATGCTTATTGACGATCCTTATTTTAATGAATTAAGAGATAAAATGGTTTTTATGGTTGTGAGTTCCCTGATATGTTTTGGGTTTGGGATGCTGTATGCCAAAGGGATTTGTAGGTTCATTTCTCATCCTTGAAATAAGCCAATTTGTAAACTTCAGATTAACGGGCATGTTTGACCTCGGTTTCTTTTATCTCGCATCTTCTGTCTTCTGTCTCCCGTCTCCTGTCTTCAACCCCCTACAAACTCCAAGTATTCCCCACTTCCGACAATGGAATACATCCACGGAATTCCCCTGGAATGGGATCATAACTCAGATGATTTTTTCCGATCTCCTCAGAAGTGAAATAACCCCAAAGTACCATAGATTTTAGGGAACGGTAAAAACCAACGGGTTTTTGATCTCCTACGGCTGTGCCCCAAACTTTTGGATTGAATTTGGCAGTTTCAGCTTCTGCTTTTTTTAGCACAGCCTTTTTATCTTCCTCACTCAATTCGGCAAAAACTTTTCCAAAACTTGCTTTGGTCTCAGCATTGAATTTATCAATTTCAGAGGCCATATTTTGCTGGGCTTTGGGATCATAAGTCTTGGCAATTACCAAATCCAGAAATATATCCGTCTTCACATCCAATCCCCCGGGTGTATCTGTCCTCGGCAAAATGGTATCTACAAATGCAGAAATAAACCTTGCTTGATCTTCAGAGAAAAAAAGCGGCTCCCATTCCAATCGGTTCTGTTGCTTACAGGATTGAAGTAAAGAAAACAAGGAAGGTGCCGCCATGGCGGACCCTGCCATCAATGCTGTTTTTCGTAGTGCGTTTCTCCTGTTCATATACTTAGAGGTTATTTTTCTTTAATTCTGAAACTGCGTGATTGGCCGCCCTTGCGGTAAGTGCCATATAGGTAAGGGACGGATTGACACATGATGAAGAAGTCATACAGGCACCATCTGTTACAAATACGTTTTTACAGGCATGTACCTGATTGGTGGCATTCAGAACAGAGGTTTTAGGATCTCTACCCATTCTTGCTGTTCCCATTTCGTGGATACCAAATCCTGGTTCATGCTCATTGTCAAAGTCTACAATATCTTTCAATCCCGCTCGCTCCAACATTTCTTTGGCATCGATTCGGATCTGTCTGTTCATGGCTTTTTCGTTTTCCTTAAATTCACAATCTATCGCCAAAGTCGGCTGCCCCCACTTGTCCAGGTTGTTTTTGTCCAGATAAACATGGTTTTCATGGTAAGGAAGACACTCTGCAAATCCAGTGATAAAGAATTCCCACGGTCCAGGCTTCATCAGGCTATCTTTGAAGTCTCCACCAAAGTCTTCCGAATTGGAACCTGCACCCCAACCGGCACGACCTCCTGAACCTTGATATCCAAATCCTCTCAGAAACTTGTCGGTTTTGGTTTTTTCGTCCAGATTGACATAGCGTGGGATATAAATGCCATTGGGTCTTCTACCCTTGTAATATTCATCTTCAAAGCCGTCCACAATTCCCATTGCTCCTACCCTATAAGTATGGTCCATCAGGTTATGTCCCAATTCACCGCTGTCATTGCCCAAGCCATTTGGAAAACGGTCTGAAGTAGAATTCAGCAAAATCTGTGTGGTGCTCAAGGTAGATGCATTGCAGAAAATAATCTTAGCATAATATTCAACCACTTCACTGGTTTCTGCATCGATGATGCGCACACCTGTTGCTTTTCCTTTTTGCTCGTCATAAATGACAGATTGTACAATGGAATAAGGTCTTATGGTCAGGTTACCTGTTGCATTGGCAGCTGGTAAGGTTACCGCATTACTGCTGAAATAGGCCCCATAAGGACAGCCGCGGCTGCAACGGTTTCTGTACTGGCAAACTCCCCTGCCGTTCAAGGGCTCGGTCAAGTGGGCCACCCTACCGATGATCATATGTCTTCCCTGAAATTCTTTTTCAATACGGCTTTTGACATGTTTTTCCACACAATTCAACTCCATGGCCGGTAGAAAATGGCTATCCGGTAAATGGGGCAAACCCATCGCTTCACCGCTGATACCCGCATATTTTTCTACATGGGTGTACCATGGTGCCAAATCATTGTATCTTATTGGCCAATCAACCCCATAACCATCCTTTGCATTGGCTTCAAAATCCAAATCAGAAAAGCGGTAACATTGCTTTCCCCATAGGATAGACCGACCACCCATCTGATGGGCACGGACCCACATAAAGGGCTTTACTTCTGTGTAGGGGTTTTCCAGGTCATTGGCATGAAAATGCTCTGTGTCCATTCCGATAAATCCGGAACGCATACCCACCTTGTGTTTTTCTTTCAACTCAGGGGTCAATGAACCCCTCAACTCGCTATCCCAAGGATCATCCATCATGGTGGGGTAATCTTTGACATGTTCTACCAACCTTCCACGTTCCAACACCAAGGTCTTTAATCCATTTTCACATAGTTCTTTGGCTGCCCAGCCACCGCTGATACCCGAACCGATGACAATGGCATCATAAGTCATGTCCTTTTTTGCATCAATATTAAAATTGGCCATATAGTTAAATTAGGTTTGAAGATTTCTGTTTTTGGAGATAAGCGTTTACTTCGACAAGCATGTTTACGAAATAAAGCCAAATTATCTCTCAGGTGAATTTTGAATCTGAAATTTAACTTTATTCTTTTTTATTTCAAGATTTTTTAAATAAATGGGGTAATGAGGGGTTAATTAATTTGATGTAAGTATAAAGCTAACCATGGAGATGCATTCAGATAATATAACCCGGTTTAAAATATTCGTATATTTGAAAACAACTTATGTTAAGAATTTATATTGAAAACTTGAATCTACTGAAAAATACATTTTCAAAACCTTCATTTACATAAAATCAAGCTACCCAATGAAAGTTACATTAGAGATCAATGACAATAAAGCTGCGGCATTTATCAATTTTATAAAAAGTTTGGATTTTGTACATATCCATAGTGAAGAAGATTATAAAGAACCTACTAAACAAGAGATTATTGAAAGTATTAGACAGGGAATGAAGGAAGTACAACTTCATCAAGAAGGAAAAATAAAGCTTCAATCTGCAAGGGATTTTCTCAATGAGCTTTAAAGTAATTACCACTTCAGACTTTAAAAAGAATTCTAAGAGATTGATCAAAAAATATAAGTCCCTGAAAACAGAATTATTGGAATTGATCACATCTCTTGAAAAAGAACCAACACAAGGATCACCTTTAGGGTAAAATTGCTTTAAGATTCGATTGGCTATAAAATCAAAAAGCAAAGGTAAATCCGGGGGTGCAAGAGTTATTACTTGTGTCAAATTGGTGAACAACTTTGTTTACCTGCTTACAATCCACAGCAAATCTGAAAAAGATAATATCTCAGATAAAGAACTCACAGACCTAATTGATGGAATCGAGTAAATATGCTCTGTTTCTATCATTAATTTATCGGTATCTGTCATATTGATATATTTTTTTGAAATTCCTCGCATTGTATAATTACATTCTTTACTACAAGCCGAATATTCCGGTTGCAATTATTAAAGCAAAAAGGTCTTGGAAACCCTTCTTGAAAAGTATGCTGACGAAGGTGTAAACAACATTGAAAGCACGGATATCCTAAAAGTGAAACCCCTGACAGATTACGGTTAACCGTTGGAAATCATTTAACAATTTGGCAGCAAGGCCAAATACGTTGAAGCAATTAAAGAATAGGAATTATATTAAACGAGGACTTAATTAGTTCGGAAATCTTCATATACCAATCCGAAGACGGCAAGACAGAATACAAACCCGCCTTGAAAACGAGAGGGTATGATTAACCTAAGAGCAAATGAGCGAACTCTTTCAGCGCGAAAGGAGTGTCATTACAAAGCAGATTGGAAATGTTTTTAAAGAAGGTGAACTTGAAGAAAAAAGCAATGTGCAAATTTTGCACATTGGTGGTTCTGACAAGCGTGTAAAATATTATAATCTAGATGTTATCATCTCAGTTGGTTTCCATGCAAAATCCCATCGAGGTACCCAATTCAGAATTTGGACCACACAACGTCTTCGTGAGTACATATTATAGGCTTCACGATGAACGACGAGTTGCTCAAAGAAGACGGTATAAATAAGTAATACCCCCAGGATTCAACTATTTGGTCTAAAAGGGCTCAGATGACCGAAAACAAATTGTGTTTTAACCCCCTACTCCCTCTCAAGATCTTCATTTCCCTCACCGCCAAGGCTATAATGGTTATTTTCCTCATCTTCACTGCCTCTTCGCTCCTGTGCATCGTCCAATTCACTACCGGGGATATCAAGGTCTTCACCGGCAAAATCAACTTTTCGTTTTCTCCGTAATAATTCTTCATCATCCCCTCCATCCATACTTAGTCCTTTTGGTCCAAGAGCCTTTTTGTCCTCCGGAGTGATTTCATATTCTTTATCGGGATTTTTTTCCTGTAAGCGATCTATGCTTTCTTTAGCGGCTTTTTCCTGATCTTCAGTTGGTTTCGTATTCTTGTTTTGATTGCTCATGATATTTTGGTTTTTTTTGGTTATTGAATTATTATTCTGTCTTACGTGACTTATTAGATACGGTTACTTTCCATATTGTGTTTCCTGTATCGTCATTGACCAGGATAGATCCGTCAGGCAAAATGGCAACACCTACAGGTCTGCCATATACTTCTGATTTTTCACGGTCGGCAATAAATCCTGTTAGAAAATCTTCGGGCTCACCGGGTATTCCGTTTGAGAAGGGAACAAAAAGCACTTTAAACCCACTTAGTTCGGATCGGTTCCAGGAACCATGTTGACCTACGAAAGCACCTTTTCGGTATTTTTCAGGGAATTTATCGCTGTCATAAAAAACCAATCCCAATGAGGCTGTATGATTTCCCACAGGTACATCTGGAATTATGGCCTTTGCAACAAGATCCGGTCTCATTCCTACCATGCGGGAGTCTTCGATCTGTCCGAAATAGGAAAATGGCCAACCATAAAAACCATCCTTTTCCACACTGGTGATGTAGTCCGGCACAAGCTTATCTCCCAATTTATCGCGCTCATTGACTGCGGTCCATAATTCACCTGTTGCGGGATTCCAGTCCATTCCAACAGGATTCCTTAGTCCCGATGCATAGAGCACTTCTCCGCTTCCATCAGGATTGATTTCCAAGATGCAGGCTCTGCGTTTTTCTTCGTCCATTCCATGTTCTCCATTGTTGCTGGCCGAACCCACAGATACATATATTTTACTTCCATCTTCATTTGCCAAAAGATTCCTTGTCCAATGGTTATTGTATCCACCTGCGGGGAGGTCCAGGATTTTTTCTCCATCAGTTTCCAGTTTAGTTTGACCTTGCTGATATGGATATCGATATAGACCGTCGGTATTGGCAATGTAAAAGTATTCCCCCAAGATCAACATTCCGTAAGGTTGGTTGAGACCTTCAATAAAAATTTCCCGCGTGGCATAATTGCCATTTCCATCCTTATCCTGAAGTATGGTGATCCTGTTTGCACTGTTCTCGGTATTACTCTCAACTACAAAGAGGTCACTGTTTGGCCCAACATAAGTGATACGTGGATTATCAAAGTCCCCGGCAAATTTGGTTACAACAAAACCCTCAGGAGCAGTAGGAAGACCCTCAGAAGGCCAATCCACTAGTTTGCTTTCATTGCGAACTGACTCTGTAGAATACGGTGGAGGAAGAACCAATGGGCCAATAGCTGTTTCCACAGTATCCGCCTCCATCTTAGTATTGTCATTTTTTTCTTGACTGACTGCCCTTGGAGCACAAGATGCATAGATCAGCAAAAAAAGTAATATTGGCAGTATGAAATTTTTCATGGATAAAGTTTTTATTGAAAAGATATTTTCGTTTCTCTCTTTGATTAGATAGAAAAAAACAATTTAGATTGAAACCAATTCAATCACCTTTACATAAGGAAACGCAACAAATGATCCAAAAACAACTTACTATTATCAAATAGGCAGCATGAAGCCAATATGGCTTACATAACAATTTTAGAGGGTTAAGGGTCTGCTCTTTCAAAAAAACATGGGTAATCACTTGACCACAGTTTGTGGTGAAATTTGGCTGATTTGTTGCCATCAATAAAGGTGAGAATTCATCTGTTTCTTGGAGCATCTCACATAGTGATAGCCATCATAGATTTCTATGCGCTCTTTTTCACCTTATTTCAGCACGCCATTTCCTAAATTTTGAAAAAAACTTGAGGTAATGAATCCACAACAGGAACCTTCCATCCTTTATGTTAAAGGACTATAAGCATCCGACAATATTGTATTATCATCCCCTTTAAAAATTTACCTAGTTTTAAATCTTTCAATCAAAATTGAAAATAAACCATATGATTAAACTCTTTTTTAATTTGCTATACACAAAGGGACTTGGTCTTTTCACCGTTTTGCTTATAGGTTTTCTTCTGATAAGCTGTTCAGAAAAGGAATCCCCGAATGGAACAGGAATTCCTGAGACTGATGACCTCCAAATTTATGTCCCTAAAGAATTTTCAGGAATGGATATGTCCAATAGCTCCAGTACTTGGAGTTATCAACGAAGCAGGCAGTCCGAGCACTTTATTGTGTTTTGGGACAAAAGATATGGGGGAAATGATCCCAATTCCACTGAAGTTCCTGAGTTTTATCGTGTAAATATTGATGACCTATTGGCCAAAGCAGAGACATACTATGATCTTAATGTCAAAGATCTTGCCTTTGCCAAAAAAGGGATTGGGGAATCCAATCTCGATAAATACAAAATGATAATTTTTTTGTATTATCAAGAAGAATGGATGGCTTACGGATCCGGATATGATGATGTGATCGGGGCGCTCTGGATCAATCCAGCCACATGCAAACCAGTCGGATCTGTAATTGCCCATGAAATCGGTCATAGTTTTCAGTATCAGGTCTACTGTGACCTAAAAGGAGGAAGTGGTTTTCGATATGGTTTTGGAGGAAAAGGCGGCAACGGCTTTTGGGAACAGACAGCACAATGGCAGGCCTTGCAATCCTATCCGGAGCAGATTTTTACCACCCATGACTTTCAGGTTTATAGCGAAAAATACCACAGACATCTATGTCATGAATGGTATCGTTATGCCAGCTATTTTATTCATTACTATTGGACTGAAAAGCATGGAATAGATTTTATTGGGGAGTTGTGGAGAAATGCGATTGAACCGGAAGATCCGATTCAGGCATATATGAGATTGACAGGGATTTCTGTTGCGCAATTCAATGATGAAATCTATGAAGCAGCCAGTAAAATGGTCACCTGGGATATAACTGGTTTAAAACAATATGGTGCTGAATATATAGGTAAACAGCAATTTAATTTTAAAACATTGGAAGATGGAAGCCATCAGGTGACTTACGATTTTGCACCGGGTACTTCAGGTTATAACGTGATTCCACTCGAATTTCCCGAAGGTGGCGGAACAGTTTCAGCCAATTTTACCGGACTGATCAATGCTCCTGGCTACAATCCTATGGCGGACCCAAGCAAAGCCGGATGGAGATATGGCTATGTAGCACTTCTTGAAAATGGAAATAGAATTTATGGGGATATGAATCATGGCACTGAAGGCCTTGCCAGCTTTGATGTTCCCCAAAATTGCAGCAAACTTTGGTTTGTTGTGACAGGTGCACCAAATACTTATCAGCCCCATGCTTGGGATGAAAATGAATCCAATGATGAACAATGGCCCTACAAGGTCCAATTTAACAACTCTAAAATTTCCGGATTGGTAGACTTTCCGGTTGACGCCAAACCAAAAGACCTGAGCTTAAACTTTGACATCAGCTTCCCTGTCAGCGATGGCTATGACGGTACTTCTATTACTTTGGATAAGCATGATTTGTCCCGGGCCTTTGTTTTGCAGCCAAATGAGATCATCAGCAAGTTTGGAGAAAGCATTCTGTTTTTTGGAGTTGAAAGTGACGGAACACTCAATAGCAACACCACAGCAAATGGATTTGGACACTGGTTTGATGCCAATGGTAATATTTGTAACTGGGGTACTGAGGCGGTCATCTTTTCAGAATATAACGAAGATACATTTACCTTCAATGTTGGTCAGTATCCGGGCCACAGTCGTAAAGGAGATACTTTCAAAATCAGACAGGCGCTTGTATATACCTATTCACCCGGCCAATCAGTTCAGGCGACGATAACATTCAATATCTCTATTGAGTAAAAGTCACCAACGATACACTAACCTTGGATTTCAATCCATGGAAAAGCTGGATTGAGACAGAGACAAAGTACCGTAGGTATTATGCATTAGTTTCTCTCAATGCTTTTCCAACCTTTCCAACACCCCTGCTTTATTTGTTCTGCCAATGGGTAAAGTTTTACCTTTCACTTCCACATATTCATGGGTATAGGAGATGACATTCCGTAAAGCCACAATGAAGGACCTGTGTATACGGATAAAATGCTGAGAAGGGAGCTTTGATTCAATATTGCTGATGGTTTCCCGTGTGATGATTGTTTCGGTGGTGCAATGGATTTTGATATAGTCACTGAAACTTTCAATATAAATGATATCTGAGAAGTCTGTTTTCACCATTTTCCTATCTGCCCTTACAAACATAAAATTGTCAGGAATTAATATAGGGTCTTCTTTCAATTTATCCTTTTTGATATCGTAAACCTCAAAATACAAATTGACAGCTTTGAAAAGTCTTTCGAATGAAATCGGTTTTAAAAGATAATCCACAGCCTGCAAATCAAATCCATCAATCGCATACTCTCGATAAGCGGTAGTGAAAATAATCTTGATGTCTTTGGTGATGGATTTTGCAAAAGACAAGCCTGAGATTTCCGGCATGTTGATGTCAAGAAAAATCAAATCCACTTCCTTCTCATTGATAATGTTAAATGCTTCCACAGCTCCCGAACAGGACGCTACTATTTGAATCCTCTCTATTTTTGATAGGTGAGCATTAAGAATATCCCGGGCTGTCGGTTCATCGTCAACTATCAAGCATAACACTTTATTATCCATTTTTCTTTGGGTTTTGATGATTTAAGATCAAATTGATTTCAAACCATTCTGTATCTTCAGAAACTGAGAATGTGTGATTATCCGGATATAATAACTCCAGTCTTTTTTGAACGTTTTTCAATCCTATCCCCTTTCCTTCGGTCATTTGGGTTTTTCTATTTGAATTTTTCACTGAAAAACGTATCTCATTACCCTCAGTTTTTAAACTAATAAAAATCAGCAACTTCTTATCCGCCCTATTGCCATGCTTAAAACTGTTTTCCACAAAAGGAATCAGCAGCATGGGTGCTATATCAATTTGGGGATCAATTTTAGGAATGTCCAGATCAACCTTTAAGGTATCCTTGAAACGGATTTTTTCAAGCTCAATGTAATCTAGGATATGCGCAATCTCATTTGCCAAACTTACTTTGGGTTTATCAATTTGGTACAGTAAATAATCCAAGAGATTGGATAATCTTAAAATCATTTCAGGGGTTTCTTCAGATTTTTTCAATGCATAGCCATACAGCGTGTTCAAAGTATTGAACAAAAAGTGTGGATGGATTTGCATTTTTAGATAGTTCAGCTCTTGTTCCTTGAGTTTGAGTTGGGCAAGCAAGACCTTGTTTTCCAAATCCTTGTTCTTTGCCACAGAAGAATAATTATGCTTCAAGAGTGTAAAGGCACTGAATAACAAAACCACCAAATAAACTGCAACCATAACAAAAATCAGGCTTTTGCTCAATGGCATCATTTGATTGTACTGTAGCGCATTCATAAAAATCAGACCATAAAATATGGAAATGACAATGGCATAGGCCGAAAGGATAAGGGTGTACAAACTATACCAGATAAACTTCAGGTATTTTTTTGGCAGAAGGTATCGGGGAATTAACAAGTAGTTGACTATGTAGGTTGTGCCGATGGTTACCGGCATCAAAAAGGCAGAGAATGAATTGGGATTGGGTATCAATCCTTTACTTTCTTCGAAGAAAAAAGTAAAAAACACAAAAACTCCCAGCCAAAACAAAGTATGAGGTAAGATAGTGTTGAAAAGATATTTTAAGATGGTAGCGACTTTCATGAATAGCAGGACAATATCTGCATATTTTCAAAAATACCTATCTTACTGCGATGAACAACCAATTTTTCGCCTTCAATGACATGGTGGAAGCAGGCATTGGAATTCAACGTGTTAATGTGGATAAAATAAGCTGAGAATCAGTAGTTGGTCTCATAAATAAAAATGAAAGCTGAAATGAGGATAGGTTTGATCCATCATTAAAAAAAAAGTTATGCAATTATCCATTAATCAAATTGAAGGAGGAAGAGGTTTTTTCTCAGTGTTGTTTGCAAGGATGCAAGAAGGGGGCATAGTCATTATGTCCATGATTTTCATTTCAGGAATAATTATCCTTTTTCTGACTTTCAGAAGCCTGTTTTATCTGAAGAACAAAAACCCAAGGTTGAATAAAATGATCATTCTGATCAATTCCATTGGTTTGTTTGCTTTGGTAGCCGGCGTATTTGGGCAACTTCTTCAACTTATCAACACCTTGGATTACTTGGAGTTCAAAGATGGTGTAGGAGTTGGAGAACTCGCATCAGGATTGAAATTCACTATTTTGTCAACACTATTCGGCTGTTTGATTTTATTGATCAGTCGTTTCATTACCATTGTCCTTAATTGGTTGAAACCCCATCAAACGGAAACAGATACCCTATGATGGAAATCGCGAGAAGTGCTTTAATGGCTTCCAAAAATATGTATTTGACTTATATTCATTACTTCATTGATACATATATTCTGCTGTGTTAGTCTTTGGAAATAATCACCAATAATAATCAGGTTCTGAGATATTTTGATTTGGCAAAGTCATGAACTTGGGTGGGTCCAAAACTTCATCTCTAAAAACTTGATTATTAATATCATCCCTGCCACAAAAGGAAATCGACAATATTAGGAATTCAAAACGCAAGATCTAGAAAACCAATTTTAGACCGAAAAGGATTTCACTAGAAATGTCTTTTCGGTTTTTTTTATTTTTTGACTAAACAGTCATTTTTTGGTCCAGATTTTATATCCAAGAATTTGGAATTATATTTAACCTTAAGGCAAACTCCTTGGAAAGGTTTATAGATGCTGACTTATAATCATAAAAATAAAACCTATGAAATCGGGAAAATCAGTAATAATTATTGGCTTTTTTTTACTTCAATTGATGAACCGAGCAAATGCTCAGACAATTGAAAGCTTGATGGATGAGCTTCCTCCTTACTTTTCTGTTCTAACCACTTGGGGAGTAAGACCTGAATGGGATGAGAAGTCGGAGAATATCTATTTTTTAAATAAACTGGTTGGTGATGTATTCAAGATAAATATCATGACAAGAGAAGTATCACAGGTAACCTCTGGTTTTTACCATGGTGGCATTCATAGGGTCTTATGTTTATCCAATGGAGACTTATTGCTCGCCATGGGGTCAAATATTTTTGATGCGACCAACCCTGAAAAAGATAGACACGCTGGACTCGGATTATACGTCCTCACTAAAGATAATCCCAATAACCCCTATCCCTTAAATGCTTTCTGTGATGAAGGTCCTGCGGTTTCAAAAAACAGCATGAAGATAGCATGGACTCTTGAGGGTCAAAGGGAAATAAAAACAGGTGAAATTTATTATGATGGAGGTATTCCTCATTTAAAAGATGAAGAAACGCTTATTTCCTACAGGGATTCTTCAGCCTATGTCAGGCTTGAAACACAGGATTTTAGGCCACCATTAAACGAAGAACTGATTTATACCCATTATTGGGGGGATGAAAAAGATCAATACTTTAATTCACAGGTGTTCGGATTTAATCTAATTACTAAAAAGACAACAAAGTATACTGATATTCCAAAAAGCTATAATGAGGCAGAGGGTATTTTCCCGGATGGAAAATTTATGGTCATTGAAAGTGACCGCCATCAACCTATGGAAGAAAGAAACAAATATAAGCTTGACATATATAAATTAAAATTGGATGGTAGCGGGGAGGTTGAACGTTTGGCTGACTTTTCAACCAGATATTTCAATGTGATCAAGTCAGATAATCCCGTGGTGAATAATAAAGGGAATATGATTGCCCATCAATTTGGATTTCAGAAAGGTGCAGGAGACGGAAAAGGTATTTTTCTGCTAGACCTAGAGGAACGTGAAAAGTTTAAAAAGAAGAATTAATATTTAATAAAAAGATTGCCACAGAAATAAAAGAAGACCTATAGTTAGGAAAAAAGTCAAGTTGGTGGAATATATTGCTGATGACTTCATTAATCCTTTGGACGCTTTTAATGATTACAAAAAATGAAATACCTTACTGACACGCATATTCTGCTGTAGTTTTGCCCAAGCGAAGTCAAAATCTTTGGAAATGATAATAAATGATAGTCATGTTCTGAAATATTTTTGATTGTGTAAATGCATGAAGTTAGTTGGTAAAAAACTTCAGCTCTAAACCCCTATCCCCTTTGCCATCATCCCTGCCAAAAAGGGGATAATCAACAACAATAACAGCTCAAATCGCAACATCCAGAAAATCGATTTTGGAACAGTAAGTTCTTCAGCAGGATCTCCTTTTCGGTTTTTGATAAAATAAACTGTCGGATAAATAGAGAGGATACCTAGGATTACCAACAAGGCCAACTTAGTGTGGAAAATCGGATTATTACTGTAAAACTCTGTTGGCTTGCCATAACCTCCAAGCCAAAGGGTCAATCCTGCAGCCAAAAGAATCAAAACCGCCAAACCATATACCCCATCCACTTTGGACAAACGGTCGATTTCAGCCCTTGTCAAGGTCTTTTTCAGCAACAGGTGCTCAGCCACAAGCGAACCCACTATTGCAAAAATACTGATAAAGTGGACATAGCGGAGGAGGATTTCCAGAGTCATGGAGGTTGGTTTTGTTGTGAGTGATGCCTTTTACGTTTAAAGGACGGAAGACCGAAGACGGGAGACGGAAGTTGGCATGGATTTCAGAATTTTCCCTTCACTCCTATCTCAACTAAAATAATCCCAACTGATCCTTATCCTCCTCGTCTTTCTTAACCTTGAATTCAACTGTTGAACCTATTTCCAAGTCATCATCTGTTTCTGGAGAATCAGCTTCTGATGCTGTGGATTCTTCTTCGGTTTCTTTTGGTTCTTCTTGAATGAGGTTGATTTCTAGAATTTGATGGGAAGAAAGTTTATTTCCTATCGCTTTCCAACCTTTGACATCGATCAGCATGTCCAAATCGTATTCCTGTTCTTCCTGATCTTTGCCTTTTTGTAAAATGACTTTTACCTGAGGCTGTTTTTCGGTGGAAACCAACTTGAGGAAGGATTGCTTGTGGTCGGAGATGATATTGAATTTCTTATTGACAGAAGTAGTTTCGATTAAGAAACGTTTGACAAAGTAAGTTTTACTGCCACCATCATAGTAAATGGCTGATAAGGTCTTTTCAGGATCAAATTTTTCAATCAATAGTACATTTCCAGACTCATATCTGTTTGTCAATTCAAAGGTAGTCAGTTCGTAATCTCCGTTTTTATAGAAAACCACGATCCTGTCTTCACCCAGAAAATTACCGATTTTTTTACCCCTTTGGTCCGTATTCAGTCTTCCAATAGAAGGATCATAAAATATATCGAGACCTCCCAAGGTGGAAACTCCCTCCATTTTTAATTGAATTTTTCTTACAGGATATTTGGTCAGGATATTGCCACCTGCTGCCCGTCCTTTGATCTCTATGGTGGCGAAATCAAAATCAAAGACTTTAACTCTTGCCTTCGCCCCTTGGGTGAGATAAACAGTTACAATCTCTGCCTCTCCATTTGCGTTGGCAGTCAAGTAGAGTGTTTTGGAGCCTTTAGTCCCCTTAGTCAGGTCATATTCCCTATCCCTCGTGACTGCTAGGACCTGAAACCTTTTCACCATAGCCTTTCCTGACCCACCATCGAGATAAATCAGGTTGTAAACCATCCGCTCATCGCCTTTTCTAAATACGGCTACATGAAGGATGTCTTTTCCTACAAAGCCCTTTTCCTGGATTCTGGTCACTACACAAACACCATCCTTTCGAATCACAATGATGTCATCCAAATCAGAACAGTCACAGACAAACTCATCTTTCTTGAGTCCATAACCCACAAATCCGTCGGTCCTGTTGACATACAGTTTGGCATTATTTGCAGCTACTACTGTCGCTTCAATGGTATCGAAAGCCCTGATTTCGGTCTTCCGCTCTCTGCCTTTCCCGTATTTATCCAGAAGGTTTTGGTAATATTTGATGGAATAATCCGTCAGGTGCTTCAGGTTGTAATTGACTTCTTTCAACTCTTCCTGAAGCTTGCGCATCAGTTCATCTGCCTTGAAAGCATCAAATTTTGAGATCCTTTTGATCTTGATTTCCGTAAGGCGGACAATATCTTCGGTAGTGATCTCTCTGTAAAAATCGGGCTTAAATGGCTCTAAGCCCTTGTCAATCGTCTGTATAACAGCATCCCAAGTTTCACATTCCTCAATATCCCTGTATATCCTGTTTTCAATAAAGATTTTTTCCAAGGATGAGAAAAGGAGTTTCTCCATCAATTCCCCTTTCCGGATTTCAAGTTCCCTTTTGAGAAGATCTTTGGTCTGTTTGGTATTGTATTGAAGAATATCATTGACCGAAAGGAATACAGGCTTATCCTGAATAATCACACAGGCATTTGGCGAAATGCTGACCTCGCAGTCTGTAAAGGCATAGAGTGCATCGATGGTCATATCCGGAGATTGTCCCGGTGCCAATTGAATCTGAATCTCTACATCTTTGGCGGTATTGTCCACCACTTTCTTGATTTTGATCTTGCCCTTGTCGTTGGCTTTGATGATCGATTCAATCAAAGAATTGGTTGTCGTTCCAAATGGTATATCCTTGATTAACAAGGTTTTATTATCCTCCTCCTCAATCCTTGCACGAACCTTAACACGACCACCCCTATGGCCTTCATTGTACTCCGAAAAATCGGCAAGTCCTCCTGTTGGGAAATCCGGAAACAGATAAGGCCTTTCCCCTTTCAGGATTTGAATCGAGCCTTCAATCAGTTCAATAAAGTTGTGGGGAAGGATCTTTGTTGATAATCCTACAGCGATACCCTCTACTCCTTGGGCAAGCAATAATGGGAATTTAACCGGCAAGGTAATCGGTTCACGTTTCCTGCCATCATAAGACAATTGCCATTCGGTAGTCTGTGGATTGAAGACAACTTCTAAAGCAAACTTAGAAAGCCTGGCTTCAATATACCGTGAAGCTGCTGCCCCATCTCCAGTACGGATATCACCCCAGTTACCTTGGGTTTCGATCAGCAATTCTTTTTGTCCTAGATTGACAATGGCATCACCGATTGAAGCATCACCATGGGGGTGGTATTGCATGGATTGACCGATGATATTGGCTACTTTATTGAAGCGGCCATCATCCATCTCTTTCATGGCATGTAGAATCCTGCGCTGTACGGGTTTCAGACCATCTTCAATGGCAGGTACTGCCCTTTCCAAAATCACGTAGGAAGCATAATCCAAAAACCAGTCTTTGTACATTCCCGTCACGGGGAGTGACTCGTGCAGGGTTTCGTCATTTTCTTCCGGGGTATTGTTAATTTCGCTCATTTAATGTTGATATATCTTTGTGATCCCTTTTGGTGCCATGAAAGTTCGGTTTTTTTGGCAATAGACGGAAGTCCGAAGACCGAAGATGGGTAAATTCAATGTTTTTCTAAATTTAAATTAGATTAGTTATCATGCTTTGACAGATCATATTCTTTGATAAGAAGTACTCAAAATATTTCATATAAAGTGAAATAATGGTAATAATTTCACTATTTGTGAAATATAAATCAATTTGTCGATCAGGCCACTATTATGCAATTGGGCATTTTAGACCTGTCAGGTCTTGTTTTTTTATACTAAGAGATTTTGAACCAGATTCAAAGTTAAAGACCTTCGAGGTTTTGAAAACCTCAAAGGTCTAACCTGAAAGTTCTTCCTAAGCTGCTTCACTCTCCTCCTCTGCTGTGGCTTGATTGACACTTGGGTCATCGTGGACGATGTCTTTTTCTATTTTCAGGTTATCGATTATAAAAACCTGTCGGTCGGGAGTATTTTTTCCCATATAGAAACTCAAGAGATCAGCAATCTTGGTTTCCTTTTTGAGAATAATAGGATCCAAACGGATTTCCTCGCCAATGAATTTCCCGAATTCTCCAGGTGAAATTTCACCCAAACCTTTGAATCTGGTGATTTCGGCAGTTTTTCCCAGTTTATGAATAGCCCTTTGACGCTCTTCGTCCGTATAGCAGTAGATGGTCTCTTTTTTATTCCTCACTCTAAAAAGGGGTGTATCCAAAATAAACAGGTGGCCGTTTTTTACCAAATCCGGAAAAAACTGAAGGAAGTAAGTCATAATCAGCAAACGGATATGCATCCCGTCCACATCAGCATCTGTAGCAATCACTATTTTTCTATACCTGAGATTTTCAATCCCATCCTCAATATTCAATGCATGTTGAAGCAAGTTAAATTCCTCATTTTCATAAACCACCTTTTTGGTCATACCATAACAGTTCAGTGGTTTTCCTCTTAAAGAGAATACTGCCTGTGTCTGCACATCCCTTGATTTGGTGATGGAACCGGAGGCAGAATCACCTTCTGTAAGGAAAAGCATAGTCTGATTTCTGGCTTCTTCATTGGCCTTGGGGTCATCATAATGTACCCGGCAATCCCGAAGTTTCTTGTTATGAAGATTGGCTTTTTTGGCCCTTTCATTGGCCAGCTTCTTAATTCCGGATATTTCCTTTCTTTCTCTTTCTGATTGCAGTATACGCTTCAACAAGGCATCAGCGGTAGCAGAATTTTTGTGCAGGTAATTGTCGAGTGCAGTCTTGACAAAGTCATTGACAAAAGTTCTCAGCGTAGGCCCATCAGGACCAATACTTTGTGAACCCAATTTGGTCTTGGTCTGAGATTCGAAAACAGGTTCCTGAACCCTTACAGCAATGGCTGCAACGACACTTTGACGGATATCAGAAGCATCATAATCCTTTTTATAAAATTCCCGAATAGTTTTGACAATTGCTTCTCTGAAAGCTGCTAAGTGAGTTCCACCCTGCGTCGTAAACTGCCCGTTGACAAAGGAGTAATATTCTTCCCCATATTGATTGCTATGGGTCATAGCCATTTCTATGTCTGTGCCTTTGAGATGAATGATGGGGTATCGGGTACTGTCTTCATCTACTTTCCTCATCAACAGGTCATACAGACCTCTTTCTGAGAAAAACTTTTTTCCGTTATAATTGATGGTCAGGCCTGCATTCAAAAAAGCATAATTCCATATCTGGTTTTCCAGGTATTCAGGGATAAAATGGTAATTTTTGAAAACAGATGCGTCAGGAGTAAATATGATTTTTGTACCGTTTCTTTCAGAGGATTTTTCAACTTTTCTGTCATCCTTCAAAATACCTTTTTCGAATTCCGCAACCTTGGTCTCTCCTTCTCTATAGGATTGAACCTTAAAGTAATCGGAAAGGGCATTGACAGCTTTGGTACCCACACCGTTCAATCCAACAGATTTCTGAAAAGCTCCTGAGTCATATTTTCCACCAGTATTGATTTTGGAAACACAGTCTATGACTTTTCCCAAAGGAATCCCACGTCCATAATCCCTCACTTCTACCCTATGTTCAGATATTTTGATGTCTATCGTGCGGCCATAGCCCATCATGTGTTCATCAATACTATTGTCAAGAACCTCTTTGACCAAAACATAGATACCGTCATCCTGTGCACTACCATCTCCAAGTTTCCCGATATACATACCCGGCCTTAGCCTGATATGTTCTCTCCAATCCAATGATTTGATGCTGTCCTCGTTATACTGAACGTTTTCTGCCATGTATTTAAGTAATGATTTAAGGTATGGTGGTTAATTAATTTGACTGCAAGGATTTGAATTTTTTGAGCAAAATCCAAAACAATCCGACAATCCAAACTACAAAAAATACAGGTATTAAGTAAAAGAAAAAGTTGAATTCTCCCGAACTTATTTCATTTTGGTTGTTGATGCTGTGCACAAAAATGCTCATGATACAAAGTGAAATATTGATGATTCCTACAAAGCTATAAATCCAAGTCAACATATAATCCCTAAAAACATCTCCTATTGAAAATAGTCTTTTAATATTTTTAGTGCTTTGATTTTCAATGAGTTTACCCGGTGTAATCAAAATTATATTTAAAACTACAAAGAGGATTATTCCAATATAGAAAAAAGTGTTTTTGGAAATAATTTTTGATATTGCTCCCTGACTGTCAATTTCATAAGCTACCTGATCGGGCAATGCAGAATAGGTATAAAGAAACACAAAGATAAAAACAAGGACTGTTAAGAAATGAAATACTTTTCCGAATCGATAATACATAAATGAATTGATTTTGGGCGCTAATATAAAAATTAATGCCAAGCATTTCTGAAACTGTTTTTTTCCTTTTTGGGTTTTTATCCATAGCTTTCAATTGTTAAAACCCAAATAGCTGATTGTAAGATGAATTTGAGTCCCGTCGTCATTGCCATTCCGATGTATTTTATCCTGATGGGGATAGAATTGCTTGTTTTGAGATTTCAGAAGAATCCGAGTTATAGATTAAATGATGCAATTACCAATATCAATTGTGGGGTAATTTCACAGGTTACCGGCGTTTTTCTAAAAATTCTTTCCATAGGAATATATACTTTCCTCTTCGAAAAATTCGCTTTCTTCCAAATCCCAAATAACATTTGGACATTCTTTATCCTATTTTTTCTATATGACCTTTGTTATTATTGGGCACACAGGATGAGTCATGAGGTCAATCTTTTCTGGGGCGGTCATGTGGTACATCATTCCTCAGAGGAATATAACCTTTCTGTAGCTTTGAGGCAGAGTTCAACCCAGACCATTTGGACTTTTATGTTTTATTTGCCTTTGGCATTTCTTGGTTTTGACCCTGTTTTTCTGGTCTTAGTTTCAGGGTTGAATCTCCTTTACCAGTTTTGGATACATACTGAGGTCATTGGTAAAATGGGATTTTTAGAGAAATTTATGAATACCCCTTCGCATCACAGGGTGCATCACGGCAGAAATCCAAAATACATTGATAAAAATCACGGAGGTACTTTTATCGTTTTCGACAAATGGTTTGGAACATTTCAGGAGGAAGAAGAAAAACCTACTTATGGTATTACCACACCTGTCAACAGTTGGAATCCCGTTTGGGTGAATATTGCACATTATGCCAACATGAAGCAGGAAATGTCCATGATCAAAAATTGGAAGGATAAACTCAGGTATTTGGTGAATAAGCCAGGATGGCTTCCCGAGGACCTTGGTGGATACAGACCTGTAAAAGAAGTCGGGCCTGAATATAGGAAATTTGATACGGTGGTTCCCCAACCCTTGAATTGGTATGTTTTCTTTCAATATGTAGTCTTGATGGGACTGACAGCCTTTTTCCTTTTCAACCTGGATAACATTGATACCGCCACTAAAGTCGGTTTATCGTTTTTGATCATTTGGACCACAGTCAGTTTTTCAGGCATTTTTGAGCAAAATAAATGGTACCATTTCCAGGAGATCGTTCGGGTCGCGATTTTTGCAACTGCGATATGGTTTGTTCTCATCGGTTTGTTACCCGAAAATATATCTATGATTATCCTTTCAGCTTATGCAGGGGTATCCTACATTTGGCTTTGGCTTAACACAAGCACCGTCAAAAAATTCCAGACTGCTGTCAATAAAACTCCCCAAAATGTATAAAAATACCTTTGTGATTCTTGGATTGCTGTTTCTAATTATTGCAATGATTTCCTGTTCAGGTAAGGTTGAATTGGAGAATATTGACCAAGAAAAATGGAAAAATGATAGAGATGGTTGCCTTGGATCACGCTTGGAAAATTTGGAGGATTTAAGGGAGATTAAAAATGATTTCTTAGGAAAAGACAATCAAGCTCTGATCAAAACTTTCGGCAGACCTGACAAGGTTGAGTTGGCCGATAGAAGTCAGACGTTTTTCATTTATTTTTTGGAACCCGGTCCTGAATGCCAAAATGTAGAAAAGAAGGAAGATCCTTTAAAGGCCATTTTTCGTCTGAATGCTTATAGTCGTGTCAGTGAAGTTACGATCAGTACACTGGAACCGGGGAATTTGAGGTGATTTTTAAGAATCAAGAACCAAGAGCCGAGAAAAAAGAAGCGAGAAACGAGATATGTGACAGAACCAATGCTTGTCTCAAGTATCAGGGAAATAAAAGCTAAAGCCTGTCCAGATGGGAATCGGGAAAACTATTAAGAACATAGATTTTAAATCTATAATCTTTCGGCGTGTAGGTAGATCTTAAATCAAAAATCTACAATTTAAAACCTGCCTGCCGGCAGGCAGGTCTAAAATTCAACCTCTTCCCCTACTCCTCATCCATAAAACACAAGGCTGCAGCGCCTAGGGTGCCGGCATCGTTTCTGAGGGTGGCTTTCGTAAGGTTAAGGTCTTTTACATAATATGGGGTAAGATATTGTCTTACTGTTTTTTCCAAAGATGGCATCATAAACTCCAAACCTGCTGATATCCCTCCTCCAAAATATACATGGGTCACATCCAAGACTCGGATAACAGAAACAATCGCTTCTCCCAAAATTCTACCAACTTCCTCAAAAACCATTAAAGAAACCTCATTTCCCGCTTGGGCTGTATCTACCAATAGATGTGTTCCCAGTTCCTTGTTCTCCAGATCACCAGCCAATCTTGGATAAGCTTGGATAAATCTTTCCATTATTTTGAGTATACCGTTCCTGCCTACCAATTTTTCAAGCCCTTCATTACCTCTTGATAGCATATGTCCCATTTCCATGGCATTACCTCTAGCTCCTTTAAAGATTTCTCCATCCAGTACAAATGCACTTCCAATACCTGTACCCATTGTAATAAAAAGAAAATTCTCAGGAGGGTTGTTTTTGCCATATCGATATTCACCAATTGCGGCAGCAGCGGCATCATTCTCCAAATAAAAAGATACACTTGGGTACATTTTTTTTAACGATCCTTTCAAATTAAATCCATTGAGGCCTGGAATAGCTGGAATTTCCAACGTCGTCGTCCTATCTTTAGATATCAGACCTGGGAGACCTATCCCCACTTTTTTCACTTCCGGATACTTTTTCAGGATATCACCCATTCCTTCTGTAAACCGTAAATTGAATCCTCTTGGGTCATCCCTGTATGGTGCGGTATCAATTTTATCAAATGAAACGATTTCTCCCTTCTTATTTACCAAGCCGATTTTTAAGTGGGTTCCACCAACATCAACACCCAAAAAATGCTCTTGCTCTATATTCATGGTTATTTTATCAATAGGTTCTAAGGCACTAAAATAGTAAAGAGATTGGCTTACTTCCTAAAATCTTTTCCAAAGTCTTGAAAAATTTCAAACACTGCTGGACAAACCAAGGTGTTTTGCAAGGTTAAATTCAAAATTCCATGCATGTTTTTTCTATTGGTATGAGGGTACTCTTTGCATGCCTTGGGTCTTTCTTCATAGACCAAGCATGTATTATCATCATTCAAAAAAGGACAAGGAACACTTTTGAACACATAGTCCCCATCTTCATCTCTATGCAGATATTGTTTTACAAATGCTGAAGGTTTCATACCAAAGACTTTTGACAATCGGTCTATATCAGTCTGGATAAATATCGGGCTGGTGGTTTTGCAACAATTGGCACATTCCAAACAATTTATTTTTCTGAATTTTTCATCATGAGCATCTGAAAAACTTTGATCTAGATTTTTGGTCTTGACACGTTTGAGTTTAGCAAGTAATTTCTTATGATTATTATATTCTGTATTGCTTTGATATTTAAAATTTTCTAAATCCATACACTAATAACTATAAACTTTACTATCGCAAAGTTAAAATTTCACAATTATATATTTGGTTAATTGGTTATTAAATCTTATATTAAACTCCCCTATCTCGCACAGCTATGAAAATGCATCCAAATGAACTGTTCTTTTATTATAATCCCTCCCACAACGTGGACAAACAGATGAGGGCTTATGCACAGACAGTGGCAAAGCACATCAATGAAATCAATATAGAAAGAGAAAGTATCACCATGACCGGATGGAGATCTATTCTTGATAAGCTAAATCTTCGACCTAAAGACCTTCTTAACCGTGCCCATCCTGATTACCAAAACAAAATTGCGGGTAAATCTTGGGATGATGAAGGGTGGCTGAACATTCTGATCAGAAATCCCCATTTACTCAAAGCACCCATAGCCATCAAAAGAGACAAAGCAGTATTATGTATTACACCAAATGATATCTTAAAATTGGACTAGACGAGTTCAATTCCATCAATCTTTATCAATATTTTTTTGGCTTTGTATAATTGACCAATAGACTGTTTGAAGTGCTTTTTACTCATTCCCAGCAACTCTTTGATAGACTCAGGGGATGATTTGTCGTGAAGGGGCAAAAATTTCCGGACTTTTAAGACTTCCAGAATTTTTTCAGCCCCTTCTTCATATTTTAACCTTCCTGTAGGCAACAGCTGCAAATCCAGTTTACCATCATCTCTCCGCTTCTTGATGAATACATTGATTTTTTCTCCAATTTCAAGATTCTGAAAAACTTCATTTTTATAGAGAAGGCCTTCAAAGTTATTTTCTATCAATACTTTAAAACCAAGATCCGTCTCATCAAATACCAATGCCTCAACTTCCTGAAGAGCTTCAAAACCTTGAGTATCTTTGATCAAAAAATCCTCATATTTGGAAACTCCAATCAATCTGTCAGTTCTAAAATCACGGCACACCCTCACTAGATATTTCCCGCCGACTACCATATTCTTACCCATTTCGGCAGTTGGGACAAAAAGATCTTTGGGAAGTCCCCAATCTACAAATGCACCGAACTTGGTGATTTCTTTGGCTTCCATCACTGCAAATTCATCCAATAAAGCCACAGGCCTATTGGTTACAGCAACCGGTCTATCCTCACTGTCCGTGTAAACAAAAACTTCAATCTCCTCTCCTTCCTTTTCCTCTCCCTTTAAGTAACTTTTGGGTAAAAGTACTTCTCCACCTTCCTGAAGTGCCAAGTAAGCACCATTTGGGGTAAACCTATTGATTAAAAGACTGTTGATGATTCCTAATTCTTTCATGTCCCAAAGTTAACCAAATTATATGATTAGGAATTGGATTTACTTCTTAATCAAAGTAGATTTGAGCATTCAATCAAAAGAAAATTTTGTCACCTACATAGACATTTTTTCCATGATTCAGTTAAATCATTGAATATAAACCCATCTATACATGAATAATATTGCAGTAATCGGCTCAGGGACTATGGGTAACGGCATCGCCCATGTATTTGCCCAATTTGGATATCAGGTTTCTCTTATTGATATCAACCAAGATGCACTTGATAAGGCTATGGCAACCATTTCAAAAAATCTTGACCGTCAAGTTTCAAAAGGTTCTTTATCAGAAGAAGACAAGGCAAATGCTTTATCCAATATCAAGGCTTATACAGCATTAGGAGAGGGTGTGAAAAATGCCGATTTGGTAGTGGAAGCTGCTACTGAGAACATTTCGATCAAGTTGGATTTGTTCAGACAATTGGACGAACATTGTCCTGAAAAAACAATTCTAGCGACCAATACTTCATCAATTTCCATTACCAAAATCGGTGCGGTCACCAAAAGGCCTGAAAAAGTAATAGGAATGCACTTTATGAATCCAGTGCCTGTCATGAAGTTGGTGGAAGTAATCAGAGGATATGCTACTTCAGATGAAATCACCAGACAGGTCATGGGCTTGGCAAAAAAGCTTGAAAAAGTACCTGTGGAAGTCAATGATTATCCGGGATTTGTGGCCAATAGGATTTTGATGCCCATGATCAATGAAGCCATCTATACTTTGTATGAAGGTGTGGCAGGGATTGAAGAAATCGATACGGTGATGAAATTGGGTATGGCACACCCTATGGGGCCATTGCAATTGGCTGATTTTATAGGTTTGGATGTCTGTCTTTCAATCTTGAGAGTTTTACATGATGGCTTTGGAAATCCAAAATATGCTCCTTGTCCTTTGTTGGTCAATATGGTGGAAGCTGGATATAAAGGCGCAAAAACTGGGGAAGGGTTTTATAAATACACTGAAGGAAGCAAAGATTTAAAAGTCTCAGAAAGATTCCTTTAAAAAGGATATTTATGTAGGCAAAGATACCAGTAAAATGAAAATTCAATAAATTCTCGGCAGGAGACTGACATGTTCTGTACATCGGTCTTCCGACTTCGGTCAGAATATCTGTATTAGAAAATTGGGTTACCGGCAAAGAAGCGGATAACTATTAAGACATAAAATGCACATAGCAGTTTCAGGAAATATCGGTAGTGGCAAAACAACACTTACCATCAAATTGGCCAAACATTACGGTTGGAATGCTGAATTGGAAGCAGTTGAAAACAATCCCTATTTGGCAGACTTCTATGAAGATATGAAGAGATGGTCTTTCCATCTTCAGGTTTATTTTTTGAATAGCCGATTCAATCAGATCAAAAGAATCAGGGAAACCGGACTTTCGGTAATTCAGGACAGGACCATTTATGAGGATGCCTATATCTTTGCAGCCAATCTTTACAAATCCAAATTGATTTCGGAAAGGGATTATGAGAATTATCTCAATCTTTTCCATTCCATGATCAATTTTGTGAAAGCACCTGACCTATTGATCTATCTGAAAGCGGACATCCCAAAGCTAGTCGGTCAGATCGAAAAAAGAGGTAGACATTATGAAAATGCCATCAGGATAGACTATCTCAAAAACCTCAACAGTCACTATGAAGATTGGATTGGTGGATATGACAAGGGTAAACTCCTAATCATTGATGTCAATCAAATGGATTTTGTAGAGCACCAAGAAGACTTTTCATCAATCGTCCAAAGAGTGGATAGGGAAATGTATGGTTTATTTTCCTGATCAGTTTAAAGATTTTATTGCACTTTTCTTGATACCCAATTGAGGATAGCTTTCTGATACTCCTCTTTTGGGTTCAATAACAAATCATCAATCTTTTTGAGGCTGCCCCCAATCATCAGGTTTTCATATTCAGGAATTCGAATCAATTTGTACCCGTGAAGCCTTGATATCAGATCATACTGAACATCATTATAAGCATTGAGTTTCCAACCTGATGAGCCATTACCTGATAGGTTACCGGCTTCTTCACTTCTCCCAAAAATCCTTGAGGCTATGGGAGGACCATTCCATATACGGTCCTGAAGACCTGCTTTGATACATTCTTTTTCAAAAGTCCGACAAAGTCTTTTATAACTATCTACCCAGGGAAATGTAAAAGTCGAATAAATATCAGTTTTCAAAGTGGATAATCTGTACTTATTGAAATGGACGGCATCGTCATATACAAATAAAAATCTATTGATTTTAAAGTCAAACTTCAAATGTTCCAAGATGGGCATATTGCCTTTACCATTAAGCTCTTCAAAAACCACATTTAATAATAATTCTCCCTTTCCCTTCAAATAGGAAAAATTGACATCCAAATGGAAGGCAACATCAACCGGTAACGCTGATTGGTGCAATATATCTAAAAGATGTTGGACTTTGATCTGATGCATCGGGTCAAATTACTCACCTTTTCCGACAATCTCCCAAGTATGGTCTGCCAATAGTTTTACTTCAGCTATAAATTTGGAATAGCTTTTCTTTCTACCCCATTCTTCAGGAGCTACCAAGCTCAGAAAATCTGTTTCATCCTCCTTTTCATATAAAAAATAATGGTGATTGATCAATGGTTCAAAACCCATAGATGTCTTGTAGATGCGTTCGGAAACCTCAACACGTTTTTGGATTTTTTTAGCTTGGTCCGCCAATAACTGCATCTGCTGATATATTTGAGTCATCTGCATATCAGTCTGTGAATGCATGGCGGCTACCGCCCTCCCCGTGATTTTTCCTTTGTCTTCAGGTTTGATAAGTGCACTGCCGCTTTGATGGGCATAAGGCAAAAGACCCGGTATATCCGTTGTCTTTTCCTTCATCTTTTCAAGGTCTATTTTATCGATATCAATTTTTTGCTTTGCTGTCATTGTTTTTGAGGGAATCAGTCGGGGCAATTCTTTCTTTAAGATTACCTTTTGAACCAGGAAAGGTTGTTTTACTTGACATATCCAAACCTATCCAAATCATGGTAATTGCAAATAATATTGCTAAAACCAAAAATATAATTTTATTTTTTTTCATATATTTCAAGATTAGAAACCTACATTTACCGTCGGTTGTTTAGAATTTTAAAATTAATCCATTCTTTTGAATTTCGAAGTTAGGAATCCTATTTTGACCAAACCACAAAAGATGCATTTAATGCTTAAATTTGCCACTTTTGTAAGGATTTTAAAAAAAAAAGTCAAAATCGGTTTTTTTAATTTTGAAATACATAAATTTGAATAATATATACAAAAATCGGATATACAAATATTTTATGTATCAGCTTATTAGCCCTCAGACAATTTTTCAGTATTTTGGAGATGACGACAAGGAAATGCTGCAGGAAATGATCCAAATCATTTTGGACTCAAATCTTCAGGATTTAAAAAACATGGAAGATCTCTATGCCTCCAAAGATTGGGGAATGATCAAAAAAAGATGTCATAAAGCCAAACCTAGTATGAGTTATATTGGAGCAATTCAAACTCGGAAAATTCTGGAATCCATTGAATCAGACCTTGAATCTTCCCAAGGGAAATTCTCAGAGCTAAAAGATCATATTAACATAATTGAAAAAGAACTCCATACATTTCTTGAGTCACTGTAATCAAAACAATTTTTTCACCTCTCCACATTTATTCTTTTATTTTCCCATCAATAACTGAGATATTTGGAATTATCCATTTCTGAAAATCACATTTATTTATGAAAAAGTATTTCCTTTTGCCCTTACTCCTTTTTATTTTAATTCGGATTTCTCTTTTTGGTCAAGAGGATTTGACTGTGCAGAAAATAATGCAGGATCCTATTTGGATGGGAAAATTTCCATCAAATATCCAATGGGATGAAAAAGGACAAGCCATCTATTTTATGTACAGGGCAGGAAATGACCCTGCGGATTCCTTACATAAAATAACATTAGGCAAGGATGAACAACCCGAAAAAGTTTCTTTAAAAGAGCAAAGAGAGCGTATTCCGGTTAGCGCAAATACAAATCTTGCCAAAACTAAAAAAATTTATGCCAAAAATGGAGAGATTTTTTTATATGATATTGCCACCGAGACCAAAAACAGTCTGATCAAATTTGGTGATAGAATTTCGAACCCTACTTTTCTGGCCAATGAAAACAGAATTGCTTTTGAAATATCCGACAACCTATATGTTTTGGATGTCAACTCTGGAAAATTCAATAAACTAACCGCTATCCGTTCAGGAACGAAGCCACAAGAAAAAGAAGATAAACTGGCAGAAAGAGAAAAATGGCTTGAAGAAGATAACCTTTCCCTACTTTCAGTCATTAAAGAAAGAGAGGATAAAAAAGAGAAAACCAAATCATATCATGAGGCTATCAAGGAAAAAGAACCTTTTTCCTTCTATCTGGGAGGAAAATCTTTGGCAAACCTACAATTATCTTCTGATGAAAAGTTTGCCACTATGCTGTTTTTCTCAAGATCGGAAAATAAAAGAACAGATGTTCCTGATTATGTTGATGCCACCGGATATACAGTAAATCTTCCTGCGAGGACCAAGGTTGGAGACAAGCCTTCCAAAACAGAATTGGCCATTTACGACCTCGAAAGGGATACAGTGTTTTTCGTATCTACCCAAAACCTTCCTGGAATTAAGGATTTACCTGATTATATTAAAGATTACCCCGATAAAGAATGGGAAGAAACAGAAAGAGATGTTTTGCTATCTGCGCCGATTTTTTCCAATGACGGAAAGCATGCTGTAGTTAGTATCCGATCCGTAGATAACAAGGACAGATGGATTGCTCTTCTGGAACTTGAGTCAGGAGATTTAAAAACATTAGATCGACAAAGAGATGAGGCTTGGATAGGTGGACCCGGGATGGGTTGGGGCTTTGGTGGTGGAACTTTGGGTTGGCTACCGGATAATAAGCATATCTATTTCCAATCTGAAGAAACCGGCTATTCTCATTTATATATACTAGACATTAATTCCGGAAAAAAGAAGGCATTGACCTCGGGTCAATTCGAAGTGTTTGATCCATCAATATCCAGAAATGGAAAGTATTGGTACTTGACTACCTCGGAAGTAGATCCCGGAGAAAGACATTTTTATATGATGCCTTTAATGGGAGGTAAAATGGAAAAATTAACCTCTATGACAGGTAACAATGATGTTGCCTTGTCTCCAAATGAGAAAAATATGGCTATTTTATATTCTTTCAGCAATAAGCCATGGGAAATATTCCTTCAAGCCAATACTCCAAAATCACAGCCCAAACAATTGACTTTCGGTCAAAGCGATGCATTCAAATCTTATAATTGGAGAGATCCACAAATGGTCAAATTCGAGGCAGCAGATGGAGAATTGGTTCCTGCGAGACTATATGTCCCCGAATCAGGAAAGAAAAATGGTGCCGCTGTGATATTTGTCCATGGTGCAGGGTATTTGCAAAATGTCCACAAATGGTGGTCGAGCTATTTTAGGGAGTATATGTTCCATAATTTGCTCACCGATCTTGGATACACTGTATTGGATATTGATTATCGAGGAAGTGCGGGTTATGGTAGGGATTGGCGAACTGCAATTTACAGACATATGGGCGGAAAAGACCTTTCCGATCAGGTCGATGGGGCAAAATACTTGGTTGAAAACTTAGGCGTTGATCCTGAAAGAGTAGGTATCTACGGTGGAAGCTATGGAGGATTTATCACCTTAATGGGACTTTTTAATGCTCCTGAAGTTTTTAAGTCCGGTGCGGCATTAAGGTCTGTGACTGATTGGGCGCATTATAATCATGGTTATACAGCCAATATCCTCAATGAACCGTTCAATGACCCCATTGCATATCGTCGATCTTCTCCAATTTATTTTGCAGAGGGTCTAAAAGGTAATCTCTTGATAGCCCATGGAATGGTAGATGTCAATGTTCATTTTCAGGACGTGGTTCGCCTGGCACAAAGACTCGTGGAATTGGGCAAAGACAATTGGGAAATGGCTGTCTATCCTGTTGAAGATCATGGTTTCGTGGAGCCAAGCAGTTGGACAGATGAATATAAAAGAATACTAAAACTGTTCAATGATACTCTAATCGATTGACCTGATGAATAGCAAACTATCTTCCATTTTCATTTTTTGCATTTTAATACTCTTAGCAGGCTGTAATCCCACAGACCAAATTTCCTATGAAGAAAGAGGTCTAATTGCCGAATATGCCATGGTTGTCTCAGCAAGAGAGGAGGCTTCTAAGATCGGCTTATTAATGATGCAGCAAGGCGGCAATGCCTTTGATGCCATGGTTGCCACTGAGTTGGCCTTGGCAGTGGCCTATCCTTTTGCCGGTAATCTGGGAGGTGGTGGATTTATGGTCTATAGATTGGCTGATGGGAAAAGCGGCACCATTGACTATCGGGAGAGAGCACCTATGGCAGCACATAGGGATATGTACCTGGACGAAAATGGAGAGGTTATCCCTGGTTTAAGTACCATGGGTGCCTTGGCTGTAGGTATTCCCGGAACCATAGCAGGGGTTTTTGAAGTGCATCGAAAACTAGGTTCATTACCTATTGAAGATATTTTGGCACCCGTGATAGAATTAGCTGAAAAAGGCGTTGTTGTGACTGAAAAGCAAGCGCAAAGGTTAGCCGGATATAGAGAATCCATTGTAAAAGTAAGCGGAGAAAATACATTCTTTGCACAAGTTTTTGATGAAAATGATACCATTAAATATGCCGCATTGGCAGAGACCCTAAGGCGTATTTCCAGAAATGGTAGCGATGAGTTTTATAAGGGAGAAACAGCAAGAAGATTGGTTAAATTTCTTCAAGAAAAGGGTGGAATCATTACTTTAGAGGATTTGTCAGCCTATGAGGCCCAATGGAGAGACCCCATTCAATTTTCTTATAAGGACATCAATATTATTTCTATGGCTCCTCCCAGTAGTGGTGGGGTTACATTATCACAGATTTTGGGAATGATAGAAGAATTTGACTTAAAGTCAGTGGGCCATAATTCACCGGATTATATTCAAGTGTTGACCGAAGCTGAAAGACGGGCTTACGCAGATCGAAATTATTATTTAGGTGATCCTGATTTCGTGCAAGTTCCTGTAGAAGTTTTATTGGACAAAGCTTATCTGAAAAACCGTATTTCCAACTTTAATTTTGACCAAGCTACACTTTCTTCTGATGTCTCCCATGGACATATCCAATTTATAGAAAGTGAAGAAACAACACATTATTCAATTATTGATCAATTCGGAAATGCCGCAGCCGTTACTACCACACTGAACGGTGCTTATGGCTCCAAGTTGTATTGCGATGACCTTGGGTTTTTCCTGAACAATGAGATGGATGATTTCAGTGCGAAAACCGGTGTGCCCAATATGTTTGGTCTGATAGGTGCGGATGCCAATGCCATTGCGCCTGGAAAGCGAATGCTGAGCTCGATGACACCCACCATTGTCGAAAAAAATGGAGAGTTGCTTATGGTTGTTGGAACACCGGGAGGTTCCACAATCATCACCTCTGTCCTGCAAACAATTCTAAATGTAGCGGAATTTGAAATGACCATGCAGCAGGCAGTTGATGCGCCAAGATTCCACCACCAATGGCTACCTGATCACATTAATTTTGAACCTGAAGGATTTACTAAAGCCACCCTTGAAAAACTTAAATCCAAAGGTTATAATACCAATGAAGGCTATACTCCCATCCTGGGAAAAGTGGATGCCATTCTTGTTCTGCCCAATGGAAAGTTAGAGGGAGGCGCAGACAAAAGAGGCGATGATAAAGCTATTGGTTTCTAAAATATTCTGTATTTCCTATTTTAGATCATTGTTTGAAATAAGAAATATGCCATTGAATTGAAACCAATATCAATCAATTTCCAATCCTAATGACGCAGGCAGGTAATCAAAAATATTTATTTACATTATTCATTCTGAATCCCATTAGTCTCAAGAATTCAGATTTTGTATAAATCAAAATCCTTTATACTTCTCCAAATAATCCCTAAATCTATTCATTACCCAAAGATGTATTCTTGCCTGGGTATTGATATATACATACCAAGGTAATCTAGGAACAAACTCATGAATAGCTGAAATCATGTGCTTTCCATTCATTACTTCCCTAAATTCTAACCATCCATAGTCAAAACGCTTAACCAGCCATCCACCTGTAATATAAAATAACTGACGCTTGATGTCACTTCTATCGGGAATCCAAGTCAATTGCAGCATAGGTTTTGTTCCTTTTAGTATAAAAAAACCTATATCCCCCCTTTCGTTTTCTTTGACATTGATCAGAAATCTAAAAAATGTTGGAAGCCAGACTTTATACCTATTGGCAACCCAAAGTGCACTTTTATGTCGGGTATTTGGCATGCGCTGAATGCTCCTAACCGTATTTCGGACATCACTATCATTTTTAAATTTTGGCATTTTGGGAAGCTTGTTTCCAGGATTTAAAGCTTCCTCTACACTTTCTTTGAAGGATAGATAGTCAATCTCTTTTTCCTTGAATCTCAAATCCTCAGAAAGAGTTAGTGTATGCTTTAGACTTTCAACCAAAGGCGAAACAAGTTTCATCGGTGTTTCTCCAAAATAAGAAACCCAGAGTTTGGAAAGTCCGACAGAAAAAATGGGAACCGAAAAAATCCACCGCTTTTTTCCCATCACCCTTGCTGTTTCCTCCAACATCCCTTTGTATGTAAGGATTTCCGGACTGCCGATTTCGATGGATTTGCCGAATACATCAGGATTGCCCAAACAAACATCCATGATAGTCATCGTATCTCTGAGAGAAATAGCCTGAGTTTGGGATTTCGTCCATTTGGGACACATCAAAGCGGGAAGCTTTCTGACAAGGTTTCTGACCATCTCAAATGATGAACCTCCGGGTCCGACAATAATTCCTGCCCGTAAAGCCGTCACAGGAACACCTTTACTTCCCAAAGTTTTTTCAACTTCTAACCTACTTCTTAAATGAATTGAGATTTTTTCTTCAGCTACTTCTTTAGGAAGAATTCCTCCCAGGTATAATATCTGTTTGATTTTATTAGCTTCCGCTGCCCGGGCAAAATTATCCGCCAACAATAAATCAGTGTCCTCAAAACTTCCCTGATTGAGTCTTGTGAGTGCACTCATCGAATGAATCAGGTAAATGGCATAATCCACACCCTGAAGGGCCTCAATGGTAGAGGTAATAGAAAAGAGTTCAACTTTACGCCACTCCACATCAGGATCGGGATTTTGGACTGCCTCCCTCCTACTTAATGCAATGATTTTGTATTTGTCTTTGAAATTATGGATAAACCATCTTCCGATGTAACCTCCTGCTCCGGCAATTGCTATAGTCTTTTTCAATTCATATTGGGTTGAATACTTAAAATTACAGCTTCTGCAGACTTTCGGCCTGCTGTCATCGCTGCATTGATGGATCCGTTCAGTAAATAGTCTCCGGATAAAAATACATGGTCATATATCTTGGTTTGCGTGGCAGAAATACTCGATTTCATGTCTTCAACCTGTGGTAGTGCATCCTCGATTTCGTATATTTTCTCCAATTTAAAATGTTCGGATTTGATATGTGTAAGGGCTTCTAATTCTATTTTGACCATTTCAATTAGTTTATCGTCAGCTTGGATTGGTTTGGTGATAGAAACAGATAAAAGTGCTCTATCAGATTTAGCATAAGACTTGCTTACATCTGTCATAAATACCAGATTATTGACTAAAAATTGCTTGTCGGTTACCAAACCTATCATAGGACTGGCAAAAAATGATTTTTCCAGACTGAAATACAGATTGATTACTTTTCTGGAAGGTTTGAACTGTCCCTCCATTTGGGAAAGAAATTTATCAGGTCTGACAGCAATAATGATTTTACCCGCATTGATTCGCTCACCGGAGGAAAGTTCAATTACATTTCCATCGATTTTCTCAACGGCAGCATTGAGCCTGATAGAAGTCTTTGCTAATTTACTTTTCAATTGATCTGAAATGGCCTGCATGCCATTTTCCGGAACTGCGGCATGACCCATAGAAAACATTTTGAAAACAAAATTGAACATCCTCGAGGAAGTCTCCAGTTCATTTTCAAGGAAAATACCTCTGAAAAAAGGCATAAAGAAGTTTTCAATTATTTTTTCAGAAAATCCATAATCTCTCAAAAACTGTAAAGTTGTCTTATTGGGTTCATTGAAAATTTCATCTTCAGTTTTGCTTTTCAAAGATTGTGTCAGTTTGAACATTCTTATCTTATCCATAAATGTACCCACTGAAGAAAAGGCCATGCTCACTATTTTCAAGGGATTGCGCAAAGGATCATGAATCGTAAACAGATTACCTGGTCTAAGGATAATTGCTCCCGGATCAAATTTCTTGAGATTTAAAGCATGATAATCCAAATACCTTTGGGCCTCCGGATATGCCGTCAATAAAACCTGAAAACCCCTATCAAAAATAAATCCATCCTGGTAATCCGACCTTACCCTTCCACCTACAGCTTTATCTGATTCCAAAATAATGGGACTAAATCCAGCCCTCTCAAGTTCATAAGCTGCGATCAGACCCGAAATACCTGCTCCGATGATATAGATATCAATTTCTGTGTTTAACATAACCTTCATTTAAGAGACCAATTTTAACTCAAATTGTTTCCTGTTACAATTTAAGTTTTTCTTTTCTACCGTTTAAAGTTTTATCCTTCGAATACTGTAATTAATGATCAAAACTTGGAATGCATAGTTTATTTTGCACACAAACATAAATTCTATGAAAATTTTCAAGATCAGTTTCCTCCTCCTTTTCTTTAGTCTATCATTTAGTGTTTACTCCCAATCTGCCTATTTCCCACCGTTCGGAGATTGGGAACAAAAAAGCCCTTCCGAGTTGAAAGTTGATGGTGAAAAAATACAGTCAGCCATCGAATTTGCGATTAAGGCGGAAAGTGAAGCAAATAAAAATATGAAAATAGCACATTATCAAAGTGCATTTGGAAGAGAACCATTTGGGTTTCCGGTAGGTCCCATGAAAGACCGGGGTGAGGCTGCAGGATTGATTGTTTACAAAGGATATATTATCGGGATGTGGGGTGATCCCTATCGAGTTGATCTTACCTTCAGTGTGGCTAAAAGTATTCTATCCACAACGGTAGGATTGGCAGTGGACCAAGGGTTAATCAAAAGTGAGAAGGATTTGGTATATCCTTATATGGGGCCAATTATCCCCTATGACCCGCAAAGGGCCATGATGAATAAATCAGATCATTTGATGGAAGAGGATGTTTTTGATTTGTTTGGGACACCTCACAATAGAAAAATCACTTGGGAACACCTTTTAAGGCAGACCTCTGATTGGGAAGGTTCACTTTGGGGAAAACCTGATTGGGCAGACAGGCCACAGGGAAATTCCTCAGATTGGCTGACCCGTGAAAGAAATGAACCGGGAACAGTTTACAAGTACAATGACACAAGGGTTAATGTGTTGGCATTGGCAGCTTTGAATGTTTGGAGAAGACCACTCCCACAGGTTCTTAGAGAGCTTGTAATGGACAAAATCGGAGCTAGCCCTACTTGGAGATGGACCGGATATGAAAACTCTTATATTGTATTGGATGGCCAAATAGTTCAATCAGTCAGTGGGGGTTCACATTGGGGAGGAGGCCTGTTGATCAATGCATATGATCAGGCTAGATTTGGCTATTTGACTTTAAGAAAAGGAAACTGGAACGGACAACAGATCATCTCTGAGGAATGGATCAAAAAATCCCGAACTCCTACTTCGGTGCAGACCAATTATGGGTTTATGAATTATTTCCTGAATACTGATAAAAAAGAAATCCCTGCTGCGCCGGAATCCGCCTTTTTCCATTTGGGTGCGGGAACCAATATGGTCTATGTGGATGAAGAAAATGACTTGGTTATCGTAGCCCGCTGGATCAAAAATGATCAGAAAGCCGAGTTAGTGAAGCTAATATTGGAGAGCTTGCCGGGGAGGTAGGTAGCAAGATCATAAGCATTTGTCCGCCGTGGCGGATTGAAAAATTGTAAAATTTGAAGATTGAAAAAACTTGTTTGTCGTGACAGATTCAAAGGTAAATGAGCTCCTTTATTAAACTAAAATCTTGCTTCTTGACTCTTGGCTCTAGTTTCTTGGTTCTTGGTTCTTGTTACTCAAATCTCCGATCTAAAATCTAAATTCTAAATTCATACCGCCTATATTTGCACCTTCAAAAACCAAGGATTACTTATGAATAACTTTATTGAAGAACTGCGTTGGAGGGGAATGCTCCAGGATATGACACCTGAAATCGTGGAACACCTGAAAAAAGGAATGTCTTCGGCTTATCTGGGTTTTGATCCTACAGCGGATTCTTTGCATATTGGCCACCTTGTAGGGGTGATGACATTGTTGTATTTTCAAAGAGCAGGCCATAAGCCTTTTGCTTTGGTTGGAGGAGCAACCGGCATGATCGGTGATCCAAGCTTTAAGTCCTCTGAAAGAAATCTATTGGATAAATCAACCTTGGACCATAATGTGGCATGTATTAAGGAACAGCTTTCAAGATTTCTCAATTTTAATGAAGGTGCTGAAAATAAGGCAGAGTTGGTCAATAATTACGATTGGATGTCCGAATTTTCATTTTTAGAATTTATAAGAGATGTAGGTAAGTATATCACTGTCAACTATATGATGGCCAAGGATTCCGTCAAAAGAAGATTGGAAGAAGGCAGTGGACTCTCTTTTACTGAATTTTCTTACCAATTGATTCAAGGGTATGATTTCTACCATCTGTGGAAAAACCGGAATGTTTCCATTCAATTAGGAGGTTCAGATCAATGGGGAAACATCGTGACAGGAACTGAAATGATCCGGAAAATGGAAGGTGGACAGGCATTTGCACTGACAGTTCCACTGATAACCAAGGCTGATGGAACCAAGTTTGGGAAAACTGAGGGTGGTTCTGTATGGTTGGATGCAGACAAAACCTCTCCATATGCCTTTTTCCAGTTTTGGTTGAATGTTTCAGATGAGGATGCTTCCAAGTACATCAGGATTTTTACCATTTTGGATAAAGATACCGTTTTAAAACTTGAAACTGAACATGCTGAAACGCCCCATCTGAGAATCCTTCAAAAGGAAATTGCAAAACAGGTGACCATCATGGTTCATGGTGAAAAAGAATACAACATGGCTTTGAAAGCTTCGGAAATTCTTTTCGGCAAATCATCGACAGAAGACCTTGCTGATTTGGATGAAAGGACTTTTCTACAGGTTTTTGAAGGGGTTCCCCAAGCTGAAATCACCAAAAATGAGTATAGTACCATAGCCAATGTTGTTGATTTGCTTTCTGAAAAAACGGATGCTATTATTTTTGCCTCCAAAGGCGAAGCAAGGAAAATGATTCAGGGTGGTGGAGTTTCTATCAACAAACAGAAAATCACAGACCCTAATCAAACTATAGGGTTTGATCTTTTGCAGGATAAATACCTATTGGTCCAAAAAGGCAAAAAGAATTACTTCATCATAGCAGTAAACTAAATTAAGGAAGAACTATTTTAAAGAGTTCTTCCTTAATTTTTTAACTTTGAGAAACACACCTTTTAAAAGTGAAGTGAAAAAGTTTTTCCTATTTCTCATTCTCCTGATTTTATGTTTTCAATATTCCTGTATCAAGGAAGAAGAATTTGATTCTGTAGAAGTTAAGACTACTATCGAGGCCTTGGTGGAAAGTATACATCAAGGGTTTTTTGATTTTGAAATCAATGGAGGAACAATAGAGGAACCTATCAGTTTGCCAACCGAAGGGATGGATGGGATTTACGGCATCCGGTCCGCTGACCTTGACAATCTGGAGGGAGAAGATCTTTCATTGTTCAATTGCATCAATTCCTTGAATCCCGGACTCCTGCAAAGAGTCAAGTTAAGGGATGTATCTAATACTTTTGCCGTTTGCAGGTATGCTACAAGTTTGGCATACAAGGAGGATATCAAGAAATTATTGGATAGAGTTGAAGTGGAAAGATTGGAATATATCCGTCAGTTTGAAGCGGGAGAAATAACTCAGGAAACTTTGAATCAGGAATTAGCTGATTTGAAACAAAGGTTTTCCCTTGTTTACCTGAATATAAAAGAATTTTACAGTGAAATTTTTAAAACTTGTCTTGAAACAATGATTCGATATATACAATCCACTCTCAACAATCAGCAATGGCAGACTTTTGTCAACTGCAATGGATTATAATTTTTCTCTTTCATTTTCAAATCATTAAAATCAACACTAGCTTTTGGTAAGTGATTTTCTGACCACTATTTAATATATTTGACTCATATTCGAAAAACAGGGGAAATGGGCGCACACGAGAGACAACAAAGGGAAAAATTGATTTTAGAGACTGCCATTAAACTTTTTATTGAAAAGGGTTACCACGCTACCCGGATGGATGAAGTCTCCAAAAATTCCAAAATCAGTAAAGGTTTGACCTATTTTTACTACAAAAATAAAGAAGACTTATATATGGCTGTGACGAAGAAAGCCTTTGATGAATTGAAAGATGTTTTTAGGGAAATCATCAAAGTCAAGGGTAGAAATGGATTGGAGATGTTAACTGAATTGGCTGCTAATTATGTCAACTTCGTAAAAAAGAACAAAATGTACAATGAAGCGATTCTCAATTTTATGGGTATCATGCAATTGTATAATGATGAAAAAGAAATTCAAAAAATAGATCCATTAATTTTGGAAAGTGTACATTTTTCAAAACTTTTAGAAATTCACCACGACTGTGCGAAGTTGGGTATTCAAATGGTTTCATTAGGTATCAAGGATGGCAGTATTCGTCCGGAATTGCAGCCGGAAGTAACCTTTTATACTGTTTGGACCATGTTGATTGGTTTTGAAAGGTTGATGGGTCCAGTTGGATTTGAAGGCAAGGACATTAAAATCCAACTGGATAATCTCAGACCCGGATTTATCAAATTGATGCAGGATATGCTCAAAGGAACTATACAGGCCCAAAGACCACAGGCGGTTCAGGCAAGTTTGTTTTGAAAAACTAAAAGCTATCTGTTATTCCTAGAAGTTTATAGACCTCTCCCTTGCCATTTCGTCTACCTGCCGTGGAAGAAACGTAGAAAGTAGTCCGTCTTGCCGGAAGAAATCAAAACACCGAGTTTTGGTAGACCCCACTCCTTTTTATACCCTAACCTGTCTCAAGTCTCATATCTGACGTCTCAGGTCTCAAATCTCCTAAGATACCAAAATCACCTTCCCATTTCTCCCGCCTTTTTCATACTCCTCTAAAGCCTCCTTAAACTCTTCCAAAGGATAAGTAGCCTGAATATCAACTTTTACCTTTTGGGTTAAAAGATATGTAAAGACTGTTCGAAAGGCATTCTCCCGCTGTTCCTGATTCAGGTTTTCCATATAGGTGGTCAACCAAAATCCTTCAACCTTAAGGTTTTTGAAAATCAGTAAACCAGAATTTAAAGGAATATTTTCTAGACTAAGGAGTCCAAAGACCATCATTTTACCTCTGGGTTTTAAGCAGGCTAAAGCTTTTGCTCCCAATATGCCGCCCACTGCATCGAAAATTACATTTACTCCTCCATCGGTTTTTTCCATAATGACTTTTTGGAGTTTATCTTTCTCAGTATTGATTATCAAATCAGCACCAAGATTCGTCAGAAGGGTTTTTTGTTCATCCCTTCTAACCGTACAGGCTACATGGATTCCTTTTTGTTTGGCCATCTGTATCACCAATTTTCCATAAGCGGAGGCGCCTGCTGTGACCAACACCCAATCACCACGAAGTAAGCCGCTTGTTTCCAACATGCCGTAAGCAGTCAAAGGATTGACAAAAGCCTGGCAGGCAATCTCATCTGACATGCCCTCAGGTGTAGGGATTACCAATTGAGCGGGCACACAAATGTATTCCTTCCAAGTTCCGATAGCGGTGAAAATAACTCTTGTTCCCACTGGGATACTGTTTTTTTCATCAGATTGATCTATAACTCCTGCAGCCTCAAAGCCAGCGCTGCTTGGAAGCTTTGGTGTGATCCCATACATACCCCTGACAAACATTATATCCGAAGGATTGATATTTCTCGCGGTGACTTTTATCCTGACTTCATGGGGTTTAGGTTGAGGAATTGGGGCTTCTTCCAGTTTTAAAACTTCTGTTGGCATTCCTGTTTGTTCAAAAATTACCTGCTTCATGATATTTGATTTAGTATTTTGATTAAAATTTGAATTTGAAGATAAATAAAAATACTCGGTATGCATAATATTTTTTAGACAATGGATAGCCTTTAAAAAGTATATTTTTTATCTTGTTGGAAAACTTAATCTAACTGTTAGTATTATGGATTTATCAACTCTATTTTCATTGACGAATGGTGTGGCTCTGATTACAGGAGCGAGCAAAGGTATAGGATATAGCATTGCAGAGACTTTTGCTGCTGCCGGTGCCAAAGTTGTAATCAGCAGCAGAAAGCAGGATGCACTGGATGAAATGGCCGATAAACTTAGAAGCAAAGGATATGAAGTGACCGGTATAGCCTGCAATGTCGGAAAAACAGAAGAATTGGAAAATCTGGTTCAAAAGACCATAGAATTATATGGACAGTTAGATGTCTTGGTCAACAATGCTGCGAGTAATCCGGTGTTTGGTCCTGTGCATGATACCAGTCTGGAAGCTTTTGATAAGATCATGGAAGTCAATGTCAGGGCACCTTTTCACCTGATGAATCTTTGTTTTCCATACTTAAGGTCTTCCCCTATAGCTTCAGTCATTAACATCAGTTCAATTGGTGGGATTTCCCCCGAACAAGGATTGGGCATCTACAGTGTCAGCAAAGCTGCATTGATCTCCCTTACCAAAGTTTATGCAAGAGAATGGGGGGACCACAAAATAAGGGTAAATGCCATTTGTCCGGGTTTGATTAAAACCAAATTCTCTGAAGCCCTGTGGAGCAACGACAAAATCATGCAGCATATCATAAAAAAACTCTCCATAAAAAGAGCTGGAACAAGTGAGGAAATCGGGGCTGTTGCACTCTTTTTGGCTTCAAAAGCTTCCTCTTATACCACAGGAGCAGTTCTGACAGCAGATGGTGGTTTCACAATTTAAATCAGTTTATCCATGAGCAATTCGGAATTCCTGACTTCAAGCCGCACAGAAGAACTATTACCAAAGTACCGGGCATTTTTAAAGGAACATCTTTATCCAATTGAAAAAGAAATAATTTATGGGTCTTTCAAAGCACACCTGCCTCAATTAAATTCCTTACGGCAGTTGGCCAAAAAAGAAAAACTCTTTGCTCCACATCTTTCAGAATCTGAAGGTGGCCTAGGGCTATCTTTGTTTGAATTTGCCGGAATCTCGGAAGTTTTGGGCAGCAGTCCTTTGGGACATTATATTTTTAATTGTCAGGCACCTGACATAGGCAATATGGAATTGATGCATCAGTTTGCCAGCAAAGAACTTAAAGATCAATATCTGAAGCCTTTGCAAAGAGGTGAAATAAGAAGCTGCTTTGCGATGACTGAACCGGAACACGCCGGAAGCAATCCCAAACATCTTTCCACTCTAGCCATAAGAGATGGTGACAATTATATCATCAATGGACACAAATGGTTTACCTCCTCAGCAGATGGGGCAAGTTTTACCATAGTAATGGCTGTCACCGATCCCCAAAATCCAAACCCTTATCAAAGAGCAAGCATGATTTTAGTGCCTTTGGACAATCCCGGATATAAACTGATCAGGAATATCCCTATCATGGGAGATGTGGGAGAAGATTATATGTCTCATGGAGAAGTAAGCTTCACGGATTGCCGGGTGCCTGTAAGCAATCTTATAGGTTCTGAAGGACAGGGTTTTGTTTTAGCCCAAGAAAGATTGGGGCCAGGAAGAATCCATCATTGCATGAGATGGATAGGCATCTGCGAAAGAGCTTTGGATTTGATGTGCAAAAGGGCAGTCTACAGAGAATTGGATCCGGGAAGACCATTAGCCTCTCAACAAACGATCCAAAACTGGATTGCTGAATGCTCTGCATCCATCAAGGCTTCAAGATTGATGGTCATGAACACAGCTTATCAAATAGAAAAATTTGGGGCCAAAGCTGCCAAAGAAGATATTTCAACCATCAAGTTTTTTGTTTCCGACGTACTGATGAAAGTATTGGATAAGGCCATTCAGGTGCATGGAGGCTTGGGAATAACAGATGATACCTTACTTTCTTTCTGGTACCGACATGAACGTGGGGCAAGAATTTATGATGGACCGGACGAAGTGCATAAGTCTGTTTTGGCCAGGAGCATTTTAAAACCCTACATGAATCATGAATAAAGAACCTAAAGGACTGGAAAATCTTTTCCCGTATTTAGAAAACAAACTGAAACTTGATCCTCAATCTACGATTATCAGTCAATTTAAAGGCGGGTATTCCAACCTTACCTATTTAATCCAATCACCATCCGGGCAATATGTACTCAGGAGACCACCTTTGGGATTGAAAATCAGTAAAGCCCATGATATGGTAAGGGAATTTCGGATTTTGGAAGCATTAAAAAAGGCCGGTTATAAAAAAATCCCTGATCCCATTATCTGCTGTGAGGATGAAGATGTGATCGGTGCGCCTTTTTTTATCATGGAAAAAGTGGAAGGGCTGATTTTGAGGAACAGGATTCCTGAAGGATTGGATTTGAATACGGATTTTTTTAGAAAACTATCCCAGAACACCATGGACGGTCTTTTGGAACTTCATCATTTGGAATTGGAAGAATCAGGTTTGTCGGAATTGGGAAAACCCCATGGATATGTTGAAAGGCAAGTTCATGGCTGGTCTGAAAGATATTTTCGATCCAAGACTGATGAACTCGCAGAGATGGAAACTGTCAGTGATTGGCTTAAAACAAATATGCCGAAAAATGAAAATATCGGATTTATCCACAATGATTACAAATATGACAATCTTGTATTGACAGGACCGGAAGATCCGGAAATCAAAGCTGTTTTGGATTGGGAAATGGCTACTGTTGGGGACCCCTTGATGGATTTGGGAACTTCTCTTGCCTATTGGGCGGAAGCAAAGGACCCTGACACATTAAAAATGTTTAATCTCACCCACCCACAGGGAAATTTTTCCAGACAGGATGCCATTGACTACTATGCCTCCAAAAGCAATCTGAAACTGGACCATATTTTATTCTATTATGCTTTTGGCTTATTTAAAGTTGGTGTAATTGCGCAACAAATTTATAAAAGATATACCTTGGGATTTTCACAGGATCCCCGATTTGCAGGTTTGATTCATGTGGTCAGAGCTTGTGGAAAAACAGCATTAAAAAGTATCAAAACGGAAAAAATATAAATTCATGAAAATCAAAAATGTTTGCATTTTAGGCTCAGGTACTCTGGGAACAAGAGTAGCGCTCCAATCCGCTTTATCCGGGTACAAAGTTGCTGTGTATGACATCAGTCCTGCAGCTTTGGACAATTCAAAAAAATTAATGGAAAAAATAGTACGTCAATTGGCCAAAAGCAGTGGTTTGGAGGCTGAAGCCGGACTAAATGCGATTTCAGGTATAACTTTTACTGACAACCCGAACGTAGCTGTTTTGGATGCGGACATCATCAATGAAAGTGTATTGGAAGAAGTAGAAGTCAAAAATCAAGTTTGGGAGTTATTTGGAAAAATTGCACCTGAAAAAACCATTTTCACTACCAATACATCATTCCTACTTCCTTCCATGTTTGCGGACATCTCGGGACATCCTGCCAAATTCTGTGCTTTACATTTCCATGATGTGTTTTATGCTAAAGTGGTAGATATTATGCCACATTCCGGTACGGATGAAAAATTAATACCCATCTTAATGGAATTTGGAAAATCCTTGGAACAAGTACCGGTTTTGGTTAAAAAAGAGAATCCCGGCTATATATTCAACAGCATGTTGATGGCTTTTATTGGTGCAGCAGGGAAGTTGCTGACAGGTGAGGTAGCAAGTATTGAGGATATAGATAAGTCCTGGATGGTCAATTTCAGGATGCCAAGTGGCCCCTTCGGTATTCTGGACACCATTGGTTTGGATACAGCATGGCATGTAACCCACAAAATGCCCGACAAAGCCTCACAAGCCTTTGCCGCACTTTTAAAAAAATATATCGATGCAGGTAAACTTGGAGAAAAAACAGGAGAAGGATTTTATACCTATCCCAATCCAGCATACAAAACTCCAGGGTTTTTAAATTGAATTTTCAATTTCGGTTTTTTGGGATTGTTGGCAGGATATCCCAAGGATAAAGAAAATCAAACCACATAATCCAAAGTATTTCATATCAAAAGTATCATTAGGTTTCCAATAAATTTGAAATGGTCATTGTCATTCAAGAAGGGATATAGCAACAAATGGGCTTGGAAATATCAGATTCCTCTGTGAAAATCTCTAACTGACCCAAATGGCTTAACGGAATACTTTTCATTATGCCAATAAAGGTTTGTGGATTATTAAAATAGATTCTATTCAGATTATTTCTCAGCAATAACCAGCATTTCAAAATCCTCAGTTGTTAAGGTGTCGTTTCTTGAAAAAGCTCCCAAATGTGCTCCATTGATATCTATTTTAGTATATCCCAATGATTTCAGCATCCATTTTATTTCACTTGGCACATAATACCTTTCATTGCTTTCAATTGATTTTTTATTCCCGTCATCATCAATAAAATCAGTAATAGAGTGATCTCTAAAGGTCATTAAATCAAAAGTATTACTGCGATAGGTCGTACCAGTTGATCCATTTTCCTTATTGGTGAAGGCTTCGACAGAATGGTAGAGTGGAAATAAACCATTGAGCGTAGTGAAAATGAATTTGCCTTTGTTTTTTAATGATTTGGTAACCTGCTTCAATATTTCATAATTCATTTCATCGGTTTCCATCAAAGGAAATCCTCCTTCACATAGCATGATGGCAACATCAAATTCATTGAGGAAAGGAAGGTCTCTGGCATCAGCTTCAATAAAGTTGATCTGAAGATTAAGAAGTGCTGCTTTTTCCTTTGCCCTTTTTAATTGAGATGCAGAAAGATCTATTCCTGTAATATCATAACCTCTTTTTGTCAATTCGATGCTGTGCCGACCTGTCCCACAACCAACATCCAAGATTTTTAAGGTTTTATTAAAATCAAGCTCCTTTTCGAGAAAATCACATTCCCCAACCGTGCCTTGGGTAAACTCCTCTTGGTCGTACTTTTGAGCAAAGTTCTCAAACATTGCTTCATACCATTGTTTCTTAATTTCCATCATGTTATTTAATTTATAGCATTGATTTTCAATTAATTAAATTACTTTACTTAACTGAAAGGATTATCCTTCTATAAGATACCAATTCGTGGGTGCCATTATCTCTTACCTCCAGTATCAGGTGAATTTCAGAATTGCCGATATCTCGAGGAAGCTCTAATTCCTGCTTCTTTTTGTTGGGTTCATTTAAAAAAAACTGACCCTTATAGCTACTAGCCTCTTGGTAATAAAACCAATTGAAATTGATTACATCCCCATCAGGATCAAATGATCCTGATGCATCCAAAATGACCCTGGCGCCGGGTTCTTCTTTTATTCTGATAATTTGATTGCCTCCTGCACTATTGATTAGGGCAACAGGTTCATGATTTACCTCCTCAGGACCTTTGGTGGAATATTGTAACCTGTTCAAAAAACTGGTTTTTGCAGCGGGGATCCATCGTTCCAATTCGCTTCTTTCCAATCCACAGGTATGAAAATAGCCATCCGGAAATTGCTCTCCCATAGACCGGAACATGCTGCCCCAACTTCCCTGGGTAGGGTCCAATGGATCATTGAGACCAAGTGCGGCACTAATCAGGTACAGAAAAGCAGGCGTATCCCCTTCTCCCCCATGATCATAATATGCTGACATCGGACCATTGCCATTGACTTCTTTTTGATCCATCACCTTTAAATACTTCCAAAAATGTCCATTGTCATGTAAAAACCAGGCTGGATTAACCCTTTCACTTTTGAAAGTTGAGGTTACAGTTCCCATATTATTACACTTCAAAGCCTGAACTTTATCCAGGTCTATCATATAATCAAAAGTGATGTCCTGAAGAAGAATTCCGAAAATGTGGATCTTGGTTAGAAGTTTCTTGAATTTTTCCTCCCCCTTTCTTTCTCTGTAGCGGTATAGTGCCTGAACAAATGTAATGGGGCCTCCCCACATTTGCACGAAAATCGGCCGGTCATCTTCTTTATCAAAAACCTCCTGAAGATATTCGCTACCCTCTGAATCTTTTGGTTCCCCGTTAGGATTCAGCCCATCTCCTATCCAATCATGAAAGGTAATATCACCCCATTCACTTTCCACATATCGGCCCGCGATTTCCTGCGCAAATTTCTTCTCATTTGTTAGCCAAATAATTGGCAATGCCCCTCTTCCTTTTTTTGTGACGCCTGCAAGTTCAGCATAGCTAGGAAAATCTTCATGATGTCTTTTAAGTTGTGCATATTCTTCCCGGTAAGCATCCAAAATATTATTGACCTTGATCCAAGGACCATCTTGATTATAGTTAAAATCCGGTAGTTGTTGGGTGATAATGATGGCTTCTGTATCAAAATAATGCGAATAATAAAGATACCTGATCAGGGAATTACCGTCATCATGGGTCATATCCGTCATGATCACCACACGGTATTTTTCCTGCGCCATGGAAGGAACGCCAATTATGGATAAGATGAGAAGGAAAGAGAAAATATATCTTTTCATGGGACTGAATGTGAATCACTAGAAAATATAACTTGAAAACATCTATAAACAAATCAAAACTATTTTATCGGCAAATTGAAAAGGAATAATCATAAATTTGATTTTCCATGTTTACCTCTAAAACTTAAAGCCTTTCGATCCTATGCAAATAAAAATCAAAGATCTCCTCCTGATTCACGGACTTAAATCTATGCCTATTGTATCTTTGATGACAGTAATCGTGTTCATCTCATGCTCCGGAAACAATGCAGGCAAGAGCGAATCAGAAAGCACATTGACCGAACAGGCTGGAAAGACTTTTTCTGAAATCAATCTGGAAACTTTTGGATACCTGGAAGAAGTCATGGGCTGTAGTTGTTATTTGGCGACAGACAGTCTTCAATTCCGACAGCAAAATTTTATTTATGCAGAAAAATATGGTCTTCCGGATAAAAAAGATTTTGGCTTCATCAAATTGGACAATCAATTGATCCGATTGGAAGTCCTTTCTGTAGAAAACAATTCAGAGGAATCTTCGAGAAATGTAAGGTTAGGAAATGAACAGGTAGAAGTTTGGTTGAAACTCAAGTTAAGCGAAAGCAACGAGCCTGAAGTATTACCTGCTAAGGGCGAAATTCAAATACATATTCCAGACCGTCTTCCATGGATCCAAACAGTGGTTGGGACTTGCGGATGCTAATTCAAACAGCAGTAAAAACCTTTTATAAAAAATGGCCTCGGTTAAATTGCCTTAAATCAACAACTAACCGAGGCCATATTCATTTGATCTCTAGGGATTATACTTTTTTTGGCGGGAGGTCGAAAGCAACAGCATCGTGTTCCAAATGCCCACGATGTGAGCCGTCACAAAAAGGTTTGTTTTTGGACATTCCACAACGGCAAAGTCCCAATACAGTCCGACCTTGCAGTCCGTAAGCATTTCCTTGGGCATCCACAATTTCGAAGTCACCTTCTACCTTCAAAGATCCATTGGAATTAACAGTGATTTTAGTATTAGCCATATTTTTTCATTTAAAGTTTATATTAACAAACCTAGTTTAGGTAATTTAAACCAAACCGAAAAAGGTTTTTCATAATTTTAAAATTTTAAACTTTCTATGATCTATTTCTCAGGCTTTTAAATATTTTGGTTTAACATCAATCCAAAGGATTTGCCGGAACTCCTTCAAAGGTGATTTTGACAGGTATGATCAGGCCATTTTCGTCAAATTCCATCTTGTCAATACAAGTTACCCGGTGATTGCCATCCGTTTCACCCAACGGTCTGCGATGGTATACAATATAGTATTGGTCAGTTTTGGGAACATGCAAGACCGAATGATGTCCCGCACCGGTGGCCACTTCTGTATCCTGTTCCAATACTACTCCAATCCGCTCAAAAGGGCCAAAGGGATTGTCTGCAATCGCATAGGCTACTTTATAGTCAGGACCGGTCCAACCTCCCTCCGACCACATAAAATAATACTTCCCATCCCGCATAAACATAAAGGGACCTTCCACATAACTTTCCGGTGTCACTTCTCTATAATATTCCCCATCGTCAAAAGGCTCCAAACCTGTAAAATCTTCGTTGAGTTTGACCACATTGCATTTTCCCCAACCTCCATAATACATCAAAAAGCTTCCGTCTTTATCCTTGAAAATAAATTGGTCAATCGGCTGTGCTCCATTGATAATATCTTGGATCAAAGGCTTGCCCAACAAATCCTTAAATGGCCCTTGTGGTTGGTCGGCAACAGCCACACCTATTCCCCCTACTTCTCCTTCATGCACATCATTGGCTGCAAAAAAGAGAAAATATTTGCCTTTGTTTTCAATTACCCCAGGTGCCCACATGGCAGAATCCGCCCAGGCCACTTCAGCTGTATCGATGATCCTTTCATGCTTGGTCCAATTGACCAAGTCAGGGGAAGAAAAACAATCCATAAAGACCTGTCTGTGGAATTTGTCGGAGTAAGTCGGGTAAATCCAATACGTATCCCCATAAATAATCGCTTCAGGGTCGGCATACCATCCTTCGAAAAGGGGATTTCCGGAGAAGTGCAGGTTTTGGTTTTGTGGGCTGGATTTACATGATAAAACTAAAAATGCAAAAAGAAGAAGGTATGTTTTTTTTAGCATGAGGCTTTGACTTGTAAAGGTGTATAAGGTTTCGGAATTCTTTCTTAATGATGTTTATCTAAATTTTACTCCTGGAATCTCCTGACCGGGTATCAAAGAAATTTAACAGAATAATCTCTTTTTCTGTCACTCTATAAAACAACCTGTTATGTTTTGTTATTAAGAAACCTCTTATTCCTAATTTTTCATTCTCAATTGTACCTAAAAATGGCTGATGAGATAATAGATCAACAATATCATAAGTTTTTCTTACAAAAGATTTCGTTACATTTTTGCCCCATCTTTTTTCTAAAAAATCTATGATCCTATTAAATTTTAATAAGGATCTTTTAGTCCATACTATTTCTTTAACCATTCGTCATGTTGTTTTTTAGCGACATCATGACGGACCAGGTTTTCAGGATCTTTACTTTCTTCAAAGCTGATCAACAATTCATTTTTTTCTTCCAAAGTCAAACTTTCCCAAAGCTTTCCTGATTCATTCAAATTTAATTTTTGAATCAATTCATAATAAACTTTGATTAACTCCTGATCATCAATCTGATCGATTAACTTATGAAACTTTTCTTTAATTAGCATTACCCTATGTCTTTGATTAATACAAACCAATTATAAAGATAAAAACAAATCTTAAAAATTCGGTTCATTTTTTAAATAGCAATGTTGCGTAAAACAGCTTGTAACTCAAATTGCTTGCATATAATATTTATTTTAAATTTTTATGAATGCTTGATCTAAAATCATTTACTGGGTTCAACCAACCTCCCCACCATTATCCCTGATTGCGACTTATTACCTTTCAGGTAATCGTGCAAAGGCATTTCGGAAATCTCCACCTTCATATTTTTTGTTCCTGCATGCAATAAATGGATCCTGCCTTCCTTTTCTATGGCAAAGCCCACATGTACGATATCCAAGTTTTGCATGGAAGTAGTGATGGCAATCAGGTCACCGGATTTGATGTTCTTTTCGTAGTTGACTATTTCATCTTTTGGGATATAGTGATAGGTTTTTTTGCTGATTTCAGCTTCAGTTACCTTTAGCCGCTTCACAAATTCAGGATTTCCCAACTGTGCATAATATTGGGGATTGGAACTCATAAAGCTTGGGTTATTGGCATAAACCTTACCACCTATTTCCTTGGTGACATCTTTTATGATTCCCTTTTGTTCGTTCTGGTAAACCCAATCCGAAAAATAATGTAACCGGGATGGGTAGTCCTTTCTGATTCCATCCTGATACCTGAGCAATTCCAGTTCCCGCGCATAATCCTCAAAAGAAAATTCCCCCATTTGTGCCAACCTTGCCAAAGTGACGACAGTTTCCAGGTAAGTGGTACAATCCAGGCCCATGAGATCTATCACCAGTTTTTCTTCCCCAGGCAGTTCCAAAGTTTTCTCCACATAGGGTGTATTGAGAAACCATTTCCCTATTTCGATGATGCGTTCATTGGGAGACTTTTCCGAAAGGTCGATTTCTGAAAGTTTCAGCAGGTAGGCATCAAGACGTTCTTTGCTTTCAGCGGTGCAGACAGTTTGGCTTTTCACTAAGACTGGTATAAGGAAGACGATGATAATTGGAATCAGGCGCATGGATTGATTAATAATTTTGTTTTAAATATAAAAGAATTGATTATTCCAATTCCAGTTTTTCAGGATTTTGCCATGTATCCCAAACCCTGATGATGTGAATTGTGTCAGAAGTTACTTGATAAATAATTGGTAGTGTTTTAGGGACTTTATTCTAATTCCATGAAAATCGCTTAATGGTCCTACTTCAGGAAATTCCGAAATTAAATTTGCACCTTCTTTAAAAAGATTTTCCAGTTTTTCACTGTAAGTTTTACTCTTGGTCTTATAAAGCCAAAAACGATAAATTCTAAATCTATCTTCAATAGCAGTTTGAGTCCAAATTATTTTTTTAGCCATTCCTGTATCAGGTTATCGGCTTGTTCATTAGAATAGAGCCTACCTTCTTTGACATCTTTGAGTCCTAATTCAATAGCTTTTTTTTCCTCCTCACTTAGTTTGTAAGAGGTTTCCATGTTAGATTCCAGGTTTACCAACCTATAAATTTCCGATAGTATTTCGGTATCCGTGATAGAGGTTATTTTATTGATAATCTCTAACTTAAGCTCAGTTGTTGACATTTTTTTCTAATTTAATATTTCAATTTAGCGCTGTTTTTTTTCAATTACAAATGAACACATTGAAAACCAATTCCCGCCTAATTTGAAAAATAAATCTCATTCCGAATTTAATTCTCTGAGTTCACAATCAACTTCCACTCCACCAACACCAATCCCATCACCACCGCTACTTCAGCCAAAAAATAAACAACTCCCAAAACTGTCAATTCGGAATAGAAAAAATAAACCAATCCCAAAGTCAGACAGCAATACATGAAATTAGCAATGCTGATACCAAAAAGAAAAGTTTTCCAATTACCCTTCAAGAAAAAATAGCAGTAAAAAGAATACACCGCAAAAACCAATGCAATCAGGGAAAGAAAAGTGAGGATATCCTTGGGCATCCCAAAAGTTTCCTCAAAAGGCCTAAGAACTCCAAACAAAAAAAATGCAGTCAACAAAGCACCAAAACCATCGATTAGAAATATGGTTTTAGGGTTATTATTAAGCCTAGAGAGGATATTGGCCTTCAATTTTTCAATATTTCAATTTTCCAAATTTTTCAATCTCAATCCACCGGCCAGATCCTTATCGTATAATTCACCTGATCATCCGGGACATGAACCAATATCGGAAAATCTCCTTCGGGTTTATGAATCGGCATATTGTAAATGGTCGGAGGATTATCGAAAAAAGATTTTTCCCCATCCGTTTTAAAAGAGAATTTTTGACCATCGAGTCCAGGGAAATTGAGTGATCTTTCCAATTCCGGACTGAGGATGATAATAGAGTCTTTTTGATTCAATCTTGGAATTCCATGATACCAAGGCAACTCTTCCAGGCTTTTCAATTCAAAATTCTTTTTTGGATTAGGGCTAATGTCTTGAGAAAAAGATGAGAAACAAATCCCTGAGATGAAAACGAGGCAAATGGATATTGATTTTTTCATGACTCGATAAATTTAAATGTGAAAAACTTAATGGATTACAAGTCTATTTACGAAATAATAATGAAATAGTTGATATTTAAATGATATATGCTTTGTCAAGTAAGGTAGATTTGAGATATATAGATCAGCGATGATTTCGTGTTTATTCTGCCTAGTATTTTACTGAAAATTCAGTGTATTTTTTTGGCTCAAACAAAACAATACTTCAATTTAATTAATTAAATTTAGCATGGCTATAAAAAAACATGAACAATCCAGTAGAGTTATTATGACTTTTTCCATTTTTTTCATGATTTTGTAGTTAATTCATTAGGGATAAATCTGAAGTTAGTTTATGAATAAACAACTAAAGAAAATCAGGACCATCATTGGAATTATCATTTTGGGGTTGGTTACTATTCTGGCACTTGGTTATCTCTATTTACGTAACAGTGAATGGTGGATTGCTGTTTCACTCTTTAGCGATAAAACCCGTTTAGAGAATTTCCAGAATTTTCATAACCTCTTTCCATCAGAACAAATTAATCATGGTGAGAGCACTGGGGAATTTAGCTTTGAAAGCAAAGATCTTCCGGAATACTTTGAATTCGAAGGAAACCAAAAAAACATCAAGGAATTTTTAGAACAAACTTGGACTACCGGCCTTATAGTTGCCCAGGGGAAACGGATTCTTTTTGAAGAATATTATAGAGATTACAATGAAGAATCTTTAGTCACATCCTTTTCAGTGGCAAAGTCTGTAATCTCCGCATTGATTGGCATTGCAATCGAAGAGGGATATATTGGATCCGTTGAAGACCGGGTTGAAACATACCTGTCTGAATTCAGTGGAACAGCATATGGGGCGGTCAGTATTCAGGATCTTCTGACCATGTCTTCCGGAATAGGATTCAATGAAAATTACGATAACTTTACCTCAGATATTACTTTGCTGCCAATCAGGGTATTCGGATTTGGGCACCGATTACCTGACCTTTTGAAAGAACTACCTAAAATTCGCGAACCCGGAACCTATAATCAATACATTAGTAGCGATACGATAGTTTTAGGCTTGATTTTGCAGGAAGCCACTGGTATGAGTATAGGCCGATTTTTGGAAGATAAAATCTGGAAACCTGCAGGTATGGAAGCTACAGCATATTGGAATACGGACACCTTCGGTTTTACCCTTTCCCACGCCTTTCTTTCAGCAAGATTAAGAGACTTTCTACGCTTTGGTCGAATATATATCAATGGTGGTATGGCCCAAGGTCGGCAGATTATCCCAGAGTGGTGGATTAAAGAATCTATATACCGAACTGAACCCCGCCTTCAACCTGGCAAGAATCCATTGAGCGATTGGACATTTGGTTATGGGTATCAATGGTGGATTCCTGAGAACCCTGATGGAGATTATTCAGCTATTGGGATTTGGGGCCAGTATATATACATCCACCCCGTGTATGATGTAGTAATCGTAAAGACTAGTGCAGATTATGACTTTGATGTTAGGGACCATGAAACAATAGCCATGTTTAGGACTTTGGCCCAGTGGGCATCAGAAAAGTGACAATGTCATTTTTTTTATCATTCATCAAAAAGATTCTTTAATGGGCCTAAATTCAAACCAGAGGCCAAAGCGGCCTATTCGGATTCGAATTACCAGCATTTGGGAAAAATCATTGAGGAGGTTTCAGAATATTCCATTCCAGAGATTATGAAAGCTTATATCTTCGATCCTTTGGGGCTGAAAAACACCTATGTGTATCAGGATGCATCTGATAATATTCCCAATCCTTTTTTTTGGTTCCAAGAAACTTTGGCTACCCAAATACATGGCATCGCTCCTATTTCAACTATAATTCCATTTATTTATAAAGCTCCTTATGTAATTTCCTCAAAACCTCCACAGGAAATTTGATCACCTTTCTATCATAAGTCATCAGTCCATTGGTCTCTATTTCCACATCTGTAGTTTGGGTGTAGACCGCCGCGGCTAGACCTAAGGGAATCAGTGCTTTAAGGTCCACGATCAAGCGCTGATATCTCGCCAAAAGTTCTTCCTGGGTTTTGAAGGATTGATAGCCCCAATTGTCCTTGTCCTGCCAGGTATGTCCTTCCACAGGAAGCCCCAATCCCCCGTATTCTCCCAATACCAGCACATTCACCTTTCCAAACAAATCCGGTGAGGGCATCACAGGATCTGGATAATTGTGCACATCAAAGATATCTCCGGTAATTTTATTTCCTTCGAGTTCAAAATTCCCACCTGAGGCAGAATTGACCAATCTTGTTGGATCATAGGCTTGGGTCCATTCGGTGATTTCTTTGGTTTTGAACTGCCCCCAAGCTTCGTTGAAGGGTACCCAAACTACAATGGATGGAAAATGATGAAATGCATCCATAATGGCTTTCCACTCGGTTTTGAAAATTGACTCGGATTCAGGTGTTCTGTCTTTGTCAAGGCCTTTTCGGTAAATGCCGGGTTTGGACTCCCAGACATTTCCCATATCCCCGCTGGGCATATCCTGCCAAACCAACATACCCAATTTATCACAGTGATAGTACCATCGGGCAGGTTCCACTTTTACATGTTTACGGATCATATTGAAACCCATTTCCTGCGTTTTGATAATGTCAAAAGCCAAAGCCTCATCCGTAGGCGCAGTGTAAAGACCATCAGGCCACCAACCCTGATCCAAGGGGCCATATTGAAACAAGGACTTTCCGTTCAGTTCCATTACCTGCATGCCATTGGCATCATAGCCAATGGATATTTTCCTCAAAGCCCCATAGGATTTTACCTGATCCACTACCCTATTGCCACGCTTCAAGCTGATTTCAAAATCATACAAATGGGGATTTTCAGGTGACCAAGATTTAGGATCGGGTATATTCAAATTCAAACCTTTGCCAACTTCACCCTGAACTTCTGCAATTACCTGATCACCATCCAATGCTTTCACTTCCAAAGTAAATTGACCTGAATTCAAATCGTTGCCAGTTTCAATCAGAAACTTGCCATTATCCCAATCAGGGGTGATTTTTAAAGCTGATATGTATGACTCTGGAACAAATTCCATCCAGACAGTCTGCCAGATCCCTGTCACCGGAGTGTACCAAATACTTCGTGGCCGATTGATCTGTTTGCCTCTTGGCTGTGGTCCGTCATCAGTCGGATCCCAAACCCTGACCATAATTTCCTGTTGCTGTCCTTTGTTCAACAAGCTGCTGATATCAAAAGAAAAAGGATCATATCCTCCTTGGTGAACACCGGCTGATTTCCCATTCACAAACACCTCCGCTTCCCAATCCACTGCTCCGAAATGAAGCATGACTTTTCCTTTTCTGTCCTTATTGGCAATAGTCATTGTCTTTTTATACCAAAGCTCCTTTTCCGCGCCAACAGGTTTCATAACACCCGATAAATAAGATTCTACAGGGAAGGGAACCGTGATTATTCCCTGAAATTGTTCAGGTTTACTGCTTCCTTTTTCCAAAATCGCATAATCCCAAGACCCATTCAGATTGGTCCAATTTTCCCTGACCATCTGCGGTCGGGGATATTCCTGATGTGGTGCACTGGCATCCACTTGTTCAGCCCATGGGGATAGGATCGGATTGGTGTTGAGGTTTTGGGCTTGTAAAAAAAAGGGCTGAATTAAGAAACCAAATACATAGACATAGTGCAAAATGTGCTTGAAGCTTTTCATGTTTGGGTCGGTTGTTGGGTTAAGAATTGATGATTTTGGCTTTTATGAAAATGTATTCATCATATTCCAGACCCAATCCTGGACCTGAGGGAACTTTGATAAAACCATTTTCGATATCAAAATGAGGGTAATACCAATCAGGATATTTTTTCTTTCCACCCGGAAATTCCTGATATCCTTCCAATATAGGCGAAACAGAAGCTAATTGAAAGAAAGGTGCTGCTAAGGGGTCATCTTTTGGGCTATGAGGCGCCAAACTCAATCCATTGGCAATCGCCAATTTTTCCACATAAAATGCCCGCAGCATTCCTCCATTATAGTATAAATCCGGTTGAAGCACATGATACACTTTGTTTTGGGCAATATCGCGCCATCTGAGATAGGAAGTATCTTGCTCTCCACCTGCCAGTTTCATGGTTTTCAGGCTTGCGGCAATCTTTTGATTAGACGCATAGTCCTCCCAATAACAGGGTTCCTCAAAAATGGAAACACCATAATCTTCCAAAAAAGCAGCCATTTTTAGTCCTTCCTGAAGATCAAAAGAACTATTGGCATCTGCATAAATGGTCAAATCATCCCCAAAAGTTTTCTTTAACAGTTGAATCAGATTTTCTGACCGGCCCGGTGCAGCATCGGCATTGCGGCTCATTCGACCGCCAACTTTTACTTTGACGGCTTTAGCACCTGTCTCGGCAAGTTGTCTTTGAAGATTGGCTACTTCTTCCTCGGGGCTGGTTTCACGGGTCAAACTTGAAACATACATGGGAATTTCGGTTCGGATTCTCTTTCCAAAAAAATCAGAGGAAGGAACACCTGCTGCTTTTCCCAATAAATCCATCACTGCGATTTCGATCTGTCCTATACAATTGAACAATGGAATTCCGGAATACTTATAAACCCCTCTGTCATGAGCGATGGTATCCAAAATCTGTTCGATATCCCGGGCATCTTTGTCTATAAAAAAGGGTTGAATCAACTTTTTCAGAATCGGTAAGAGAAACTCCATTCTGAAATTAAGTACAGTGGTACCCTGAAGTCCGTCTTTGGAAGTGACGACAATAAATCGGTTTCCAACTGATTCCAGGACTTCTATTTTTTGAATGAAAATAGGGAATTTTATCACAGATTGAATGTCCAAAATAGGGGAAGGATAAGTATTCCCATTTTCTTCATTGATTGAATCAGCAAAGGCTTTACCAATATTAATTGATGAGGTCAATCCTATTACAGCACTTTTTGAGATAAATTCCCGTCTTTTCATTTTAATTCAATTTCCTTTTTGATCAGTTTACTTAAAATCAAACCATAGTTTTATCCCAAAAGGGGTATCTCCTGTATGGCTTACGCCACTGCCTTTTTCACCACTCGGACCCATCGTCTCGGGTCCAGAGAATTTATTACCAATAGGCGATATCTGATGGAGGAAAGATATATCGCCTTTTGGCATTTTTGGAGTAACTCCTGCAGTGGCATGGGGTGGATTTTCGGGATTGTACAGTTTGAAAAACATTCCCGGTGTGCCGGAATATATTTGGATATTTCCTTCTTCCGTCTGCAGTTCCATGGCATATAGATTGGCATGGTAGCCTTTGAATTCGGGATAAATCAAGTTATCATAACTGTAACCAGTCATGGTATTGTTATAAGCTTTTTCCCATAAGCCAAATTCAGCGCCTTTTAACCTGTTTTTCCAAACCCTATAAGGACCATCTCCTACCCACGTCACACCTTTTACCTTTTCTTCAGGATAAGAAAATGATATCCCCAAATAGTCAATGCCTCCACCACCAAAGGCAGGACCATTGGATTCAAAAGACAACAGTCCGGAACTATGGACAGTCCAAGTAGCCTTTTTGGGATAGGCTGAATAGGCTATGTGGACCTGAATACTTCCCTCCTCGTCCATTTCCCAATACACTTTTTCCACCTGTGAATCCATTCCTTCCACCATTGGGCCGTTGGCAAATGAAAAGAACTTTGTTCCGTTTTGAACTTTAGTCAAACCACCTGTTTCAAGATCAAAAGAATAAGTCATCTCTCCTGCCTGTATTTTCAATTGACCGTTTTCTTCCTCCATTTGAACCATATTCATTTCACTTGAACCGGATTCAATTAATTCTCTTGTTAAAAAGTCCGAAGGAGGGTGAATTGGCCAACTCCAAGTATATAATTCCTTACCATTCCAATCAAAGGCACTAATTGAGAGGTAATCCGATTGATCAAAATTATCAGGAAGGTCTAGGTCTATTCTCTTTGTTTCACCTGGAAGTACGTCAGGAAGGTTGATTAGTTTTTTATGGACATCACTTTGACTCTCTAAGCCATTGATAGAAAAAAGTTTCCATTCAAGTTTGCAGTCCTCTAATGAGGAATAGATATATTGATTTTCTATTAAAATCTCCCCGTTGAAATTGGCGTTGAGGTTGAAAGGCTGAACTTGTATCGGGGACCATATTTCCTTTATGGTGTAAAAACTTCCTTCCTTTTCTTTATAAGGGCCCAAAATTCCGTCAGGGGCATGGTTATCATCAGCATCCAACTCTCCGTTTCTATCTGTTCTGACCACTGCTTCATCTGCAAACACCCAAAGAAACCCACCGGAATAAACCGGATTTCTTTTGAATGCATGCCAATAGTCATCCAATCCTGCACCATGACCGCCATCATAAAGTCCATGCATAAATTCCGTGGGCATGAACGGAACCTGGCCATGGGTCAATCTTTGTACGCCTGCATTATATTTAAAATAGTGGAAGATATCCATGCCATTCCTGATTAACCATGGGTAGATGACTGGCCGTTTTTGGATATCGTATTCATGAAACCATTTCTCATTTTCAAAATCCCAACCCCCTTCATTGCCGTGGTCCCATATCACTACCGAAGGATGATTGGCATCTTTGAGGACGGTGGCTTTGATGACCTTCGGCCCGACTTCGGTATCATAGCCTTGCTGCCAACCTGCCACCTCATCCAAAACAAACAAGCCGAGAGAATCGCAAAGGTCCAAAAACCGCTCATCAGGTGGGTAATGCGACATCCTTACCGCATTCATGTTCATCTCCTTCATCAACAAGATATCTTCCAAATGATTGGCTTCACTCAAAGCTCTACCTGAATTAGGATAAAATGAATGCCTGTTCACTCCTTTGAAGACAACTCGTTTGCCGTTGACATAAATCCCATCCTGTTCCCTCAGTTCAACTGTCCTGAATCCAAAGTTCTCCTTCTTTTGAAAAACGATATTTTCATTTTGCATCAAGATAAATGATGCCTCGTACAGATGAGGGTGTTCGGGGTTCCATGTTTTGATACCTTCAATTTTTCCTGAAAGCCAAGAATCCTCGCTTATATCTGCTGATTCAATGCTTCTTATTCCTAAATCAGAACCTTTTTCTCTGATCTCAATTTTAACTTTGGCATTTTTGGGTGGATTATTGATTTCAATCAGACTGTTGAAAGTACCATCTGCTTTGGCATCTATTGCAAGTCTTGTAAAATGTGCATTGGGTAAAACTTCCAGGTAAACCGGTCTGAAAATCCCACCAAAAATCCAAAAATCGGCTTCTCTTTCTGCCCTGTTCACCGAAGCATTTGCAGAGTGCTTGTTTACTTCTACTTCTAGGACATTATTCTTGCCATAATTAACCAATTTGGAGATGTCATAGTTAAATCTATAAAAACCACCTTGATGCATTTCCCCAACAGATTTCCCATTGATTTTAACCTTGGTATCGGTCATTGCCCCTTCAAAAATAATGTTGATGGTTTTTCCTCTCCAATCTGAAGGTACCTCAAAGGAATGTTTGTAAAACCCGGTTTCCTTTCCTAAAACCCGCTCGGCGTTTTTATGGTCGTGTCCGTAATTGTAGGTACCGAAACCATGCAGTTCCCAATTAGAGGGAACAGGAATGGTACTCCAAGTTTCAGCTTCCCGGCCATCCGATACCATAAATTCCCAATCTACCGTTTCTGCGGCATCCTTACCGGAAAGGTAAATTCTTTGATAATCCACCTGGGCCAAACTGGAATGCAGAATAGAAAAAATCAGAAAAATAGATGTCAGCGTATTTTTGAGCGTATTGGAGTTCATCCTGGTTATTTTAGGTTTAAGGGTATTAGGGAAGAATATAAAATATTCCACTTATCACTTTCGACTACATACATTCTAAGATAGTTCTTAAATTCAATTATCAAAATTACAAAAGTCACTTACTCTCGAAATCGTTTGCGTAATCAGCTGGTCAGGTTGCTTGAATTACATACACTTAATGTAGAACTTGACAAATATTAAAATAACCCAAAATATGAAAAAGTCAGTATTGCTATTAATGATGCTAGGATGTATGGGTATCATTTCCTGTGAATCTCCCAATTCGGGGAATACATCTTCAGAATGGAATAATATATTCAATGGTGAAAACCTGGAAGGCTGGAAAGTGGTCGGAGGTGCAGCGCCTTTTGAAGTCAAGGATTCGGAAATCATAGGTTATGCCAAAGCCAATACCCCGAATACTTTTTTGATAACTGAAAAAGAATATTCGGATTATATTCTGGAACTCGATTTAAAAATCGAAGACCTTTCCAGCAACTCGGGAATTATGGTCAGGGGTCAGTTTGATCCGACCAAAAGGGATGGACAAGGTTTGGTTTTTGGATATCAGATAGAAGCAGACCCTACTGCCCGTTCTTGGTCGGGCGGATTATATGATGAAGCGCGAAGAGGTTGGTTGTATCCATTGGACTTAAATCCCAAAGCCAAGGAAGCTTTTAAAATGGGTGAATGGAATTCTTATCGAATTGAAGCCATAGGTAAAGAAATCAAAACCTGGATCAATGGTCAGGAGGTCGCCTATGTTGTGGATGATATGGATTCAAGGGGATTTATTGGATTGCAGGTGCATAGCATTGGAAATCCCGAAGATGAAGGGAATAAGACTTATTTCAGAAATGTCAGGGTACAAACGGAGAACTTAACTCCTACCCCATTTCAGGGAGATGTATTTGTAGTCAATACTGGATTGAACGAACTGACTGATTTTGAAAAAGAAAAGGGATGGGAACTATTGTTCAACGGCCAAAATTCAGATGGCTGGAAAGGTGCCTATAAAGAAACTTTTCCTGATAAGGGCTGGCACGTTAATGATGGTATATTAACCATTGAAAAAGCAGATGGTGGTGAGTCCAGCAATTTTGGAGATATTGTTACTGTTGAAAAATACAGTGCATTTGACCTGGCCTTTGATTTTAAAATGACTGAAGGTGCCAATAGTGGGGTTAAATATTTTGTGACATTAAGTGAAGGAAACAAAGGATCGGCTATTGGTTTGGAATATCAAATCTTAGATGACGAAAGACATCCTGATGCCAAAATGGGTATCGATGGCAACAGAACCTTGTCTTCCCTTTACGACCTTATCAAAGCAGATAAAAAACCACGATTCGTCAAAGGTCCTGGGGAATGGAACAAAGGTCGGGTTGTTGTATATCCTGATAACAAAGTAGAACATTACCTCAATGGCGTAAAAGTAGTGGAATTTGTCAGGGGTTCACAGGAATACCGAGACCTTGTAGCCATCAGTAAGTATAAAATTTGGGATAATTTTGGTGAAGCCCCAGAAGGACATATCCTGCTTCAGGACCATGGAGATGAAGTCCATTTCAAAAATATCAAAATCAAGAAATTGAAGTAAACCCAAAAACAATGAATATTGATAAAAAAAACAGACGTGAGTTTTTGAAGAAATCAACCTTGGCCACAGTAGGACTCTCGTCCTTGGGGGCTATGGGTTTTTCAGCAAAAAGTTATGGTAATATAATTGGATCCAATGATAGATTGAATGTTGCAATTGCAGGACTTGGAAGAAGGTTGGGAGCATTTTATGCACCAATCAGCGATCCTAACAACAATGTGAAGCTGGTAACCCTATGTGATGTCATGGAATCTCAAAGAGGAAAGGCTGCTACGAATTTTACCAAATATATTGATTACAAACCAAAATTGGAAAACAGTATTCTCAAGGTAATTGAGGACAAAGAAATCGATGTGCTGATCAATGCGACTCCTGACCATTGGCATGCCCCCGGTACATGGTTGGCTGTGGAAAACGGCAAACATGTTTATGTAGAAAAACCCTGTAGCCACACCCCCCGGGAAGGGGAAATTTTGCTGGAATACAAAAAGAAGTACGGCAAGGTGATCCAAATGGGAAACCAACAGCGATCCTCTGACCACACCATAGAAATCATCAATCAGATCCACAATGGCGTGATCGGAAAAGCGTACATGGCTACTGCATTTTATATCAATCAACGCGGGGAAGTTCCAGTTGCAAAAGAAGCTGCTCCTCCAACAGGTCTGGATTGGGAGCTTTTCCAAGGACCTGCTCCAAGAAGAAAATATACTCATGATACGTGGAATTATAACTGGCATTGGTATGGTTGGGATTATGGAACTGCCGAAACAGGAAATAATGCCACCCATGAATTGGACGTCGCCAGATGGGCGCTTCAGGTAGAATACCCTAAGCATGTCCATGTAGATGCCGAAAAATACCACTTTGTAGATGATGGTTGGACCATGTATGACACTATGTTGGCTACCTTTAAATTTGATGGTGATAAAACGATACAATGGGATGGGAAAAGCAGGAACGGCCACAATACTTATGGCATGGACCGTGGCACCATTATTTATGGCACAGAAGGTTCCGTGATTGTAGATAGGGGTCACTACAAATTATTTGACCGTGGAGGCAAATTAATAAAAGAAGTCAAATCAGGAAGTGTAGAAGGAAGTACCAACCTTGGTGGAGGCGGTGATATGACCACTGTACATGTGAGCAATTTCTTTGCTGCGATCAGGGGTAAAGAAAAGCAAAATTCCACTATTGATGACGGGGCAGTCAGCACATTGCTGTGCCATTTGGCCAATATCTCCTACCGTATCGGTGAGAATTTTGATTGTAATCCTGCCAATGGTCATATCTATAATAGAAAAGGAATGGAATTGTGGTCAAAAGCCTATGAAAAAGGTTGGGAACCTAAAGTCTAAGTAAAAACTTCCTTAACATTTATCAAGCCTTTGGGGACAAAATACCCAAAGGCTTTTTTATTTTTTTTTATCAATATTTAATACAATAAGCTTAGCATTATCTTTTAAAAGTCAAGATTAAAATAGTTAGAATCATTTTTCGCAATCGATTCCGTAACTTAAACAACCTCCCTTAAATTCTTCACCACAATACAGTTAAATTTAATTTCAATCGGCTGGAAATAATACCCAAAGATGCTAAGGGATTTACACCTAGTATTAAATAGTAGAAATAAATAAACTTATTTTCTTTATAATTAACCATAACCCAATCAAACATGAAACAAAAGTTTTACTTGAAATCAGGAATATTTTTATTCCTGCTTGCACTGTCCCTCAATGTATATGGACAGTCAAGAGTAGTGAAAGGACTGGTAACAGACGAATCCAATGAACCCGTTCCAGGAACTACCGTCATTGTCAAAGGGACAACCTCCGGTACAACTACAGATTTGGACGGAAACTACAGTATATCTGTTTCCGACAACGCCGTGCTGGTATTTTCCTTTATAGGTTTTATTTCCAAAGAAATAACTGTAGGGAATAATTCAATTATTAATGTAACCTTAAATACAGATTTATCTGACCTTGAAGAAGTCATTGTAGTGGGTTACGGTACACAAAGAAAAAGTCAATTGACCGGAGCAATCTCATCTGTTGGTGCAAAAGAAATCCAGGAACTCCCCATTTCCAATGCAAGACAGGCTTTGCAGGGTCGTGCTGCAGGGGTGGATGTGACAATTGCAGGAAGTAAACCCGGAGCTGGCCCACAGGTAAGAATTAGAGGCCGCCGCTCATTCAGCGCGGGAAACGATCCGCTCTATGTAGTGGATGGTATACCCTTAGCTGGAAATATTGATGATATCAATCCTCAGGACATCACCTCAATGGAAATCCTGAAAGATGCCTCATCCACTGCCATATATGGTTCTAGGGGCGCAAATGGTGTGGTACTGATCACCACCAACAGAGGAAAAACCGGAAAGACAATTGTTTCTTTTGATATGTTTACCGGAATAAACGAATCTTTGGGAAGAATTGAGGTTTTTGATGGGCCACAATTTGCGGAGTATAAAAGAGAATCCAGAAGAGCGACAGGAAACTATCCAGCTGGACCAGCTACACCAGAAGCGGATGCAGCATTATTTGAGCCTGTTGAATTGGAAGGCATTGCTTTGGGAAGAACCACTGACTATGTGGGTGCATTACTTAGAACTGGGGTTATCCAAAATTACCAGGTTGGGGTTCAGGGAGGAAATGACAAAACTACTTTTTTCATTTCCGGTAACTACTTCAATGAAACCGGGGTGGTAAAAAATCAGGATTTTTCGAGGTATACATTCAGAATCAATCTCGATCATAAAATCACGGACAGAATAACTATTGGAACTTCAACCCTATTGGTCAACAGTCTCAGAAATGGGGAGTTTTTTAACCCTATTGGAGGAGCAATGCAGGAAAACCCTCTCGGTAAACCATTCGACGATGAGGGTAATCTGATATTTCTTCCTACAAACGATGGACTGAGAACGAATCCCTTTGCCGAAATTGTTCCAGGTGCCCAACTTGACGAAATTAGCCGTTACAGGATGTTCAATAGTATCTATGCAAGCATTAAACTGCATAAAAACCTGACTTTTAGAACCAACTTTGGCCCAGATTTCAGTTTCCAGAGAGCTGGCAGATTTATAGGTTCTCAGACCAATAACCGAAGAGGTGCCCCTCCAACGGGAAGTGTTGGAGAAAGATGGGATTTCAACTATACACTGGAAAATTTTCTGACTTATGAAAAAGTGTTTGGCGAAAAACACAGGCTGAATGTAACGGCCCTTCAGGCCATTCAACAAGACAGGTCAGAAAGGACCAACATCTCGGTATTGGGGATTCCTGCACCAAGCCAATTGTACCATCGATTGGGAGATGCCAGTCAAATCACAGGTGTCAATACTGACCTGATTGAATGGGGACTACTTTCCTATATGGGCAGAATTAACTATGGATATATGGACAAGTACTTGCTCACCGCAACCCTTAGGGCGGATGGTTCTTCCCGTTTTGGTTCCAATACCAAATGGGGTTATTTCCCTTCTGTAGCATTTGCATGGAATATCACCAATGAGGCTTTTATGGCCAATGCTAACATTGACCTGTTAAAATTGAGGGTAAGTTACGGTTCTATTGGTAACCAAGGTATCGACCCGTACCAAACTCAGCCTTTATTGGGCAGGACTGTTTATGCATTTGGAAATACAGCCGCCTTTGGCTTTAGACCCAACACCATAGGGAACCCTGACCTCAGATGGGAGTCTTCTGCAACTTTCAATGTGGGACTGGATTTTGGTCTGATCAAGGGCAGGTTGAATGGTTCCATTGAAGTCTATGATACCCGTACGAGTAGCTTATTGGCTCCTCAACCACTTCCCAACTCAACTGGATTTGGCGGATTTACAACCAATATCGGTGAAACGCAAAACACTGGTTTTGAATTGACCGTGACTTCCATCAATATGGACAGGTCCAATTTCAGGTGGTCAACGGACCTGATATTCAACACCAACCGGGAGCAGATAATCAGTCTTGCCGGCGGCAAAGTGGATGACATTGCAGCTGCGAGATTTATCGGGCAGCCGATTACTGTATTCTATGACTTGAAAAAAGTTGGTATTTGGCAGACCAATGAAGCTGACGTTGCCCAATCGTTTGGTGACAGAGTCGGAGAGATCAAAATTGATGACTTCAACGGGGACGGAAGAATCAATGCCGAAGATCGACAAATATTGGGTACAGCAGTGCCCGATTTTATTGCGGGTCTGACCAATAGGTTCAACTACAAAGCCTTCGACTTCTCCTTCTTCATATTCGCAAGGGTAGGTCAGATGGTGAGAAGCCGCTTCCATGATTCCAATAATTCCCTCTTTGGAAGGTATAACAACCTTGCCATTGATTATTGGACACCAAACAATCCAACCAATGATTTTCCAAGACCAAATCAGAATCAGGAAAGTCCTAAATACGCATCTTCCATGTCTTATTTTGATGGCTCATTTCTTAAGATCCGTAACATCAATTTTGGATATACCCTTCCTGCACCATTGGCTTCAAAAATGAAAATGCAGAGCCTTAGGATATATTCCAGCATACAGCAGCCATTTATATTTTCGGAATACAGGTCCCGATATAAGGGAATTGACCCTGAAACATTCATTGACGGTGAACAGGGTGTAGAAGGGGGAAGCGTGAGTGCCAATGTGGCCCCTGCTATTACCACATACACACTTGGTCTTAATGTAAGGTTCTGATACAATCAAAAAATATAGTTATGAAAACAATACAAATGATTTATAAAGACGCTTCACGGATTTTGAAAGGTCTGCTGTTGTCAGTCGTGATAATCTTGGCCTCATGCCAGTCGGTTTTGGAGGAAGATGTCATTTCCAGGATTGGAAATGATTATATGAATACGGCAAGTGGCTTCAATGATGGTGTCAATGCAGCCTACAGTACCTTGAGAATGTGGTACGGTACGGAAAGGGGTAACAATTTTACAGTATTTGGTACTGATACCTATAGACAAGGTTCAGATGGTAGTTGGAAATTCATGAATGAATATACCAATCAATTTGATTCCAGAAACGGTCATGCAAGAGAAGTGTGGGATGAAGCTTATCGGGGCATCAATACCTGCAATGCATTGATAGAGAGGGCTCCTAATGTGATCGGTATTCCCGAGGCCACCAAAAACACCCGATTGGCGGAAGTCAAATTTCTCCGTGCCCACTATTATTTCCTTCTTGTACAGTTGTTCGGAGGTGTGGATCTTAGGTTGACAGAAACTTTGGTACCAACAACTGAAATTACAAGAGCAACAGAAGCGCAGGTATATGAAGCCATTGTCAGAGATTTGACTGAAGCAATTCCAGATTTACCCGCTATGATGAGGTCCAATGATTACGGACGTGCAACCCGGCCTGCAGCAGAGCATCTTCTTGGAAAAGTCTATTTGACCAAAGCCACTTCGACTGCCCAGGCAGGAGATGATTACAGCAAGGCGGAAGTTTTATTGAAAAAAGTCATCAGTGATTATGGTTTTATCCTCCTGCCGGATTATGCCGATGTACATGGATTCGGTAATGAAATCAATAACGAAGTGATCTTTGCGGTTCAATATACTCGGGACCCCTTGACCAATGGTGGAGGAAATAATGGCCACGTATTTTTCCTAATGGAATATGATAATCAACCGGGAATGAGGAGAGATACCCAGAATGGTAGACCATTCAAACGGTATAGACCTACCGATTATACACTAAATGTGATATTTGCCGACAGAGAAAATGATGCCCGATATGATAAATCATTCGTCCATCTTTTTCGAAGCAACAGACCGGGAACCTATAATACCTCCTTTGACCTTTCCAAACCCACTGTAACCTTTGCAGCAGGAGATACTGCTATTTTTCTGCCAGGATTTGAGATGCCGGCCGCCGAAAGGGCTACGAGGCCTTATCAGGTGCTAACCCCCAGTCTCTACACTGACAAGCTTTATCCCGCTTTGAACAAGTTTCTTGACCCAGGAAGAGTTGACTTGACCCAATTTCAAGGAGGAAGGGATTATATCGCTTTTAGATTGGCAGATACTTACCTGATGTTGGGCGAAGCACTCTTTAGACAAGGGAAAAACGCTGAAGCGGCTACTTTTGTTAACAATGTCAGGAGAAGGGCTGCATTTCCAGGAAAAGAAGCAGCCATGGAAGTGACTGCTGCCGATATTAATCTTGAGTTTTTTGTTGAAGAGAGAGCGAGGGAATTATTGGGAGAACAGATGCGCTGGTTTGACCTTAAAAGATGGGGATTGTTGCTCGAAAGGGTCAGACTCCATAATCCTGACGGGTCTGCCAATATTCAAGATTATCATGTACTTAGACCTATTCCACAAAACCAGATTGATAGGGTTTTAGGTGGTGAAGCTAGTTTCCCACAAAATCCGGGATATTAAACAATCCCACCGATTATTAGAAAGGACCTCTCATTTGGGAGGTCTTTTTTATTTTCCGGTAGATTCTCTCATACTGATCTGTGATGGCAGAACGATGATTTTATCTTCCAAAGGAGGCTGATTGGGCTTGGTGAGTTTCTTCATCAGCAGTTGGGCACATTCCATTCCCAACTTCAAAGCAGGCTGAGAAATTGTGGTCAACGTAGGTTGCAATAATCCTGCAATCCGCATATTGGAAAAGCTGATCATTTTAAAATCTTTTGGCATATTCAATTTAGTTTCTCTAGCAGCATAATAGGTCGCTATGGCTAATTTCTCTACGGATGCTACAATACCATCAGGCCTGTCCATACCATACAGAAATTTGGAAATCAGACTGATATTTTCCTCTTCTTTTTGGGAACATTGGATCACCCAACTTTCCTCAAAAGGTAGAGATGATTCTTTCATCGCATCTAGATATCCTCTCAATCTTTCTTTTCCAATAGAAATTTCCTTAGACAATAATAGAAAGTATATTTTTTTGCAATCTTTTTCTATAAGAAGGTTGGTCGCCTTATAACCATTTTCATAATCGTTGGTAATAAATTTTGTGGTCGGGATTTCTTTACATATTCGATCAAAAAATATAATGGGAACTCCTTTGTTATAAACTGTTTCCAAATGATCAATATTTTTTGTTTGGCTAGACACTGACATGACTATGGCATCTACCCTACCATTAAGGAGATAAGAAATGATTTTTCTTTCAGTCTCTACATTTTCATGGGTACTGTAAACCAACAAATGGTATCCGTATTCTTGGGTAATTTCCTCTATTCCATCAATAACCTGGCTAAAATAGTTGTTGATTCTTTCTGGAATAATCACTGCTATGGTTTTGCTTTTTTGCTCCCTTAGACTTCTTGCAAATGGGTTGGGTTGATAATTAAGTGCTTTAGCTAAAGCAACAACCCTATCCTTGGTAGGCTGACTGATTTCATAACTGTCATTCAAGGCCCTGGACACCGTTGATGGCGCTAGACCAAGTTTTTCCGCTAGATATTTGATATTGACCTCTGACATACCCATTATTCCATTTGTAAACAAGCCATTAATTTTAAACCAGTTTATTCAAAAATCAAATTAATTGTTTAAATCTTTGATATATATTCGGTTAAATAAATTACACGAAATCGATTGCACTGATTGTTAGAATTGCCTTACTCTTCTTTGTGCTGAATTACTAAATTACATCAAACAAACCTAAAATAACCATGAATATTCTACCCAAGCGCAGTATTCAAACCTATATCACAGAAGACTTTTTGCTATCAAATGAATTTTCCAAAAAACTGTATCACGGATATGCCAAAAACCAGCCTATCATAGATTATCACAATCATTTATCTCCAGAACAAATTTCCAATAACAAGATATTCGACAATATTACTGAAATATGGCTTAAAGGTGATCATTATAAATGGCGTGCCATGCGGACTTTGGGTATTGACGAACATTTCATTACCGGAGATTCCAATGATTGGGAGAAATTTGAAAAATGGTCTTATACAGTCCCCTATACTTTAAGGAATCCACTATACCATTGGACACAGTTGGAACTGCAAAGATATTTTGATATCCATGAATTGTTGGACCAAAACAATGCAATGGAGATCTATAAAATCACAAATGAAAAAGTCGTGAGTGATGATTTCAGCTCACAAAGCTTGTTGTCGAAAATGAACGTTGAGGTAGTCTGCACCACAGATGATCCAATTGATTCCTTGGAACATCACCGGAATTTCAGAAACTCAGGTACTTCTCTTAAGATGTTTCCCGCTTTTAGACCTGATAGGTCCTATACCATTAATTCTCCAAATGAATATCGGATATACCTCAATAAATTAGGAGAAGCTTCAGGGATCAACATACAGAATTATGATGATTTACTTTTAGCTCTTCAAAATAGGGTTAACTTTTTTCATGAAAATGGAGGGCGATTATCAGACCATGGACTTGAAAATCTCTACCATTTCAAAAGTAGTCTTTTTGACAAGCACAAAATATTCAAAAGTGTTATGGATGGTAAAATCCCCTCCGATAAGGAGGTTGCTTTTTTTAAATTTAAAACTTTACAGGAGTTGTGTAAAATGTACCATGCCAAAGGCTGGACACAGCAGTTTCATTTAGGCGCTTTAAGAAATAATAACAGTAGGATGTTCAGTAAACTTGGAGCTGACACAGGATTTGATTCAATAGGTGATTTCAGTCAAGCCTCTGCCCTATCGGGCTTCCTCAATGAATTGGACAAAACCGATCAATTGACCAAGACTGTCATTTATAACCTAAATCCCAGTGACAATGAGGTCATGGCAACGATGACCGGAAATTTCAATGATGGCAGTGTAAAAGGGAAAATCCAATTTGGATCAGGCTGGTGGTTTTTGGATCAGAAAAATGGAATGGAAGCACAAATGAACACGCTTTCCAACATGGGACTGATTTCCTGTTTTGTTGGTATGTTGACTGACAGTCGGAGTTTTCTTTCATTTCCAAGGCACGAATATTTCAGAAGAATATTGTGTGACCTTTTTGGCAAAGACATGCAAAACGGTGAACTACCTCATGATGAAAAATGGATTGGAAAAATCATTCAGGATATTTGCTACAACAATGCCAAGGCTTTTTTCCAATTCCCCAATAAATAGCTGATTTTAGTTCATTTTCAGCATATGTTGAATTAAATTCAGCATGTGAATTTTAATTAAATCTTAAGTCATGAAATTATTCTCAGTAAAAAATAAAAAAATCATTATTACAGGTGCCACAGGTGTATTGGGTGAAAGTATGGCAAGGCACTTGGCTAAAGAAGGTGCACAGGTCATCATTATAGGGAGAACACCTTCCAAAGTTGAGAAGCTCATTGAACATTTAAGAAAAGAAGGTGGAAAAGCAGATGGTTTTTTGGCAGATGTCACAAATGAAAGTCAAGTTGAAACGGTGGCGCAAAAAATCAAAGATAGATACAAAAGCGTAGACATATTGATCAATCTGGCCGGTGGAAATATGCCTGAGGCACTAGTTAGACCTGATCAGACCTTGTCTGACCTTTCGGCAGATGCTGTTAAAAAAGTGATGGACCTCAATTATCAGGGGACCTTAATCCCTATCCAATATTTTTTCCCTTTAATGCTTTCCAACAAATCAGGTAACATCATCAATATTTCATCCATGGCGGCAAGTAGACCAATGACCCGGGTGGTTGGCTATGCCTCAGCGAAAGCCGCTATTGATAATTTAACCAAATGGCTTGCTGTGGAATTCAATCAAAAACATGGTCCAGGCTATAGGGTAAATGCCATAGCTCCTGGTTTTTTTCTAACAGAACAGAACCGCTCTTTACTCACAGAATCAGATGGAAGCTTGACTCAAAGGGGAAATCAAATTATCGACCACACACCTATGGCAAGGTTTGGCGATCCCAAAGATCTCTTAGGTACTTTGCAATGGCTTTGCTCAGATGCATCAAAGTTCGTAACAGGAATCATTATTCCGGTTGATGGGGGATTTTCAGCCTATTCTGGGGTTTAAAGAGTACGAAGTACGATGTACCAAGTACAAAGTACCGAGACGTTAGGAACCTCGAAGTGATTTCCATAGACCAACAAAATAAAGTGTCAATCGAATTTATATTACCCAAATCGATTTTCAGAATGCCTTGTCCTGTTCGTATGGAGTCACAAGCCTGCCGGAAGTCAGGTCTCTAATCTAAAATCTTAAATCTAAAATCTAATATTTAATAATGGCATATAAAATGGAACAGACCATGCGCTGGTATGGTCCCAAGGACCCGGTAAGTTTAGCAGACATTCGGCAGGCAGGTGCCACCGGTATCGTGTCTGCACTACATCATATTCCCAACGGAGAAGTATGGACAAGGGAGGAAATCCAAAAAAGAAAGGACATCATTGAAGCAGCAGGCCTTACTTGGTCTGTGGTGGAATCCGTTCCTGTCCATGAAAACATCAAAACAAGGAAAGGGAATTATCTTGATCTGATTGAGAATTACAAACAAACCATAAAGAATCTTGCTTCAGAAAGCATCCATATCATTTGCTATAATTTTATGCCGATATTGGATTGGACCAGGACTGTATTGGCATGGCCCTTACCCAATGGTGCCAAAGCATTGCGGTTTGAAAAAAAAGAAGTTGTGGCTTTTGATCTATTTATACTCAAAAGAAAGAATGCCGAAAAGGAATATAGTGATTTCGAAATTAAGAAAGCGAAAGAGTTTTTTGAAAATGCTTCTGAAGAAACCCTCAAAAGGGTAAATGACAATGTTCTTAAAGGACTCCCCGGATCTGAAGAAGGCTATACCATGGAGCAGTTTCAAGCTGCCTTGGATACTTATATCGGCATCGGACACAAGGAACTGGAAACACATCTTCAACTTTTTTTGGATGAAATTATTCCAATTGCTGAAAAGAATGGGGTAAAAATGGCTATCCATCCTGACGATCCACCATTTGATGTTTTCGGGCTACCAAGGGTAATGAGTACTGCCAAGGATATGAAAAGATTGGTTTCTGATAATCCAAGTCCCAACAATGGCTTTACGTTCTGCACGGGTTCTTATGGTGTCAGGGCTGATAATGACCTGCCTGCTATGGTAAAGGAATTTGGAAATCATATACATTTTATCCACCTCAGGGCGACTAGAAGAGATGCCGAGGGCAACTTCTACGAAGATGACCATTTGACGGGAGATGTACCTATGGAAGCTGTTATCCATGAGATATTAAAGGTCCAGCAAAAGCGACAAATCTCTATTCCTATGCGTCCTGACCATGGTCATCAGATGCTGGATGATATTGCCAAACCAATTATCAATCCTGGCTACACAGCAATTGGAAGGCTAAAAGGGTTAGCAGAGATCAGGGGTGTGGAAGCGGGTTTGGTTTGGGCATTGAAAATGGATTGAACCTCAGCCCCCTACCAATGCCTCAATAATCTCATTCCTTCTCGATCTTGAAAAAGGGACTTTCTTCAAACCCATATCAATTTCATTGCCTACAATTCCTTTGACTTTGGGCTTTGAAATGATATAGGTCTTGTGGACCCTCAAAAACTCTTGGCTTGGAAGATTTTCTTCCATGCTTTTCATGGTCATGAGGGTGATGTATCGTCCTTCATTGGTATGTACAGCAACATAATTTTCCATGCCTTCTATATAGAGGATATCTTCAAAATTGATCCTTTTGAGGACATTATCTACTTTCAAAAATATGTGGTCTTTAATGTTTTCCTGATGATGTTTTTGGCCTTTTAATTGGTGGATTTCTCTAGCTTTATTCACCGCTTTCAAAAAACGGTCAAAAGGGTATGGCTTGACCAAATAATCAATGACGTCCAACTCAAATCCCTGTAAGGCATAATTGGGATAAGCGGTGGTGAATATGACCAAAGGTGGCTTTTTCAATGATTTCAAAAAATCAAGCCCTGTTATTTTCGGCATCTGAATATCGAGAAACATCAAGTCCGGATTTTCTGAAGAAATTACATCATTGGCTTCCAAAGCGTTTTCGCAGGTACCTACCAAATCCAGAAAATCAATTTCTCTAATGTAGCTTTTCAGTCCTTCCCTTGCCAAAGGTTCATCTTCTACTATGATGGTTCTAATCTTCATCGATTTTGATTTCAAGTTTTACCTCAAATGAATCAAGCTGATCTGTAATTTCTAAGGTATGCCTTTTTGGATATAAAATTTCTAATCTTCTCCGGATATTTTTGAGACCGATTCCACCTTGTATTGAATCAACTACCTTTTTTTGATCGTCTTTTGTATTGAAAAAATAAGCTGATAATCTACCCTTTCGGAAAGCAATTTTAACTTTCACCATGTTTTCTTGATGAGTATGGGATGAAAGGTGTTTGAAACAATTTTCCAGAAATGGAATCAACAACAATGGAGCTATGGAAAAGTCCTCTAATCCCTCCCCTTTTTCAAAAACCACCTTTAATCGATCACCCTTCCTGATTTTTTCCAATTCAATGTAGTTTTCCAGATATTCCAATTCCTGCTGAATATCAATGCTTTCTGAAGTAAATTCGTAAAGCTGTGATCTCAGGAGGTTGGAAAGTTTGATGAGTGTTTCCGAGGCTTTATCAGGATCTATTCGGATCAAAACATATACACTGTTGATGGCATTGAACAGAAAATGGGGGTTGACTTGGGATTTGAGGAAGTTCAGTTCACTTTCTATTCTTTCTTTTTCCCTCAACTCATTTTGCCGGATGGTTTTTCTGTTTTCCAAATAACCTTTTGAGGCCAATAAAATACCTCCGGTAAATACATTGGAAGAAAAGTAAACAAATAATATCTGTAGCGTACTCGCCTTAAAAAATTCCTCAAGATTCATGGACAGCGCGAATGCAATCCCATATTTCATAAAAAGGGAAAACAATGCTGATAAAACAAAAAATCCAGGGAGGAACAAAATCGCTAATTTAGTCCCTCTGAACTGTGGAATCAGAACATACTGGGAAATGTAATAAACCCCAGCATTTGAAATGGTGTAAAATCCAGTTACCCAAAACAACTGATGGATATCCTTATACATATTTTGATAAACTGATACCCAAAAAACAAAATATGCTGTCCAGAAAAGAATATGGTGGATTTTATATCGTCCAAATACCGATCCCAACCAACTTATGATTTCAAGTGGCTTCTTTACGACCGATTTATTAGCGGGTTTTACCATTTTACGTTTTATCCTTAAATGCACCTACCAAAAATAAAGTCATAAATACTACTCCTACTCCAAATAATGTCCACCAGATCATGTGCTTTTTTTTAAATTTTGTCAATTATGCTATGATTTCAATGATTGAAATTAAGAATTTGGTTTAAACGAGGAGCATAAAGTTGACGATTTGTTCAATTTCTTTGACTAAAAGCAATTACACTTAGATCAAACTTGCCATTTACTTATTTGGGCATAAATGAATACCAATTTCCAATCAATTTTTCATTTTATAAACTTTTAGGCATTTGGTCAACTCTACTTTTCACCTTGTCAATGAAATTATTTTTATATATACCTAATCCTCAATTTTGGATAAACTAAAACAAAAACACCATGAAAACGCAAAAATTAAATTGGCTAGTTGTTTGTCTGCTGTTGGCAGCGATCAAAACTTTTGATGCATCTGCTGCACCTCAACTCATCTCCACAGAAATCATTGGAAAAGGTCAACCCATGATATTACTGCATGGCATGTCCTGTAGTTCCGAGGTTTGGGATGAATTTGTGGGAAAATACAAAGAAAATTATGAACTCCATTTGGTAACCATCAAAGGTTTTGGGAATAAAGAGAATGCTGAAGTAGATCATTATTTGAAAGAAGTAAGGGATGAATTGATTGCTTACACAAAAGACAATAAGTTAAAAGATCCTATTTTGGTCGGGCATAGCATGGGTGGATTTTTAGGTCTATGGGCAGCAGCTGAAGAACCTGACATTTTCGCCAAAGTCATATCTGTGGATGGGGTACCCTATTTTCCGGTTTTACAGATGGCAGGAATTACACCTGAAACAGCAAAGCCGATGGCAGAAAGCATGAAATCTGCCATGGCCAATATGGATGAAGCCACAGCTTTGGCAAACCAAAAAATGATTGTTTCCTCCATGATAGCAACTGAGGAAAAAAGAGAGAAGGTAATCCAGATGGGAATGAACAGCAATCCCTTGGTGGTAGGTCAGGCTTATGGGGAAATGTTTACGACAGATATCAGATCTTTGATGTCCAAGATCGAAGCACCAGTTTTGGTATTCGGTTCATGGGCAGCCTATCAAAACTTTGGTGCCACCAAAGAATCGGTTACCATTGGCTACGAAAGCCAGCTAAAGGATATTCAAAACGTAAAACTATTGCTTGCCGAAAAGGCTTTTCATTTTGTTTTCTATGATGAACCTGACTGGTTTTTCAATGAAGTTGATAAATTTCTTTTAGAATAATGGCAAAGGGGGCCTAGGCCCCCTTTTATGATTTTATGTCAATTTGAAAATCAAACAGGTCCGATTAGGTAGATAAATCTGAATTTTACCTGATTTATCTGTCGGGTGAACAGGGTCGCCCTCAATTCTACCAAATCCCCCATATTTTTTATCATCAGAATTAAGGATGATTTTATATTTTCCTTTTTCAGGGACTTTAAATTCAAAACCAAAAATTGACTCACTGATATTCCAACTGAAAATAAATATTAAACCGGCCCTTTCAAATGCAATGATTTTTTTCTCTGCATCAAGATGGAGTTGTTCTGCGGGTTTTGAAGCCAAAACTTTATAATCACTCACCAACTTGATCATGGCTTTGTCCCATTCAAATAGATCATGATATCTTAAATGGTCTGAATCAACCAATGACCATTGCCTTCTGGCATATTGGTAACTCCAATCATTTCCCAATCTCGGAAAATCAACCCATTCGGGATGGCCAAACTCATTTCCAATAAAATTAAGATAGCCTTCTCCCCCCAAAGAGATGGTTATCATCCTGATCATCTTGTGCAAAGCCACTCCCCTGTCCACAGGCAAACTGCTTTGCAGTTTTGACATACTTGAGTACATCTCTTTGTCCATTAGCCAAAAAGCAATGGATTTATCTCCCACCAATGCCTGATCGTGAGATTCAGCATAGGCTATGGTTTTTTCCAATTGAGGTCTATTGGTAAGTTCATGCCACATTTCAAACATGTCCCAATGTTCGTCGGGTTTGTGTTTGAGGGTTTTGATCCAAAAGTCAGGTATTCCCATGGCCAATCTAAAATCAAAACCAATACCACCATCTTTTGCACTTCTACACAATCCCGGCATTCCACTGACTTCCTCCGCGATGGACATGGCTGTCCGGGAAAAATCATGGATCAATTGATTGGCCAATTGCAGGTAAATGACAGCATCCCAATCCACACCCTCTTTGAAATATTTCTCAAGGTTGTCAAAGGTGATATTTCCATGATGAAGATATATAATGGATGTTACGCCGTCCCACCTATAGCCGTCAAAATGAAACTCATCAAGCCAGTACCTTACGTTGGAAAGTAGGAAGTGCTGTACTTCTCTATTTCCATAATCAAACAGCTTGGAATCCCACCCTTCGTGGTATCCTCTTTCCCCAGGATGAAAATACTGATGATCTGATCCGTCAAATTCATTCAGTCCTTCGAAAACATTTTTGACTGCATGGGAATGGACCATATCCATGATGACCGAAATTCCCATTTCATGTGCTTTATTGATAAGATATTTTAACTCTTCCGGTGTACCAAATCTTGAGGTAGGACAAAAAAAGTTAGAAACATGATAACCAAAGGAGCCATAATAGGGGTGTTCCATGATGGCCATCAACTGAATGGTATTATATCCCGCTGCCTTAATTCTGGGAAGGATATTATCTGCAAATTCAAGATAAGTACCCACACCAAGTTTTTCTTGGGCCATACCAATATGGCATTCATAAATCAAAGGCTGTTCAAGATTAGGCGTAGGATCAAATCTTTGGTCCGTCCAATTAAATGATTCCTCGGGAAACCAAAGCTGACCTGTAAAATCATGCGTTTCTGCATCCTGTATGACCCTTCGGATATATGCTGGTATTCTATCAAGGGCTCCGTTTTTGCCTTCTATATGGACTTTTATTCTACTTCCATGAAGAAATGAATTCTTGTATTCATGATAAGGCAAAAACAATTCCCAATCCCCCCGGTGGTCTTTTTTCATGGGATGGCTGTATCTATCCCACTGATTGAAATCACCCATCAAAAAAAGGTTATAAGCCTGCGGCGCCCATTCTCTGTAGACCCAACCATTTCTAAATGGATCAAAATGAATCCCGTAATATTCATGAGCACGGGCAAATTCCAAGAGGTTACCATAATCACTTTCAATAGATCTTAGTGCAGAGCTGTATCTCTCATATCTCTCATAAATATCCACTGCAAGGTCTTTTAACCAAGGTGAATCCTTCACTATCGGTAAAATATTAGGATTTTTCACAGAAAAGAATTTAAGGTTTTTCTAAATTAAAGAATAATCAAAAGCTAAACCACATCTTAGCGATCAATAAATAAAAAAAGATTGAAAGGTTGTCTTTAAAAGATAAAGAAATAGAGCATGGTGGCCGCAAGTGAATATCCGATTAGAAAGGAAAAAAATATTGGGCCACTCAGGGAAACTTTAGTGTATTCGGGGGATTCTTTGTGGTGAAAAATATGGCTTAATTTTCTGAAATATCTTGAAGGGAAAACGGAAAGAATGAAGAGACCATAAGCACTTGTCAAAAGTAAAAGAGAAAAGAAAGCCTGCATAAATGTATTATATATGGCCAAAAATAAATTATATAAATCATTTTAAAAACTTTTATTAAAAAATCTTTAACCCAAAGTTATGGTATTGTTAATCGTTTTTTAGGTACATGCGAAAAGAGACTTCTAAACAACTTTTTTTGCAATTCACCCTCAAAAAAAATTATTTTGAATAATGTATATTAATTCTCTATGAGCATTTCCACTCTTCTGTTCAACACTCTTCCTTCCTCGGTCTGATTATCAGCAATTGGCCTACTTCCACCCCATCCTGATATCCTGACCCTTTCAAAATCAACCCCATTAATGGTAAGATAAGCTCTTATCTTGGAAGCCCTTTTCATGGAAAGGTCCTTGTTCAAGGTTGGGTCTCCGGCATTATCAGTATGTCCCTCCAAACGGATTTTTATATGCTCGTTTACTTTCATAAAAATAACAAGGTTGTCCAACACCTGTATGGACTTTGAATCTGCAAAATCTGAAGTTCCGCGGTTGAACTGAATATTATCCAAAACAATAGCTGTCCCTGATATTGCAGGCTGAAGCAATAAGTCTTTGCCTTCAAGCTCGTACCAATCAGAACTGTCCAACATTTTTGGTAGAAACCCTTGAGAGATGATGTTGATGGTATTCCATTGAGGTTCCTGAAGCATTTCCCAAATTTCATCTTGAGTTTCAACTACTCTTTTCAAGCCGCGTTCATTTCCGATTTCGATCTGATAAGGGACTTCCTCTAAAGTCTGACCATTGATGATTCTGACCAACTTTCTTGCAATAGATGAAGCTGATATATTTTCCTCATCGGATAGTGTTTCTTCCTGTATGATTACCGCTTCATTTACAATGGGTACAGTTTCTTGAATGGTATTGTTTTCAGATTCGGCAATCAACATCAAGGAGTCTTCTTTTATGACTGACTTTTCTTCAGCCAATGATTCTGGAATAGTCTCTATTATCTCCAAACTTGCTAATGGCGCTTTTGGCTCGAACTGTATCATCATAAAATCACCAAAACCTTCACTATTTTGTGTGGTTGTAAAAATCGCCATTTTATCGCTTTGATCAATGAGGGTATAGCTCAATTCCGAACCAGTGGAATTGGCTAAATCTATTTTTTGTGGCGGCGTCCAATCTTCCCATGATTGTGACTGCCGTTGTGAAAAATAAATATCCTTGCCCCTACCATTGCCATGTACATTCGATGAGAAATAAATGGTCATCAAATCATTTGAAAGATATGGGGTTTGTTCCTGGGCAAAAGAATTGACTTGAGGACCTAGATTCAAGGGTGAAGTCCAAACAGATTCTGATTGTTTGAAACTAATATATATGTCCTCATTTCCAAAAGTCCCATAAGAATTCATGGACATGACGATTACATTACCTTGAGGCACCAATCTTCCACTGAAATGCATCGCATTATTTTTGAAGCTACCCATTTCAAGAGGGCGAAGGTAATTCCAAGAATTCCCAAACCGGGAATATTGATGAATTCCCTGTCTTTTATTGTTATTGCCACTATGGTATACCAATGCTGTGAGCGCATCCAAAAACCCTATAATTACATCATTACCAGAGGTTGAAAGACTTGGGACGTGTTGAGGTATTTGCCATTCTCCGGTAGGATCTTTTTTACTCATCCATATATCTCCATAATCTGTTGGTCCACCAATATTCATTGGATTGAAGCCTACCGTGAAAAACAATTCCTCGTTGGGGGAAATTACAGGGCTCTGTTCATCATAGGGTGAATTCAAAATTGATAATGGGATCAATTCCTGTGCTCTCGCGGTGAAGAAAAAGGAAAAAGCAAGCAGGAAAAGCCTGCTTGCTTTTGATAAATAGAAATACGAAGGTTTACACATTTTATTGATCTAATACTATAGCGAAAATCAATGGGGCGACAATCGTCGCATCTGATTCTATAATGAATTTAGGTGTATCAAGCCCAAGTTTGCCCCAAGTGATTTTTTCGTTGGGAACAGCACCTGAGTATGATCCATATGAAGTGGTTGAATCGGAAATCTGACAGAAATATCCCCAAAGCGGAACACCGTTTCTCTGGAGATCCTGATGCAACATGGGGACCACACAAATAGGAAAATCTCCTGCAATGCCTCCTCCAATTTGGAAGAAACCTACGGTACTGTTCTCCTGAGCATTTTGTGTATACCATTCTGCCAAAAACATCATGTATTCAATTCCGCTCCTCACCGTATGCACATCTTTGACATCTCCGGCAATGACATGTCCGGCATACATATTTCCCAAGGTAGAATCTTCCCATCCTGGAACGATGATCGGAAGGTTTTTCTTTGCAGCTTCCAATAACCAGGAGTTTTTTGGGTCTATTTGGAAACTTTTATCCAATTTACCGGAAAGTAGAATTTTGTAGAAAAACTCATGCGGGAAGTAATGTTCGCCTGCCTTGTCAGCTTTTATCCATTCTTCCAAAATGACATTCTCTATACGTCTCATTGCTTCCATTTCCGGAATACAAGTATCCGTTACTCGGTTCATGTGTCGATCAAGCAAATCCTGTTCCGCTTCAGGAGACAATTCCCTATAATTTGGAATTCTTTCGTAATAATCATGTGCAACCAAATTGAAGACATCTTCTTCAAGATTTGCTCCTGTGCAGGATATGATATGGACTTTATCCTGACGGATCATCTCTGCCAAAGAGATACCCAATTCTGCTGTGGACATCGCACCTGCAAGGGTTACCATCATTTTGCCATTATTGTCTAGGTGCGTTTTGTAACCTTCTGCGGCGTCGATCAATGCCGCAGCGTTGAAATGCCTGAAGTTATGCTTTAAAAATTCTGTTATTTTCATATGTATATTTTGGAAATTTTCAGCTGCAAAAGTACCAATTAATAAAGCATAAAAAAAGCCCGGTTGTAAAACCGGACTCCATGATAACATGAAAGTAAACCTTATTTTGTTGCCGGTATTTTCGATTCAGCATATTTCTTGTTTAATCCTTCTACCACTTTATCAGTTATATCAAAGGATTTTTTGGAATACCATACCGCACCGCCTCTCGTATATGATAAAACGAGTTCTAAGTCATTTTCTTCGGCATAACCTGCCATGAATTCCTGTACTTGATCATAAACGTCACTATATAGCTTGGATTCATCTCCAGATAACTCCTGCATCAAATTATCCCTGTATGTCACTAAGTTTCTTTCCTTTTTCATCAGGTCTTCTTGCTTAGCCCTTGCCTGGTTTTGGGTCATAGTACCCGCAGTTTGTTCAAAATTAGCAACTTCCTGTTCGAATCCTCTTGCTCTATTACTCAACTCACTTTCAAATTGTTTCCCTTTTTCGGTGATTTCAAGTGATTTTTCTTTGAAAAACTCAAACCTTGAAATTACGCTATCGGTAAGAACATAAGCTATTTTTAAATCTGTAATACTTTCTTCATGAGCGTTGTTTTCTGTGATGTCTCCTTCAGTGGTATTACCTGCTTTGTCGCATGAGGAAAATGTAATTGCTGCTATTCCCAACAAGCCGAACACTTTTGCTATTTTTTTCACGTCTATATAATTTTCTATTTGGCGCAAATATAAACAAAGTATCTTTTTTGCAAATTTTATTTACTATCCCAATTGTTAAAATCAGTTAAATCGGTATTATTTCTATCCATAAAGGATTTATAGATAACACCTTGACCAAAAATAGATAAACCTGAAAAAATAAGAACAAGCCCTCCTGTTCCTGTTAAAAACCAGTAAAAGAATGGTTCGCCTGAATATTTTGTTATGGTGGATTCACCCAACACACTCAAACCAAAGCCCATCAACAATATCCCTGACACTGAGTAAATGAGCCACTTTTTTTTCAATGATTTTTTATTTTTCATGATTCAGAAATATAGATCCTGCGCTAATCTGAAAGTATTGGCATGTGCTTCAATGATATGAGATAGTCTTTCAGAGTAACCTCCGCCCATACAGCACATCACGGGAATTCTATTGATTTTGGCAATGTCCAGGACCATCTTATCTCTTTTTTTACAGCCTTCCAAACTCAAACCCAATCTTCCTAATTTGTCTGAGGCCAAAACATCCACACCACTTTGATAAATAATAAACTCCGGCTGAAAAGTATCGATAATTTCAGGAAGATTTTCCCCTAAAAGATGTAAGTATTCCTGATCTTTGATCTTATCTGGTAAACCTATATCCAAATCAGATTTTTCTTTGTGCATAGGATAATTGGCTGCCCCATGCATACTAAAAGTAAAAACATTTTTATTGTCCTTGAAAATTTCAGCAGTGCCATTTCCCTGATGGACATCTAGATCTACGACCAAAACTTTTTGAACCAATTGATTTTCCAACAAATAATTGGCACTAATGGCTATATCATTCAATAGGCAGAATCCTTCTCCCCTATTGGAAAATGCATGATGTGTACCGCCTGCGATATTCATAGCAATCCCATATTCAAGCGCGTACAAGGCAGCTTGTACGGATCCGTGCATGATATGGACTTCTCTATTGATGAGTTCCATACTCAATGGAAATCCCGTTTTCCTGATTTCTGACTTGCTCAGTGATAGGGAAGTCAACTTTTGAAAATACTTTGGATCATGCGTATTTAAAATCCATTCATCATCAAGTGCCGTAGGTTCGAAAAAATTGGCTTCAGAAACTGTTCCTTCATAAATTAATTGTTCGGGCAATAGATTATATTTTTCCATTGGAAATCTATGTCCTTGCGGAAGGGAATGACAATATATCGGTGACCAGGCTATTTTTAACATATTACAAAAAAACGCTCATTAATTAACAAGCGAAAATAAAATAAGTTTAACCTTGATTTCCTGTTTCAATCATCCACATCCTCTTCCTCAGATTGGAATGCAAATAAAGTATCATCCAATACCAAGGTGTCCTCATTAAATTCCTTGACGAATTTTGAAATCGTTTTTTCACTGATGTATTCTACATTTAAGGCCACATCCAATCCAATTCCATAATCGTGATTGGTATCAATATCTACGAACTCCTGTACTTTGACAGTTTCTTCCTCTTCCATTTCCATGATGATCTCGGTAATAAACCATCCGATTTCCTCCTCTTCACTACTCAAGGGTTTTAGGTTACCATTTTCATCTTCTTCATAATGAATACCCTTGAAATTTGGAAATTTTTTGGCAGCTTCATGTTCTGCCAATTCGTACACTTCTGAAGCATGGTGAAGCCGTAAAGTATAAAGTGCGGCGTCATAGATGGTTTCTTTTCCCTCGTACATACCAATAAAGTAAAAATTAACAAATTCATCTGAATTTTCTTGTCCTTCTACCACTTTATGGTTTTTATTAGAGTCTTTTAATTCTTGCTTCAAGGATTCGATAGTTTCCGGTAAGAAGCCTTCATTTTGATAGTTCATATATTAAGTTGATATAATAAAAGACAACATACGATTCATTACGTTAACTTAAAAGAACGAATCTTAAATATTGCCTTGAGTTTTCTTTTAATTAATTAAAATACAAGCTTTTAAGTTAAAAAAAAATGTTAATGCCAAAAAAAAATGAGGAAAGAATAAAAGACCTAGTCAGGAGACCTGAAAGCCAGAATTTGGACTTTAAACTGCATGTCAATAATCCGATGAAACTGGCCAAAACCTTGACTGCTTTTGCAAACACTGAAGGTGGTACACTTGTAATCGGCGTGTCTGACAATAAAAACTTGGTGGGAATTGATCCTGAAGAAGAGGTTTTTATAGTGGAAAAGTCAGCCAAAGATTATTGTAGTCCTCCTGTAACAGTTGATTATGAAATTCTGGAACATGACATTTCAAAAGATCTGAAAATAAAAAATGAAATAATGATCCTTCTGGTCCATGTTGCCAAATCTGAAAACCTTCATTATTTAATCGATGATAATGGGGATATGAGTTTATACAAAAGGATTTATGATAGAACCTTACCGGCCAATAAACGATAAATCACCTCTTTGTTCCCCCTAGTGAAACACCGAGCAAAGAATTAATGATACTCAAGACAAAACTGAATATTAATGCCCACCAAAACCCATCTATCTCAAAACCAGGAACAATTTCCGCTGCAAGCAGTATCAAAAGCGCATTAATGGCCAAGAGAAATAGTCCCAAAGTCAAGACGGTAATAGGAATAGTTAAAATTATTAAAATTGGTTTGACCGTAATATTCAATAAAGCTATCAATGCTGCAATCACAACTGCCGTGAAAAAATCTGAAACATGTACACCTGGCAAAATATATTGAGCAATCAATACAGCAATTCCCCCAAGCAATAACTGAAGAACAATATGTAAAGCATCATTGGATTTTCCCATTTACAAAGAATTTTTGGTGTGAATTTTTCAAATTTAACTGAAAGCGCTAATCTAACCAAAACAAGTCGTTCAAGAATTTAAACCATTGATACCTTATAACATGATTTTTATCACATTCCAAACTTAAATTAATTTTTACTGTTAAATGAATTAAGATTAAGGATATATCTTTGTCCTTATAACATTAAATAATAAGTATAGTGATCTTAATAGTTTTCTTCCTGCTCCATTGGTACTTCTCATTGTTCTGCCAAAGTTTCTTCCTGCATAGGTATGCTGCCCATCAAATGTTCTCTATGAATAAGTATTGGGAAAAATTCTTTTATTTCTTCACATGGCTTTGTCAGGGAAGTTCCTACCTATCACCCAGGGCTTATGCTATATTACATAGAATGCACCACGCCTACAGTGATACCCCAAAGGACCCGCATAGTCCGCATCACACAGAAAATCTTTTCACGATGATGTGGAAAACTAAAAATATTTATAATGACTATTTCAGTTTCAAATTAAAGCCGGAAGAAAGATTTTCCAAAGATGTTCCAGATTGGAATAAGTTTGATCTTTTTGCCGATTCAATGTTGATCAGAGTAGGATGGGCTTTGTTTTATATTATGGTGTATGTATTGAGTATCTCGGTTTTTGAACTATCAGGAACACATTGGTGGATGTACTTTTTGCTTCCTATACACTTAATGATGGGGCCTGTTCATGGAGCCATTGTTAATTGGAGCGGGCACAAATATGGATATGCAAATTTTGACAATAACGACAAATCAAAAAACAGCTTGTTGCTAGACCTGTTGATGTTGGGAGAGTTGTTTCAAAACAACCACCATAAACTACCAAACAGACCGAATTTTGCGGTCAAGTGGTATGAATTTGATCCTACCTACCCTATCGTAAAATTGCTCCATGCAACTGGAATAATAAAATTGAAAACTGCATAAGAGCAAATAGGCTTTTTCTATTTTATTTTAAACTTTTAAGGTTTATTCTGAGCTATAAATAGGGACTGTTTTTGAGTTGACTTATGAGTCAATACCAACTTAAGTGAATTTATAATTTTATTAAAAAAATCTTTCGTTACGAAAGATTTTTTCTTTTACATGTAGATTTCTTCCATACCGATATTTAAAATTGTTTTACAAGAAAAAAAACTACTTAAAGTTTAATTTAAACTAATAAAATTTTTTTTTAACTAAAATTTTTTATTTAATTTTACAGTTACCAATAGAAAGATTTATTCCTTTACTTGTTTTTTAAAAACTAAATGGATAAGTTGTAATCGTATTTAAACTTAAACAATATGAGATCACTAACCCGAGCAGAAGAGCAGATCATGCAGATTCTATGGGATATCGAGAAAGGCTTCGTCAAAGATATCCTGGAAAAAATGACCGAACCAAAACCGGCCTACAACACAGTTTCCACCATTGTCCGTATCCTCGAGAGGAAAGGATTCGTCAACCACAAGGCTTATGGAAAATCACATGAGTATTTTCCTATAGTCACCAAAGACGAATATCGCAGCTTCACCATCAAAAACCTTTTATCAGGTTATTTCAGTGGATCCTTCTCCAAAATGGCTTCATTCTTTGCAAAAGACAAAAATCTAAACATCAAAGAACTGGAAAAAATTATGGATGAAGTAAAAGAAGATGTAAAGAAATAGCCAATGGCTGTTTTGATTGATTATATCTGGCAAAGCACCTTTTGTCTTTTATTTTTCTTCGGAGTCTATTTTGTATTCCTTAGAAATGAAAAAGCTTTTACAGTAACAAGGTGTTTTATTCTAATTACGCCAATTTTGGCAATGCTTTTTCCTTTGTTAAGCATTCCAGTAAGTTTTGATAAGCCAGGTATTTCATTGGAACAAACGGAGTTTTTTCGGGCGTTGACTGAACAGTCAGCGCCCGATGATTTCGTGGCCACTTTTGGACTTCCGGAAGTCACCGTTCAAAGTTCAAAATTACCAATATTGTGGGAAATACAGGATTATCTCATCTTTATCTATCTGACCACCATTTTTTTATTAAGCTTCAGACTTTTCTGGAATTTTGTTCAATTAAGAATGATTTGGGAAAGAGGATGGTATCAGACCAAATTCAACCTTAAGCAAAATTATTTTTTGATACCAACATTTGGTTTAACACCCATATTTTCCTACTTCAACAAACTCTTTTGGGATGATACCCAAGAATTGAAACCGGAGGAGGCAGAACAAATCATCAAACACGAAATTGAACACATCCAGCAAGGACATTCTTGGGATGTGATGTATTATCAAATATTATGTATCCTTTTTTGGTTTAACCCAGCCATTCATTTGATGCGGACTGCATTGATTGATGTGCATGAATATTTAGCAGATGAAAACGTAATCAAGAAGTCACAAAACAGCGAAAACTATCCAAAACTGATCGTCAAAATGGCATTTAAGGGAATTGATCTTCCTATTGGTAATTACTTCATTAGATCTACAACCCTTAAAAGAATTATGATGATGAAAAATCCTAAAAAAATCAATTGGTTGAAAACCATAATGGTTATACCACTTTCATTGATGCTATTGGCATTGGTATCTATGAAAACAGAGAGAGGTAAGCATTTACTTCCTTTAAGCATAACTGAAAATATTGAGGAAATTAAGAAAATGCTCCTCGTATCGCAGGATTCCCTTGAAATAGGAATCAAAGTTAAGAAAATCAAAAACCCGCTTCATTATGAATACATCAGTCCAAGAGAAAATGAAAAATTGACGGCACAGATAGGTGAACTGCAATACGAATTTTCCGGAATCAATTCAGACGAAGAATATATCAAAGTCCGTGGACTTATCAACAACCTGAGAAACACATCCAAAATCAACAAGTCTTATCCTAATGCCAGACTGAAGCATCAAGTCGAAACACCGGCAATGCCCTTACAGGGAATGGATGAATGGAACAAAAGCATTATCCAGCAAATCAACGTTCCAAAAGAAGAATTGGATCTAGGACTCGGAGGAGTGATTGAAATTGAATTTGTGGTTTCAAAAGAAGGGGAAATTCAAAATCCTATTGTCAAAAGGAGTTATGGAGGTGGTTTGGACAAACAGTTGTTAGAAGCTGTTCAAAAAGAATCACAAATCAAATGGAGAGCCGCAAAGTCCGATGAAAAACCTGTTGATATGGTCATGACTGCTTCCTTTGCGTTTTATGGAAGCGCGATGGCTGCTAGGGATTCACATCAATTTTTCGAACCCTCTCCCACTCCGGCTTTAAACAGCAATTTCGTTGTCACAGAAAATACGGTGTTTGATGTGGTCGAGAAGGCTCCCGAATTTGAGGGAGGAATAGAGGCTTGGAATGAATGGATCAAATCCAATATACAATATCCCAAGACTGCCAAACAGATGGGTGTGGAAGGTACGGTTTATGTGGTATTTGTCATAAACAAAGATGGGACAATCGGGCAACCTGAAATTCTCAGAGGAATTGGGGCAGGATGTGACGAGGAAGTGCTAAGGCTTATCGCAGAGTCTCCAAATTGGATCCCAGGGCAACAAAAAGGGCAAAAAGTTAACGTGAGGATGAGGTTACCTGTAAGGTTTAAGCTTCCAAGTGACCAATTTGTCTCAGATTCTAAAATTGATGAAAGTTCTGAAAATTCAGCAGATAATGCTAAGGCATCAGATGCCTTTAACCAACACATGTCAAAGAACCTTAAATTTCCCACTGAAGCACGGAATTATGGGGTCTTCGGTACGGTATTTACAAGAATTCACCTGGATGAAAACGGCAAAATAAATTCATACGCCATTACAAAGGGCGTTGCGCCAGCATTGGATGATGAAGTCCTTAGAGTGCTAGCAAATGCACCCAATTGGATCGTAGACGGAAAAGAAAACACTTATATGGTAAATTTTCCCGTTACATTTAGAATCGCCGGAGCTCAAAATACGATGGGGCAAATATTGGGGATTAAAAATGAAATTGTGGTGACAGGATATGGTGCCCAGGATTCAAGCCCCTTCTCTAAGATTAAAATGTATGAAACCGAAAAAACACAGTTTTCGGATCCTTTGTTTGTTATCGATGGTGTTGCCTACCCGGAATTGGGCAGAAAATTAGATAATGTGATCAAGCCTGAACAAATCAAATCGGTTGAGGTTTTGAAAGGAGAAAAAGCATACAAAATGATTAACCTTTATGGAAGCAGGGTCGAAAATGGAGTTATTTTGATTACAACCAAAAAATAAAACATCCCTTCAAACGAAAGAAAAAAAGCCATTGCAGGATTAATCTTGCAATGGCTTTCTTTTTGGAATTTCATTATCTCAATTTTTATTTCAAATTCAATTTTCCTTGAGAAGCCGCATATAGATTTGCCATTCTATACAAAATCCTTGCGCCAACATTGCCATCCCACTCATCTCCTTCAAGTCCGGGGGCTACTTCTACCAAGTCAAATCCAATGATCTTTTTCCCAGACTTCACTACCTGCTTCATCAAATACAGAATCTGTTCCATCTCAAATCCTCCTGCCACAGGGGTTCCGGTATTTGGACACAGCTTAGGATCAAAACCATCAATATCAATGGTGATGTATACATCTTCGGGCAATTGTTCAACAATGTCATCACAAATGACTTTCCAGGCCTTACCCTCGTATAGGTCTTCTTTAATATCCTTATCGTAAAATGTATGAATCCGATTGTTATCCTTTGATAAAATGGCCTCTGATTGACAATAATCTCTTATTCCCACCTGAACCAGTTTGCTTAATTGAGGCAATTTTAAAGCATTGTAACTGATGGAGGCGTGAGAATATTCAAAGTCCTCATATGCTTTTCTCAGATCAGCATGGGCATCGATTTGTAAAACCCCGAAACTTTCATAGTCTTCTGAAAGTGCTTTGATCATTCCCAGCGGTGTGCTGTGATCACCTCCCAATAATGCTACCATTTTGCCTTGTGATCGATATTTTTTCACTTGTTCATAGACCCATTCATTCATTTCAGAACAGGCCTTATTGATGATATCAGGAACAGCCGCAAATCTCTCAGTAGCGTCCAACGGTGCACCGGACTCTAGCCATGCAATATAATTTCTAGCCAATATTCGATAGCTATTACTTTTATTTATCAATTCATCAGGTATCGGGAGCATATAGATACCCATTTTCCAGGCATCATGAATATCATTTTGATAAAGATCTACTTGATATGAAGCATTTAAAACAGCTTCGGGTCCTTCGACGGTACCCGGGGAATAAGAAACAGTAACCTCCCAAGGAACAGGAATGATGATGAGTTCGGCTGTATTTTCATCAAATGGTAATCCAAAAATCCCAGCGTTCACTGTGACCCCATTCGGATCAAAATTTTCAATTTGTGTATGTTTCAACATTTTAAATGGTTTTAAATTTTGGGTTCAAAGAGAAATAAAGGTATTAAAACTTAAAAATCTCCTTAGATACAAAACTACAAAACTTAACGTGGTGAGCCCAAAAATTCCTCAACTGTATTTTTTGATTAAGTCTGTGTGTATATCTTCCTGTGATTTTGACAAACGAACGAATTGCATGATTTTATATGAGTTCCCTGATACATATATTTTTTAAAAACTTCCAATATCAATTTATATCCAAATACGGAGTATCCGCTATTATTGTGATAACTAAGATATTATCATTATTGCAATATCTCTTTTAATACACCTGTATTGGCACCGAGAGATCTCCAATCATCCACCAAAATTTCCAGGACTGCCATCATACCCGGTTTCATGCTGATATAATTTTGACCGGAAACAAATGACACCAGAGAACTGATTCCAGGATTATGTCCTACCAATAAAATATTATTACTCGGTTGATTGATATTATTTATTATATCCAAAAGTGTCTGTGGTTCTGCATCAAAAATCTCATCGTGAGTGATCTGATTATTTTTAATGGCCAATGTAGTAGTCAGTATCTCGAGGGATTGTTGGGTTCGTTTGGCAGGACTTACCAAAATCAGATCAGTTTTAAAATCAATTGATTTTAGGTATTCTGCGAGTCTTTTCAACTGTTGTCTGCCATCTACCGTCAGTTCTCTTAAAAAGTCCCCTTTAATACCAATACCAGGCCTTGCCTCGCCATGTCTCAAAACATATAAAATTTTAGGTTCAGCCATTTTTAGAAACATTTTCTTAAATGTGAATTTCGTAATTATACTTACAATAAAAAAACATGATTTCAAGTATTATTTGGATAGGAATATATAGAAGTCTATTTTTAGGATTTTATGTGGGTTGCAAAAGCAAACCATTCTTTTAAAAAACTGAAATATGTCAAAAAATTTAGTGATAGTGGAGTCGCCAGCCAAAGCGAAAACAATAGAAGGGTACTTGGGAAAGGATTTTAAGGTAGCCTCCAGTTATGGACATGTTCGGGATCTTCCCAAAGGTGATAATGCTATAGATGTAAAGAACCGATTCAAACCGACTTATGAAGTTACTCCCGATAAAAAGGAGGTCATCAAACAGCTAAAAAGCTTGGTGAAAGATTCAGAAATGGTGTATCTGGCAAGTGATGATGACCGTGAAGGAGAGGCTATTTCTTGGCATTTAAAAGAGGTATTAAATCTAAAAGATGACCAGACAAAAAGGATTGTTTTCAGGGAGATTACCAAAAATGCTATTCTAAAAGCAATTGATAACCCGAGACAGATTGATATTGATTTGGTCAATGCACAGCAGGCCAGAAGGATTTTGGACAGATTGGTTGGTTTTGAGCTGTCACCTATCCTGTGGAAAAAAATAAAAGCAGGTTTATCAGCAGGAAGAGTACAATCAGTCGCTGTAAGGTTGATAGTGGAAAGGGAGCGGGAAATTGAAAAATTCAATACCAAATCTTCTTTCAGAATTACAGCACTGTTTGATGTAAAAGGTAAAACCCTAGCAGCTGAATTGCCAAAGAAGTTTGACAGTCAGCAAGAGGCGGAAGATTTCCTGAAAAAATGTATCGGAGCGGATTTTACGATTGAAAATCTCGAAAAGAAGCCCGGGAAAAAATCACCCGCAGCACCTTTTACCACTTCTACCTTACAGCAGGAAGCCAGTAGAAAATTGGGCTTTTCAGTAGCCCAAACCATGTCTGTGGCCCAAAAGCTTTACGAAGCAGGAAAGATCACCTATATGAGAACTGACAGTGTCAACCTTTCTGAGGATGCAATGTCCGCGGCGAAAAACGAGATCCATTCTGCATACGGCACTGAATTTCATCAATCCAGAAAATATACCACCAAATCAGAAGGTGCACAGGAAGCCCACGAAGCCATCAGGCCCACAGATTTTTCCAAGCATGACACTTCCGGTGAAAGAAACGAACAAAGACTCTATGAACTGATCTGGAAAAGAGCGATAGCTTCCCAAATGTCCGATGCACAATTGGAAAAAACAGTCGCTACCATTAAAATATCAACTACTTCCGAAAAGCTTATCGCTTCAGGAGAAGTTATCAAATTTGAAGGGTTTTTGAAAGTATATCTCGAAGACACAGATGATGAACCGGATGATGAGGAAAATGCCAATAAAGGTTTATTGCCACCATTGAGTATTGGCGAATTGCTGAACTTATTGGAACTGAAAGGAAAGGAAACTTTCACCAGAGCTGCACCAAGATACACTGAAGCTTCTCTTGTAAAAAAACTGGAAGAAATGGGTATTGGACGTCCATCCACTTACGCACCTACTATCTCTACCATTCAAAAAAGAGAATATGTCATCAAAGAATCACGTGATGGAACGGAGCGAGAGTTTGTGGAAATGAAAGTTGCCCAAGGACAATTTACCAAACAGACCAAAAAAGAAATTGCCGGGGCAGATAAAAACAAACTCTTCCCAACCAATATAGCCATGGTAGTCAATGACTTTTTGGTGGAACATTTCCCCAATGTGATTGACTTCTCATTTACTGCCAAAGTGGAAAAAGAGTTTGATGATATCGCCCATGGAGGACAGAATTGGGAGGATATGATTGAGAATTTCTACAGTAAATTTCACATAAGGGTAGAACTGACTGCAAATGTTGCAAGGGCTGATATCAACAGTTCAAGAGAATTGGGAACCGATCCTAAAACAGGAAAGAAAGTCATCGCCAGATTAGGCAAATTTGGGCCTTTGGTACAGATAGGTGAACAGGATGATGAAGAAAAGCAGTTCGCCAGCATGAAGAAAGGGCAGTTTATCGAAAACATCACTTTGGATGATGCCATGGAACTGTTTAAACTTCCCAGGGATGTGGGTAATTTTGAGGAAAAAAAGATTGTTGCAGCCATCGGTAGATTTGGACCTTACTTGAGACATGATAATAAATTCGTTTCCTTGGGCAAAGAACAGGACCCTTTGAGTATCACAGAAGAAGAAGCCATCCAACTGATCAAAGACAAAAGGGAAGCGGATGAAAAGAAACATATCAAATCCTTTACTGAAAATCCTGAAATCGAAATCCTAAACGGAAGATGGGGTCCTTATATCAAAATGGGAAAAAACAATTTCAAGATTCCTAAAGGAAAAGAAGCTGAAAGTCTTTCTTACGCTGAGACGGTAGAAATTATTGAAAATCAACCGGTAAAGAAAGGTGGAAAGTTCACGAAGAAGAAAGCTTAAATCACAAAGCGGGTCTGAAAAGTCCCGCTTTTTTTATGTCCTAATTAATTGGAGAAATGTGATTTGACAATTACTAGTTTATGAATTACATTGAATTGGAATATGAAAAAACTAGTCGTATTAACAGGTGCAGGAATATCTGCCGAAAGTGGCATAAGTACTTTTAGAGATAGTGGGGGATTATGGGAAGGTCATGATGTGATGGAAGTGGCTTCTCCGGAAGGATGGAGAAAAAACAGGGAGCTTGTGCTTGATTTTTACAACCAAAGAAGGAAACAGGCACTGACTGTAGAACCCAATGAAGCCCACAAGGAACTGGCAAGGTTGGAAAAACACTTTGATGTCACCATCGTCACCCAAAACGTGGACCATCTCCATGAAAAAGCCGGATCCTCCAAAATCATCCATCTGCATGGAGAACTGTTCAAATCCCAAAGTACTGTCGACCCCTCTTTGGTTTATGATATGGATGGCTGGGAAATCAAGCTTGGTGACAAATGTGAAAAAGGAAGTCAATTGAGACCATTTATTGTTTGGTTTGGGGAAATGGTTCCTATGATGGAACCTGCCATTGATGCCGCTATTGAAGCGGATATTTTTGCGGTGATCGGCACTTCCATGTTGGTGTACCCTGCAGCCGGCCTAATCCAATATGCACCTAAGAAAAGTTTGAAATATATTATTGATGTTAAAGTTCCTGAAACCGGATTTTTTGATAATTTGAAGCCGATTGAAGCAAAGGCATCTATAGGTACAGCCATAATGTCCAAAGAACTGATAGAAAAATATGCATAAAAGAGTAGCAGTCATCGGCACAGGTCCTTCTGGTATCACCGCATTGAAAAATTTATTGGATCAGGGAATTGAGGCAGTCGCCTTCGACCGAAATGCCGAGGTGGGTGGCAATTGGATCTATTCGGAAAAAGAATCCCATTCCAGTGTTTTTGAAACCACCCATATCATCAGTTCCAAAACACTTTCCCAATACGAGGATTTCACATTTGATGATTTTGATCCCGAGGCGGCAGATTATCCCTCTCATGATGAACTGAGGAGGTATTTTCAGGCCTATGCCGGACACTTTGGATTGTATGAGCATATTCGGTTCGAAACCATGGTTATCCATTGCAGATGGCTTAATCAGGACTCCTGGGAAATCACCACTGAGAGGGCTGGGATTCGACAAACAGAAACTTTTACCGACTTGGTAGTCTGCAACGGTCATCATTGGAATCCAAGATGGCCCAAATATCCCGGGGAATTTACAGGAGAATATCTCCATTCCCATTCCTTCAAAAAAGCAGCCCCTTTCCAAGACAAAAAGGTTTTGGTCATAGGCGGGGGAAATTCCGCCTGTGATGTCGCTGTAGAAACAAGCCGGGTCAGTGAAATGACAGCCATTTCCTGGAGACGTGGCTACCGGATCATTCCAAAATTTTTCTTTGGCAAACCTTCGGATAAAATCGGAGAAACGAGTTCCTGGATTCCATTAAAAGTGCGGAGCTTCTTTTTTGACATCCTATTGAATATCATGGTTGGCAAAAACGAACTCTATGGGCTACGGAAAGTAGAAGCCAAATTCGGAGAAATCCACCCGACCATCAATGATGAGTTACTTTACAAAATCCGTCATGGCAAAGTAAAACCAAGATTGGATATCAAAAGATTTGATGGCAAAAAAGTCGTATTTGAAAATGGCCTGGAGGAAGAATATGATGCCATTATTGCCTGTACAGGCTACTACCTCTCCCACCCTTTCTTTGACAAAAGCTTTATTGACTATAGTTCAGGCCCCGTTCCACTCTACCTGAAGATGTTCCATCCCGAATACAGGAATCTCTATTTTGTGGGTATGTTCCAACCTTTGGGCTGTATCTGGCCCGGTGCGGAATTGCAGGCTAAAATTATGGCACGGGAATTGGCCGGAAAATGGAAAAGACCCGATAATATCAAAGCCCTCTGTGAGAAAGAAGTCACCCACCCCCACTACAAACAAATCAATACCCCAAGGCATACCATAACCGTTGATTTTCATATTTTTAAGAAGCAGCTGTTAAAGTATCTTCCCAAGGATTATGTGTCTAAAGATAGGGTAGTCAAGGAAGTTGTTGAAAAGTAAACTATTTGTTGGTGAATTCCTCCACCTGTTCTTTCAATAAGTGCCGCATTCCAATCTGTGCAGGCTCCGAAATTTCATTTCCTTCTACAAAAAGTGACACCACTGTGTTTTCAGGATCCATTTTCATCCTTTCAAGAATATTGTTCCCTTTAAAAAATTCACCTTTTGGGTCATGGATAAAAGGGTATTTGAAATCATGCTTTTGCAGATGTGTGATAATTTCATCCTTGTCTTCCACAGAAATATAAATCAAAACCGGCAAGTCATAGGGCTCTATGATATCCATAAAAGGAAGAGAAAACATAAATAGGGATTTGGAAGCAACTATCAGTTTTTTGTCCGCATCAAACCACGATGGGTCAAACTGTACTGTGTCGACAACATTGTAAGTGGTCAAATCAGGATAAAATTCAATTGTTTGTTGATTATTTATACATGAGGCTGTCAGTAAAAGTGTGACTGAAATCAATAAAGAGGTGAATGCGCTTTTCATTGAATGAGATTTAAAATTCCACAAATAATAACACAGGATTGTCATCCTTATTCAGTTTAATTTCAGACTTAGGTAGACTATTGCGGTCCAAATTCAATACATCTGCTGCCTGGGCCACAAATAACAAATGACCATCCATCAATCCCACTAACTGGGAAAAGGCAGGGTGATCATTCTGTCCTGTTATTCTTTTTGTGATTTTGGAGGTACGCTTATCCAAAATTATCTGATGATTTTTGATCTGTTGATCTGCCTGAATATTTACCCCGATAAATGCTTTTTCTTCATTTTCAAAGAAATGTGAAGGAAAACCGAATCCATTTTGATTGATGAGTTCAAAACCCTGCATCCAATCCAATTCCCAATACTGTTCCGGAATGGCATATTTCCCTAAGTCAAGTTCAGACTTTTGAACTAACTCACTTTCTCTGATTTCAAATAACTCAGGATTATAAAATTCATGGAAAAATATTCCTTGCTCCGTTAGATTGAAATTTCGCTCTCCTACAGGTAGCACATCATTTTTATAATCATTGGGTAGGTACTCTTCCAATTTATTCCCCGAGAGATCAAAAATAGCCAATCGTTGCATCACAATAGGTTTGTTATAGCCCCCATACAAGGCATAGTATCCGTTGGGAAGTTTTGCAAAAGTATCAGCCGCATAGACAAACTCCTTTTTTTCCAGCAATCTCAACTCATGGTCATACACCCAAATTTCTGACTTTTCACCCTTACCAATCAATACTTCTAGGCCTTGATCTGTGGCTGTAAAATCATGGATATTCGGAAGCATATCGGGACCTTCTCCTACTCCCAGAATTTTTCCTATATATTTTCCATTCCGGTCAAAATGGTAGATAGCATCCTCTTTTTCCTTATCCATGATAAAAAACCCTTTTTCATTGGAGCGGATAAGCAGGTACTCTTTGAGAAGGTTATCCTCTCTAGTTTCCAAAGGAATGACTTTTTCTATATTGTAAGGTGCTTCTGCCAAAGGGACTTTTTCTAGAATGATCTTTCCTTCCACTGATTTTTCTAAGGATTCATTGCCACAAGAGAGCATCAAAAGGAATAGCAAAAATGAGGGTAAATTTCTATATAGGTTCATCCTTTATTGTATTGAATAAACAAGCTCAATAAAACTAATAAATTAAACCATAATCTTCAAGAAAAGGGAATGACAAAGTTTTAATTTCTATTTGTTCAAATTCCCTAAGTAATTGATTATCCATGTGATCTAATTGTCTATGTGGTGATAAACACATTTTTTTGTAACACCCTAGTCATTAAAGTAGTGATCCTCTAAACGCTATCCCATAACAGACTTTAATAAAAAAAATGGCTCCGGAAAAAGTCAATGCTCCCGGAACCATGGATTTTTGATTTGAATTTTAAAAAGTCGCTTACCTTATTTTGATCGTTATTTTTTAATATCCGGATTGATGAAAGCTTGATCAGCGATAGGCTTCATGAAGGCTTTCGGAACTGATACCTCAAGTCCATGTTTGGACAGCATTACAGCCGCAGCAAGCAATTCTCCGTTTTTGCCTTGTATGGTTACAATGTTGTTTTTTGGATTGGCATTCATTGGAATATTCATCATACCTTTAATTGAACGATTGGAAATTTGCAGAACCTTGTTCCTGACCTCTATTTCTGTAAAACTCAAAAAAAATAGTCTCTGGAAAAATACACCAAAAGGGGTATTGTCAACTAAAAGTACCTTGAAGAAATACTACTTAAGCAGTATTTTATTTTAGAATGGATTGAAATAGCTTTCTGAAAAAAACAAAAGCTATAAAAAACTAATTTTTATTCCGACAATGCTGCTGATATTGTTTTCTATGACAATTCAGGCACAAGGTAATTTTGTTCTCAATCCCAACGGGGAAAAAGACCAAGCTGTAGTCAGGGCCTATATCCAAGCCATGACATCCAGAAATGCAGCTCAGCTGGGACAGACACATGCCCCAGATTATCTTGGCTATGGTCCCAGGTGGGATTCTCCCCAATCCCGGGAGAAAATGTTACAAAACGTCCAAGATATCTGGGATAACTACGACAATATCCGATATGATCGGATCAGAATGATCAGCGTAAATTTATCTAAGGATGAAATCCCAGAATACAATGGAAACTGGGTATTTGTTTGGGGAGTCTTTTTGGGAAAAGAGAAAAGTACAGGCAAGGAAGTATCCTTAGATGTGCATGAAACATTGAAAATTGAAAATGGGAAGATCATAGGAAAAGTCACCTATTACAATGAATTGGACGGAATGATCCAAGCGGGTCAGTACAATCCCAATTAAATTATCAAATGATCCCCTCCTTTTCAGCTTCCAAAGGTAAAGGTACCCAGATACTTATCCGGGTACCCAATCCGCTGCTTTGGATTTCCAATCTGCCATTGAGGTAATTCACCCGGCTTTTTAAATTCCCCAAACCCATTCCGTTCACTTTCCCATCCAAAACATCCTTGGGGATTCCATTCCCATTGTCCCCTACAATCAATTTAAGTTCTTTATTGTTTTCGGCTAAAAGCAATTGGATTTTTGCCTCAGTGGCTTGGGTCAACTGAATAAGTGAAAACAACTCAAAAACAAGGTTTTAAAATATTCTGAAATTTGAATATAGGAATAAATCCAACTAACATACCGAGGACGAAATACCCCTTTGGGGGTATTTTTACAATATTGACTTTAGAGTATATTTAAAAATTCTTAAAAACTATTTCGATGAATATTTTAATTATTGGTGCAACCGGTCAATTGGGATTTACGATTGTCCGAAAACTTTCTGAACACAAAACCAGTCATTCCATTTTTGCTGGTCACAGAAGAACATCTAATATAAAACCATTAGAGAAGCTTCCAAATGTAAATTTTCGTCTTGTGGATCTTCTTGATTCCAAAACATTTGGAACTGGATTGGAGGAAATTGATATCATTGTCACTACCGCAACCACAGCTACACCAAGTCAGAAAGGTGATAATTTAAATAAAACAGATGAATCAGGAACCATGGCATTAATTGATGCCGCTAAAGCATCCGGGATAAAGCAATTCATTTATGTTTCTGCCCTGCCCTTTTCCAAATGGGAAAATACAGTCCCATTAAGTCGGGCAAAAAGGCGGGTGGAAAATCACCTCAAACGATCAGGCTTGCCATATACCATTATACAGCCGACTGCTTTTATGGAGGTATATTTTCCTTTCTTTGGCACCACCGTCCCGCTTCGGGGTGCTGAGGTCAATACGGTTTCCAGACCCTTCAAATTTTCAAATGATTTTTTTGCAGGAATCAAAAATGATATTGAACAGAAGGAAACTTTCAACGTCATTGGAAAGGGAGACAGAAAAAACGCATTCGTCAGCATAGAGAATGTAGCAGACTTTTGTATTGCTTCCATGGATAATCCCAAAGCAATCAATCGGGTAATTGAAATAGGTGGTCCAGAAGGACTTTCGCCTTTAGATATCAAGAAAATATTCGAGCAACTCTATGGTAAACCCCTGAAAGTAAAGTCCACTCCGCCTTTTGTGATCCGACTGATGTCCAAAATACTTCCCCTATTCAATCCTGCTGCCGGTAATATCATGGCATTGAACTATGCTGTTGCAAACAATGATGCTATTCCCAAAGACATGCAGAAGACTGCGAAGGAGTTTAACATTAAACTGATTCATCCTGAAGAATTTTTGAGGCAAAAATTCGAGCTAGAAGCATAAGAAAAGCAATCTGTCCGGAATTCTCCATTCCACTTTTTACAAGGTCCTTTTTAAGATTAAATACAATTGCTAAAGAAATAAATCAGATGAACGAAATTCAGCAATTGGAACAAGCAATCAAATCCCTAGAGGCCCAAAGGGGTATATTGGGAAATGCTGTCATAGATGTGGCCTTGGAACCGCTGAAGCAAAAGCTTGAAACTTTAAAAAACTCCTCCCGCGACCAAACAAAACCAGACGAACGAAAACTAGTGACAGTTATGTTCGCTGACCTTTCCGGGTTTACAGCCCTTTCTGAAAAACTGGATCCAGAACAGGTCAGAGAAATCATGAATGGCTGTTTTAATGCTTTGGTTCCGATTATCGAAAGGTATGGCGGCACAATTGACAAATTTATCGGAGATGAAATCATGGCTCTTTTCGGTGCACCCATCGCAAAAGAAAATGATGCTGAAATGGCCTTGAGGGCTTCCCTGGAAATGATGGAAGCTTTGAAGCAATTCAACCAAGACCATGGTTTAAGCCTTGGGATGCATTTTGGCATCAATACAGGCGTGGTCGTTGCGGGAGGATTAGGTTCAGAAAATCGGCAACAATATTCGGTCATGGGAGATGCCGTAAATCTTGCTGCAAGACTTGAGGGTGCTTCTGAATCCGGACAGATTTTTATTGGACCAACCACTTATAAACTCACGGAACCCTACTTCGAATTTGAGACACTGAAGCCAATGTCTCTCAAAGGAAAATCCCAACCTGTCCAAATCTATTTGCTCAAGGGAATTAAAAAAAATATAACCAGGGAAAGAGGTATTGATGGACTTTTTTCTCCCATTATTGGACGGGAAAAGGATTTTAATAGAATTGAAGTTGGTTTGAAAAAGTTGGGAAATGGAAAAGGTGGTGTCTTTTTCCTGTTGGGGGAAGCAGGAATGGGAAAAAGCAGGCTTGTTGCAGAGTTACGTTCCAAGTTCTCCGGTAGTATCCAATGGTTTGAGGGGCGTGCTTTTGCCCACACGCAATTGGACAGTTATAAACTTATCAATTCTCTCTTGGATGATATTTTCAAAATAGAGAAGGACACTCCGCCTAAAGCTGTTTCAAATATTTTGGATAATTACCTGAAAAATACTTTTAAAAGGGATTCAACTCAACTAATGGCTTATCTATCCAGGCTTCGAGGGCTTCCTAACATACCGGAATTTGAAGAAATTTTCAAGGATGTCCTACCCTCTGCCATCCAAGCCAGAATGCAGCAAGCTTTTGGGCAATTAATTTCCCATCTTGCCCAAGAGCGTCCATTGGTTTTGGTATGGGAAGATCTCCATTGGTCAGACACCTCCTCCATCCAACTCCTTCAGCACATACTTCCCATATCAAAAAAACTCCCCATTTTCTTTTTGATCGTGAGTAGGCTCCAAGAAAATGTCACAGAATTGTTTGAAACCCTCATTCAACAGGATCTAAGTCCTGAAAAATTAGAACTCAGTCCATTGACATCGGAGCAAAGTGCCGAGTTATTGGAAAACCTTTTGAAAATAGACAACCTACCATCACAAACCTTGGAAATGATTCTTTCGAAATCAGAAGGCAACCCCTTCTTTTTGGAGGAATTGCTTCGTTCATTAATTGAAACCGGAATGGTGATATTGGAATCCGGCAAAATTACCGTAAGTGATAAAATTCAAGATTTTCAGGTACCGGATACCCTTCAGGGAGTAATTGCAGCGAGAATTGACCGCCTTCCTGCCGAAAGCAAGCATACACTTCAAAATGCTTCTGTAATTGGTAGGATATTTCAGGACTCGGTATTGAAACTGGTTATAGACCAAGATGCTGCAAAACTCGATGTCGACCAATCTCTAAATGAATTGCAAAAGAAGACACTCATCCGAAACAAAGAAAGTGCTGAATATATATTTAAGCATGCTATTACTCATGACGTCACCTATCAGAGTTTATTGATTTCCAGAAGAAAGGCTCTTCATTTGCTGACCGCTAGATCAATAGAAGACATTTTCTCAGCGCAACGCGATGAATTGTCACCAAGTTTGGCTATCCATTTTTCCTTGGGAGGGGAACCTTCGAAATCCTCCTATTATTTCCAAAAAGCAGCGGAAAGAGCCGAACATAATTATTCCAACAGGGAGGCATTGAATTTTTACCTCAAAGCTGTTGAGGAAATCAAAAAAACAGATGATAGAGACCAAATAAAGGAATTGGACTCCTGTTTTGAAAAAATTGGAGGAATTTACAGCTTATTGGGAGAAACTTCTGAGGCACTTCAGGCATTGGACCATGCACTTGCTAATCTCGAACCAAAAGACATCATCAAAAAAGCCCAGATTATCAGGAAAAAGGGACTTGCATTCAATGCCGCACGTAATTTCCCGAAGATGATAGAAAATTACCATGAAGCGGAACAAATGTTAGGAGAATTCACCGAAGCAAATGGCCAAGCGTGGATAGAAGAATGGATTAACCTACAATTGGATTTGGCTTGGGCTTATTATTTTGGAAATAAAGTGCCGGAATTGGATGCAACCATTAAGCAGGTAAATCCCATTATTGAAAAATTTGGCAATCTTATCCAAAGGAACCGTTTGTACGGAACACTTTTTCTCTCAGATCTTAGGCGGTTTAGATATTTCCAACTTCCTGATTTTATGGTTGAAAGGCTGGATCTGCAATTGGATACAGCAAAGCAAATAGGTAACAAAGCATTAATTGGAAGAGCACTGGCTAAATCCGGATTTGCCCGAATGTGGAGAAATGAACATGATTTGGCAGAAGAAATTTTTCTCGAAAGTTTCAAAGACATCGAGCATGTCGGAGATATGGATTCTCTCCTTATCAGCAAAACCTATATCGCTCTCGCCATGCGAAAGAAGGAAGATTTATCAAAAACCATTGCTTATGCGGAAGCATCTTTGGATTTGGCAAAATCAGTCAATAGTCATTACTATATCGGTGCTTCTTATAGCAACTTAGGCTGGGCATCTTGGAAGTTGGGAAACCGGGAGAAAGCTGACCTATTCCTGAGATCTGCCATTGAAGCGTACAAGCAATTTCCCGGATCCAATCCCATAGAGTTCCTTTACAAGGGACCCTTGATGGGAATTGCTGTAGAAGAGGAGAATTGGAAAAAAGCCGTGGAATACTCCATGAGTTTCTTGGATCCCATTCAGCAAAGAATGCCTGATGGAGCCTATGAGCTCATTGAAAATGGGATGCAAAGCTGGAAAAAAAAGGACCTTCCTGCTACCAAAGACGCTTTTATTGAACTTCTTTTTCTTTTGAGAAAAGAACAAACCGGCTATGTCTAAAGTAACTAGTGAAAACAGGATTCAGGAGCGTCATGTTAAACCCGGATGCTATCACCGAGAAGCATCCCCTGAGGTATTGGAGATTTCCTGTAATTCTGAAGGACAGTCATTTGCTCGTACTTCGCAACCCATGACAGAATTGGAAATTGGTGGTTTAATAACAAAATAGCCTTTGAATTAATTAAGACTTTGGCTTGTCACTCCGATCCCGACAACAGTACAGGAGAGGAGTCTATAAATCCCAAGGCTGAACAGATTTCTCCTGCTGTCGAAAATGACAAGGAGAGGCTTTTGACTCTAACTATCCATAAAGGCATTCAAACGTGATTGAATCTTTGCCTTATTACCCCTTCATCTCCTTCAACAAATTCATCAGCCCCACTACATTATTGATTTTGAGTTTTCTGAAAATGTTTTTACGGTGGGTTTTTACCGTTAAGGGACTTAAGTTTAGTCTTTCGGCTATGGTGTTGGTTTCCTGTTGATGCAGGATCATTTGGATGATTTCCATTTCCCTGGAGGACAATTGATAAGTCTCTCTGAGTTTTTCGTAAGTACCGTCAATAGAGTGAACCCTGTTTTCTATACCTGTACTTACAGGCTGAAAGTATTCCCTTCCTTCTGATACTTCTTGCAGGGCTTCTTTGAAAATGGCAAGACTGGCATCTTTTCCCACAAATCCTTTTGCACCCAGGTTCCTGCACAATTCCATGGTGGCGGTGGTATGTTGGCCGGTGACCACCAATACATTTTTAGATGGGAAATTCCGCTGTATATAGGGCAAAGCCTGCATACCATCCATCAAAGGCATACTTAAATCCAGGGCCAGCAAATCAACATCGTCATGGTTTTCCAAAAATTCTATCAGTTCTTTTCCATTGGATACCTTGCCGATCATTTCAAAACCGGGCATGGTTTCCAATATAAGTTTCAAACCGCCTGCAAAGAGGTCATGGTCATCTGCGATCAGTATCGTTTTCTTCATAAGCCATTTGATTGGATTCCAAGGGTATTTCTACTCCTGATAGTAAAAAGTTCATCAATCGAAAAATAAGGTAGAAAATCATAATGACGTTTAAATTTGTTAATCGATTAATTTCTATGACAAAATATAGTTTGAAACCTCTGAATATCAAAAAAATGGGTTTCATTTTTGGGGATTAAATAATGAACAGGAAAAAAAACCTTGAGAAGTAGTGATTAAGGTTAAAGTGCTGAATTTGAATCCCTACAAATCTAAATTTGGAATAATACCTACCTGTCGGCTGACAAAAACATCGAATAGTGAAATTGCCCTCCTGACCTTAGACTGAAGTTTCAATTGTACAATAAACTTCGACCAATTTTTCAATTTTTCAATTAAAAAAAACAACCCCCTCCAGATCTCTCCGGAAGGGGTTGTCCAATTAAAAAGCCATAAATTGTTATTCTTCTTTTACCAGTCTGCCCGTCATCACCTCGTTACCGGAATTTACGATTACCTGGTACATGCCCGCACTCAGGCCTCTCAGATCCAGGTTGCGGACAAAGCTGCCCTCCTGCTTTTCTTTTTCTTCATACACCAGCCTGCCCGTTGCATCAAAGATTCTGATTTCCACTTTGCCGGGGCCTGACAGTTGCACCAGGATATTGGATTCCTCCCTGCCCGGGTTAGGATAGATCAGAATTTCTCCGGGAGGAAGTTCTCTGTACATGGTAATCTCTCTGC
>NZ_JABFHF010000014.1 GCF_015476655.1 Aquiflexum lacus
TATATAGGTTTACAATTTTAAATTAAATTGTGTCAACCTATTTCAGTACACGACCGCTTGTCTTGTTTCTTGGCTCCCCGAAATTCTTCGGGACAAGCTTTGGCTCTTATTTCTTGTCTCTTGTCTCTTGATTCTAAACTCTAAATTCTCGCTTCTCGCCTCTAAAATCTCGCTTCTCCAATCACTCTCCCTGCGCCAAGCTATACGCCCTCACCCCATCAAAGGCATAAAGGTTTTCGGTCTTAATAAAATCAAAACCAAGGTCTTGAACCTGCTTGAGCAAATCCAATATTTGGGCATGGCTGATGACAGATTGTCCGGCATTCTGAAACCTGCACCTCCAATGATCGGTACAGAAAGTCTCTCTCATTCCACCAGGAAATACTTTAATGCCTCTATTGGTAATCAATTGAAGTTCCAATCCATCTGCATTGGCTTTTCTGAGTTTCTCTCCTATCACATTTGGATCTCTTTCATCACTGTCCCAATCAACAAACACATCCACACCTATCAAATCTTTTTGAGATTTTTTGACTGGACTTAACTTGATTTGCATGGGTTCTGTAGCAGATTCGTCAAAGGTAGTGACGGCAAGATTTACTGGTTTTTGACCCAGTCTTTCTATCACAGCTCTAGAGAATTCCTGTGTACCCACTTTTTTGGAAGAAAGGCCTTCTTGGTAAATATCTCCTGTATGAATACCGTCTTCAAGCGTTTTTGCCCAAGCATTGGCAATTTTTTCAGCTATTTCTGGCTGACCAATATGTACCAGCATCATGATTGCGCCATTCAATAGGCCTGAAGGGTTTGCCATATCCATTCCTGCAATATCCGGTGCGGAACCATGGATAGCTTCAAACATCGCTACTTCTTCTCCCACATTGGCAGAACCTCCAAGACCAACTGAACCCGTCACTTGTGCTGCCACATCTGAAATGATATCCCCATATAGATTGAGGGTCACAATCACATCAAAGATCTCAGGTCTCTCAGCAATCAAAGCCGTGCCGATATCTATGATTTTGTGGTCCGTTTGGATGTTGGGATATTCTTTGGCCACCTCTAGGAATGTTTTATGAAAAAGTCCATCTGCCAGCTTCATGATGTTATCTTTGGTCATACAGGTGACATTCTTACGACCATATTTTTTAGCATATTCAAACGCATATCTAATGATTTTCTCAGACCCGGGCTTGGAAATCAGTTTAAGACATTGGTAAACCTCCTGTGTTTGCCTATGCTCGATACCGGCATAGAGGTCTTCCTCATTTTCTCTGATGATGACCAAATCCGTTTTGGGAAAATGGGTTTTTACAAATGGAGAATATGCCTTGCAGGGTCTTACATTAGCAAACAATCCAAATGATTTTCTTGTGGTTACATTCAGACTTTTGAATCCTCCACCCTGAGGGGTAGTAATGGGAGATTTTAAAAATATTTTGGTTTCCCTTAATGAATCAAAAGCACCTGGCTCCATCCCCGAACTTATCCCTTTCAAATACACCTTTTCACCGATTTCAATAACTTCATATTCAAGTTGGGCCCCAGCTGCTTCCAGAATTCCAAGGGTTGCTTTCATGATTTCCGGACCGATGCCATCTCCGTAGGCAACAGTAATTTTTCTTTTTGAAGACATATATAAAATGGGTTATCTTAATATTGAGTTTAACACAAAAATAGGAAAATTTCAGGGAAGCCTTCCTAAACCTATTACAAATTAGCATAATACTGCACTGGCTGAGCAATACGTGAATCACCAAAGAATTGACAAAGGATCGTGTTTTTACAAGAAATGCTTTGTGAATGGAACAGGGCCTTGTATATTTGATATCAAACATGCACCAATTCATATGGCTGATAGCAATAATATTCTTTCAGAAGAAAAAGAAGGCATTCTTTATTTGACCATCAACAGAGAATCAAAATTAAATGCGCTCAATTTTGCTACTTTAGAAGAAATCAGAAATATTTTTAATGAGGTTTCAGACAACAAAAACATCAAGGCGGTTATCATCACAGGCTCAGGAGAGAAGGCATTTATTGCAGGTGCCGATATCAGTGAGATTGCAGAACTCAATGAACTGAATGCCCGAAAATTTGCAGAGAACGGGCAAGAAATTTTCAGTTTGATCGAAAATTGCCACAAGCCTGTCATTGCGCTTGTCAATGGATTTGCTTTGGGAGGCGGCTGTGAACTGGCGATGGCCTGCCACATGCGGATTGCTGTTGCCAATGCGAAATTTGGACAACCTGAAGTGAACCTTGGAATCATCCCCGGCTATGGAGGCACGCAAAGATTGACCTATCTGATAGGTCGTGGCAAAGCCAATGAACTCATGATGACAGGGGATATGATCGGAGCTGATGAAGCAAAATCTTTGGGATTGGTCAATCATGTTTTTCCAACAAAAAACGAAGCATTGGCAAAAGCAGAAGAAATCATAAAAAAAATTATCAGCAAGGCTCCTTTGGCCATTGGCATGGTAGTCGATTGTGTGAACGCGGTATTTATCCCTGACGAAAACGGGTATCAGACAGAAGCCAATAGTTTCGCCAGATGCGTCAAATCAGGAGATTATAAAGAAGGGACTTCAGCATTCCTTGAAAAAAGAAAACCGGTTTTCAAAGGGGAGTAAGTCCCCTTTTCTTTTTTAAAAATGAGCCAACTCAAAAAATTAGCAGGTCAAACGGCCGTTTACGGGATAAGCAGCATCCTTGGCAGAACTGTAAATTTTTTATTAATCCCGATTTATACAGGATATCTCACCAAGGATGATGTGGGTGCCTACACCGCACTCTATGGCTACATGGCCCTCTTTAATATCATTTTTACTTATGGGATGGAAACCACCTATTTCCGGTATGCCACAGGAAAAGGATTGGATCCCCAAAAAGTATTTGCTCAAATCCAGTCTCTACTGATTACCACCTCTCTCTCTCTTGGAGCCATTATCTACCTCTCAGCCCCCACCTTGGCATCATGGCTCAACTATGAGGGTCAAGAACATCTTTTCAAATGGATTGCTTGGGTTTTAGCCATTGACGCGATATTGGTAATCCCTTATGCAAAATTGAGAAAAGAAAATAGGGCATTTCAATTTGCCATAACCAAGCTTGGCAATATCTTTATCAATGTAGGATTAAACATCTTTTTCATAGTTGTCTGCTACCATATTTGGAGAGGCGATTGGCTGGCAAACTTATCTCCCTTTATAGGAAAAATTTATAACCCGGAATGGGGAGTAGAATATATTTTTCTTTCAAATTTAGTGGCCAATGCAGCCATGATTCCTGTATTATTTTGGCTTACCAAAAAATTCCGATTTGGTTTCAATAGAGAATTTCTCAAACCTATGTGGCATTATGCGTTCCCACTTTTATTTATGGGACTTGCGGGGGTCATCAATGAGACTTTTTCCAGAACCACTTTCGAATATATCTTACCCGAAGGATTCTATGAAGGGTTGACAACTAGGGAAGTTACCGGGATTTTCGGTGCAAACTTCAAATTGGCAATTTTAATGAATTTGATCATTCAAGCTTTCAAATATGCTGCAGAGCCATTTTTCTTCAATCAGGCTGCTGATAAAAACAGTCCTGAACTATTTGCAAAAGTGATGCATGTTTTTGTAATTTTTTGCTCAGCTTTGATGATAGCTGTATCCGTAAATCTTGATATTCTAGGAGCACTTTTTCTTCGAGGCGATGGCTATGTCATGGGCAATTACATTGTGCCTGTCCTTTTGCTTGGTTATCTAATGCTAGGTATTTACTTTAACCTAAGTATCTGGTTCAAATTAACAGATCAGACCAAATACAGTTTTTACATAACAGTAATCGGTGCAATCGTAACCATTGTGGTACTATTTACATTAGTGCCTAAATTTGGGTTAATGGGTGGTGCTTTGAGTACATTATGCTGTTATACAGTCATGACAATTATTTGCTACTATGTAGGACAGAAGTATTTTCCCATACCTTATCAGACAGGTAAAGCTGTGTTCTATCTTCTTTTTGCTTTTGCTTTAAGCTATTTGGGTTTCTTTTGGGATTGGGGAAATCCTATCTTTCAATTTATTGGCAGAAATAGCCTTGTGATTATTTTTGTTCTAGTAGTTTTGGGAATTGAAAAAAACGAAGTGAAACAATTACTGTCACGTTTTAACAAAAATAAAATATGATCATCAAAGTAATCAACCAATCCAAGCATCCCCTACCTGAATACCAAACCCCACTTTCTGCAGGATTGGATCTCAGGGCCAATATAAACGAACCAATTATTTTAATGCCTTTGGAAAGAAAGCTCATAGGTACAGGGCTATTTATAGAACTACCTGCAGGGTTTGAAGCCCAAATCAGACCTAGAAGTGGGCTGGCTTATAAATATGGGCTTTCTGTGCTGAACACTCCTGGAACGATTGATGCAGATTACAGGGGAGAAGTTAAAGTTTTGTTGGTCAACCTTTCCAACGAATCATTTACATTAGAAGATGGTGAGCGAATTGCCCAAATGGTCGTTGCTAAACACGAACAAATCACATGGCAGCCCGTTCAGGAGCTTTCAGATACAGAAAGAGGGGCTGGTGGTTATGGCAGCACAGGGAAATCTTAATTTACGATTATTTTTGTATAGTTGTGCTACTTTTGGGAGAGAGACAAAATGTCAAAAAGAACAAAAAGGCATCAAGTTTGCGTTATCGGTAAAAAGTGATAAAAATTTCGCCCTGAACCATCTAACAAAATGGCCAATAATCCGTATTGCCATAATTAAATATCTGAAGTTGAAAGCAATAAAATAGATTAAGTGAAAATATACCTCAAAAGATTATTAAGTATTTCATTGATGATGCTGATCACCCTTTCAGCATTTTCCCAATCTAAATTACCGAAAAAGGAAAGAAAGAGGCAGCTTGAAGAAGCAAAAGCCTCAAGACTTTTTATTGAGGGGCAAAGATTCTTGATGCAGGAGGATTTTGATAGGGCGTATTTCTATTTCCAGAAGGCCAGAGAAATCACTCCGGATGAAGCTGCTATAAATTTCAAGATCGCAGAAATATTGTTGAGAGCAAACAGGGTGGATCAGGCCATGGAATATGGCATGAAAGCAGTGGAATCCAATCCTGAAAACAAGTATTACAATCTTGTAATGGCAGAAGCTTTTACCAAACAAAATGAACCGCTCAAAGCTGCGGCAATTCTCGAAAACCTGATGGCCAATACTGATGAAAATCAGAATTATATTTTGGATTTAGCTTCCTTATACCTTCAAGCAGGAGAGTTTGATAAAGGACTCGATGCGCTTGACCGAGCTGAAGAGTATTACGGTATGGCTGAGCAACTTACAGTACAAAAGCAACGGATTTATTTAAGAAAAAATGACCTGAAAAGCGCCATTGAAGAAGGTGAAAAACTAATTGAATCTCAGCCTGGCAATTCTCAATATGTGTTGAGTCTTGTCGAAATACTATTCAACAACGGTAGAACAGATCAGGCTTTGGCCCTGATAGAAAAATCCCTTGACACCTACCCTCAGCAACCTGAACTCCAATTAGCCGCCTATGCACTGTATAAAGAAAAAGGTGATATCGATACTGCTGAGACATTGATCAGAGAAGCTTTTTCCAATCCTGACCTTGACGGAGAGATAGTTGCCCAGTCATTTGCGGATATTCTTCAGGATCCCAAAACCACAAGAAGAGATAATCTTTTAGATGAATTGGAGGCCAAAATGTTGGTGAATTTTCCCAATGATCCTTACGTGCTGACCGTGATCGGAGATAGGAAGTTTTTTGACAATGACAGGGAAAAAGCGATAGAACTCTATAAAAAATCTATAGAAATCAATCCTGCCAATGCTCCTGTCTTACAAGGAATTATTACTTCTATGTTTGAAAAAGGTGATGATTTCAGTCAAATTGAAAAATATACCATCCTTGCGGTAGATGAATTTCCAGAAAGAGCCGAATTCTGGTTTTTTGACGGAACTGCAAAGCTTGCACTGAAAAAAGGTGAAGAGGCATTGGCTTCTTTACTAAAATCAACGGAAGTAAATGGAGGAAAAAACAAACAACTAGATCTTTTAGTCAAAGGTCAATTGGGCGATGCCTATCATTTAATGGGTGAAAAAGAAGATGCTTTTGAAGCCTATGAGGCATTATTAAATGAGAAACCCGATGATGAACATGTATTAAACAATTATGCCTATTATCTGTCTTTGGAAAAAAAGAACTTGGAAAAAGCCAAGTCTATGTCCTCACAACTTGTGAAAAAATTTCCCAAAAACGCTACTTATCTTGATACACATGCTTGGGTACTTTTTCAGTTGAAAGATTATGAAGGTGCAAAGAAATACATGGAACTCGCTATTGAAAACGAGGAATCCCCAAGTGGTGTAATGTGGGAACATTATGGGGACATTCTATATCATTTGGGCAATAGAAATGATGCCATCAGCTATTGGAAAAAAGCTGAAGGTGGGGAGGAAACATCCGAGGTTTTGATCAAAAAAATAAAGGACAGAAAATATTATGACTAAGTCAAATCCGGGAATTCTGTTATTTTTTATTATACTATTAGTTGGCTGTTCCAAAAAACCAAACTTGTATACTTCCAATGAAATCATGCAGGAATTCAACCCTAGTTACTTTGATTTCAACTATCTCAGTACACGGGGCAGAATTGTTCTGGAAGAGGCCAATGGAAAAATCACGAAAGGAACCATTAATCTAAGGGCACAAAAAGATAGTGTCATTTGGTTCAGTATGACGCCTGGTTTAGGCCTCGAAGCTATGAGAGGCTTAATCACAACAGATAAAATCCGCATCAAGGACAGGCTGAATGGAGATGACATCAACCTGAGTTTTGATGAAATGAAAGATCGGTTTGGACTTCAAATTTCACTACAGCTTGTTCAGAACATTCTTTATGCAAACGTCCCTGAAGAATTCAGCTATCGTGATAGACTGATCAGGGTTGGGAAATACTTTGAGCTTACTCAGGCAAGAGAGGGATTTAGGTTTCATTCCAGGGTCAATACAAGTCATGGAAAAGTATCAGAACTGTCAAGTAACACGCTTGATAACAACGGTGCTTTATTGGCATCCTACCCTACCTTTGAAAATGTAAATAATCAACCTTTTCCAAACAAGATGTTATTGAAAATTACGTTCAACGCAGAGGAAGGTGTTCAGAATATCATTATCCATCTTGACTTGAACAGGATTGAATATCAGGATGAGCCCTTATCATTTCCATTTCAGTTTTAACAATGAGATCTATAAGGTTATTTCTATTTCTGATTTTACTTTTTTTTGGGATGCCCCAAATTAGCCTACATGCGCAGACAAAAAAAACTAGGGCCCAGCTTGAAAAGGAAAAATCAGATATTCAGAAAAGATTGGCCGAATTTGATCAGATACTTAAAAGGACAGCAGACACAAAAAAATCTTCTATCGGGCAGTTAAATGCTGTCAACAAACAACTTCAGACTAGAATTACATTTATCAATACTTTAAGCAGGGAGGTTTCTCTGCTCAATACTGAAATCAAGGAAACAGAGAATTCAATCAGTTCTTTGGAAAAAGATCTCAAAAACCTCAAAGAGGAGTATTCAGGAATGATATATACTTCCTCAAAACTGAATTCCGGACTGACAATGACCATGTTTATCTTCAGTTCTACGACATTCAAACAGTTCTACATGAGGTTAAAATACCTGAAGCAATATTCGGATGCAAGAAAAAAACAAGTTGAATTGATCAACCAAAAGACCGATGAACTTGCAGCACAGAGATTAACCCTGGAAGAAAAAAAGTCTGAAAAGCAATTGGTCTTGAATCAGGAACAACAACAAAAACAGCAACTTGACCTGGCTAAAAGACAACAACAGGGCATTGTCAACGACCTTTCCAAACAGGAACAGGATTTGAGAAAAAAAATTGCAGCTGCCAAAAAACAGCAAGAAAACCTCAACAGCATGATCAAAAGGATCATTGAGGAGGAAATCAGGCTTGCAGAAGCAGAAGCTCGGAAGAAAAACTCTACCGCCAATAAATCTTCAGGAAGTAATATTCCACTTACTCCTGAGGCTGCAGCACTATCGAGTTCTTTTGCCGGTAACAGGGGCAAACTTCCTTGGCCGGTAGAAAGCGGATTTATTTCCAAAAGATTTGGGACACATCCCCACCCTACCCTCAAAGGAATCAGTGAGGACAATGATGGAATTGATATTCAGACCCGTCCAAATTCTAACGTTCGTTCAGTTTTTGATGGAGAGGTTACCAAAATATTTACAGTGCCGGGATACGGCGGTACTATTGTGGTCAAACACGGTGAATATTACACCATGTATAGCAAACTTAAAGTGATTTCTGTGAGGTCTGGGGATAAAGTCAAAGCCAAACAGGTCCTTGGTCAAGTTTATACTAATAAGGAAGGTGTGGCAGAAGTGCACTTTGAAGCTTGGAAAGGTCTTCAACCCATGGACCCGTCCATTTGGCTTGCTGGTCGATAAAACAAATAATTCGTATATTTATAAAAAAAGAAGAATAACGGGGCTTCTTTCCTTTGTGTTAGAATTACACAGTTATATCTTTGTACAAATAAAATAACCTAAATAATAAAATCATGACAACATTGGGTTTCTTACAAAACATGGGTGGTGGATCTATCATCCTAATCGTTCTGGTGATTTTACTCCTTTTTGGAGCTAAAAGAATCCCAGAATTGGCAAGAGGGCTCGGAAGAGGAATCAGAGAATTTAAGGATGCCACTAAAGAAATTCAGGATGACCTTGAAGAAGGTCTGAAAGAAAAAAAGAAAAGAGACTAATTAGATTCAAAGATTTATACCTTGGAAAAATTCCATTCATTTGACGACATTCAAAAGTCGCTCGAAAATAGGGAAACCGATTGTAAAGCGATAGTCGATTATTATCTCCAAAACATTCAAACGAAGGCGCATCTCAACGCCTTCGTTGAAGTTTATAGGGATTCCGCTTTGGAACAAGCTGCCAAAGTGGATGAAAAATTAATCTCCGGTAAAGCCGGTAAACTTGCAGGACTTGTCATTGGCATCAAGGACGTCTTGGTTTATAAAGACCATGAAGCCAATGCCTCCAGTAAAATTCTGAAAGGATTTAGATCACAATTCACAGCTACGGCCATTCAAAGATTGATTGACGAGGACGCCATTATCATTGGCCGTCTCAATTGTGACGAATTTGGAATGGGAAGTTCCAATGAAAACTCTGCGCATGGCAAAGTACTGAATGCCGCAGATGAAAGTAGAGTACCGGGTGGTTCATCGGGAGGATCTGCAGTTGCCGTACAAGCAAATCTATGTACCGTTTCTTTGGGAACAGATACAGGTGGGTCAGTAAGACAGCCTGCTGCATTTACGGGTTTGGTAGGTATCAAACCAACCTACTCTAGGGTTTCCCGATGGGGCCTCATCGCCTATGCCTCTTCATTTGATACCATAGGGGTCTTTTCAAGGAATGTCCGAGACAATGCCCTTGTGATGGAAATCATGGCAGGCGCTGATAATTTTGATTCTACGGCTTCTAAAAAGCCTGTTCCGAATTATTCTGAGTTATTACATTTTGATAAAAGGGCAAAAATTGCTTTTTTTACAGAAACGATTGAATCAGAAGCGCTTCAGCCTGAAATTAAAGCTAACACCCTGGCTGTTCTAGAAAAACTTAAGCAAGAAGGCCATCAAATTGAGGAAGTTCATTTTCCTTTATTGAAATATACCCTTCCCACTTATTATATTCTCACGACTGCCGAAGCGAGTTCAAATTTGTCTAGATTCGATGGTGTGAAGTACGGATACCGTAGCCCAAACGCCCACAATCTCGAAAGCATGTACAAACTCACCCGTACAGAAGGCTTTGGGGAAGAAGTGAAAAGACGGATTATGTTGGGGACTTTTGTATTAAGTGCAAGCTATTATGACGCTTATTTTACCAAAGCCCAAAAGGTGCGTAGGTTGATCAAAGACTTCACAGAAGAATTATTGAATAAATTTGACTATATTATTATGCCTACTACGCCTTCTACTGCGTTTAAGTTTGGAGAGCATAGCAATGACCCTGTGGCCATGTACCTTGAAGACCTGTTTACGGTACAGGCATCAGTTTCTGGAGTCCCCGCTTTATCGCTTCCAAACGGTACCGACAAAAATGGTTTACCGATAGGCATACAGATTATGGCCAATTCCTTTAAGGAAGCTGAACTTTACGCATTTGGCAACTACCTAATGGAATTACACAACAACTAAACTAAATTCCTGACCATGAAAAATCACATTCAAAACCTTTTACCAATTTTAGTGTTGGTTTTGTTTTTTCAAAACAACCTTCATGGTCAAGAACTATTTGGTATCAATAATTCTCCGATTGAGGAGGAAACCATTTTACCTGTTTATCAATTTGAATACATCCCTGACTTCAGTTACAATGAAGTTGCCAACAAAATAAAGGCAATGGAAACGGATATGCCGTTTGAATTGAACGAAAGGATTTTTGCCTTTATCAATTACTTTACCGTCAGGAACAGGGATTACACAAAAATGGTCTTACAGCGTCAGGATATTTTTTTTCCATTGTTTGAACAAACTTTGGCTGATCACAATATGCCTGATGACATCAAATTTCTGGCAATTATTGAATCCGGATTAAATCCTACCGCCAAATCAAGAGTGGGTGCTATGGGACTATGGCAATTTATGCCTGCGACAGGCAAGATGTATAGTCTAAATATCAATAGGGATATTGACGACCGAATGGATCCTGAAATGTCCACAGAAGCAGCAGCAAAATACCTGAAATCACTATACAGAATGTTTGGCAATTGGGAACTTGCATTGGCAGCCTACAATTGTGGCCCTGGCAATGTTCGAAAAGCCATCAGACGCTCCGGAGGAAAGAAAACCTTCTGGGAGGTTTACAAATACCTCCCAAGAGAAACAAGAAGCTATGTCCCACAATTTCAGGCAATGATGTATGTATTAAGACATACTGAAGATCACAATTTTGTTCTTGAAAATCCAACCTACCCAATAGCTTACGAAAAAATAAATTTTAACCAAGAATTGGATTTAGAGGAATTGGCAAATATTACTGGAATATGTATCGAAGACTTGGAAGATTTGAATCCCTCTGTCCAAAACAGATTGATTCCTTCAACCAATAAACATATGGCTGTCAGGGTTCCAAAATCAAAATCAGAATACATCACCCAAAACTATGAGCAATTTTCTGAAGCTGTCAAATTGACTACAGAAAGGTCTATTGCGCTTAGGTCAACTCCAGTAAATAGCACCAACAGCCCTGCTGCTACAATACCTGCCAACCAAAACAAGATCATCTATGTAGTCAAATCCGGCGATGTGTTGGGCTCCATTGCCCAAAGGCACGGTACTACCGTTAATAATATCAAGGCTTGGAACAACATTAGCAGCAATACCATCAGAATAGGCCAGAAATTGGATATTTACACAAAATCCAGTTCATTTGATAAAGCTTTAGCCCAAAATAATAATGCCTCTACTACTATTGCGGAAAATCCAAAAACTTACACTGTTCAACCGGGAGATTCATTGTGGTTGATTTCCAAAAAACATAACGGTATCAGCATTGAACAGATCAAGAAATTGAATAATCTGAATACCAATCAGATTAAGCCGGGGCAAAAACTGATAATAGGGTAAACTATTTTATTAGTAAATATTTTTTTCTGCCACAGAATATTAATAAATTGTGTCAGCTATAAAAACCAATTATGAAAAATCTTAAAAATATTTTCTTTCCGATGATTGCGATCATTGGTGCCAGTATTCTTTTGAGTTGCGAATACGGTGACTCCAATTCATCTTCCACCAAACCCAAAGCGAGGGGTGCCATAGGTGAAATCATACTTGCTATAGATTCCACCAAGTGGGAAGGTCCTGTTGGAGAAGCTTTGAGAGGGGTCTTCGAAGAGGAAGTACCAGGATTGATAAGAGGTGAAAGCATGTTTGACATACGGAAAGTGGATCCAAGGGGATTGACGAGGATTTTGAGAATGGCCACCAATATCGTGTATGTAACGACATTTGATGACAGAAAATCAGCCAGTCAAAATATCAATGCACTTTTCAGCAAAGAGGCCAAGGAAAAGGCTGCCGCTGATCCAAGCCTTTATTTTCTCAGAAGTGAGGATGAATTTGCTCAGGGCCAGGAAGTGGTCTACCTTTTTGGCAACAACGAACAGGAATTGGTAGAAAATATTGAAAAAAACAAATCCAAACTCCAAAACCTCTTTCAGGTAAGAGAAAGAACCAGAATGGAAAAAATATTGCTGAGCCGAAAAAATTCCGCCGCCAAGGTTGCAGGGGAAGAACTTGGACTTAGCATCAATGTTCCTGCATCATATCAGATAGTCAAAGCTGAAAATGATTTTTTATGGCTAAGACAACCCACTCCGAGGACAGACAGAGCAGACATCAGTATGTTTTTTTATGAAACTGATTATAATTCTGAGGAGCAGGTGTTTCCGGAATCCATTATTGCGCTTAGGGACAAAATCACCAAGATGCATATTTACGGAGATCCAAATAATAGAAATTCTTATTTGATTATTGAGCGTGTAGATCCGAGTCCGGTATTTAGTAACTTCAAAATAAATGATAATTTTGGCGTCGAAATCAGGGGAGGTTGGAAGACCAATAACCTGAGTATGGGAGGTTCTTTCTTAGCATATGTCATCGTGGATGCTGAAAAAGGAAAACTTTATTATATGGAGGGATTTCTTTACTATCCCAATGAAACCCATCGTGAAGCGATCAGAGAAATTGAAACTGTCCTTTTGGCTACCGAACTTCTCAATGATGAAAACCGGATAGGCTAATCATATTAACAATAACCCTTTATATGGCAATTAAAATCAGAAAACAAGACGCATTAAACTATCATTCTCAAGGAAAACCCGGTAAAATCGAAGTTATTCCTACAAAACCCTTATCCAGTCAATTGGATCTTGCATTGGCCTATTCTCCAGGTGTCGCAGAACCTTGTTTGGAAATTGCTGCTGAAAAGGAAAAAGTGTATAAATACACGGCTAAAGGCAATCTAGTGGCAGTAATTTCAAATGGAACAGCCGTATTGGGGTTGGGTAATATAGGGCCGGAAGCCTCAAAGCCCGTAATGGAAGGAAAAGGCGTTTTATTTAAAAAATTTGCTGGCATAGATGTATTTGATATTGAAATAGATGAAACCGATCCTAAGAAACTGATTCAAATTATCAAATCCTTGGAACCGACCTTTGGAGGAGTAAATTTAGAGGATATCAAATCTCCGGAATGTTTCGAGATAGAGCAAACCCTTAAAAAAGAAATGAATATTCCTGTGATGCACGACGATCAGCACGGGACTGCAATCATTTCCGGCGCCGCGTTGCTGAACGCCTTGGAGGTCACAGGTAAAAAAATAGAAGAAATCAAACTTGTAGTAAACGGAGCCGGAGCATCAGCTGTCTCATGTACCAGATTTTACATGAGTTTAGGTGTAAGGAGAGAAAATATAGTGATGTGCGATAGCAAAGGCGCTATCAGGAATGACCGTGAGGATTTGGATGATATCAAAAAAGAATTCACAACCCAAAGAGATGTACACACCCTTACTGAGGCAATGAAAGACGCCGATGTATTCTTGGGACTGTCCAAAGGAAATATTTTAACTCCCGATCAGTTAAACTTAATGGCACCCAATCCAATTGTTTTTGCTTTGGCCAACCCAGATCCAGAAATAGCTTATGAATTGGCCATGGCCACAAGAGATGATCTGATTATGGCTACAGGAAGATCTGATTTTCCCAATCAAGTCAACAATGTCCTTGGATTTCCATATATTTTTCGTGGTGCCTTAGATGTCAGAGCAACTTCCATCAATGAAGAAATGAAATTTGCCGCTGCCAAAGCAATTGCGGCATTGGCGAAAGTTCCCGTTCCTGAAATTGTGAACAAGGCCTATGGAGACAACAAAATCACATTTGGCCGATTTTATCTCATACCCAAACCGCTTGACCCAAGATTGATCACCATTATAGCTCCTGCGGTTGCTAAAGCGGCAATGGACTCAGGTGTAGCCAAAACCCTTATTACAGATTGGGAAGCGTATGAATTAGAACTTCAGGAAAGAATTGGTATTGATCAGAGATTGATGCTAAGGGTGGTGACAAGAGCTAAAAAAAATCCAAAAAGAGTTGTCTTTGCGGAGGCTGATAATGTCAAAATACTGAAAGCAGTTCAGATATTAAAAGATGAAAGAGTTGCCATTCCTATCCTTCTAGGAAATAAGGAAAAAATCGAGTTCTTAATTAAGGAACAAAATCTCGATATGACAGGAGTACAGATCGTCGATCCTTATCAGAATGAAGATAAATTAAAGCATTTTGGAAAGGTGCTCTACGAAAAAAGAAAAAGAAAAGGGTTGACTCCCCAAGAATGTATCAGGCTAATGAAAGACCGGAATTATTTCGGGGCCATGATGGTCGAACTTGGTGAGGCAGACGCATTGATTTCAGGCCTGACCAAGGATTATCCCAAAACCATCCTACCTGCTCTACATGTCATTGGTGTAAAAAAAGATATTGACAGGGTAGCGGGCATGTACATCATGAACACTGCCAAAGGACCATTCTTCTTCTCAGATACCACCGTCAATGTCAATCCAACAGCTCAACAACTGGTTGAAATTATCGGTCTAACTGCGAATGGCGTCAAATTCTTTGACATCGAGCCCAGGATTGCGGTGCTTTCATATTCCAATTTTGGATCTGCCAAAGGTGAAATTGCTGAAAAAACATCCAAAGCTACAATTCTTGCAAAATCAAAATATCCCGATTTGGTAATTGAAGGCGAGATGCAGGCGAATGTAGCATTGAATGAAGAAATTCAGATTGAAAATTATCCATTCAGTGACTTGATTGGAAAAAAAGCAAATACACTTATTTTCCCTGACCTGAGTTCCGGAAACATAGCCTATAAATTATTGTCTGAACTTGGAAATGCTGAAGCAATCGGCCCTGTACTATTGGGAATGAACAAACCTGTTCATATATTACAACTCGGTAGCTCCATCAGAGAAATTATCAATATGGTAGCTATCGCTGTAGTAGACGCTCAAACGCAAGAATAAAAATGATTGCATATTTAAAAGGAAAGTTGGCCTATAAGGACCCGACTTTTGTAATTATCGATATCATGGGGATAGGTTATCAGGTGAAAATTTCCCTTCAAACCTATTCCCAAATCAAAGATGAGGAGCAAGTAATGCTCCTCACTTATTTACATATCAAAGAAGACGGTCACACACTTTATGGTTTTAAAGAAGAATCCGAAAAAAAACTTTTTCTGAATCTGATTTCTATTTCGGGTGTAGGACCAAATACTGCCCTCATGATACTTTCATCCCTAAATGCAGATGAATTGGAATATGCTATTATCCATGAGGAGGTTAAAACCATTCAAAATGTAAAGGGTGTCGGAATTAAGACTGCCCAAAGAATCATTCTTGAACTAAAAGATAAAATAAAGAGAGAGGCTTTGGGAGATTCCATGATACTTCCTTCCACATTTGTAAAAACCAACAATAAAATAAAAGAGGAAGCGTTACAAGCCTTGATGACATTAGGGTTTCCAAAAGCAGCTGCTGAAAAAAATATTACTGCTGTATTAAAAAAATCCGGTCCGGAAATTTCTTTGGAAGAATTAATTAAAGCATCTTTAAAAAACCCTTAATCATTACAAAACTGACAGTCTTTGTATCCGCAATTTTTTTCACAAAAAGTCGCAAATTTTAATTTCCCATCAATAGGAATATTTTTGATGGCATGCATTTTTATGTATTTGCCAAATGCTTACGCACAGGAGGATGTGCAATCGGATAGTCTCGAAGTCAAATTGGATTCATTGAACAAAAGAAGGTTACAACCTTCTTTCCTATTGTGGCCAAATCTTAATACCAATCCACTGTTTCCACAGCAGAATCAATTCCTACCAAGATATTCCCCATTCTACCAATTCGATATCACGCAGCCAAGAATTCAGGTAGAAATCGATTCTGTCCTACAATACCGGGTAAATGAACAGTATGATTCCACCAATATGGATTCAGGTCAAATTTATGATTTTGATGAATTTTCGAAAATACAAGAATACAGAGTAAGACAGGAATATTGGAGAAGCAGATCTAGGGGCTTGGATGGTGATAGCCCTGTTGGTGGCAGAAATCTTATTCCTCCCTTAACTACCAGTCCCAGTTTTGATAGGATTTTCGGTGGCAATGAAATCAATATTGTACCAACCGGATTTGTCAACCTTGATCTTGGAGCTATTTTTAGAAGGATTGACAATCCTTCCATTCCTATACGCCAACAACAGAATGGCAACTTCAACTTCAACCAACAGATTCAAATGGCCGTCAATGGTACACTTGGACAAAAAATGAAAGTTGGAGCCAATTTTGATTCCAACAATTCCTTTGACTTTCAAAATCAACTAAAGGTGGAATACACTGGTTTCCAAGAAGATATAATCAAGTCCATCGAAATTGGAAATGTCAGCATGCCTGTACAGAACAGTCTGATTCAAGGTGCCCAAAATCTTTTTGGTGTCAAAACCCAAATGCAGTTTGGAAAACTATTTGTAACCGGTGTTGCTTCTACTCAACGGGGAAGAAGGGACGAATTGGTGATTGAAGGTGGTGGACAGGGAAGGCAGTTCGAAATACAGGGTTCTGCCTATGATGAAAACAGACATTTTTTTCTGGGACATTTCTTCCGTGAAAATTATGAACGCTGGCTTCGAGGTCTTCCTCAGATTCTATCCGGGGTCAATATTACCAGGGTAGAAGTGTATATCATGAATAGGGCCCAGAATACTGAAACACTAAGAAATTTCACTGCCTTCATGGACCTTGGCGAGGGCAGTAGGTTGTTCAAGCCAGAAAATCCTAATATAGGGCCGGGTAATCCTGGTGCACCTGCTTCAAATGGTGCAAACCTTCTATTTAACAATTTGAACTCAAATCCGGCTTTTAGACCATTTGACACTGGGTCCGGAGCGATTGAATCAACCTTGGATTTGGTAAGAGGTTCAGATTTTGAGCAGGTAAACGGGGCAAGAAAGCTCGCTCCTACCGAATATATTTTCAATAGAGAGTTAGGTTACGTGTCACTTTCAAGGAGGCTACAAAATGATGAGGTATTGGCAGTATCCTATGAATATACTTTCAATGGTCAGGTTTATAAAGTGGGTGAACTTTCTGAAGACTATCAAAACAGACCCATCAGCGACTTGATTTTCCTGAAAATGCTAAGACCTGCAAGGATCAATATCAGGATTCCGACATGGGACCTGATGATGAAAAATGTTTATAACCTCAATGCCAATCAGATCCAACAGGATGGCTTTCAGCTACAGGTGATTTACAGAGATGACCGTACAGGACTTGATAACCCTACACTTCTTGAAGGACAAAATCTCAAAAATGTACCCCTAATCAGATTAACAGGACTGGATAACCTGAACCCACAGAATGATCCTGCCCCAGATGGGAATTTTGATTTTATCCCGGGGATAACCATCATACCCGAAAGAGGTTTGTTGATTTTCCCTGTCCTAGAACCATTTGGAAGAACGCTGAGAAACCTCTTCTTGCCCAATGAGGCCAATTTGGCTGAAAAATTTGTGTTCGACACTTTGTATAGTACCACCCAAGCAGATGCTGAACTGGTGACACGTTATGATAAATATTTTATCAAAGGCAGGTTAACTGCGGGATCTTCTTCAGAAATTTTACTTCCTGGACTTAATATTTCACCAGGTTCAGTCATTCTAATGGCTGGCAATATCCCCTTAACAGAGGGGGTTGATTATACAGTGGATTATAATTTTGGAAGGGTCACTATCATCAATGAAGGAATTCTTCAATCCGGAAAACGGATTTCTGTAAGTTTTGAAAAAGCAGATCTTGTATCATTTCAGACCAGGAGCCTGTTGGGAACTAGGTTGGATTATATCCTCAATGATAAATTCAATATTGGTGGTACCTTCCTTTATCTCAATGAAAGGCCTAATATTACCAGAATTGCGACAGGAAGTGAAACATTGAGAAATAGTATGTGGGGATTGGATGCCAACTTCAATGACGAATCAAGGTGGTTGACCAAGTTGGCGGATGCTTTGCCTTTTACCAATACCAAAGAAAAATCTATGGTTCAAATCAGCGGAGAATTTGCACAACTTCTTCCTGGAACTTCAAACAGGGTAAATGGGGAACAAGCCTCCTATATAGATGATTTTGAAACAGCTATTACCCCATACAACCTTGGAGGGGCTGCGGCACAGACCTGGCATTTGGCCGCAACCCCCAAAACAGATAATAATACTTTTGACCTCAGTTCACTGACAGAAGATAGGTTGGGAAATGCATATAGAAGGGCTAGAGTAGCTTGGTATAATATTGACAACGTTTTTTACCGAGAAGGTGGTCCGGGAGTACCCACCAATATTTCAAGAGAAGACCGAATCAACCATTATGTCAGAAGAGTCCTGCCTCAGGAAATTTTCCAAAGACGGGATAGGGATGTTATTGTGGTTCCGGAACCACTGTTTGAAATTGCCTACTTCCCTCATGAGAGGGGAATGTACAATTATAACACTAACCTTACTTCTGAAGGATTGCTCCCGGATCCAAGACTGAACTACGGAGGTGTAACCAGACCCATTACCACAGAAGTGGATTTTGACAGGACCAACATTGAATACTTGGAATTTTGGCTTTTAGATCCATTCATTCAAGGACAAAATGGTAGGGTACTTGACGGTATATTTAATGAAAACAACACTACAGGTGGAAAATTAAGGTTCAATCTTGGGGAAATCTCTGAAGATGTCATCAAAGACAGCAGACACGGTTTTGAAAACGGTCTTCCAGGAGATGGTGACCCCAGCGCAGTCTCTACTACAGAATGGGGTAGAATCACCAGGGAACAGTTTTTAATTCCAGCATTTGACAATTCACCTGAATCAAGAGTCAATCAAGATGTTGGTCTAGATGGCTTGAGAAGTGAAGATGAAGAAGCGTTTTTCAGAGACCGGTATCTGAATAGACTTAATGTTAGCCCAAATGCCTTACAGAGAATCACTCAGGATCCCTCAGCTGATGATTTCCAATATTATTTAGATGAGGAATTTGACAGAAACGATGTCAAAATCTTGGAGCGTCACAAGAAATTCAATGGGATGGACGGGAATACGCCGATTACCGCCAATTTGAACCTCCCCTACACCCCATCAGGGTCAAATCTACCTGACAATGAAGATCTGAATAATGATAATACCATCAATGAACTTGAAGCTTACTACGAATATGAAATAGACCTTAGACCAGGTCAAATGGAAGTGGGGAGGAATTACATCATCGATAAAGTGACGACAACCCAAAGTGGGGATCAGGTAGATTGGTATCTGATAAGAATTCCTGTCAGAACTCCTGATAGGGTTCAGGGTGATATCTCCGGATTTAAATCCATTCGTTTTATGCGTGCCTATCTGACCGACTTCGAACAGCCTGTGGTCCTTAGAATGGCCAATTTCAGATTGGTGGCAAGTCAATGGCGTGTTTTTCAGGAATCTCTTTTTGAAAGGGGATTTTTTGAAGTACCAGAGCCTGACAATTCTAATTTTAATGTGGATGTTGTCAATATCGAAGAAAATGGACAGGGAAGTGCTACCCAAAGTCCATATGTTCTCCCTCCAGGCATTGTGCGGGATAGAGACAACCTTGCTTCTGTAGAAAGGGTTCTCAATGAGCAGTCCATCAGACTATGTGTAGAAGACCTTCAGGCCAAAGATGCAAGGGGCGTTTTCAAAAACGCAAGTTCTCTGGACCTTGTACAATTTGAGAGGATGAAAATGTTTTTCCATGCTGACAGTGAAGATGCTCAGGATGGAGAATTGACTGCTTTCTTAAGGTTGGGAACTGATTATACAGACAACTATTATGAAATCGAGGTTCCACTTCTCATCACACCAAAAGGAACGAGAGACCCCCTGCAAATATGGCCTTCGGGAAATGAAATAGATATCGCCATCAGTGAAATCGTGGGTGTAAAAGTAGATAGGGACAATCAGCGGGTTCCATTGAACCTGGCCTTTTCCCAAGATATCCGACAATATAAGGTCACAGTGGTAGGCCGTCCGGAGCTCAGTCTCATTCAGGGAATGATGATTGGAATCAGGAATCCCGGAACAGCCGGTGGCGCTTCCAAATCCATCTGTATTTGGGCTAATGAATTGCGGGTTACGGGGTCTAAAGAATCAACAGGTTGGGCAGCTAATGCTATTTTGAATGCCCAGATTGCTGATGTTGCCACAATTTCAAGCTCAATCAGACACAGTACTTTCGGATTTGGTGGATTGGAGACAAGACTTTCCCAAAGGGCAATGTTTGCAGCAACGCAATATGATATTTCAGCAAATGTAAGTGTGGATAAACTTTTGCCTGAAGCACTCAATGTCACCATCCCTATGTATGTCAGTCTTGAAAATGCGACCAGCAGACCTCAATTTGACCCCTTAAATCCGGATGTGCTATTTGATCAGGCCTTAGAGAAATTCCAAACGCAAGAAGAAAAGGATTTTTATAGAAACCAGGTACTTGACCAAATGCGGAGAAGGAACATCGGGTTTACTAATGTCCGTAAAAATAAAAACCCTGAAAGGGAGGTAAGCAAAATTTATGACCTCAGCAACTTCTCTTTTTCTTATGCCTACGGATCAGTTAGGCAGAGCAATATCAATACCCAAAGTTATGATTTTGAGACCTATGTAGGCAATGTTGCTTATGTCTACCAACCCAAGCCGTTGGTTTTGGAACCATTCAAAAATGCAGAATGGTTGGGCGGAAGTAATTTCAGCCTCATCAGGGATATCAATTTTAATTTTGTACCCACATCTTTTGCGGCAAGAGTAGATGTGGACAGGAGATTTATCAGGACTCAGTACAGAAATGACCAATTGACAATAGACGGTGTGGATCCTTTTTTCCAAAAAAGCTTCTTTATCAACCGAAACTACAACCTCAATTGGGATCTGACCAAAAATCTACGGGTAGACTTTATGAGCCGGATAATGGCTGTCGTTGACGAACCGGAAGGAGATATCGACACCGAGGCGAAAAGAGATTCTGTTAGGACCAACATTCGAAATCTGGGAAGGACAACCAATTACAACCATCAGGTAACCGGTAATTACAAACTCCCATTGGATAAAATCGGAATGCTGGACTGGATCGGTGCAGATTATAGGTATTCTGCGAATTTCACTTGGCTGACAGGAGCAATAGGGCAAAGAGATACACTTGGAAATGTGATCCAAAATACCCGGGACCAAACTGTGACTGGTAAATTGGATTTTGTAAAGTTGTATAATAAAAATGCCAAATTCAGGGCTTTGAATGCCCCAAAAAGACCAACCATACCGGGGCGAACCGCAGCGAGTGCCGAGGATACCATAGGTACCCCATTTACGAGGGGCTTGATCAAATTCCTCACCATGGTCAAAGACATCAACTTCAGGTATTCAGTAGTTGAAGGAACATTCCTACCCGGATATATGGCTGAGACGGGCCTGATGGGGCTAGACAGGAGCTTTATGAACCCAGGACTTGGCTTTATTTTCGGGGGACAAAACCCTGATGTCAGATTTGGGCTCGCCAACCAAGGATTGATTGCCCCAAGTACTGAGCTCACCCAACTTTTCAGACAAAATCAAACCAGAAATCTCCAAATATCCGGAATAGCCGAACCCATACGCGATTTCAGGATTAATCTTGAGGCCAGAAAAAGAGAAACCGGGGAATACAGTGAAATTTTCAGAAACAATCCCGAAAATCTCGGGAATTTCCAATCCCTGAGTCCCAACAGGATGAGTGGTTATAGCATTACATACTCCATTATCAGGACTACTCTGGCCAGAGACGACCAAAATAACAATTCCCCTATTTTCTCAAATTTTGAAGCGAACAGAGGAATTATCCAATCAAGGCTCAATGCCCAAAATCCAGGAGGAGAATACGCAATTAATGGGCAAGATGTCCTGACCCTGGCATTTCTATCTGCATACTCAGGTAGGGACGCCTCCGTCATAGACCTAAATCCATTCCCAAAAATACCCATCCCCAATTGGAGAGTGGACTACAAAGGACTTAGCCAAATCCCTGCTCTAAGGGAATATTTCTCCAGTATCAACCTGACCCATGGATACGCATCATCCTATGAGGTTAGCAACTTTTCAAATTCATTGTTGTACCAAAACGGGTTGGAATTGTATAACAGAATTCAAAACATTCCAGGAGCTAGTCTAACCAATGAATTCGGAGAATATATACCGATTTTCATTTTAAATCAGGTTGTTCTTTCTGAAAGATTTTCCCCGCTACTAGGTGTTGATTTATTGACAAAAGATAGACTTAGTATCAAAATGGAATACAACTCTGAAAGAAACATTGGTTTGAATTTCTCCAATGCACAGGTTACTGAACAAAACAGCCGGGACTTTGGGTTTGATTTGGGCTATACGAAAGCGGGCGTCAAAATCCCATTCAAAATTCAAGGTAGACAGGAAGTCCTTCAAAACGATTTACAGATCAGGATAAATACCCGGGTCGTTGACACAAGACAGGTACAAAGAAAAATAGACGAAGGCAGCACGGTCACTAATGGGAACCTTAACCTTCAAATAAGACCAACAATTGGATATGTAGTCAATAAAAGCCTCAATATCACCTTGTATTTTGATAGAACTATCAATGACCCAAGAGTAACTACAGCTTTCAGAAGAAGTTCCACTGCCTTTGGTGGACAATTAAGATTTAATTTAGCACAATAGGTTTTAACATTTGGCGAAACCTTGTATTTTTGGAATCCTTAAATAAAAATATATGAATTTCCCTAAAGAATTAAAATACACTAAAGACCATGAGTGGGTTAAAATTGAAGACGGTATAGCTGTCATTGGAATAACTGAATTTGCCCAAAGAGAGCTTGGTGATATTGTTTATGTTGAAGTAGAAACTGTAGGTGAGACAATTGCCTCGGGAGAGGTTTTCGGCACTGTTGAAGCTGTAAAAACTGTTTCTGACCTTTTTATGCCCCTTGAAGGAGAAATTATTGAATTCAATGAAGAACTCGAATCATCCCCCGAGCTTGTAAATGAATCTCCTTATGAGGAGGGATGGATGATAAAAGTAAAAATAACCGGAGAGGTTCCAGAGGGAGAACTCCTTTCTCCTGAGGATTATGCAGAGTTAGTAGGGAACTGATTCAGTTTTGAAAATCCGAAGACTAATACCAGCGGTACTATGGCTGTTGATAGTTTCGTTGGCAATGTTCACTCCAGGAAGATCCCTCCCTAAATTACCTGAATTCTCATTTGGAGACAAATTTGGACATTTAATACTGTTTGCTGTACTCTCATTCTTATGGTTTCGGGTAGGAACTTTAAACGAAGAAAGGGAAATAAATAGCAGAACTTTAATTACTAATTTATTAGTATTCTCGTTTATTTTTCCTATATTAGCAGAGTATTTGCAATTATTGGTTCCAAATCGAACTTTTGATTACCTGGATATCGTTGCAAATTTAGTTGGAGGCGCAATCGGCTTTATTGTCTTTTTTATTTTATATAAGGCAAACAGTAGGCTTGTATAATTTAAAATTAATGGCTAGAATTGTTATTCCTTATTTAGTAAACAAATTTATTAACCTTATAATTAACAACCATGGAAGCTAAAAAGACGCCAAAAGCGGATTTGACCAAGAGAACAGGCATGTTCATGAATCTTGGTTTGCTCATTAGCGTCGGATTGGTCCTATTTGCTTTCGAATACAAGTCTTTTGACGAGAGAAATTTGAAAGATCTTGGGCAGGTAGCCGATGATTTTGAGGAACTGTTGGACATTCCGATTACGGAACAGCCACCACCACCGCCACCACCAATAGAACAGCCAGTCATTCAGGAAATTCCTGATGAAGTGGAAATCGAAGAAAAAATCGAAGTAAACTTCGATGTGGATGTAAAAGAAGAAACAGTCATTAAAGAAGTCGTCATTGCTGATGCACCAGTTGTAGAAAAAGCAGATGAAATTTTTGATGTTGTTGAAAACTCTCCTGAATTTCCCGGAGGAATGCAAGCATGGAATACATACCTTAGTAAAAACCTAAAATACCCAACTCAAGCAAGACGTATGGGTGTTGAAGGAACTGTATATGTGGTGTTTGTAGTGAATACGGATGGCTCAGTGCAAGATGTTGAAATCCTCAGAGGTATCGGAGGAGGCTGTGATGAAGAAGCACTTAGAGTGGTCAGTGGAGCTCCGAAGTGGACTCCAGGTAAGCAGAGAGGTCGCCCTGTAAGGGTAAGAATGAGACTTCCAATAAGATTCAAACTTGGATAAAAATATTAAAGGGGCTTCTGCCCCTTTATTTTTACATTAATTAACTAATTTTTTATTCTATTTTCTTTTCGATTAGTTATTTATTAACTAAATTCATGGTAAACAAAAAATCCTTCACCATGGAACCCAAAAAACACCCCCATTTAGAATTGACGAGCATAAGGCCAATGTTGCAAAATTTTGCTTTACTCATCAGTGTATCGATCGTCTTGTTTGCTTTTGAATGGAAGTCCCCAAAAGACCTTAAGACAACATTTTCTGCCATACAAATGCAAATATGGGATGACACCCCTGATATACCCATAACTATCCATGAATTGCCCCCGCCTCCCATTTCATCACCTATCCTAATAGAAATCGATAATAATGAAATCATAGAAAAAGAAAACCATCAGATCGATATCAATGTTGATGAGTCTATGATTTCTCCTGTTCCCTTTATATTGATTCCTCCTGTTATAGAAATTGCTGACGAAGTGTTGGACTTTACTGAGGTAATGCCTGAACCTATCGGTGGTATGGCAGCATGGAACAATTACTTAAACCAAAACCTAAAATATCCCACCCCAGCCAAAAGAATGGGGGTTGAAGGTACTGTCTATATATCGTTCATTGTAAATTCCGATGGAAGCATCAGTGATGTGGAATTAATGAGAGGTATCGGTGCAGGATGTGATGAAGAAGCCATGAGGGTGATCACCAATGCGCCTGCTTGGAAACCGGGTAAACAAAGTTCAAGACCTGTTAGAGTCAGAATGAGGTTACCAATTAGATTCAAGCTTCAATGATTTTGGGAAATTTTATACCTCTGATAATGCGGGACGTGAACCTCATTCCTACTTCCCTTATATCCACTTACCAAAAATAACTTTCACTCCAAAGTGATTTCCCCATTTGGTAAGTCCATTGTCATAAGAAAAATAGGTTCCACCTAATTGCAGCCCGAAACTCAGGGCAAAGTTATTGTCAAACAATAAGTGATAGCCCGGCTCAATCCAAAGTCCGACATTATTGTGTTCTTCTATCTTATTTCTCGTAAGACTAACTATTGGTGCAACAAAAAACCCTTTTGACCTTTCCTTCTTGTCCAGTTTTGCTTTAAAAAATATGGGCAGAGCGGTCTCAAGTCCAAAATGGCTTATTTCATTTCCTTCATTCCTGATCCCAAGATTAAATATTGAAGTTATTCTTACATCAAGTCTCTTTGTCAAGGATGTTTGGTAAACAATTGGTAAAATATTGATATCCAACTCTCCTTTGTCATAAAATGGTTCGACAGTTACACTTGGATTGAGTCCAAAAAAGTTAGATTTATTTTCACTTTGGGCATTAAGAGGATTGACGAAGAAAAACAAAATCATTGTCAAAAATATCACGTAATTAATTTGCCATCTTTTTGTCATTGACATTCTATACATATTCATAACCTTTCGGAGATTTGTGATGTACTCGAAATTCAGCAACCGGGAAACTATTGATGTTTATTTATAGAACTGGAATTATGCATTTTTAGATGAAATCAGGAAGACTAAATCATCTGGTAACAATTGGACTAAAACTCAAAATAGCGATTTTTTTTCCTTTTCAAAAATTCAATCAAAGCATATTCATATTGGACACGCTCCGAGAGACATCATCAGGCTGAATAATTCTGTTTACAGCAATTTTTTTATAATCCAAAAAACAAAAACTATAATCAAAACGACGATTATTACCCCTACCCATAAGCCGGCTTCGAAAATATCACCAATCACACTGCAACCAGTAAATGTGATCATAAATAGGAATAAAGCTAATATTTTTAAAATTTGATTTTTCATATCTATACTATTTTGAATCTTTCCAAGGGAAGAATATTCATTGATTCCAATAGATAGCGTAAAAAATGATGCCATAAAAAATGCTGTTTAGTTATAACCTGCTCTGCACCTCAAGTTGATCAAATATTTGTGTGATATTTTGATATCCATCAGGTTAAATTTTAAAAATTTAGATTTTAACTGTACCCAAGTGTGGTGGGAAAAAGTACAGATATGTAACGAATTGGTTACACTAATTTGAAACAGGAATATAAATGTCGAATGTTGTTCCTGTATTCAATTGGCTATTGGCAATAATAATTCCACCATGGTTATCCACGACTTTTTTAACGATCGCAAGTCCAATTCCTGTTCCCCTGAATTCAGTTTTCTCATGAAGGCGATAGAATATTTCAAATATTTTTTCATTGTACATTGGTTCAAAGCCAATGCCATTGTCAGTAACAGATATATGGCAGTACTTTTTATGTGGGGAAAGTTTGACTTTATTAAATCCTAGACCGTCGACTATTTCACTTTTGATAATTATTCGAGGCAATCTTGAAGAACTAGAAAATTTTAAAGCGTTTTCTATCAGGTTATGCATGAGTTGACGGAATTGGAAAGGTATGATGTTGACCTTATTTAGTGCTGCTACCTCAAGTGTTGCGTGTTTATCGTTCAATTCCTCTTTTAAATCATCCTTCACTTCATCAATGAGTTGATTGAGATCAGTGTATTCAAATTTCCGTTCTGTTGTATTGGTGCGTGAGTAGTCGAGTAAATCCTGAACCAATAATTGCATGGAATTGGCAGAATTCTGCACCCGCCTTAAATAATCTATCCCAATATCCGAAAAATTATCTTTCTCATCTTCTACGATACGGGATATGAATACTTGAATTTTGCGCAGTGGCCCCTGTAAATCGTGGCTGGTAATATAGGCGAATGCTTGAAGTTCACTATTCATTTTCTCCAATTCAGCATTTTTAATTTGTAATATTTCTTCTTGTTTCTTTTTTTCAGTTAAGTCGGTTATAATCATACCGATGGATGGAATGGTAGGGAATAAGGATGTAAGAGAAATATAAACAGGAATTATTTTATCAGCAATCAATAAATTTATTTCGCCTTTTGTTTGCTCAATTAAAGCATTCTTAAAAAGCTCTTTGAAAGTTTCTTTTGATTCAGGATGTATATATTGATAAAAAGAATTTCCGATAACACTTTCATAGGAAAGATTTAAAAGCTCAGGAAAATAATTATTCGTATAAACAATTAATCCTTCTTCGGATAGGTTAAGTGCGCCTTCTCCAAAATTCTCTACCAACAATCGATAAGCATAATCTACGGTTCGAAGCGTGAAAATTTCGGATTGGTTATTCGTCTTCAATGCAAAGGCATCTACTTCACCGCCCTTAATGGCTTCAATTAACTGCTCGTATTCATCCAATCGGCCTTGCAACTCTTCGATTTTCAATGCGGATTGTTCAGCAGATAATTTCATTTTCAAAAAACTATTTTTCAGTTGTAATGCCCAATGATTTCAATACTTTTTCTGTGTCGGATAATGTTCCCACCAAGGTCCTTTTTGGCAAAGGTAATTTTTTTAGCAGTGAAGGGCTGAAAACGATATGTTGTTCCAAGGCAAGCTTGGGATTCTTATAAATATCTATTATTTCCAATTCAAAAGCATCTTTTAAATGTTTGTCGCACAGCCATTTAATATTCCGAATGGCTTCCATTGATTTTTGGGACATCCCTGAGATATAAAGGGTTAGTTCTAACTTGTCTTCAATAATTACTACGTCCGTTGTATTTTCTTTCATGTTAAGATAATTAACTATTTATCGGACGGATATTTAAACCAACTAATACTTTTTCCTCATTGGAAAGGTCTCCGATTATCTTCCTTAATGGTACAGGGACTTTTCGCACCAAGGTGGGTATGGCAAATATCTGATCCCCCTCAGCTAACTGTGGATTTTTTAAAAGGTCAATCACTTCAATAATATACTTGCCTTCTAAATGTTGTTCACAATACTTTGTGATATTCCTTAAGGCAAGTACTGAATTGGGCGTTTGCCCGGCTATGTATAAACGTAATTCCCATTTTCCTTCATTTGACATAGCTTCCTATTTTTTGTTTGAAGTAGTGAATTGAATTCCTTTTCCTGTAATAATAAAATCATGTCGATTGTTTGAGTGAGCCATGCCCCTCGATTTCACAATGAGCAAACTGCGTACCCTTTCATAGTTACGTTCCTCGTTCTTTAAATCTATCCATGTGTCTGCAAGAGATGAAACTGCATCTACGGTAGAATTGTTATATTCCGATTGGCCATCATAGGTGAGGGATGTGAACAACGCGTTGACCTGCTTTTTTTTGAGTGTATCCATTAATCTTACCAACATGGCACGTACTTCATTGGTATTACCAATTGTGATTAAGCTGCTGATGGGGTCAATGATTACGGTACGTGGTTTTAACTCCTCTAATAATTTATTCAAAACCATCAGATGCAATTCCAAACCTTGCAGGGAAGGCCTCGAAGCTTGAATGAGAAGCATTTTTTCTTGAATAGCTTGCTCAAAATCAATTCCGATGGTTGCCATATTTCTTACCAATTGGTCAGGTGATTCTTCAAAGGAAAAAAAGAGCGTAGATTCTTTGCGTTTGCAACTGCTCATCGCAAAGTGTGCTGCCAGGATTGTTTTTGAAGTGCCCGCATTGCCGGTTATAAGTATGCTGCTTGCACGATAAACCCCCCCTGTCGAAAATGATTTGTCCAATGCAGGTAATCCTGTAGAAATAATTTCTGTTGATGATTTGTAATCCAACTTCAATGAGGTGACCGGGAGAACAGAAATACCACTTTCGTCAATGAGAAAGGGGTATTCATTTGTCCCATGCGTGCTGCCACGATATTTTACAATGCGCAACCTCCGTGTTGCTATTTGTTCTATCACCCGAAAATCAAGGAGTATGACGCAATCGGAGACATATTCTTCCAAACCTTGTCTCGTTAATGAACTTTCACCTCTTTCGCCGGTGATTATTGCTGTTACGCCTTTTTCTTTGAGCCATGTAAATAATCTACGGATTTCAGAACGGAGTAATGTCATATTTTCCATTCCCGAAAATATCGATTCAATCGTATCAAGCACTACCCTTTTTGCACCAATGGAATCAATGGCATAATTTAGACGAATAAATATTCCTTCTAAATCATATTCGCCGGTTTCTTCTATCTCTGAACGTTCTATGCGGACATGGTCAATACGCAGTTTTTTTTCTGCTTTTAATTTTTCAAAATCAAAACCCAAGGACTCAAAATTTTGTGTAAGGTCGCTTGGGGATTCTTCAAAACTCATGAAAACGCCAGGCTCATCATATGCCGTAATTCCTTTTACCAAAAACTGCGCAGCAAATAAAGTTTTGCCGCATCCGGCACTACCACAAATAAGCACTGGACGGCCTTTGGGAAATCCTCCGTTGGTGATTTCATCCAGCCCGCTTATACCTGTAGGAGTTTTAAGTAAGGTGCCCATTCCATTGTTCGGCATCGATAATTGGTTTTAAAATAAAAATATACACAAGTTAGTCAAAAAAGCCCCGATTTAATTAAAGCGAAGTTTTCTTTTGCAGCTAGCTTAATAATAGCGTTGTTTCTATTACATTATGAAGGTACGCGATGTTGCTATTAAAACGGTAATTCAATATAATCCTCGCTAGGAAACTGAAATGTCAGGTGCATCCCTGCCGGGAGCCACCCTGTTTGAAGTTCAATATTAGGTTACTGGCAAAATAGCGGATGACCATGATATTGTTTTCTTATTCCTAATCCTGATAGCTTTACGGATTAAAAAAACCCAATCTAAACTCAATACATTTTACAAAATATTCAAAGACTGCTCTTTGATTTTTTCCAGCTCGTCCTTCATGATGACCACATGTTTTTGTATCTGTGCATCATTGGCCTTGGAACCTATGGTATTGATCTCACGGCCGATTTCCTGACTGATAAAGCCCAGTTTTTTACCCTGATTATTATCCTCTTTCAAGTTCTTTTCAAAATAATCAAGGTGGGTTTCCAACCTGACCAATTCCTCTGTAATATCAATTTTTTCAAAATAATAAATCAATTCCTGCTCAAATCGGTTCTTGTCAAAACTGTTTTCCTCTAACCAATCCTTGAAATTATTTCTGATCCTTTCTTTGATTCTTTCTTTGCGGACCGGATCTGCTTTTTTAACTTCAGTAAGTCCTTTTCTGATGACTGAAAGATTCTCCATAAATTTTCCTTCCAATACTTTTCCTTCATCGCTTCTAAAAGAATCGCATTCTTTGAGCGCTTTGAAAATAGCGGATTTAACTCTTTCCCATTCCTGCCCTTCTGAGTCTTTTTCTACCACATTGGTGATAACATTTGGCGACTGCAGAGCAAGCTTGAACAGATCCTCGCTTTGGCCTCCGGACTTTTCCATCAATGCCTGATACTTATTGTAATAATTCAGAAAAAGCTCCTCATTGATACCGACAGGAAGGTCTTCAGCCGTCTTGTTGGTAAAATCAATGGTAAGGTTGACTTTACCTCTCTCCAAGGCCCCACTGACCATGTTTCTGATTTCCAATTCTTTATCCGAAAACTGTTTGGGCGACCTGATCGAAAGATCCAAAAATTTAGAATTTAATGTTTTGACTTCGACGCTGATAATGAAATTATTGTCTTCCAAGCTGGCCAAGCCATAGCCTGTCATTGATTTGATCATATTAAATGGTTCATTATAACAAAATTAGAAATTGTAGCCCAAGGTAACGTAAAATTTCAGATCATCACCCCTGTAATTCCGGACTGGTCTTGCCACATCAAATTTAAAATAATAATTCAACAACACCGTCCTCAGACCACCTCCATAACTTTGGAGCCATGGGTTATTGAAATTATTAAGCGTGATGACAAAAGGAGATCCCGGTGTACTGATGACCTCTGTATTCTGGTCGTTGACCCTTTCCCAAGGCGCTGCTGAGTTCCATGCAGAACCTACATCATAGAAGGCCACCAATTGGAAATTTTTAACAAAATTGGAAGTTATATTCCCCCTTGATAAATAAGAGAAAACAGGTATTCGCAGTTCCGTAGTGAATGTCATAACATTTCTCCCCCTGATTTCATCAAAAAGATAACCTCTCATATCAACAAATTCTGCAAAGAGTATATTTGAGTTTTCAACACCCTCAGGATTTCTCACAGGAGACTCTTCCGGTCTGTTGCTTGGTGGGTTGTAGAATTGATTGAAAAGCCAATTGTTCATTCCTCCTACCAAATAATTTTGAGGATTGTTACCAAAGAACGAGCCTACATACAAACGGGAAGCAAGAATAATATTTTTATGGATACTTTGATAGTTTCTGAAGTCCAGGTAGAAGTTTGTAAATGATCTTTCTGCCAAGTTCAGTCCCTGATAATGAACGACTCCTGTTTTGGCTTTTAGGCCTTTCTGCATGTAGAGCCCTACTTGCTGCGTATTGTCATAGACAAATTCAAACCTACCACCTGCATAATTCACATCCAATCTGTTTCGTTCCGGCATTTGACTCCTCACGATGGAGTCAGGGTTGAGATTGAAATATTGGGTCTTGGCTATCAATGGTGAGATGGTCACCCTAGAGTGAACATTGAAGGGATAAGAAAAACCAAATTCAGTCTTGTTCAAGACATACCTTTGGAATGTAAAGTCACCTTGGGATATCTGGAATGCCCTTCTATCATATCTCAACCTGAAGTCAATTCTTTGTTTGAGGTATTCATATTCAAAAAATATGTCACTGCCGGACCTAAAGTCCAATGGGGTCATTAGCCCTCCTTTAAAGTTATGGTTATCCAATATGTCTGTCATATTACCCGAAAGCGCAAGGCCAAAACCTCTCAATGGATCCACTATCCAATCCGTACTCAAACTATTGGTGATAAATTGTGGCATCATCCTTCTTGGACCTGTTACCCTCTTTTGTAGACTTTGTCTTCTAAAATTTTCAAGGATATTGCTTCTCCCACTTGCCTGAACAGGCCTGCTTTCAGGAGCCGCAATCCTTGGAATGGTATCAAAGGTATAATTGTCGGTATCTATTCCGCCCTTTCTTTCAAAGCGAAGTCTATCCGTACTGATACTTCCTGTAAGACTTTTTGGAGCAGGAATTGTATCCGTCTGCATTTCATTATCAGTCTCGATAGCCGGATCTGGAACTGTAGGTTGTGTAGCCGGAGCCGTTACTTTTGGAGGAGGGCTCAATAATAAATCCTCTAATCTAATGTTTAATGTAGTATCCCTCTTTGCCTGGGTCTGTACAGGTCTTCTCACGATTTCGGTTTGAGTAGGTCTTTGTTCAGCTTCCATCTCCATCCTCCTGGAGGAGATTCTTTCTGATAAGGTTTTTGCTTGGGAAAGCTGTATCCTGGGAGTGCTTGGGGTAAATTGGTCAACATTGGAATATGATTCCAAAACCAACTTGCTTTGGTTACCATCACGATAGGAGTAAGCAACCCTATTGGCTCTTGATGAATAATCAAAAGCCTCTAAGCTCTTGTTAAATGCAGACATTTGACTGGCGATTCCATTTGATAGGGTCAATCGCATCATGTTCATGATACCACTTTGATCACTAAGGAAAAGAACATTATTACCATTCAACACCCTAGGTCGGATATTTCGATTATTGAGATTGGTCAACTTGGTGATTTTGGCTGAATCTTCCATGTCCACCTGAAATAGGTTGAAATAATCCGGCAGTAATTTCACATCAGGTGTCCTTGTCAGCAGAGAATCTGCTATTGCTACTTGATTTGATGCAAAAATAATTGTGGAGTCATTCAGGAAAACAGGAGTGATATTATCAAAAACATCGTTGGTAATCCTCTTACCTACTCCTCTTACATTGAGGGAATAAATATCTGATTTGCCATTGGATATGGCTGAAAGCACCATATTTCTGCCTGTGGAATTGAAATCAAGGCTGAGAATCTGAGTAATGTTTCTAAGAAAAATCTTATCCTGTGCCGACCCATCAATGGCTCTGCTTCTCAACGTGGTAGTTCCCCTCTTGAAAGTGGCAATGGCAAGATTCAAAGTATCACGCCAAGCGATGATAGGTGAGGACAGGTTCACAGGTTGATCAGAAGAAACTGCACCACCGGAATAAATGGTTCTTTCTCTGCCGTTGGCCAATTCTCTAACCTGCACTTTAAATCTCCCACCATTATTGATCACATAAGCGAGATGCTTGGCATCGGGGCTAAATTTGATATCATTAATGATTCCAAGATGAGAAGTCGAAGTGGAAGCTATCTCATTGGATTCGTTTATTTCTTTGAAAGATGTAAATACCTGTTGATTTGTATTGAGGTAAAACTGCCTCCACTGATCCTGAAAGGTTTTGTAGTTGAGACCTATGGTATTGGCGATACTATTTTCTTCATTTCTGTTGATTCTGCTCAGATTCAATATACTGGAGATATACCTTCTCCCATATTTTTCAACTATAAAATTCCAAACCGACTGACCGACAAGACCCGCTTCCCGGTTTTTGAGTTTATGAAGTTTGATGGTTTTGTTTTCATTGAAATGGTGTCTCACAAAATCATCCATTTCCATACTCCAGCCGTGGGCAAGATACATGGCTGCACCTTCAATATACCATTCAGGAAAACTATTGATGAGGTTTGATTGAAATGCATCAGCAATCGTCGAACCGTAAAGCATCTCCTCAATGATAACCTTTGAGGTAGTATAGATCAATTCTCGCTTAAAAGATTCCCAAGTTCCTGTAAATGCCACTTCCCCTATCAGCCTACTGAAAAAAGTCTGACCATCTATGGTGAATTCGTCCTTGTTAAGATTGAGATTACTTTGAAGTATTTCCTCTTGGGAATTGTAAATGAAAATCTTTGGTTTGGTATAGGCAACATAGCCTATCAATTGGGTCAATCTGTCAAATTCAGATTCCAAATAATCAATGGCCATACGGGCATTATTGCCCCCACCATCGTTATAATACACTTCAAAATTATTGGAACTATAAAAATACCACTCGATATTTTTATGCTGTACTCTGTTCTTACCGAATCTTTCCCTGTCAAACTGCGCCCATGTCAAAAATGGCATCTGTAAAAAGAAGATTGACAAGCCTAAGATTATGATCCTATTTTTCATTTACCTGACTTCACTTGGGTTTTAAATATACTTAAAAATTTGAACTATGCATTTTTCCATCGTTGAATGTTAACATCTTTTTCAAGTTCCCTATCATAAATTAGCATTTCAACCATTTTTTTACTGTAATATGGAATAAGAGAAACTCCTTTGGCGCCGAAGCCATTAAATATGTAAACGCTCTTAAACTCGGTATGTTTTCCGATAAATGGCTTTCTGTCTCTCGTCGCAGGACGGATTCCATACCGATGGTATATTACTTCTTCCAACGGTATAGAAAGTAGCTTTTCCAGTTTATCCAAAATTTCTTTTTTTGACTTTTCGGTTGGTCCCAAATCCAAATCATCTTTGGTGTAGGTGGATCCGACACGGTGCAATCCATTTGGCAATGAAATCCTGAACACACCACGATTAACAATTTCATCTGGATAAAAAGCTTGCTTCACATCCAAAATTTCGCCTTTAACAGGTGCAAAAGGTAAATACCTAAAAAAGCGACTTTGCATAGCACCCAAGCCATTGCAATAAACGATGGCTTTGGCTGTAATTCCTTGATAGAAAACCCCTTCTTCCTTAATTTGTAAAAGATCCTCTTCAAACTTCCCCTCGACTAATAGTCCTTCCTTTTTTAAATATTTTGAATATTCATCCAATAACATGTTGATGTTTAAATATCCTGAGTTTTTAAGCATTATTCCTCCATAGGAATTCTTTACTTCAGGATACAAAGACTTGGTATGGATTTGATCAAAGTAATTTTGAAACCCGGATTCACCACTTTTTCCCATCCATTCATTTTGTTCTTCTATAGTCAAAAACGGCCTGTATATATTTTTAGGGAAAAGGAACTTACTGGACAGAAAAGATTCCATTTTTTGATACAATGGCTCGATTTCGGGGAAAAGCAAATCAGCATTCCAAGTTTTCACCATTTTTTTTCCTGTAATGGGATTGTACAATCCTGCTGCTACCCTACTGCTGAGATTGGACTCAGGTTGGTCAATAACCAATACTTTGGCCCCAAATTCCAACAAACGAAAAGACAGCACTGTACCTGCCAATCCCTGACCAATGAGTAAAAAATCTACATCCATGCCCAAAAATAATTTCTTTATTCGTTATTTTGAGTCTGACATCAAAAGATTTCCTTATGCTTCAACTTAAAGTATTCACCTTCAATCCCTTTCAGGAAAACACTTATATTTTATTTGATGAAACAAAGGAGGCTGTGATTTTTGATCCGGGCTGTTACGAAAAAGAAGAGAACGAAGAACTTGTTGCCTTCATCAACCTTGAAGGTCTAAAAGTAACCCATTTGATCAATACGCATTGTCACATTGACCATGTTTTGGGAAATTCATTTGTCAAAAACAAATTCAAGGTCCCCCTTTTGATCCATCAAAAAGAAATCCCTGTTTTGGAATCCGTTAAAGTATATGCACCCAATTATGGATTCCCCGGATATCAGGAAACCGAACCGGACAGATATATTGATGAGAAAGAAAAATTCAAATTCGGTAATACAGAATTGGATATTCTTTTTGTACCCGGACATGCACCCGGGCATCTGGTATTCTACCACAAAGACTCCAAAATATGCATTGCAGGAGACACCTTGTTTCAAGGAAGTATTGGAAGAACTGACCTTCCCGGAGGGGACCATCAGACTCTGCTCCGTGCGATCAAGTCTGAATTATTTTCCCTACCCGATGATACGGTAGTTTATCCCGGACATGGGCCGGAAACGACCATCGGCATTGAAAAACAACATAATCCTTTTGTAGGAAAAAATTCCAGTTACTGATGAAAAGACATATCCCAAACGCTCTGACAAGCGCAAATCTTCTTTGCGGGATGATAGGGATAATCTATGTATTGATGGGAGAAATAAATTACGGCGCCTATTTCATTCTTTTGGCAGCCCTGTTTGACTTCCTGGATGGATTTGTTGCCAGGATACTGAAAGTCAGTGGTGAGCTTGGGAAACAGTTGGATTCATTGGCCGATCTAGTGACTTTCGGGGTTTTACCATCATTTGTACTTTTCAAAATGGTGGAATCAAATACGGATATTTGGTATTTACCATTTTTGGTTTTGATCGTTGCTGTTTTCTCTGCGGTAAGGCTTGCCAAATTCAATATCGATGAAAGGCAATCAGATCGATTTATCGGTGTACCGACTCCTGCAAATGCCTTGTTGATCAGCACGCTACCTTTCCTGTCAGATAGAATCCTCTTATTCGAAGAATTTTTGGGCAATCCTTATCTATTGATTGGATTGGCATTTTTGATGTCTTATTTGCTGGTCGCGGAACTGCCATTGATTGCTCTTAAGTTCAAAGATTATTCTTTCACCAATAATATTTTTCGGTACTTCGTCATTGGATCTTCCCTCATCTTCCTCATTCTCTTGGGGATAGCAGGCATTCCATTTGCCATAATTTCATATATTGCGCTCTCGATAGCAGAAGCTTGGATTACAAAAAATGCCGAAAAATTATCCTAAATATTTAATAACCCTTTGTTTTCATTTGGCATTGAGTTTTGTTGTCCTTGAGGCATCTGCACAGGACAATGAAGCCTTTTTTAAATTCCCCGTCACAAAATCCGGTGTTTACAAAATCCCCTCAACTCAACTGAACAACCTTGGTTTTTCTGATATTGACGAGGTGTCAGTGTTTGGATATCCTGGAATGCTCCCTCAAAAACTGGACAGTATCAATACCAATTTACAGGAAATTCCCTCCATGATCTTAGACAACCAACTCGTTTTCTACATAGAAGGACCACATCAAGTGGAATTTGTAGATGGTGGACTTACATACCGCCATCATTTATATACTGACACACTTTATTACCTAATCGGAAAAAAGGAAATCGGAAACCCAATCCATACTGTCCAATCAGGAAATTCAGAAGAACCGAATTCCGATGAGAGGGTATATCAGGTCATCACCGAAAAATGGGAACAGACCAACCTGCTCAATTCTGGAAGAAACTGGTTTTCGGCCCCGATTTTTTCAGGAGGTAATTTGCAATATACTGCCCAAATCCCCGAAAACGCTCTCAATCCAGTTGAGATCAAATTGAAATTAATGGCCCAATCGCTAAGTCCAGCTACTTTCTCCATCAATGCAAACGGGCAATTACTTGATCAGATCAGTATTGCAGCAGTTCCCAATACTACCTACGGTATCAAAGGTCGGGAGGAAACATTTAGTACCTCATTTTCCACCAACAGCAACTTGGGACTGAATGTCCAGTTTCAAAGCAATGACATCAATGCTACGGGATACCTTGACTATTCCATACTGATTATTCCTTTTCAATCCTCTTTTTTAGGCAGTGGCATCTATTACCAATTGCAAGAACAAGATGTAGTTGTTTCAGTTGATGGTATGCTATGGAATGTCAGTGATCCATTTGATATTTATGAAATTCAGGGCACTGCTTCTTTGGCTTCAGGTGAAAAAATAGCTGTTTTTGAACTCAATGATATTCCAGAGATCAAAGAACTCAAGAGTATTGGGATGTCTCTCAGGAATATTGACCCTAAAACTGAACTGTTGATTGTCACCAATAGCATCCTTGCATCACAGGCTTCAAGGCTTTCTTCCCACAAAGAATCGATCGGGATATCCAGTAAAGTGGTTATTTTGGAAGATATCTACGATCAGTTTGGCTACGGCAGTAAGGACATCACCGCAATTAGGAATTTTTTGGCTTTCCATTTCCATAACGACCGAAAACTTAAGAATGTGATGTTTTTTGGTAAAGGAACTTTTGATTACAAAGACAAACTAGGGGGAAGACCAAACTTGGTCCCCACTTACAGTTCTAGAAACAGCCTCAACCCACTGACGACTTACAGTTCAGATGATTATTTTGGTTTTTTGGAATGGGGGCAGGGAGAATGGACAGAATCCAATTCAGGTGATGAGGATTTGAAAATCGGAGTAGGTAGAATCCCTGCCATCAACTTGGCAGAAGCAAGGGAAATGGTGAATAAGATCATTTTATACGAAACAGGCACTGCTATCTCAGGAGATTGGAAAAGAAACATTGCTTTCTTTGCTGATGATGGCGACAATAATATCCATTTGAGGGATGCTGAAGCACATGCTGGATTCCTTTCGGAAAATCACCCTGAATTTCTCATAAAAAAACTATACCTCGACCGGTTTGAGCAGGTTAGGAATGGTGCGGTTCAGAGTTCACCAGAAGCCAAGGAAAGACTGAAAGAATCCATCAAGGATGGTGTTTTATTGCTCAATTATATCGGACATGGTAATGAAACAACCTTGACCGCCGAGCGGATATTTACGGTTTCTGACCTGAATGATTGGCCTGAAAACCCATATCTACCGCTCTACGTTACAGCGACCTGTGAATTTGGCAGGCATGACAGCCCCTTGATAAGGTCAGCCGCTGAAGAGTTGCTTTTTGCTCAACGCAAGGGGGCCATTGGTTTATTGACCACCGGAAGACCGGTTTTCAGCAGTGTGAACTTTACTTTGAACAAGGCATTTATTGAAACCGTATTTCAAAAACAAAACGGTGAATCCCTTGACTTGGGTGAAATATTCAGAATCACCAAAAACAACAGTCAAAACGGACCTTTTAACAGAAATTTTTCACTATTGGGTGATCCTTCACTGAAATTGGCCATACCGGAACTTGAAACCACAACTACTTCAATTTTTGATGTCAGGATGGAAATGTCCACCGACACCTTAAAGGCCAAACAACAGGTTCAAATTACAGGACAGGTCACAGACCCACTGACAGGTGCTGTGCTTTCAGGCTCAAACGGCATTTATGAAATTCAAATCACAGACAAATCCAGAACTCTGAAATCCTTGGGAGATGAAAGCGAACCGGCTGATTTTCAGGAAGAACAAAACCTTTTATTCAAAGGACAGGGAGTTATTAATAATGGGGAGTTTGTTTCCAATGTTTTTATTCCCAGAAACATCGATTACAGTACAGGAGTAGGCACGGTAAGGATTTTTGCCCAATTGGACAATGGGATAGATGAAGCCATGGGTGCGGTAAGGATTCCTATTACAGGCACTTCCAACTATCAAAGTCCCGATAAAGAAGGTCCTGTAATCCAAATGTTATATGGCCAAGATTTGACACCTGAACCAAACACCAAATTCCCTTCGGCCAATATTCCGTTAAAAATCCTTTTGGAAGACATCTCAGGAATCAATATATCTTCCCAAAACATCGGACAGGATATATTGCTAAGAATCAATGATAGAAATCCCATCATCCTGAATGGTGATTTCACTGCCAAAGAAAATGGCTTTCAAAAAGGAGATATTCAAACCCTATTGATTGGTTTAAATGAAGGACCAAATACAATTTCTTTGGAAGCTTGGGACAATCTTGGCAACAGGTCTATAAAAACAGAAATCATTGATGTCAAGGGAAGTTTGGAATTGAGGATTTTGAGCCATAGCACATATCCCAATCCAACCTCTGAAAAGAGTAAATTTATAATTACCCACAACAGGCAATCTGAAAATCTATTTTTGGAATTTGAAGTTTATTCTGTGCAGGGTGGGATAATATTTAAAACGGCAAAGCGTTATCTAGAAGCAGATTTTTTACTGGAGGATTTTGAATGGAATTTTTTCCATTCAAAGACCAAATATCCCGTAAAAGGAACTTATATTTACAGGTTATTGCTCACTTCTGAAAAAGATGGTTCCTCAGATACTAAGAGCGGAAAAATTATTATTCAATGAAAATACAGATAAGAACCTTAATTGCCCTGACCATTTTTTCATGGTTTTTTCTTTTGTCCGATCATTTAAAAGGACAAACAGGCCCAATTATTTCAGGACAGGATCCTGATAGAAGGGTGATTACCACTGCGGTTCCATTCCTCAATTTTGCTCCTGATAGCAGGCATTCTGCCATGGGTGATGCTGGGGTTGCCACCAGTCCTGATGCGTTTTCAGCACATTGGAATGCCGGAAAGCTATCCTTTATAGAAGATGATATGGGATTCTCACTTTCTTATTCTCCTTGGTTGGGAAGATTGGTGAATGATATGTCCCTCAGTTACCTGACTGCATATAAAAAAATCGATGATGTATCTGCTTGGGGTTTCGACCTCAGGTATTTCAATATGGGAGATATTATCCAGACAGGCCTTTTGGGGCAGGAACTTGGAGAGTTTACTCCTAGGGAAATCGCCATTGGTGGGACATACTCAAGAAAACTTTCAGACAAATTAGGTCTCGGTATCTCAGCGAGATTTATTCACTCCAACCTTTCAGGCAATGTATCTTCCGTCGGAGGTGCTGAAAGCAGACCGGGTATTTCAGTCGGTACAGACGTTGGTGTTTATTACAATACCGAAGTGCTTACCGGTGATAAAATCGGAATTTGGTCTTGGGGAGCCACCATTACGAATATTGGTCCTAAACTCACCTACAATAGTGCTGATGACTTGGATTTTATTCCTACCAACTTGAGATTGGGTACCGCTTACCTGATGAATTTGAATGATTACAATTCACTGACATTTACACTGGACTTCAACAAGTTGCTTGTTCCTTCTCCACCAATATTTGCAACAGACGAAAATGGAGCCCTGATTCCTGATGGAGAAGGTGGCTTTGAAATTGAAAGAGGAAGAAATCCTGACAGACCGTTACTTTCAGGTATATTCGGATCATTCACTGATGCTCCTGATGGTTTCAGAGAGGAAATGCAAGAGGTAATGATTTCATTTGGGATGGAATACCTGTACAGTGAGACATTTGCCTTAAGGGCAGGGTATTTTTACGAAAACCCCAATAAAGGTGGAAGAAGATATTTCACCATGGGAGTTGGAATCATCTACAAAGAACTTGGGTTTGATTTTTCCTACCTCGTACCTCAACAACAAAATCATCCATTGGCTGAAACTTTAAGACTTTCGCTTTCCTACAATATTCCCAGTAAATGATTTTAGACAGGTCAACCGCACCGGGATTTCAGATCCCTAAAGAAATAAGTTTTCCAACACCATTAATCAGGACTCTTTCAAACGGAGTCCCGATTTATTTTATACCAACCCCTGAAATAGACGCCATCAAACTTGAAATCAGTACAGATGCAGGTTTGGCAGATGAAAACTTTGACAAAAAACTAGTCCCTTCCTTCACCTTACAAATGGTCATGGAAGGTAGTAAGACCAAAAATGCAGCAGAACTTGATGATTTTTTTGATACCTATGCCACTGAGGTGGAACCACTATTGGGATTTGAACATCAGGGACTTTCGCTCCTCACTACCAAAAAACATTTCAATACAGTACTACCTGTCTTCAGGGAACTGTTGACCGAGGCAGTCTTTCCAGAAAAAGAACTGGTCAAAAGAAAAAAACAAAAAGCCCTCAGCATCAGCATCCATAAAGAACAAAATGGACATAGGGCATCCTCTTTGTTTAGAAAAGCATTATTTGGTGAAAATCATTCTTTCGGACAGATTGCTGAGGAAACGGATGTTGACTTGTTTGGAAGAGAGGATTTGGAAGAATACTATCACCAAAAGCTGTGGACCAATCCAGAGATATTTCTGACAGGAAATATTGGAGAAGAGGAACTAAATGCTATTTTTAATGCTTTCGAAAATTTGCCAGTCAGATTATCTCCCCAATCCAATAGCGATCCTTTCAATATTCCTTCCCATAAAATCAGGGAAGAAAAAGAAAAATCCGTCCAAAGCAGTATCCGGATAGGATGCCACATGATTTCCAAGACTCACCCCGATTACCATCATCTATTGATATTCAACACGATTTTAGGGGGATATTTTGGATGCAGGTTAATCAAAAATATCAGAGAAGACAAAGGTTATACCTATGGTATCAGCAGTAGCCTTGGCGGTTTGAAGACTGCCGACTATTGGATTGTCATGGCGGATGTGATCAAAGAATATTCTGACAAGGTTATTGAAGAAGTATACCACGAAATCCAAACCTTACAAGAAGTGCCTGTACCCGTTGATGAAATGGAAACTGTAAGGAATTATATGGTTGGAAAATTACTGACCCAATTCAGTTCCAGCTTTGACCTTATTGGACGTTTCAAATCAATCCATCAGGCAGGGCTTGACTTTTCCTTTTTTCAATCCCAGCTTGAACATATCCTAAGCTTCAATCAGGAAGATATCATGGCTGTAGGCAAAAAATATTTCAAACAGGGGAATATGGTTGAAATTATTGTGGGTTGATTTTTTTCAGCACAGAATAAAGTGATGAAAAATCCCACCGACTTTTACACCATTTTTTGTACCATAAAAAAGTTTTTCCACTTGCATTCAGTTCTTCTGCCAAAGCCAGAAATCCCTCAGCAACATTGAAGTTGGCGGACCATAGGGCATGCTTTGTTTCAAACATTACCCGTTGCAGTAAAGCCTTATTTTCTTTAGGAGATCGGTTCATGGATTTAATTTTTTGACAAACCTTCAGGGTAGACGGCAGCATGACAGAATTTCTAGATCTATATTGAGAAGCAGCAAAAGATTTTGAATGGATTCTTTTCTTCACACCTATATGGTTGGAAAAAACAAAGGTGTATTTTCTCGCCAACCTTACCATGATATCAAAATCCTCATATGCCAGTTCTTCGTCATATCCTCCTTCTTTCCGAAAAAGATCTGCATCAAAGACCAAAGAAACTGAGGGAACCACATATTTCCTCACCAAATCCCTGTAAAGGTCCCCTACCCTGATTTTTTGCTTGAGTTTTCCTTTAAGACTCCGCTTGTAGAAGGTCTTTTCATTTCCCTTTTCATCTATCAAAAGCACATCTGAAAAGCAACAAGCCGAGCCCAAAAAATCCTGCAGCTTGATCACTGCCAACCTGATGTGGTCGGATGTCAATATATCATCTCCGGAAAGGTCAATCAGGTATTTGCCCTTTGCCATAGAAAAAGCATCATTAAATGACTTACAATAAGAAAGTGATTCTTCTCTGAAAATGGTACGAATCGGGAAATCCAATTTATGCTTTGCTATCCAATCTTGAATAATTAAAGGGGTAGTATCAGCACTCCCGTTGTCCACTATTATCAATTCAATATTGGGATAATCCTGTGTCCTCACACTTTCCAAAGCATCCTTAATGTACTGCTTCTGATTAAATGAGGTAAGTATAATGGTGACAAGAGGTTTCCCTTCCATAAATAAAAATGAATTTTTATGTCTTCTCGGTATTTAAAGTTTAGCAAGTAAACAAAATCTAATTTACAGCTTTACTTGAATAGTTATGTTATACTTTTTTTATTTGTTTATTGGGGAAAATACTCCTGTGTTAGTTTACATAAATCTGACCCAATCCAATGAAGTTCCTTATCAAATAATAAATCTTGGAAACTGAAGACACTTATCTTACCCTTTTAAACGATTCAGAGGGACTTTATAAAGAAAAGGGGAGCAAATTTCTATCCTTCGCATTTCCGGTTTCTCATGAAGATGAGGTAAAGGAAAAGCTCGAATTTTTAAGAAAAAAATATTACAATGCGCGGCATCATTGTTATGCCTATGTGATCGGGAAAGACAAAGAAATATTCAGGGCAAATGATGATGGCGAACCCAATCATTCCGCAGGAGATCCTATTCTCGGTCAGATCAGGTCCAACCAACTCACCAATGTTCTAATTGTCGTCGTAAGGTATTTTGGTGGGGTGAAGTTGGGCGTAGGTGGGTTGATTTCAGCTTACAGAACTGCCACAGCAGAAGCCATCTCCAATAACGTTATCATGGAGGCAATTGTGAAAAACAGGGTTAATCTTCAATTTGACTATTTGTCAATGAATGATGTGATGAAAATCATCAAGGATTACAACCTGGAAATCATCAATCAACAGTTTGACAATGATTGTAAAATCACCTTATTGGTCAGAAAAGGGTTGTTAAATGAAATCATTTCGAAGTTAGAGAATCTGGAAGGAGCGGAAATAACTATTGATTAAAGGTTCCCTCCAGGTATCCTTGAAAATGTAATTTATTGTAAATCTCCAAACAGGCCCAAGCATCTGTTGCAGCATAGAGCATCTGTTTCTCTGTGAGTACCTGTGCTTCCCAATTGGAAACCTGTTCAGATTTTGAAATTCTCATATTAAGAACCATTGCTGCAAGATTTCTTACCCCAACGTTTTCGAAACCCACTCTTTTTAGTTCTTCATTGAGATCATAGAAGCTTTGTGGCGCAAATGTTTCCCTAAGCTTGCTGAGCGCTTTAAGGTCATCTCTGACAGCGGCACCGATCTTGACGATCTGTTTGGTTTCGAGCAATTCTTTGATAGCTCCGGGCATTCCGATCTGATTGACCCTGATCAAAAAGGCCACATCCTTTGTCGCCAACTGCAAAAGGGCAACCTGATGTTGCCTGCCTTTGGTAAATGAAGGCCTTGTTTCCGTATCAAAACCTATAAGATTTTCTCCGGAAAGCTCTTTGATCACATCCACTATCTGAATGGGCTTATCCACTAATATTATTTCTCCCTCAAACTGCCCCAATGGCAAATCCATGATTTCAGTTTTTGAGATCTTTTTTGGAATCATACCGCAAACTCTTTTTTAATTTCCAACATTTCCTCTTTACTGTAAAAATTGATACCCAATTTCAAATAACCGAATAAGATGGTCATAAATGGACTGATGATATTGAAAAAGCAATATGGCGCATAAGTCAAAGTGGCCACACCCAAAACAGAAGCCTGAGTTGCACCACAGGTATTCCAAGGAATCAATACCGAAGTCACCGTAGCACTGTCTTCCAAAGTTCTACTGAGGTTTTCAGGCTTCAGCCCCCTTTTTCTATAAATATCCGCGTACATTCTTCCCGGAACCAAAATGGCCAAATACTGGTCAGAGGTAGTGACGTTGAAGAAAACGCAAGTAGCTGCTGTTGATGCAATCAGGGAACCCACAGAATGGACTTTCCTGATTACTGCTTCGGCCAACACCCTTAGCATTCCGCTCTCTTCCATAATTCCCCCAAATGCCATGGCACATACGATCAACCAAATCGTATTCAACATACCTGCCATTCCTCTTGTGATCAGCAATTCATTTACCACATCATTTGAAGTGGTAACACTTATTTCACCATAAAGTGCCATCATGACAGCCTTAAATGACTGGTATAACATGCTAGAATCTGCTTCATTGGCTATGAGTGTGATTACTTGAGGCTGGAAAATGATGGCAAAAACACCCCCAAGAAGAGCTCCGGTAAGTAAGGCCGGTACAGCAGGGATTTTCTTGATAATCATCCCGATCACTACCAATGGAACGATAAACAGCCAGCCATTGATATTAAAATTTTCCAAAATAACTGCTGAAATTTCTTGGACCTGTCCGACTGAACCCTCAGCATTGGATGTAAAACCGATAATCCCAAAAATAATCAAAGTAATAGTGATGGTAGGAAATGTGGTTTTGGTCATGTGACGGATATGGGTAAACAAATCTGTTCCGGCCATTGCAGGGGCAAGATTGGTAGTATCTGATAATGGAGACATCTTATCTCCAAAATAAGCTCCGGAAATAATCGCTCCTGCGATTATTCCTTCTTCAAATCCCAATGCCCTACCGATTCCCAGAAGTGCAACACCGACTGTCGCAACTGTAGTCCAGCTACTACCCGTGGCAATAGACACAATAGCACTTACAATACAAGCTGCAATTAGAAATATTGTAGGATTCAAAATCTGTAAACCATAATAAATCATCGCGGGAACTATGCCGCTGAGCATCCAAGTACCTGCAAGAGATCCAATCAGAAGTAAAATCAAAATACTTGACATAGCCGAGGATATGCTTTTGACAATGCCATCTTGCAAGGTTTCCCACTTGATATTGAGCCTGAATACTGCTACCAAAGCAGCTACTGCAGACGATATCACCAATACCATTTGATTGGAACCTGAAAGGCCCTCTGTTCCAAATATCCAAATATTGATGACGAGTAAAACAATGAGAAAAGCTATCGGAAATAATGCTTCGGGTATAGAGGGTTCCTTATGTTTCTTTGTCATCAAAGGTTTTTTTGAAAATTTTAAAAATTGAATTTAGTAATTTTTTGGAATATTACACTTTTGATAATAAACCTACCAATTCCCCCCCGGTTTGCCATCCCACTGCAACCCCCATTCCTCCTAACCTGACAGCCATTCCTACACGATGATTTACCATCTTTACAATTGGGGTTTTTGAATCGCCAAAGGCCATGATTCCTGCCCATTCCATTTCAAATTCAGGAGGACTTCCGGGCATGATGATATTACTGTATATTTCTTTCAGATAATTCCGGATTTTATGATTAATAACCAAATCAGTGCTCTGTTCACCATTGAAATCTATATTTCTCCCTCCTCCCAACAAAACCCGATTGTCAACATTTCGGAAATAAACATATCCTTTGTCATAATGGAAAGAACCTGTCCAAAGAATTGTTTTAGGAAGTTTTTTGGTAACCATGACCAATCCCCTTCCTGGCACAATATCCAATTCTGATATTAGACTTTTGGTAAAGGCATTGGTGCAAACAGCAATTTTCTCTGATTTGAAAGTAATTCCACTTTCTCTTTCCCCGACCATGACTGCACCGTTTTCAATATCCAAATGCCTGACTTCAGCACCTGTCAAAATCTTAATATTCAATTGCTGACATCTATCCCAAAGAGATTGGATGAATCTTCCCGTATCCAACTCGCCTTCATATTTGTTCCTGATTACTTTTAGAACCTTTTTTGAAAACCCGAATTTTGAAATATCCTTTATTTCATCAAAAACCGGATTCCCGAAAAGCGGATATAAAAGATCATTGATTTTATCCAGTTGATTTAAATCGGCAATTTCATTTTCAGTGATCAACTCAAATCCACCTGTTGCTTGATATCCCAAAGCTTCATCTCCAAACTCTTCCCTGATGGCACAAAGTCCTGAAAACCTTTTTTCTACAAGATTAGTGACTTCTTGTTCTGAATGATGATTGAGATCATCCAAAATTTCTGTCAAGCTCCCAAAACAAGCAAAACCTGCATTCTTGGTACTTGCACCACTCGGAAATAATCCCCGCTCCAAAACCAATATTTTTTTATTGGGAAACAGCTTTTTGTAGCGTATTGCAGTAGAAAGCCCAACAATCCCCCCACCGATTACAATCAGGTCAAAATTTAAAAAATGCTTCTTTTCCCAAAAACTCAACATTATTTTTTTTTGATTAGAGATATTTGAGGCTATTTATTAATTTAATGCAGATATTCCAAAATAAGCCCACCTCTTTATTCCGGACTTATGAATATCTCATCTTTAACCAACCCAATATTGCCATGAGAAAAATTGATGAATTATTGTTGGAATATGGCCAAAGCCACCAAAATGAAACAAACAAAACAATACATTGGATTTGTGTTCCGGCCATATTCTTCAGTATAGTAGGATTGGTTTATAGCATTCCTGCAGATCAATTGTCAACTCTGCTTCCCTTTTTGCAAGGTTTTGCCAATTGGGCTACTATAATTTTGATCATCATTCTTTTTTATTATTTATCCTTATCCCCACCATTGGCATTGGGAATGTTCTTCTTCTCTGCTCTTTGTCTTGCATTGGCCAATATGATTGATTTAATGTCTCCTGTACCTTTGTGGGCTATCAGCTTGATCATTTTTAGTTTGGCTTGGATCTTCCAGTTTTATGGACACAAAATCGAAGGTAAGAAACCTTCCTTTTTTAAGGATATTCAATTCTTGTTGATTGGTCCCGCTTGGTTGATGCATTTTATATATAAAAGACTTGGGTTGGCTTATTGATTTCAATTAAAGGAGAGTTATTAAATCTGATATTGTATTTTTGACAAATTACAATCCATTAAAAATAATTTTCCTTTATGTATAGCTTCCTTATTTCCTCTGTTGAATTGCCCATGTTGTCAGATATAGTCCTGATTTTTGGACTTGCTACATTGGTGATTTTATTGTTCATGAGGCTTAAAATCCCTACTATCATCGGGTTTTTGTTTACAGGAGCTATTGCAGGGCCTTATGGATTATCGTTGGTTCAGGCCTCTACCACCGTTGAAGTCCTTTCCGAGATAGGAGTAATCTTGCTGCTTTTTGTTATTGGGATGGAATTCTCATTAAAGAGTCTTCTCTCTATCAAAAAGGCAGTTTTTATAGGTGGCTCCTTGCAGGTATCCATCACTATTTTGGTCACCACTTTTATTTCCTATTTCCTTGGTTTTGATTGGAATGTGGCCGTTTTTATTGGTTTCCTTTTCTCTCTAAGTAGTACTGCAATTGTATTGAAGCTTTTACAGGAAGGAGGACAGGTAAATACCATTCCCGGCAGGACCACTTTGGCCATTTTGATTTTCCAAGATGTGGTGATTGTTCCGTTAATGCTGTTCACCCCGATGTTGGCAGGAGAAAGTGACAACATTGCCTTATCGCTCTTTTTAATGGCCGTAAAAGGGGCAGTCGTCATATTAATCACCATTGTGAGTGCCAAATACCTGGTACCAAATCTCTTGTTCAGGATAGCAAAATCCAGAAATGAAGAGTTGTTTTTACTAAGTATAATCGTCATCTGTTTTGCAGTAGCCTATTTGACTTCCTTATTGGGACTCTCCCTGGGTTTGGGTGCTTTCCTTGCTGGACTCATTATCAGTGAATCCGACTATAGTCATCATGCCACAGGGAAAATCCTTCCTTTTAGGGAAGTGTTTCTCAGCTTTTTCTTTGTATCGGTGGGTATGTTGTTTGACATAACTTTTCTATTCTCCCATATTTTTGTCATCATCGGACTGACGCTTCTGACTTTTGTGGTGAAGTTTGTAATTGTTTCCCTTTCGGTAAGAGCAATTGGCCAAGGATTTAAGGAGGCATTTATGGTTGGCTTTTCTATCTTTCAAGTCGGTGAATTTTCGCTTTTATTGGCCAAGGTTGGGATGACATATAGCTTGTTTGATGATGAAACTTATCAGTACTTTCTTGCGATTTCTATCATCACCATGGCCGTAACCCCTTTTGTTCTGAAAAAAAGAGAGGAACTCGCATGCTGGATACTCAACCTTCCCTTGCCAAGCAGACTGAATAAAAGGTTTGGAAATGAAAACATCCCCGAAACTTCACTGAAAGATGACAGTCTAAAAGACCATTTGGTCATCATTGGATATGGATTGAACGGACACAACCTTTCCAAAGCGGCCAAATCAGCAAATATCCCCTACGCTATTATCGAAATGAATCCCGAAACAGTTAGGACTGAAGCATTGAATGGTGAACCAATTATGTATGGGGATGCCTCTAATCAATCTGTTCTGGAGCATATCAACATACATAAGGCAAGGGTGGCAGTTATAGCCATTTCCAATGCTGATGCTACGAAAAGAATCATAGCGACCATCAGACATATAACGCAAAATCCCTACGTCATTGTGAGAACAAGGTATGTCAATGAAATGGAAGAAAACCATAAACTCGGTGCCGATGAAGTCATTCCTGAGGAATTTGAAACCTCCATTGAAATATTCAACAGGGTTCTTCACAAGTATCTTGTGCCTAGGCATGATATTGAAGAATTCACTGCTGAGGTGAGGTCACATAACTATGAAATGTTCAGGGGCACGACAGACGTTACTTCAAGATTTAAAATAGATTTACCCGAAATTAATTTTGTTAGCCTCAAGGTCGAAAAAGATACTGGCGATTTCATCAATGTCTCCATCAAAGACGCACGAATTAGGGAAGTGGTTGGAGTAAATGTTGTTGCCATCAAAAGAGGCGAAAAAACCATCACAGAAATCACAGGTGACCAAAAGCTAAAACTTGGGGACACTGTATATGTCGTAGGAAAAATGGAAGCTATCGAGGCCTTTCAAGCAGAAATTGAGGTGGATTAGGGCATTCGCGATAAAAATTCTAACTGTCTAATTTTCTCCAATGAAAGTCTGTTTTGTGGACTATTGATATTGTCAATGATGGATTTTTTCTCTCTTGCTGTCAGTCTCCAATTTAGAGAGGCACGTTGGATATCCTGGTCAATGGGGCTGAAGGGTCCCAATTGATCGGCCAAACCACGGTCCCTGAGATATTGCAAAGTGGAGTATTCAAATTCAATTCGTTCCAATTCGAAATCCATTGTTTCTTTCATCCTGGTGAATAGCACTTCATTGTTCAGTGTCTGAACATTGTCCCAATTGATGTAAATATTTTTGACAGGGGTGAAAAGTTTCTCGAAAAATCTCGGTAATGCCTTTTGTTCAATTTCCGTGAATTTTTCTGAATCCCTTATGGTGACCAAAACCACTCCTGAAGTATTTTCTTTGATCCAATCCTGAAAAATGTACATAAAACGTAGGGCATCCTGAACTCCAAAATTATCCGAAAGTCCAGAATCCATAGTCTGCATTTGAGGTTTGGAAGGAAGTTGGATATTCGGAGTAATAAAAGGAAAAGTAGCCCCCATCCTGAGTGCGCTTATAAATCTTAGATTTTTCGCATCGTGGTCAACAAACATTCTTTGAAAATCAATGGATTGGCTTTTCTCATCAAATCCTTCAGTTCTATCCAACGAAATACCCATGTAGGACATGGGATACGGAGCAATAATTAATTTCCTACCATCATTGGTAATCAAAGGAGTAATGGGCATCATGGGTATCTGACTTTTAAACTCAGGTTCAAGATATTCAGAAATGGGCTTTTCCATCACTTTTCCCGTATTGATATTCAATTGGTTTTCAAAGGAATAGCCCCTATCCTTTAGGTGTTTTCTCCCATTGTATTCAAAATATTGGTTCCTGATAAGCATATCATTTACCAACATGGTGAAAATGATAGGATTGAGGTTATCAGAAGAAATCTGGTCCAGATATTTTTCATCCAAATATTGTAATTCTGAATCATCCTGATTCCTCAAATAGAGTTCTCTGAAAAATGCAGCACCAATCACACCTCCTGATGCCCCACTGATCATTTGTGTATGACGAAAAAGCTGACCTCCTGAGACAGCTTCAGCGTCTTGAAGAACTTTCAATGTCCACAAAGCCGCCCTTTGACCTCCCCCACTGACTGCCACAAAGACTATTTTGGGCTTTTCATTTTCCGGGAATTTTTTACGCCAGTTATCTAAAATATTCAAGGTAAATTTCTTATCCTTTTCTACACTATCTTGATGTAGTATAGCTTTCAAATTGTCAAGATTGTAAGCTGCAGGCTCTCTATTATAATCTAAACCAAATGCAGTGTGGGGTCTGTTGAGCCATTCAGTATTGGATACATAATTGAAAAGTAAAAAAGCACCCAATACTACCGGTGTTGCCCACTCCCGCAACCAAAAGGTAACTGCTCCAACCAGCATGGTTAAAATCGAAAATAATAACATGCCACTGGCAGCGGCAGGAATTTGTAGTATCGGATTTTCTCGAAACAATCCCATCACCAATATCAGACTGATCAGTACTGTCTGAATGATAAACATATTCAGGTGATTTTGATCAAAAACCCGCAGCAATTGATTGGCTTCAAATCTGGAAAGGTCCTGACGAATTTCCTTGAACCTGAAATTGATATCCAAGTATTCTACTACTTTATCTTTTTGATTTTGACTCTCTTTAATTCTCTTGAGCATATTTGCTCTTGGCAATCTTGTCTTTCTCAATCTCTTTTCAACATTCCCCGCAAAAAGAATAAAAAAATCTTTGTTGGTAAGTCCAAAATATAAAAACATCAAGGTATAGGTTGTAACTGTCCCTCCTGAAAAACCCAGAAAATAATTAAGGACAATCCAATTGCTTTCATGCTCATTGTCCAATTGAAAACTTATAAAAGCAAAAAGATAAAGAATATAATAAAAGAGGGGAATGATCGAATTATTGAGGCAAAAATGGATAAATGGTCGAGGAATGACTGCCAAGAACTTGAATTTTGCACCATCCAATATATAAGTAGTCATGTGGAATGACATGGTAAAAATACCCAAGGCTACCCCTACAAAGAAAAACCCTTGCCAAGACACCCTGTTAAGGTATTCGGGATCCAACAAAAGATAGGGCAGGCCGATGACCGTTCCAAAACTTTGGAATGCAATCAACACCAGCAGAAACCATAAAGATAACAATAACAGGTTTTTCTTTAGGTGCAAAAACAATAACTGAATCGGGAAGCTGTAGATGATTTTTTGCCACATGTGTTTTTGATTCTTGCAAAATATACGGGAATTTTTAAAAGATTTCTAAATGAATGTTTTTTCATTGTGGCTTTTGCCAATATCCATTACCTTCGCTGCTCTAATAAAATGTTGATTAAGTATGAGGATTTGGTTTTTGTGTAAGGTTAAATACGCCAAAGAAAATGAGCAGGGATTGCTCAAAAATGTTTCTGAACAATACCTGGTAGATGCGGTATCCTTTACCGAAGCTGAGGCCAGGATTTATGATATGCTGGGTTCCGTCATCAGAGGTGATTTTCAGGTGACCAACATCAGCAAAAGCAATTTTGTGGATGTTTTTTTCTTTGAAGATATAGATATCTGGCACAAGTGCAAGATCAGCTATATTGTAACAGATGGTGACAGTGGCAAAGAAAAAAAAGTCACCCAATTTATGTTGGTGACTGCCCATGATGTTAAGGAAGCCTATGACCGGATCCATGAAAGCCTGAGCAATATGTTGGTTTCTTTCAGGGTTCCTGAGGTGACCGAAAGCCCCATTGTGGAAGTTTTCCCTTATGAAAAAGATGACGAAGAATTGCTACCCCCGCCTCCTTCCAATCTTAAACCATTGAGTGAAGTGAAAGCTGAACAGGAGAGAAGGGAAGATTCCAGGGCAGCAAACAATCTATCTGAAGCTGGTAGTTTTAACCATGAGGAAGAGGCAGCAGAGTTGAGAGAGTATAAAGGAGAAGAATAAATCTTTAAATTAATTTCTGAACACCGTTTGTATTGAATTTTTCAGAGGGCAAGTCAAGTTGCCCTCTGTTGTTTTTGAAGTATTTCACGATTCTTTTAAAAATCATTGATTTTTGATGAAAATTGACTAAATATCTTTTAGATTTTTTTTAAAAAAATTATGGCTAAACTTAAACGTTGTTTCACTTTTGGGTTCTATGAGAAGGGTTTTCTTTTGCAGATTCAATAATTGGACCCAGAAGGATATTAGTTTGTAAACATGAAAAACCGGATTTTAATATTTTGCATACTGATTACTTCTTGTATCGATCCATATACAGTAGAAGCTCCCGAAATGGAAAGTATGCTGAGTGTCGAAGGCCATATCACCGACGGACCGGGGCCACATATCCTCAAGGTCAGCAGAACAGCTACTTATGGAAGTGTATTTGTGGATTTTATCAGACCTGTTGTTCAAGCAAATGTGGCGATCAGAGAATTTGAAACAGGTCTTATGATTTTTCTAAATGAAGTAAGGCAAGGCGTTTATGAAACTCCCGCCGGCTTCAGTGCTACAACAGGCAACAGCTATTCCTTATCAATCACCACTCGGGAAGGATTTGAATATACTTCATTTCCTTCCAAAGCCACTAAGGCTCCCTCTCTTGATTCGCTAACTTATCATACCATAACCATCCCTTCCAACGACAGGCTTAATCCCAGGTCAGGGATAGAGTTGGTTGCCCACTTCAGTGATCCTTCTGATGAAAGGAATTATTATTTCTGGAATATCAAAAACGCTGTTTCCACTTTCGAGACCTATCCGGAATTTTTCAAACCCCCAAGATCTTTGCCTACTAATCCTTATCAACCAAAAGATTGCTGTAAGTACTGTAATTTACCGGGTTTTTCTGCTTCCCGTGGGCTATATCTAGATGATGACATCAATTTCAATGGCCTCAGAACAAGCCAAATCGCAGGTTATATAGAAGATGATGGTTACAGATTGACATTTAGATACAGGTTTAACTTTGAGCAAATGGCCATATCGGAGGAGACATACAGGTATCTGAGGTTAGTAAATCAGCAGATGACATTAACCGGAAGTGTTTTTGATCCGCCCCCTGCCAATATCAGAGGAAATATGATCAGTATTACCAATCCTGATGAAACGGTGTTGGGACATCTCTTTGCTGCTGGAGTATCCAGAAAAAAAGTAAGTCTGAGAGGCTCTGAATTGAATCTTTTACAGTTTCAGCAACCATTTAATGATGATTGTAGGGAGTTGATAAATGCAGTAGAATCCACAGATTGGTTTGAAGATTGACCAGCTTCGGTCTTCCGACTCCGGTCTCCCCTGCCTACCGGATAGGCAAACGTCCTTTTTGTGAAAGAATTTTAGGTTACTGGAAAGAAATCATATAACCACATTTTTTAATTCCTCAATTGATTATCAATCACAAATCGAATCAAATCATCCATAGAAATACCAGCTTTTTCAGACGCATCTGCAATATCCTCCCGACTGACCTGAGCAGCAAAGCTTTTGTCCTTCAGTCTTTTTTTGACCCCTTTGATTTCCATACCTTCATATCCTTGGGGCCTCATCAGAGAATAGGCGTGGACAAATCCGGACAATTCATCGAAAGCATACAGCATTTTATCCATCTCAGATTCCGGTTCCACTCCAAAATAGCTTGGTCCATGACTGGCAATTGCCCTGATGATCCGTGGATCAATCTGCCTTGATTCAAGTTCTTCAATGATTTTTCGGCAGTGTTCATCAGGCCATTGATCCCAATCTGCATCATGCAGCAAACCTGTTACATGCCACATGAGCTGGGTTTCTTCATCATATCCTTTAGATTTTGCAAAGGCTTTCATCAAATGTCCGACCTGCTGCATATGAAAAAGCAGTTTTTCATTTTTAACCCAATCCCTCAAAAGGCTCATTGCTTCCCTCTCAGAGATATAATTCCCAATATTTTTCTGATTTCCAAATTCATTTCTGTTAAGAAGATGTATTGATTCCATAATTCCTTGATTATTTTAAACCTTATTTTTTGCTTTTTATATTATTATTTATGTTCTTTGTTAATCTAATTATTTTTAAAAATTCACGCAATACCAAATAATTACGGCCTATTAAACTATGAAAAATATTTTTCATAATTCAGACTATTTCTATTTTATCCATTTGGATGGTGATGGAATTGTTTTGGACAGCAACAAACACCTTGAAAAGCAGTGTTTATTTCTGAAAAACGGCATTTTGGGGACCTCATTTTCAGAGTTGGCTTACTATAAGGATTTTTCAACCTTTGAATTTCTTCTTAAAAAATCCTTAGAAGAAGGAGAACGCAAATTTGTCTTGGATCTGAGAAAAGTCAAATCTGATGGCAGTGATTTTTATTGGACGAGGTGGGAGTTTTCTATTATCACTGAGAAAAACAATGAATTTCATGTTTATGGTGTTGGGCATAAGATATCCTCTAAAAATGAGAAAATAGTCGAATTCCCTGAAACTGTCAATGACCTTCATGCAAAAAATGACCTGATGGAAGGTTTATTGGAGGATAATCTGATAGGTTTCTGGATTTGGGATATCACAAAGCAATCTGACAATTTAAGTCTTTCCCTCAGTGAAATGTTTGGATACAATCCTTATCTAAATGGTAAATCCCAAAAGAATGTCAAATGGAAAAAACATGTCCATTCATCTGATAAGGCAAAAGTAGAGGCGGAACTGAAAGCGCATTTTGAAAGCTTAGGAAAAAATCCTTTCCACAGCGAATTCCGGATCAAAAACAGGCATAAAAAAGACATTTGGGTTTTGGGATATGGTAAGGTAATCAGATGGGGAAAACTTGGTGAACCATTGGTGATGGCGGGTTGCTTTTTTGATATTTCGGAAAGAAAAAAATCAGAGAATCTTATTCAAAAACAAAGTCAGTACCTGAAAACGGTAACTTTTAACCAATCGCATCTGATGAGGTCAAAACTGGCAAATATCATTGGGATCCTTGAAATCATTGATCCAAAAAGTCCCCCGATAGAGACTGCCCATTTTTTGAAAATGATCAAAACCGAAGCAAAAAAACTGGATGAAGAACTTAGGAAAAGTATTTCCGATTCAAACAGCTTCGATTTAAATCCATTGGTTGGCAGAGAATCAGCAGGGTTGATTTAAAGTGATGTAAATGGCATTTGAATTTCAATGCCACTCCATTGGAACACAATCTGACCCTTCTTACCACCCAAATCCTCTACTTTAAAATTCAACTGTTCAACATTATTTTCCAACTTCTTGGGAACTACTTTAGTCCTCACCACATCCTCACTTTCATCATAATCATCAGCCAAATGCTGCTCCCAATTTTTATTGATGGTAATCACCCATTCATTTTCACCCGGAATCGTGAAAAGGGCATACTTTCCTTTAGGAATAGTTTTTCCATCTAGTATTATATCTTCCGAAAAAGAAATATTGGTTGCCGAATGTGCACCTGTAACCCATACTTCGTCAAATGCCACCAATCCACCAAACACCTGCCTTCCTCTTACACTAGGAGCGGAATAATCAACATGGACATGGTTAGTTCCAATATGAGCCATGGCGGCAGTTCTGGGACTTTTTAATGCTACTGTTTCTGATGATGCAGCATGGTCATGATGAACATGACCTTTTGAGTCATCTACCTTTTCTTCTTGTGTATTTGAAGAACAGGAAAGGATGATCATTGAAGATAGGATGATTAGATAATTTTTGGTTTTCATATTTTTAAGTTTGATTATTTACTTATTGTAAAAATATACTTCGTGAAATAAGATTGAAATACGCCTTTGGCGAAATATTTTTGACCATCAATCATTTATCCAGGAAATCCTAATTATATGAATGATACCTAAAATTATTTCTATTTTATTTCGACGTAGGCATATTTCTATATATTTCATCTAAATATTAATGCTGATGCCCCACGGGCACATCTGGCCTATTTCCAGATTCCGAAGTCACTCTTTTCCCTGGCTGATAAGTCTCTTTCACCTCCCCACAGGTCAACATCTTGTCTCCAAAGTAAGGGTTTCGAATTTCTTTTTCTCCACTTAGCCAATAAGCCCCTTGATCTCGGAAAGCCATGGGACAATACTGTCTATAAATGGTGTCTTCTACCACCCCAAAGTATTCTACAGCTTCAATCAAGTTATCAGACAATGTTTCAAAATGCTTCCTTTGCTCCTCCACATCGCTGGTTTGGACGATTTTGTCCAAGCTGTTCTGAATAGGTTTTAAAAGCTCCATCCAAATATCGTGGGCTTTGTTGTCCAATAGCTTCATGTCCACTTTTCCCAAACTGGTTTTAGCTGGGTTTATGGTGGACTGGGTAGATTTGGCATCCGTTTTCACCAAGGCATCTTTGATTGGCAAATAGCTTTGAACAAAGGCAGTCAATTGCTTCTTGAATTCCTCAGGTGTATCCAAGGTCTTCACCTCCGGTCTGGTCATCATACTGTAATTACCACTTAATTGGGCTGCTGCATCAATGGCAAAAACGCCATTGCTGACCACTTCTTCTCCAACTTCCAAACCAGATAATACAAGGTAATCTTCCCCTACTCGACCACCAATCTCAATTTCACGCATTTCAAATGCTGGTGCCTCCCTGTTGCCTATTTGAACATAAACAACAGACCGTGGACCTGTCCAAAGAATGGCTGTCTTGGGTATCATCAAACCCGACTGACCTGCTTGAGAAGTCGCTATAGTGGCAGAAACAAACATCTCCGGCTTCAACTCGAAATTTCGGTTTACCGCTTCTGCTCGAATGCCTACTGTTCTGGTATCGGGATTTAGAATGGGATCAATGTAAGTTACCTTAGCATTAAATTCCCTACCTGGGTATGCAGAAACTTGGAAACTTAAATCATCACCTTTTCGGATTGCGCCCAAATCAGATTCATAAGCATCCAACATTACCCATATATTGCTTAGGTCCACGATTTCAAACATAACCGTACCCCTATTCACAAAATCACCCATAGCAATATTTCTTGCTGTCACCACACCTGCAACATCTGCTAAAACATCAAATTGAGTATCTACTTGACCAGAATTTTCGATAGCAGCAATTTGCTTATCAGAAATATTCCATAACCTTAATTTTTCCTTAGTTGCCTCATAAAGTGCTGGTTGACTGTCCTTGATTTTGGCTGTTTCCAGGAGTTCTTTTTGCGCATTGACCAATTCAGGGGAATAGAGTGTAGCCAACTTCTGACCTCTTTGAACTTCCTGACCGGTAAAATTGACGAACAATTGATCTACCCTACCGGAGTAGTTTGCCGTCAGACTCTTAACCCGTTGTTCATCGGCTTGGATTTTTCCGGTCAAAGTGAGTTTTCCTGAACCCGAACCTGATTTTACCCTAGTGGTCTGTACATTGGAGAGTGCAACCGCTTCGGGGGTTATTTCCAATACAAATGGACTGGATTCACCACCTTTATTATTGCTGACAGGAGTAAGTGCCATCCCGCAAAGCGGACATTGACCCGGTTCATTTTGCCTGATTTGTGGATGCATGGAGCAGGTATATTCCACTCCTTCCTCGTCAATATGAGTGTGTTCCTCGGCAGGATGTTCTTCCCCACCTCGGATCATCCAACCTGCCACAGCTCCAAAGATTAGGCAGCCGATGATGATGATTGTAATATTCCTTTTGTTTTTCATTGTGTTTTTTTCAAAATCTTTAATACAAGTATCTTAATATTGATATTAGTGGATACCTGCCACCCGGCAGGCTAGTTGGATATTTTTGGATATTATGTCATGAACAAACGTTTCTGCTAGAGCACAATAAATATCTAATATCAATCAGTATCCATTAATATCTTTTCTATATCCCAATTAGCGTCTCAATCCTAGCATATTGAATTTCTCTCTCAATCCTCGTATTCAAAGCATTTAACCTGAATTCCAGTAACTCCCGCTGAATGCTGAGGATTTCTTCGAAGGAACTGCCTTCGGTGGCGTAGGAAGTAACAGACAGTTCCATCGTTTTCTCCATCAATTCTATTTGCTCTTCCAATAGTTTGATTTTCCTATCAGCATCTTTGAGAGAAGCAAGAATACTTTCAAACTCTGTTTCAAGATTTCTTTGCAAATCTTCCTTTTGCATTTCATTGGCTTCCCAATAAAGTTTGGATTCGGTTTCCATGGCTTTGTATTTTTTTCGGTAAATCGGCAAAGTAATAGTCGCCATTGGCATCACCATATTATTACCCATTCCAGCGGGCATATAGTCCATACCATTCATTCCGCCAGGTACTCCCATTTCTGGTCTTGAAGAAAACATCATATAATTCAACCCCAAACCAAACATAGGCTTCCCCTCCAGTTTGGCCATTTCTCCTTGCTTTTGGTATGCCAAGCCTTCTTTTTCCAGCATCAACAACATGGGGTTGGTGGCCAGAATCTGCTCTAACAATGCTATTTCCCAACCCAATTCCTTTTGGGTATCAATATTGATTTCAAAGTTTATCGGCTCATTTTTATCCCTTCCTAAAAGTTGGTTGAAGCGAACTAATAATGGCCTCTTATCTACTTCCATCTGCTGTAAGTCAGATTCCATGGCCTTGATCTGCACTTGTAGTCTGAGCACATCTGTCAACTTTCCAGAACCAGTACCTGAACCCATAGAGGATCCAGTAGATGATTGATTCATTCCTGATGATCCGCCAGTACTTGCCATACCCATTCCATCTCCGGAACTATTTTGCTGCGTCTCTTGAGATGGACGCCTTACCGCTGAGGAAACCGAGGACACAGCCCCCGATGTATTTCCTCCCTGATAGCGGATAATTGCCAATTCCTCCAAAGACTGTAAAATCTCCAAATTGGATTCGGTAATGTCAATGGTGTTTTGCAATTGCTGTAATAGAAAATAGGTTTCTTTTACTTGAAAGAGCAGTACATTCCTTTGCTGCCTGAATTCCTCGTATTTGGCTTCTGCCATTAGAGTTGCTTCATCCTTTTGTGTTCTAAGCATCCCAAACCAAGGGAACATCTGCATTACCGAAGCCTCCGCCCGCTGATTTCCCATCAGCAATTCCATAGGTCTTGTAAAAATACCAATATTCAATTGAGGGTTTTCAAGAGTAATTTGATTTGATTTTTCTAAAGAAGCCTGATATCCTTTAAATGATGCTTGAAGGCTTGGATTGTTTTCAGATGCTATTTCTAGGTATTGGTCTATGGTTTGACTTTTTACTTGAAATATGGGAGAAATAAGTAGAAATAAAATTGAAATAATTTTAAGCATCAGACCATTTTTTCTAATACTAAAAGATTGTAGAAATAGGATAGATATACTTGGAAATAATGTAGAAATAATATTTAGCAACATACGTCCTAGGTGATTTTCAATGGATTTAAGCCGATTGAAATATGATTGAAATAAAATGGATCTATGATTGAAATAATAGAGTATATAAGTTCCTGGAATTCCTTGGATTGCTTTTAATTCTTTACAATCGTTCATTTTCCCCTCCTTTCTTGGACTCGTAGGTCTTTGTGATGGAATTGTTCAGCTTGATTTGAAGAGGTTGGTGGATAACACAGATTTCTTCCCATTCTTCGGGAGCGACTATTTTTCTCTCCAACCCTAAATCCAACCAATGTTCTTTACCTTCTGATAATGATGCTCTGGCAATAAAATAAAAATGAATCTTTTCCAAGTAATGGAATCTACCATAACCTTCTGCAATATTGGCCCCAACAGAATCGACAGAATCCAACATCTGATCTCCCCAAACCTTCTTTTCTGGGTAAGAAAGTCGACAATATATTTTCCAAGCAATCTTCGAAAGCTTTCTAGACAATTGGTATATCTCCAAATCCTTTAGAGGTATAAACTTCTTTTTCTCTTCCATATTTCTACAAAATTTCGCTTTAGCATATTTCAACCTATTTCGTCAAAGGCGTACTTCAATCTATTTCAACTTTATTTCGCGAAGCATATTTCTACTTTATTTCGCTTCAGCATATTTCAACTTTATTTCCTGATACTTCCCATAAAGTACCGGAACAATAAACAGAGAAATAAGTGCAACCGTCATCCCCCCAAAAGCCGGTATAGCCATGGGAATCATGATGTCGGAACCTCTTCCTGAACTTGTCAATACAGGAAGCAAAGCCAGCAAAGTCGTTGCTGTGGTCATCAGACAGGGCCTTACCCTTTTCAGACCAGCTTCTAATACTGCTTTTCGGACTTCCTTTATATTTTCCGGCTGAATTCTTTCGAAACTTTGTTTCAAGTATGTTCCCATTACCACGCCATCATCGGTGGCAATACCAAAGAGGGCTATAAAACCTACCCATACTGCTACGGAAAGATTGAAGGTCCGCATTTGGAAGAGCTCCCGCATGTTGGTTCCCATAAAACTAAAATCAAAAAACCAACCCTGACCATACAGCCAAAGCATCAGGAATCCTCCTGAAAATGCCATGGCAATTGCTGAGAAAATCATCAAAACCATGGCTGTTGACCTGAACTGAAAATAGAGTATCAGGAAAATCACAGCTAATGAAAGCGGAATCACAATTGCCAAGCGTTTTTCTGCTCGGATTTGATTTTCATAACTTCCGGAGAAGGTATAGGAAACACCTGCTGGCACTTCCAATTCTCCTGAGGTAATTTTTTGTATAATAAAATCTTTTGCATTATCTACTACAGTTCCTTCTGCAAAACCATCTCTTTTGTCAAATAGCACATAGCCCACCAAAAAGGTGTTTTCACCACGGATCATCATTGGACCTGGGCGATAATTGATTTCAGCCAACTGTCCCAAAGGAATCTGTGCTCCTGTTGGGGTACTGACCAAAATTTTCCTCAATGCCTCAGGATCATCTCTATACTCTCTCGCATATCTAGCACGAATGGCATATCTCTCCCTTCCCTCAACAGTGGTACTTAACGTCATTCCTCCGATAGCTACTTCTATAAATTCCTGCACATCAGCAATATTTAGCCCATACCTGCCTAACTGAGTTCTGTCCAGGTCGATTTCCATATAAGGCTTGCCCAATGACCGGTCAGCAAATACTGCCTCAGCTTTGACAGAAGGCACTTCTTTAAGGAGGGATTCCAGTTTTAGACTGAAGTTTTCGATGGTTTCCAAATCAGGCCCATACACTTTCATACCCATTGGCGCACGCATACCCGTCTGCAACATCACCAAACGTGTCTCAATGGGCTGCAACTTTGGCGCGGAGGTTACACCAGGAATATTGGAGGTACGGACTTGAATTTCATCCCAGATATCATCAGGAGTCCGGATTTCATCTCTCCATTGTCGGAAATACTGCCCTCTCTTTTCGTCAGAAACTAAGTATTTTGATATGTTACGAGTCACAACCCTTCTTTGGGCTTCATCCATATAATTCTTGTCATCATCCCAAATAGCTCCATCACTACGATCGTACCACCAGTTTTTTTCATTTACCAGCAATTGATAATTTCCCTCTCTGTCCACTTTGAATCTGAGTTTGCGGGCATCATCATCTTGCAGATATTCTGTTTTGTAATTGATGATATTTTCGTACATGGACATAGGCGCTGGATCCAAGGGGCTCTCTGCTCTTCCTGCTTTTCCTACCACCATTTCTACCTCAGGAATAGCCTGTACCAACATATCGAGTTGCTTTACAATCTGCATATTAGCCTCCACCCCAGAATGTGGCATGGAAGTAGGCATCAATAGGAATGAACCCTCGTTCAAGGCAGGCATAAATTCCTTTCCCATTCCTGGTAGGGCATGCGTAAGTCCTGACCAAGGTGAGGCAGTTCGGATATTCCACCCAATTTGGTCAAATCCTTTGGCTATAAAACCGAAAACAGTATTGAAGCCCAACCAAACATTAGCGGCGAAGAGAATGATTAGGACAGGAATCATGAAGAAAATCCTTGCGTGTTCCAAGCACCATTTCAACATGTGGGAATAGAAGCGGATGAACAGAGAAAAAAGTCCCAATACAAAACCCAACACTATACCAATAAAAAAGAAATTCACCAGTACGGGCTGTGTAAGGCCTAGCGGCCTCCATTCAAAGGCCAATAGCACTGAAACTGCCACCACAGCAATCAACATGGAAATCTGATTTTTAAATTTGCCGTTTTTTGTTTGCTGTGGGAAGAAATGATGAATTAATTGATTGGCTGCAAAAGCCAACAAAACCCAACCTGCCCAGGAAAAATAAAAGAGCAAAACAAAGCCTGCAAAAGCCATCAGGAAATTGAGGATTGTTCTGTAATTCTTGGATTTGACTTTAGCCCCGAAAACCCAATGTGCAAAAGCAGGCATAAATACCAAAGTAAAAATCAAAGCAGCAATCAATGCGAACGTTTTGGTATATGCTAATGGACCAAAGAGCTTTCCCTCAGCAGCCTGAAGTGTAAATACTGGTAAGAAACTGACGATGGTTGTCATCACTGCAGTAAGAATGGCTGAACTTACTTCAGCTGTGGCTTCATAAATTATCTGGAGTTTGGTTTTCTTCTCATCTGATTCTTCAAGATGTCGGAGAATATTTTCATTTAGAATAATCCCCAAATCTACCATGGTTCCGATGGCAATAGCAATTCCGGACAATGCCACAATATTTGCATCCACCCCAAAATACTTCATCATGATAAAGCACATTAAAACCGCCAATGGCAATAGTGCAGAAATCAACAAGGAAGCCCTAAGGTTATAGACCATCACCATGATGACTATGATGGTAATTAGAATCTGCAGGCTGATAGCTTCATTTAGGGTACTCAAAGTCTCTTTAATCAGACCCGAACGATCATAAAATGGAACTATTGTCACTTTGGAAACTGTCCCGTCTTCAAGTGTTTTGCTTGGAAGTCCAGGTGAAATCTCTCCAATTTTAGATTTGATGGCATCAATGACCTGCAAGGGATTATCTCCATAGCGAGCCACCACGACACCACCTACAGCTTCCGCACCACCTTTATCCAATATCGCCCTTTCGGCTCGGCTAGCCGGTCCAATATTGACTTTTGCGATATCCTGGATGCGCAAAGGAACATTGTTGCTCACCTTCACCACTGCTTTCTCAATATCTTCCAAAGACTTCACATAGCCCAATCCTCGCACGATAAACTCCACCTGATTGATCTCCATCGTATTGGCACCAATGTCCAAATTGGATTGCTTGATGGCGTTCATCACCTGCATCATGGAGACATTGTGGGCTTTCATGGCTACAGGATCCAAGTCCACTTGATACTCCTTCACATGCCCTCCGATGCTGGCAACTTCGGCTACGCCCTCTGTTCCGGCCAGACCATAGCGCACATAATAATCCTGTATACTTCTCAGTTCATGTAAATCCCAACCTCCTGCAGGATTACCTTTTTCATCCCTGCCTTCCAAAGTATAAAAATATACCTGACCCAATCCTGTAGCGTCAGGACCCAGCTTTGGCTGTACCCCATCTGGTAATAAGCCTGAAGAAAGTGAATTAAGCTTTTCTAAAATTCTGGAACGGCTCCAGTAAAACTCTACATCCTCCTCAAAAATGATGTAAATGGAAGAAAACCCAAACATAGAGGTGCTCCTGATAGACTTTACACCAGGTAAACCCAAGAGGGAAGTGGTCAGTGGATAAGTAATCTGATCCTCTACATCCTGGGGTGAACGCCCCATCCAATCTGTAAAGACAATTTGCTGATTTTCCCCGATATCAGGAATGGCATCAACGGGAACTGGATCACTGGGCAAGAAACCTGTGTTCCAATTGAAAGGTGCCGTAACAATCCCCCAGGCTACAACAAGCACGAGGAGAATGACTGTGACCAGTTTGTTTTCGAGAAAAAATTTGATGGTTTTATTGAGCATAAGATCTTGAATTAACCTCTTTTAATCTGAATTAAAATGATACTTGTGGATACAGATATTTGTGGATATTTGATACTTATTGATATTGCCAATGATATCAAGCCTTGTTGCGAAATATCAAAGAAACCTACGAGTAGATGTGCCAGACCTCTCAAATTTTGAAAACCAGACAGGTCTTCAATCAGAAATTACTTTTTAAATTACGAAAGAAACTCCAGATTTCTTTGTGGCCCTGTCTGCCGACAGGCAGGTTCGAGACTTTGTGGCTATTCAATCCTTTCACCTTAGAAAGAAAAAATCATATCAGGAATACCTGATAAAAAATATAAATCGGCGTGTTTTGAAATATGGGTGGGGAGGAATCGGCAAAAGCTGTTTTCTCTTCTATAGCTGTAAAAAAAACAGGTAATTCATATGGAGCATCAAAAGTAAGCAGCTCAAAAATTTGAGGCTGAAAATCCAAAATATCCGAAATCTGCTGATCTGTATTGGGAAGCTCCAAATTAGAAACATCATCACAACAACCTGGCATGGGTACATTGGACTCACAGCAGGTTTTGTATTCTTCAAAAACATTGATTCTTTGGAAATCATCTCCACAATAATGCATGGAATAGCTCAACCCTGCGTTGAAAAACACATAGAATACAAGGAGCGCTATTTTGATGAATGACTTCACGGGGAATAACTACGAAACAAATGTAAGAAGGTTCTGATCAGTAAAGTTATATAATTTTTGTTTGAATTTATTATTCTTGGAATTTTTGAACACTACGGCGGAAAGGCACGAAGTTTTATGCGATAATGGGGATGTTTGTTTAAAATCAAAAATTATACTGAAACCTCAAAAGCCAATGCCTTGCCGAACCGTCAGAAATGATAGTGGAATGAACCATATCTCCCGAAGTCCCAATATAATGTACTTCCCTTCTAACAAAATCATGGTTCCCTTTCAGAAAGCTATATTGGAACATTACTTCTATTTTCCTAAAAACCCTGTAACCCAAGCCCAATCCCCCTTCAAAATAGGTATTGGAACTCCTTTCATTTATAATTCTTTGGTTTGGCCCAGTACCTTTCTGGCCAATATGGCTGTTGAAAGATGTTGCAAAACCTACAAAAGGCTGAATATTTAGTTTATTAATAAATTCTGAAAAGGGACTTAATGGGTCAAATTTATAGCCTACCCGAATAGGAATGGTTAAGAATCTCTCAGGATTGCTCAAGGTCTCAAAAAAAAGTTCTGACCAGGATCAGGTCTAAAATTTAAACTCCTTCCATAAGAAAACCAATAAACCCCGGATTCTATAAATATGCTATTTTCAAATAAATATTTCCCAAATACCCCATAAGACAGGTGGCTAAAACCATCGGGTAAGATCAAATTACCGGGATCATCGTATTGAAAAAACTCCTTTCTGGAAATCATATCAAGCCCCAATGAAAACTGGGCTATGGATTTTCCTGAAACTAGAAATAGAGCCAGAAATATTGATAATTTAACCTTTCCCATATATCAAAATTCTATTTTTAAAGCCAGTTAATTTGCTAAAATCATTGTGAAATAATCCATGATTTAGTGATTAAATGATTAATTAAAACATAAATGAAACTAAAAAAATAAAGGTTGTGATCCAAATTTACTTCAGTTGGTTACCAGAATGATTAACACGTAAAGCAGCTTTTATTATTTTTCGCTTATCATATTAAGCAATTAAATCCAATAAAGCTTTCTATATAAAGTATAATTATATATTTTTGCTTATCTAAATAAGCGATATTATGGAATCCATAGATGAAAAGTTTTTAAAGAAGATTGACACTACTTCTCTCGACTTTATCCGGAGCATGATCGATAAGATCCGTTGGGAGGCAAGGTTGATAGGCATCAAAGGGCCAAGGGGAGTTGGAAAAACCACCCTGTTGCTCCAATACATCAAGAAAAATTTACCCATTGACCATACCACTTTATACGTGAGTTTGGACAATATCTGGTTTGCACAGAATAGTCTGGTGGATATGGTGGATCATTTTGTCAAAAGAGGAGGAAAATACTTATTCCTGGACGAGGTACATAAATACCCCAATTGGTCCATCGAAATCAAAAACATCTACGACGATTTCCCGGAATTAAAAATTGTGTTTACAGGTTCGTCCATGCTGGAAATCCTGAATGCACGCGCTGACCTCAGCCGAAGAGCAGTGATTTACCACATGCAGGGATTGTCTTTCAGAGAGTTCCTGGCGATCAGGACGGGAAATGAATTTCAGGTACACAGCTTGGAAAATCTGATTGAAAACCATGTTTCCATTGCAAGAGAAGTCTTACAAAAGGTAAAACCTTTGGAACATTTTGGTGCATACCTGAACCATGGTTACTTCCCCTTCTTTCAGGAAGTGCCGGATCTTTACCATCAGCGCTTGGAGGAAGTCGTGAATATGACCTTGGAGATCGAGTTGCCGCTGCTGCGGAGTGTGGATATTTCATACATTCCCAAGTTGAAGCACCTGCTGCATATCATTTCCGAGTCGGTGCCATTTATTCCAAATGTAACCAAGCTTAGCGAGCGCATAGGCATCAACCGGAACACTTTGGTGAGTTACCTCTTTTTCCTGCAAGAAGCCCATTTGACCAAAAATCTCTACAAGGACATTAAAGGAATTACCCAAATGCAAAAGCCGGAAAAAATCTACCTGGAAAACACCAACTTCCAGTTTGCCTTCACTCCAAAAAACGCTGACTTGGGTAACTTGAGAGAGACATTCTTTATCAATCAGCTTTCACATGCCCATACCGTGGAGTATGTGAAAGACGGAGATTTTAGGATCAATGGTAAATACATCTTTGAAGTAGGCGGAAAAAACAAAACCACCGAGCAGATTCAGGGTGTCAAAAACAGCTATATCGCCGCAGATGACATCGAGTACGGCAATCCCAAGAAGATTCCGCTTTGGTTATTCGGTTTTTTATATTGAAAAGTCGATAACGCAAAAATTCCAATTGTAGATATTGGCCCAAGGCTGATTTTCAAAAAGGATTTTACCTGAAGATCTCCCATCTAAAACCTGCTTGGAGAATCAATCGCTGGGATGTTCGGACAAATGCCAAGTCATCTTCATGGATGGAAATGCTGTTGGTGAAATACCTGGCATACCTTACACCACCAAAAAGAACCAAATCTCTTTTTGCGGTAATGTAAAAGTTGCCATTAAGGCCCACAAAGGCATTCTGATAGTTTAATTTAAAACTATCCCCCTGACCTTCATGCTTGATAGATAGAAACCCATAACCCAATTGAGGCTCAATCCCGAACCTTTCCATGAAAAAATATTGATAGTAAAGAAAGAAGCCTGAATCCCTGAATTTGCCAGCTAAGAAGTCATTGCCGAGGATTGTTGGTTCTTTTATCTCCGCCCTGCTTTTTCCCAAATAAGCCCCAAATCCGACAAAATCTTTTAAGCCAAATCTTGTCTCCAAAATATATCCCGGACGGTGGTCGTAGTGTCCTGACAGGAAATTATCTCCCAGAAAAGGAGCGTATTGGGTCTGTACTCCCCATGAAAAAATTGAAATTTCATCCCTGTCTGAATGTTCATAACGCATACCTTGGGCTTGTATAAACTGGGTAAAAAAACAAGCCAATAAAAGAAAAATAATCGCTGGGGTTTTCATGGATTTACAATCTGAATATTTTTGATAGTCTTGGCATATTGTCCGGTTTCTTGATCCCATTCAAACGATATATAATTTCTTTCCACTAACGTGCCTCTTTCCAAATATCTGAAAAGTTTATTGGTGTCCGTGTAAACAAAAAACCTTGTTATTTTTTTTTCCGGATGGAGGAATTTAAAATTACCCGAACCATCAGTCTTACCTAAACTTATCCTTCTGGACAAAGCATTTTCAAGACTATCATATTCAAATCTATCCTGCTCTGATCTAGAATACCAATAATCGGAAATTTCTTGTCCAAAAATCAAATCCAATCCAGAAATATTCTGATTGAATTCATCTGTAATTTTTCCCTGGAAAGTAATGAATGAATTGTCCTCATATACTTCCTCGCACGTGAAAGCATAAATGAAGATCGTCAATATCAAAAGCAATCCAAATACCTTTTTTGATTTCATATAGAAGCAAATAAAACTAAAAACAAAAGACTTCTCAAAACTTGTTTAATTATTCATAAAAATTTAAAATAAGTTTTTGCACAATTCTTAGTTTTAGATATCTTCGCCCATCACCCAAACATTATCTATCTCATGTTAAAGCACAAAAACAACCTTTTACTGTTGGTTATCTTCTTGGTAATCAGTTCTGGAATTTCGGCCCAAACACCTGTCGAAATTGACATTCAAGCAGCCGCCCAAGCTTATTTCAATGCCAAGTTATGTGAAGATTATGAAACTTTGGTAGGATTTACCTATCCTGATGTCATTGAAAAAGCAGGTGGTCCTGAAAATGTAAAAAAATCCTTAGTCCTGATTCATGAAACCCAAAGTAAAAAAGGAATGCTCCTCCAGCAGTATACGATCAAACCACCTTTACAATTGACAAAAACCGGTGAAGAGACCCATGCCATAGTTCCTGTCACCACTGTTTCAAAAGTTCCCGGAGGAAAAGTATCTTCTGATGTCCATATCATAGCCGTAGGCACTGAAAACAATAACAGATGGTACATTATCGAAACCACTTCCCTTGATGATGGCAACGTGTCGAAAGTGCTTGCCAGTTGGGACAATACCATGATGTTGCCATTCAAGAAAGCACCAATTTTCAAAGAAGATCGATGATTTTGAATATGAGGCTGTACCAAATGTTTATAGCCTCTTTATAAAATCAAATAAAGCAAACGTTTGGAGAATTATTTTTGGAACGCTGATCAGGCTGATTTTGCAGATATCCACAGGAAAAAATCAATGAAAATCTGCTCCAACAGCGTCATCAGCGTTCAACTCATAATGACAGCCTCATTATAAATTTCTGATTTTCCATTTTGCTTTCAAATAGCCCCAAACCACTTTGGGGCTCATTCCTTTTTTCCTCTGGAAGCCTCCATCATATCCCACATTTCCTGAGGTATCAAATCCAGGTTATTGAATTCCCCTGCTCCTTTAAGCCACTCTCCACCATCAATGGTAATCACTTCTCCATTTACATAAGATGAAAAATCAGAAACCAAGTAAGCGGCAATATTAGCCAATTCCTGATGGTCCCCTACCCTTCCAACCGGGACTTTCTTTGCAGGATCAAACTTTTTGACCAGATCTCCGGGCAGTAATCTACTCCAAGCACCTTCGGTAGGAAATGGTCCTGGGGCAATGGCATTGGACCTGATTTTATATTTGGCCCATTCTACTGCCAATGACCTCGTCATAGCCAATACACCTGCCTTGGCTGCAGCACTTGGTACGACATAACCTGAACCGGTCCACGCATAAGTCGTAACGATATTCAAAAATGTCCCGGGTTGCTTTTCCTTGATCCAATGTTTCCCTGCGGTCATGGTGACATTGGCTGTTCCCTTCAAAACAATATCCAAGACGGTATTAAACGCATTGGTTGAAAGCCTTTCTGTAGGACTGATAAAATTGCCTGCTGCATTGTTCAAAACTACATCCACTTTTCCAAAATGGGCGACTGCATCTGCATACATCTTTTCTACCTGATCTATTTCCCTCACATCACATGCCAATGGCAGCACTTTTCCTCCTGTCTCCGATTCCATTTCCTTGGCTGTCCCTTGCAATACATCCAGCTTCCTACTGGTTATTACAAGATTTGCCCCTAATTTCAAAAAATAGAGACCCATGGACTTTCCAAGGCCGGTTCCTCCACCTGTAACCAGAATGGTTTTTCCTTTTAATGCTCCATCTCTGAGCATTCCTTCATTGTATGACATATATTTTTGGGTTTAATTACCGCTGAAGATAGATAATACACCAAGTAAAAAAAAGTCTCTGCTAAATGATTTTGGCATCATTTTCATTATCTGTTATGAATATCACCATAAATGCAAGTTGCGGAAGTTTTCTATATCAATGGCTGGAAGACCGAAGTCCGAAGTAGGAAGTGGGCAGCAAACCATTGGCCCACCCAAGGGTATTGGAGATTTTGCCCTATACTTGTATCATTGTGGATATATTATCTCAATTGGAATTAGCTTTACAGCAATAAAAAATGAAAATGAACAAATTTTTGTATTCCATTTATATCATGGCCATAATTTCCTCTTGTACGGGAGATGTTGACAAGGTAATCACTACTGACCTTCAAGCGGAAGGCAATGAAATCTTCAGGATCTCACTTGCCTTAGAAGAATCTTTGTTTTTTGCATTTCAGACAATTGAAGATTTTAAAAAAATCGATTCACTACCATTGCCAGGATGTCCGGAGATAACAGTGAATGAAGGAGAAAAAATAGTGACACTCGAATTCAGTTCCCAAAGCCAATGCGCCTCCAATCATAATCTTAAGAGATCTGGAAAGATCAATATCAAATATATTACTACCAATGTATTGGAAAGTATCACAAGGTTGGAATATGAAGATTACAAAGTAAAAGGGAATTCAATCGAAGGAACAAGAGATTTCAAACAAATCAGAAGTCTCATAAACCCCAATCGAAGGAAAGAAACTTTTGAGGACATCTTGATTATCAATGAATCAGGATCTTCAACAAGACTAGACGGGGAAATTGTTCACAACCTTGTCTTCGAAAATCAGATATTGAAAGAATTCACCTCATCAGGAAGTTTGGAAGGAAGAAATATTACTGGTAGACCAATAAAAATGATTCAATCAAGCCCAAAACGCTATAATGTTTCATGTTTAGATTCCGGATTTGTTACACCAAACCAAGGAGCAGAAAATTGGCAGATTTTCAGAAATGAAACCCAATCAGTTTCACATAATTTAATTTATGAACAAGAATCTGATTGTAACAATATAGCAACTATAACACTTCAGGATGGCAGGGTCATGGTTTTTAGGCAATGACAATTACCTTTGAAATATCTCAAAATCCTTCCCTTTTTATAAAAAAAGACCTTTTTGAGCTTTTTCAAAAAATCCAAAAACACTTCAAATGATATTCTTAGATCCTATTTTAAATAAAAAAAGGCTACCCTAATTGAAAGAGCAGCCTTATTGTTTTTATCGGATATTTTAATCAATACCTGTAATATTCAGGCTTGTAAGGTCCTTCAGGAGTCACACCGATATATTCTGCCTGATCGTTAGAAAGGGTATCCAACTCAACTCCCAACTTAGCCAAATGAAGAGCAGCTACTTTTTCATCCAAATGTTTTGGAAGTACATAGACTCCAGGTTCATATTGGTCCGTATTGGTCCAAAGTTCCAGTTGAGCCAAAGTCTGATTGGAGAAGGAGTTGGACATCACGAATGAAGGGTGTCCTGTGGCACAGCCCAAGTTTACGAGTCTTCCTTCAGCAAGCACGATGATTTCTTTTCCATCAATGTTATACAGATCCACTTGTGGTTTGATCACATCTTTGGTCTGTCCATAAGTCTTGTTCAACCATGACATATCAATTTCATTGTCAAAATGACCGATGTTGCAGACAATGGCTTTATCCTTCATCGAACGGAAGTGTTTTTCAGATATAATATCTTTATTGCCTGTTGCGGTCACGACAATATCAGCTTCTTTAACTGCATCCACCATTTTTTTAACAGCAAATCCGTCCATAGCTGCCTGTAGTGCGCAAATCGGATCGATTTCAGTGACAATTACCCTTGCACCTGCACCTCTCAAAGATGCTGCTGAGCCTTTTCCAACATCACCGTAGCCTGCTACAACAGCCACTTTACCGGCCATCATGATATCGGTAGCCCTTCTGATAGCATCCACAAGTGATTCTTTACATCCGTATTTATTGTCAAACTTTGACTTAGTCACAGAATCATTCACATTGATAGCAGGCATGGGAAGCGTTCCTTTTTTCATTCTTTCATAGAGCCTGTGTACACCTGTGGTAGTTTCCTCAGAAAGACCTTTGATACCTGACACAAGTTCCGGATAGTTGTCCAACACCATATTGGTCAGGTCTCCACCATCATCAAGAATCATATTTAAAGGATTTTTTTCTTCACCGAAGAAAATGGTCTGCTCTATGCACCAATCAAACTCCTCAGCGGTCATCCCTTTCCAAGCATAAACTGAAACACCTGAAGCTGCAATTGCCGCCGCGGCATGGTCTTGGGTTGAAAAAATATTGCAAGATGACCAAGTTACCTCAGCTCCTAACGCCGTTAATGTCTCTATCAGAACTGCTGTCTGAATAGTCATGTGAAGACATCCTGCGATTCTTGCTCCTTTTAATGGTTGGGAAGGCCCATATTCTTCTCTTATGGCCATAAGCCCCGGCATCTCCGCTTCCGCTAATTTGATCTCCTTCCTTCCCCACTCAGCCAAAGAAATATCCTTTACTTTGAAAGGTGTGTATACTTTTGATTTGATTTCAGACATAATATATATTCGTATGTTTTATAATTTCATTTTTATAAATGCAAAATTAACCCAATTAGATTTATAAGAAAATTAATTTCCAAATAAGAACTTAACCTCTTTAAATGCATAATGTTGGAAATGACCGTTTTCTTTTTCTATGACCAGTTTTCCTTCCTCTGTAATCCCTTTGATTCTACCCCTGAAAATTTCTTCGTCTTCAAAATCACTCCATTCATTAAATCTAAACAACTTTAAAAGGTACTCCTCCCTCAATAACTCTCTTTTTACTTTCCTAAATTGGATATATCTATTTTCAATATGTTTGATCAACCCCCTCAATAACTCCCATTTATCAAAATCCTGTCCTGCAAGTTGTGCCAAAGAACATGCATTTGACACTGAAAAATCACGTTGATTGATGTTTAAACCAATTCCAACAATTGATGATTCCAAGGCAGACTGACTAATGAAATTTTCTATTAAGATACCACCCAATTTCCCATCTGTAATATGCACTATGTCATTGGGCCATTTGATTCGTATATCCTGAATGTAATCGGAAAAAAAGTCTAATATTGAAAGTGAAATAACAATGTTTAAAAAAAACTGTTCTGATGGAGAAAGAAATCTCGGTTGAAGGACAAGGGAAAAAGTCAGGTTTTTTCCTTTTTCAGAATGCCACTGATTTCCTCTTTGGCCTTTTCCCTTAGTTTGATTGTCTGTGATCACCACACTCCCTTCTGCAACCTCCCTTTTACGGAGCCTATCGTGTGCTTCATCATTTGTAGAGTGACAGTCTGTCAGGTAAATAATATCTTTACCCAAAAAAAGCGTATTGGCAAGGATTTTATACATTTCAAATTACTTTATTTGCAAATCAATCAGGAATTAGATTTTGATTCTTAGTACATAAAAGTTTAAATTGTAAAAATACACTAAAAAATATATGACAGCAGAAGAGCTGAGCAAATTAATCGTAAAGGGAATGGAAGAAAAAAAGGCTTCCGACATTGTTGTAATGGACTTGAGAAATGTAAAAAATTCGTTTACTGATTTTTTTGTGATCTGTTCCGGAAACTCTGATACACAAATTGAATCTATTTCAGATTCAATTGAAGAAGTCACCCTACGGTTAAAAGAAAAACCTTACAGAAGCGAGGGCAAAAACAATAAACAATGGATCTTGATTGACTATATCAATGTAGTGGCCCATGTTTTTCTTAAAGATAAAAGAGAATTTTATGGTCTTGAAGATCTTTGGGGTGATGCGAAAGTTACCAGAATCGGATCTTAAAATTGTTTTGAACTTTAACCACCTTAAATCGTTTTAAAAAAAGCTTGACGAAAATATAATGAGCGATACGAATAAAAACAAAAGTAAAAATTTCCTTCCAAAAACCCCTCAGAAGCCTAATCTTCAACTGTGGTTGATCATTACAGCTGTTATTGTTTTGGTAGGTATCACTTGGTTCAACCAAAGAACCAATGTAATCAACATCACCAAAAGTAAGTTTGAGGACATGTATTTGGCCAATGATGTTGCTAAGGTTACCATCATTAGAAATCAAAATCGAATTGATGTAACTCTCAAGGAGTCAGCACTCGAAAATCAAAAATATAAAAACGAACTTGAGTCCAACAGTCCGTTTTTCAATCCCTTGGGACCCCATTACTCAATTGAAGTTGCAAGTGCCGAAAAATTTGAAAAAGACTTTGAGGACCTTGAAAGTAGCGTACCTGAGAATCAAAGGATCGCCTATTCTGTTAAAAATGAGGAATCATGGACGAATTGGTTTTCAAGTTTTGGATTCTTGATTATTTTATTTCTCTTTTTCTGGATAATGATGAGAAGAATGGCAGGTCCAAGCGGTCCAGGTGGTCAGATATTCAATGTTGGAAAATCCAAAGCACAGCTATTTGATGCTGAAAATAAAGTCAAAATAACCTTTGACAATGTGGCCGGATTGGATGAAGCCAAAGAAGAAATTCAGGAAATTGTTGAATTTCTAAAAAACCCATCAAAGTTCACCAAACTGGGAGGTAAAATTCCGAAAGGTGCTCTATTAGTAGGACCTCCAGGAACAGGAAAAACTTTATTGGCGAAAGCCGTGGCTGGAGAAGCCGGAGTACCTTTCTTTACATTATCAGGGTCAGATTTTGTGGAAATGTTTGTTGGTGTTGGTGCAGCAAGGGTAAGAGACTTATTTAAGCAAGCCAAGGAAAAAGCACCTTGTATTATATTTATTGATGAAATAGATGCTATTGGACGATCAAGAGGTAAAGGGCAAATGCCTGGGTCTAATGACGAAAGAGAAAATACATTGAACTCTTTGCTGGTAGAAATGGATGGTTTTGGAACAGATTCAGGTGTTATCGTACTTGCAGCCACTAACCGTCCTGACGTATTGGATAGCGCCTTGTTAAGACCCGGTAGATTTGATAGACAGATTAGTATTGACAAACCTGACATCATTGGAAGAGAAGCCATTTTCAAAGTTCATTTGAAACCTATTAAAACGGCTGACGATATCGACCCTAAAAAAATAGCAGCTCAAACTCCAGGATTTGCGGGAGCTGAGATTGCCAATGTGTGTAATGAAGCTGCTTTGATCGCTGCCAGAAGAAACAAAACTGCGGTTGACATGGAAGATTTTCAGGATGCAATTGACAGGGTGATTGGTGGTCTTGAAAAGAAAACTAAAATCATTTCTCCTGAAGAAAAGAAAATTGTAGCCTATCATGAAGCGGGTCATGCAGTAGCAGGTTGGTTCTTGGAGCATGCGGATCCTTTGGTCAAAGTAAGTATTGTCCCAAGAGGTATCGCAGCTCTTGGCTATGCGCAATATCTTCCAAAAGAGCAGTTTCTTTACCAAACAGAACAGCTTATGGATGAGATGTGTATGACATTGGGTGGAAGGGCTGCTGAGGAAATCATTTTTGGGAAAATATCCACAGGGGCATTAAGTGATCTTGAAAGGGTAACTAAAATGGCTTATTCAATGGTCTCTGTCTATGGAATGAATGATAAAATCGGTAACGTATCCTTTTATGACAGCAAGTCGAATGAATACAAAATGACAAAACCTTATTCCGAGACTACTGCTGAAACCATCGATGAAGAAGTAAGGAAATTGATATCTTCTGCTTATGAAAGAACCAAAAGTCTTTTGAAAAGTAAGAAACCTGAAGTTGAAACATTAGCAAAAGAGTTATTGGAAAAAGAGATATTGTTCCAATCTGATTTGGAAAACCTGATAGGTAAAAGACCTTTTGCCAAAGAAACCACTTATGAAGCTTTCACTAAAAAGGTGGTAAAGAAAGAAGATGAAACTCCTACCATTGAAGATTCAAAAAATGGTTCTGAAGAAGTAGGTGAAATAGAACCACTAAAAGTAGAGGATACCAAAGAATAATTAAAAAAGTATCATAAATTAGAAGCCTCCTAAATGGAGGCTTTTTCATTTTCATGCTATCTTTGCCCAATCCCATAAAGATATGAACATCAAACTTCATCAAAAGAAGATTTTTTTTGCTTCTGACTTCCATTTAGGCGCACCTGATGATGCTAGCAGTAAGATTAGAGAGGACAAGATTATCAAATGGTTGGATTCAATTCAAAATGAGGCCGCAGCGATATTTCTGGTCGGAGATATCTTTGATTTTTGGTTTGAATATGATAAGGTAATTCCTAAAGGTTTTATCCGTTTCCTTGGCAAGATTGCGCAATTGCGTGAAAGAGACATACCCATTTTCTTTTTCAATGGCAATCATGACCTGTGGATGGATGATTATTTCACCAAGGAACTAGGCATACCTGTCTTTGACCATCCAATAGAAGTACTTGTGGAAAATAAAAAGTTTCTTATCGGTCATGGTGATGGTTTAGGCCCCGGCGACAGACAATACAAAGTCCTTAAAAAGATTTTCACAAACCCTGTTTGCCAATGGTTTTTCAAATGGCTTCATCCAGATCTTGGGATTCGCTTGGCTCAAAAATGGTCAAAAAGCAGCAGAATTACCAGTTTACAAAACAATGAAAATGACTTTAAAGGTGAGGATGAGTGGATTTGGGCATATTGCAAGCAAGTTGAAAAAAATCAACACTTTGATTTTTATATCTTTGGGCATAGACACCTTCCTTTGGATTTGCCTGTAGGAAATTCATCAAGATATTTAAACTTGGGTGAATGGGTAAACCAATTTACTTATGGCGTATTTGATGGAGAAGAATTTGAAATCAAAAAATTTGAAAATTGAAATCCATACTGCTCATATTGATATTCATCAGCCAAAGCCTTCAGCTATTGGGGCAGGTAGAAGATTGGGGAATACCCAAAATCATTGATTTTCCCAGATTGGATAAAATTTCGCTAGACAATCAGGGTTTTTTATTCCTTGCCGACCTTGAGGGAAACTTATATCAATATGGTAAAGACGGGGGATTTCTAAATAATTTCTCCCCTCCAAGACAGGGAAGTTTAAGTCAATTGGAGGCTTTTTGGACTGTTAATATTTTTACATTCTCTGCTGATTTACAGGAATACAGGATTTTAGACAGATTTATGAACCCTGTTTCAGAAAACCGCATCCCAATGGATTTGATCAACCTTGCCAAGGCTGCCACACTTGGAAACAACAATATCATTTGGGTTTTTGATGAGACGGATTTATCTCTCAAGCAGTTTGATTATAGGCGTAACAGGATCATCCAAAATCAGCCTTTGAATTTGATCATTGACCGTTCTTCTTTGGACATAGTGGATATTAAAGAATATCAAAACCTGCTCTTTTTAAATATCAGAAATGAAGGTGTATTTATCCTTGACAATCAAGGTAATTTTATTAAAAAACTGAATGCTAAGCCTACCCAAAAATTGGGATTTTGGAAAGGGTATCTGATCTATTTGGAGGAAGAAAAAATTGTTTTTTTAAATTTCCAATCTGAGAAAGTTGAATCAATCAAATTCCCATCAGGCATCAAAGCCAAAGGTATTTTAGTAAATCAACATCAGGTATATTTCTATGATAGTAATCAAGTTTGGATATTTGACAAATCAAAAACCACTATAGAAGACATATTTTAATCAAAAAAAGACCATTGAAGGATATATCTCCAATGGCCTTTATTAATCCGATGATATTTAATCATTTAGGTCCGCAATGATGCCAGTAATGGTAATTCAATATAATTCTTGACAGGAAACTGAAATGTCAAATACATCCCTTCCTACCGGACAGGCAGGCGACCTGATTAAAGTAAAATATTGGATTACTGGCAAAGTAGCGGAGAACCATTTTATTTATGCGATTTCAACCAATTTGATATCGAAAATCAAATCCTGTCCTGCTAAAGGATGATTGGCATCTAAAGTTACTTTTTCTTCATCTACTAGGGCAACTTTCACCGGAACAGGCTGTCCTGCTTGGTTCTGAAGTGACAATTCCATTCCAATTTCAGGTTTGATATTTGGTGGAACCTGCGCAATTGGGATTTCCAACATCATATCCTCTCTCTTTTCTCCATAAGCCTCAACGCATGGAATTGTAATACTTTTTTCTTCACCCACTCCCATACCAAAAACTGCGGCATCAAATCCTTTGATCATATTTCCATCGCCTAAAGTAAACCCAAGAGGATCTCTATTTTCGGATGAATCAAATACGGTTCCGTCTGTTAATCTCCCTGTGTAATGTACTTTAACGGCATCGCCTTTACTTGCTACTGACATATCAAATTATTTTTTGTTAAAGTATCAAAGGTAATACATTTCATTTTGGATTGAAAACTTGTCCGTAATTGAGCCACTTCATGTCCGTTTTTAAATACGACATGTTCATTTATGAACATATTTTTATTAGATTTATAGCTAAATCTTCCTTTAGAGTGGCTTTTGAATTATGGCACCATTTTGTCATTGAAGATTATAGCAAAAAATCCAAAACCAATGGAAAACCAACAACTAGGAAAAATATTGATTATTGATGACAATGAGGACTTGCTCTTTGCTGCCAAAATGTTGTTAAAAAAACATGCAAAAGAAGTATCTATTGAAAAGGATCCCCGAAGGATCCCTTTTCTGATCAATAACAACAGCTATGATGTCATCTTGCTTGATATGAATTTCACGGATGATACTACATCAGGAAAGGAAGGATTTCATTGGCTTAAACAAATAAAGGAAATTGATCCTAAGGCGGTGGTTATTCTAATTACAGCCTTTGGAGATGTGGAAATGGCCGTTCAGGCATTGAAAGAAGGCGCAACTGATTTTATCCTCAAACCATGGCAAAATGAAAAACTGTTGGCCACCCTCAACGCTGCTTCCCGCCTGAAAGACAGCTACAATCAAGTTGAGAAGCTTTCTACCAAGCAGAAGCAATTACAATCTGATCTCAAAAAACCTTATGCGGATATCATTGGACAAAGTGCTTCAATGAAGAATATTTTTTCCATCATTGACAAAGTTGCCAAGACTGATGCAAATATTTTGATTTTGGGAGAAAATGGAACCGGAAAGGAATTGATTGCAAGAGCTATTCATGACAGGTCCCATAGAAGAGATGATATATTTGTAGGTGTGGATATGGGGGCAATTACTGAGACTTTGTTTGAAAGCGAGTTATTTGGCCACAAAAGGGGCTCTTTTACGGATGCCAAGGAAGACCGTGCAGGAAGGTTTGAAATTGCGGACAAGGGAACCCTATTTTTAGATGAAATAGGAAATCTTAGCATGCCCTTACAATCAAAATTATTAACTGTTCTGCAAAAAAGAGAAGTTACCAGGATCGGTACCAACAAATCCATACCGGTAGATATCCGATTGATCTGTGCCACGAATATGCATATTCATGATATGGTGATGGACAATACTTTCCGTCAGGATTTGCTTTACAGGATCAATACGGTTGAAATTTTCCTTCCCCCATTAAGAGACCGGCAGGATGATATTCCTTTACTCGCGAATCATTTCTTGAAAAGCTATTCGCAGAAGTATAGGAAGGAATTCAAAGGATTTTCTCCTAACGCCATGCAATTGCTTCAAAAATACAACTGGCCCGGTAATATCAGAGAACTACAACACGCCATTGAAAGGGCCATCATCATGGCTGAAGGTGAATTATTGGATAGCAGGGATTTCTTTTTCCTTTCTGCAAAACCTTCCAATGAAAAAGCTGCAGTGCCAAATACTTTCAATCTGGACGAAGTAGAAAAAAATTATATCCAAAAAGCAATTGACAAAAATGGAGGTAATATCTCCAAAGCGGCCAAAGAATTGGGATTGACAAGAGCCTCCCTATACAGAAGATTGGAAAAATATGGATTATAAGGTTGGCTTATTAGGTAGAATTATTCTCCTAGCTATTTCACTTTTTTTACTTGCTTATTTTATCCTAAATGGAGCAGGGGTATTCGCCATATCCCTGTTCATTATTTTGATTTTGGCTCAGATAGTTTTTTTTCTCAGTTATGCAGAAAGCTCTTTCAAAAAGGTAAGGCAATTTCTAGATAACATCAAGCAGGATAATTACACCAATGTCTATCCTGTCAAATTTGATGGTACTGAGACTGACGATCTACATATTGAGTTCAATGCCATTTTGGCAAAACTTCTGGAGGATCAGGCAGAAAAAGAAGCCAATTACCAATATTTTCGCTCGGTCTTTCAACACCTGAGTATCGGTTTGATCACCTTTGGTGAGGATGGCAAAGTACAGATCGTCAATACAGCAGCCAAAAGAATGCTCAATATTCTTCAACTCAATAATATAACGGAGGTTGAAAAAATCAATAAAGAACTTCATCATGCCATTCATTCCCTTCGGACAGGCGGAAGTGAACTGATCAAAATAGCCCACCCTGATGGTATCATGCAGCTTTCGGTTTATGTGATCGAACTGGTTTTAAGGGACACCAAATTCAAATTGGTATCCCTTCAGAATATTCAGAGTGAGTTGGAGGAAAAGGAAATGGAGGCCTGGCAGAACCTTGTTCGCGTCCTGACCCATGAAATCATGAACAGCATTGCTCCTATTTCTTCTTTGGCATCTACCGTGAAAGGCGATATGGAGTCCAAGATGGATATCAATGAACCCATCCAGCCGAATGATTTGGAAGATTATTTGATGGCCCTCAGCACCATCGAAAAAAGAAGTGAGGGCATGATCAATTTTGTAAGTGATTTCAGGAGTCTTGCCCATATTCCCACGCCAAAATTCCAAACGATAAGGCTTAAGGGGCTTTTTGACCAATTGGAAACTTTGATGCAGCATCAGTTTGACACCAATAAGATACAGTTCAAAAAACATATCGAACCTGAAAATTTGATTCTTTTTGGTGATCAGACCTTGATCGAACAGGTTTTGATCAATTTGATACAAAATGCAATTCAGGCAGTAGAGGACACAGTAAGCAGAATAATTTCGCTTGATGCATTTATAGATGAATCCGGGAAAATAATCCTTGAAATAACTGACAGCGGAAGGGGAATTGAAGAAGATGCATTGCCCAAAATATTTATTCCTTTCTTTACCACAAAAAAGAAAGGATCAGGAATAGGATTGAGTCTGTCCAAGCAGATTATGCGGAGACACAAAGGCAATATTCAGGTTAGATCAAAACTTGGGGAAGGAACAACCTTCAAATTGATATTCAATGCTTAGAAATAATTGCCCTTTATTTGGAATAAATGAACCCGAGTCCATCGCAAGCAGCCCATGAGAAATTTGTGAGATTTTTTGAGTTATTGATATACAAAAACTCCTGATTGCCTTCACCGCAATTGGCAACCAAATCCAAATTGGTTTCAAAAGTAAGTATTAGCTCAAATAAATGGGCTGAATTATCAGAAGGAATCAACTCATAAAGACCTAATGCCTGTTCGGGCACCGTTAGTAATTTACCACTACCCTTGATTTTATTGGTGATTTTGATAAAAGAACCATCATCATTGAAAATATATTTTTCTGAAAAATCAATCTCACTTCCAGAATAGTCAAGGTTGGAAATAGAGCCTGTTACTTCTACCAAATTCCAATAGCCAAGTATATTGATTTCCGGATCTTTATCAACCTGTTGGCAAGAAGATAAAACCACAAAAAATAAAAATGGAATAAATAACTTTTTCATACTTTTTAAAATAAAGACTAATGTTCAATACGCTGAACATGTTTCGAAGTTGGTAATAATCGGTCTGATGTCAAAGAAAAATTGAGAAAATGCTCAATTAGCTATTCGCTTTAATTAGTGATAAATCTTTTGTTTTTGGAGCAAATCAACAAAATCAAATCAAATTTCAACTAGTCATAAGGAATTTTAACAGTCAGTTAACTATTTATTCACAATACCAAACTAAATTTTAAAAAACTTATCCTTTTCATAATATCCTTTTCATCATTAGTTTTTAGAGCATATATATATTGCAAACAAAACTGACAGACTTGAAAACTCATTTCAAAACTATCGTCATCTCTGATGTACATCTAGGTACTAAAGGAGCAAAGGCAAAAGAAGTCGCCCATTTTCTGAAGCAATACACTTGTGAAAACCTGATTCTCAACGGTGACATTATCGACGGATGGCAGCTTCGCAAATCAGGTTCATGGAAAAGGAAGCATACCCGGTTTTTCAATAGAATGCTGAAAATGATCGAAAGAGACAACACCAAGGTGTTTTATCTGAGAGGCAACCATGATGATTTTCTGGATCAGATTCTTCCATTACAGATTGGAAATGTTTCAATCCAAACTGACATGATTTATGAAAGTAACGGTAAAAAATTCTTTGTCACACATGGAGATATTTTCGACAGCATTACGACAAATCTTAGGTGGATTGCTTATTTGGGAGATGTCGGTTACACTTTTCTGCTTTGGCTAAATAGGTTGGTGAATTATCATCGAAGAAAAAAGGGCTTACCTTATTATTCATTAAGCCAATTTATAAAAGGAAAGGTAAAGTCAGCCGTTTCGTACATCGATCAATACGAGGAAGAATTGGCCAAAATGGCTAAAGCAAAGGGTTGTGACGGTATCATTTGCGGACATATACACAAAGCTGAAAACAGGGATATCAATGGAGTTACCTACCTCAATTCCGGTGATTGGGTAGAAACAATGAGTGCATTGGTAGAAGACCATGATGGAACATGGCAATTGATCTATTATAATGAAATCAATTTCAAAAAAATGTCTTCTGAAAAAACCGTCTCACTGGAAACCCTGAAAGATTATAAGACTGTTGCGTTCACCAAACCAGCGGAAGATCTAAATTATCCTAATTTCCTACTCTGAAATGAAGTTTTTCTTTATTGTCCAAGGTGAAGGAAGGGGTCACATGACCCAGGCAATTTCTATGTCCCACATGTTGGAACAAAGTGGACACGAAGTATGTGCAGTATGCGTGGGAAAAAGCAAAAGAAGAGAAATTCCAGATTTTTTTTCTTCCAAAATCAAGGCTCCGATTTATCTTTTCGAAAGCCCAAATTTTGTGACAGACAAGAAAAACAAAGGCATCAAATTGGGCAAAACAATCACTCATAATTTATCTAAAATCAATCATTTCAAAAAAAGCCTAAAAGAAATCCATCAACTTGTAACAGCACACCAACCTGATATCATCCTCAATTTCTATGATCTGTTGGGAGGTCTTTATAAAATGCTCTTCCAACCGACTTGCCGACATTGGACAATAGGGCACCAATATCTAATCAACCATCCTGAATTCCCTTATCCCAATGGAAATAGCTTTCAGAAACTACTATTTCAACTTAATACAAAAATCACAGCACTTGGATCAGAAATGGAATTGGCACTTTCATTCAGACCACTTAATCCTACTCAGAGTGGTAATACTTTTGTCCTACCACCCCTACTTAGAAACGAAATAAAAAATTCAACCCCTTACAGCAGCGATTTTTACTTAACCTACATGGTTAATCAGGGATACAGCGATGAAATCCTCTTATTTGCCAAACAATACCCCTTCATTAAAATTGAGGCGTTTTGGGATAAAATAGGAGCTCCTATCATGTACAAACCTTTGGAAAACCTGACTTTCCATCAATTAAATGACCGTTTATTTTTAGAAAAAATGTCACAATGTAAAGGTTTGGTGACTACAGCAGGATTTGAATCCGTTTGTGAGGCAATGTATTTAGGAAAACCCGTCATGATGGTTCCGGTAAAGGGGCAATTTGAACAAGCCTGCAATGCCATTGATGCCAAAATAGCTGGTGCCGGAATCATGTCCGACAACTTTGATTTTAATAAAGTAGAAACCTATCTCAATTCCGGAAATTTCATTCCAGTTTCATCAAAAGAATGGGTTGATAGTTTTGAAGAAAAGTTTTTCAGTATTTTAAATAGTTTGTCAAGTCCGAAAAATTTAAAAAAGGTCAACAGACCGATTCTTTTAAAAAAAGTTTTCGCCAGTTAATTCAAATAACCAGAAAAACAACTATGGAATCACCAGCCCATATCACAGATTAATTTTTTAATATTTACGTTTTGGAACTTTTGGTTTATAATTTCATTCCCTTTATACCCAAATATAATTCCTTATTTTTTAAACAAATCAGCGTTTTTTACAACATTCTACCAGTTACAAGGTTTATCCTTCGTTAGGTATTTTTTAATTTTGAAATAATCAATCGGTTAATTCAAAAACATCAAATACTAACATTTAAATCGATTGCGGAAAAAACATATTTAAAAATTTCAGAGAAGTCATATCCAAAAAGGATCAACTATTATAAAAATGGGTAAATTCGGGATAGATTATTTGGATCAGGTTTAAATGAATATAGAAAAATTAAGGCTTCAAGAAGATAGAGAAAGGAAAAAACATTGGAAAAAATGGGGGCCTTATCTGACAGAACGGCAATGGGGAACCGTAAGGGAAGACTATAGTCCTAATGGTGCTGCATGGGACAATGTTACCCACGACGAGGCCCGAAGTAAGGCATATAGATGGGGAGAGGAAGGAATCGGCGGGATATCTGATTACAAACAAAATTTATGTTTTGCATGGGCATTTTGGAATGGTAAAGACTCACTGATTAAAGAGAGATTATTTGGTTTGACTGGACATCAGGGCAATCATGGTGAAGATGTAAAGGAACTCTATTATTATCTTGACTCTACACCTACTCACAGTTATATGAAGATGCTTTACAAGTATCCTCAAAATGAATTTCCTTACAGTCAAATTCTGGAAGAAAACAGGAAACGAACCAAAACAGACCCCGAGTTTGAACTCATTGATACTGGCATCTTTGACAAAGATGAATATTTTGATATTTTTCTAGAGTATGCAAAAAATGACGCTGAGGACATCACTGCTTTTGCGACTATTTACAATAGAGGGCCTGAAGATGCGGAAATCTGGGTAATACCTACCATCTGGTTTAGAAAAACATGGTTTACAGGACACGAACCATTTATGCCTAAACTAACCCTAAATGGCGAAAATACTATAAAAGCTTTTTCCCCCCAGAGAGGGAATTACTTTTTTAATTTTGATGGAGATCCTGAATTTAAGTTTTGTGACAACGAGACAAACAGGGAAAAACTCTACAGTATCCCAAATGAAAAAATGTATCTGAAAGATGCCATCAATGATTATGTGGTGAACCGCTATTCCAGGCATCTGAATCCAAATGATTTTGGAACAAAGGCCTCTGCAATTTACAAATTAACCATCCCCGCCGGTGGTTCGCATGTGGTCAAGACTCGGATGACACATCAAAAAACCGAAGCAGCAATTGAACCCTGCGAACAGATAATGGCTGATAGGAAGAGAGAGGCGGATGAATTTTATGGTGAATTGCAGGAACGTGTCAAAGATGGGGACATGAGAGATATCCAAAGGCAAGCATATGCAGGGATGATGTGGGGCAAGCAATTTTATTACTATAATGTAGATCGTTGGTTGGAAGGAGATCCAGGAAGATATTCACCTCCAAAAGAACGTAAAAAAGGAAGGAATAGTGATTGGAGACATCTCTACAATCAGGATATCATCTCCATGCCCGACAAATGGGAGTACCCATGGTATGCGGTATGGGATTCCGCTTTCCATTGTATTCCAATTTCCAGGCTCGACCCTGATTTTGCCAAAGGACAACTTGTTTTGTTCTTAAACGAATCTTATATGCATCCAAATGGGCAGATTCCTGCCTATGAATGGAATTTCAATGATGTCAACCCTCCTGTCCATGCCTATGCCGTGCAGCGGGTCTATCAGATTGACAAAAAAATGAATGATGGCAAAGGAGATCAGGAATTCCTCGAAAGGGCATTTCACAAACTCATGATCAACTTTACCTGGTGGGTCAACCAAAAGGATAGCGAGGGAAAGAATATTTTTGAAGGAGGATTTTTAGGTTTGGACAATATCTCCGTCATCGACAGGTCTCATGCCCATAGGTACAAAGGGAAATTAGAACAGGCCGACGCTACCTCTTGGATGGCAATGTTTTCGCTGAATATGATGCGGATTGCCCTAGATTTATGTGAGTTCAATAAAACCTATCAATTTACAGCCACTAAATTTTTAGAGCATTTCCTATACATAGCAGGGGCGATGAGCAACATTTCGGGAGAAAACATCAGCCTTTGGAATGATGAAGAAAACTTTTTCTTTGATGTCTTTCACCTTCCCGGAAAAGACCCTAAGGTCATGAAGCTCAAATCGATCGTTGGAATCATTCCATTGTTTGCTGTAGAATCAATTCGCGTGGAATTGTTTGATAGCCTTCCGGAATTCAAAGAGAGACTGGAATTCTTCCTTAAAGAAAAACCGAAATTAGCTGCATTGGTGTCTAGTTGGATACAACCGGGGTTTGAAAAACGGAGGCTTTTTGCTTTATTGCGAGGACACCGGATGAAGAGTATTCTCAATAAAATGTTGGATTCAGAGGAGTTTTTAAGTGATTTCGGAATCAGGTCACTCTCCAAATTCCATAAAAAGAAACCCTACACCCTGAGAATCAATGGCGACGTCTTGAGTGTGAAATATACACCGGGAGAATCCGATTCCATGATGTTTGGCGGAAACTCCAACTGGCGTGGGCCAATCTGGTTTCCGATCAATCACCTGATCATTGAATCCCTAAGGAAATTTGATTACTATTATGGTGGAGAATTTTCAATTGAATACCCAACTGGTTCCGGTAATTACGTCACCATGGATATTATCGCCCGAGAATTATCACTAAGGTGCATCAAAATATTCCTAAAAGACGAAAATGGCCACAGACCCATGTATGGAAACAATCTTAAAATGCAGGAAGACCCCCATTTCAAAGACCATATTTTGTTTTATGAATATTTCCATGGAGACAATGGGACTGGTCTCGGTGCTTCCCATCAGACAGGATGGACTGGTCTGGTTGCCGAAATGATCCATAAATATTATAAATCAGAAAGAAGAACAGCGGAAGATGCTGAGGCCGAATTTAGAATACGATAAGTTAGAAGCCGGCTGCGATGAAGTAGGACGAGGCTGTCTTTGCGGTCCGGTTGTAGCTGCTGCGGTTATTTTACCGGAAGGTTATGCCAATGAGTTTATCAATGACTCCAAAAAACTCAGTAAATCCAATCGGGAAAACTTAGTAGAGGAGATCAAAGCTTCTGCATTGGCCTGGTCCATTGCAGAAGCTAGTGTTGAAGAGATTGACGAAATTAATATTCTGAATGCTTCATTTTTGGCCATGTCCCGGGCAGTGAAGAATCTGGAAGTGATCCCCCAACACCTTCTTATAGATGGAAATAGATTTAAAACGGATCTGAATATCCCTTTTGATTGCATCATCAAGGGAGATGGTAAATTTGCAAGCATCGCAGCTGCCTCTATTTTGGCAAAAGTTTATAGGGACAATTTGATGTCTGAATTTGCGAAAACCTATCCCGGATATGGCTGGGAGAAAAACGTAGGCTATCCTACCAAAACCCATAGAGCAGGAATCATCAAATTAGGATTAACACCAATTCACCGAAAGTCCTTCAGACATTTGCCCATTCAGCTGGAATTAGGTCTTTAAAATCGCATTAGCATATATCCTTGGGGCACATAAGTTGTCAATGTGGTCAACATGGACAAGGCAATCTCAGCACCATCCCAAACATCCGTTGTTTTCATTTCCCTTGCGATCAAAGACTGCCCGCAGATATAGAACTCAACACCGGCATCTTTCAATGCCTCATATACCTGCAAATTAGGATTTTTTGTACCATATAGTTTTTCATAGTAACTGTCGTTCAGGATCGTGAAAATCGCCCCTCCGTGAACAGCTACTTTCACTTTTATATTCTCTCTTGGAACACCTCCAATGCCATGCAAATTGATCATCCTTGCAATGTTATCCACCATTCTGTTGATCTGCTTTGGATCATCACTTGCTGAAACCAAATCTATGATGATTTTATAGTTACCATTTGGATCGGGTCTTTCTGTTGCTTCGGGAATTTCATAAATCCCTCCAAAACCTTGAACTATCGGAAATTGGGCTGTCTGTGCAATAGTCAAGGTTTTTAATAAGCTGACCAAACAGAAAAGGAGAAGCAGTTTCTTTTGCATTTTTTTTTAATTGGAAAGTTTGAAAAGTAGTCAAATCGACTTTCGAATCAAACTGCTTTTATTCAAAAGTATAAAAAAGAAAAAGCCCCGGATAACCGAGGCCTGTTGTGCGCACGAGAAGATTCGAACTTCCACACCCGTAAGGGCACCACCCCCTCAAAGTGGCGTGTCTACCAGTTTCACCACGTGCGCTTTTAGGGTCAGCAAAAGTAGAAATGAAAACCTTTCCCTGCAAGGGGTAAAGGGTATTTTAATTACTCAATTTAGTTTACTCATGCCATGACTTTGAGTCATGGCTTAAATTAACCAAAGACCTTCTTTTCAGCGGCCAACAAAGTATTGTATAACAAAGAGGCAATAGTCATCGGACCCACACCTCCTGGAACAGGTGTGATAGCTGAAGCCTTTTTAGAAACTTCATCAAATTTCACATCTCCGATCAACCTGAATCCTGATTTCTTGCTTGAATCTTCAATTCTATGAATTCCAACATCTATCACCACTGCCCCTTCTTTAACCATATCCGAAGTTACAAACTCAGGCCTACCCAAAGCAACAATCAAGATATCGGCAGTCTTGGCTATTTCAGGTAGATTCTTCGTTCTGCTATGGGTTAGGGTTACAGTACAGTTTCCTGGATATTCATTCCTCGCCATCAAAATACTCATGGGAGAACCTACGATATGGCTTCTACCAATGACCACACAGTGTTTGCCCGAAGTTTCTATTTTATATCTTTTCAACAACTCGACTATTCCATAAGGAGTAGCTGCAACATAAGCCGGCCAACCTAAGGTCATCCTTCCCACATTGACAGGTGTAAAGCCATCCACATCCTTTTCAGGCTTGATTTTATTGGTTACTTTTTCTACAGAAATATGCTTGGGAAGTGGCAATTGGACAATCAACCCATCAATCTCTGGATTTTGATTGATATCTTCCACCACCTTCAAAAGTTCCTCTTCAGACACCGATTCCTCCAACCTGACCAAGGTAGACTCAAACCCAACCTGTTCACAGGACTTTACCTTTGCCCCCACATAGGTCTGACTTGCCCCGTCACTTCCAACAAGGATTGCAGCCAAGTGGGGCGTTTTTCCTCCTTCCACCTTGATCTCAGCCACACGATGTGCGATTTCAATTTTGATTTCTTCTGAGGTTTTTTTTCCGTCTATTAGTGTTGGCATGATGAGCGTGAATTTAATAGGGTTTGGCTATTTAGTTAATTATTGTTTGTTCAGAATTAAGTATCGGAAATCGAATTATAAATCCGCTTAACACGTCACGAAATTACTGATTTCTGAAAGAAAGTCTTGGTTCTTGTATCTTGGTTCTGGTTTCTATGATCAAGACTCTCGGTTCTCGCCTCTCGTTTCTCTTACTAATCCAACTTCAACACCGCCATAAATGCCTCCTGAGGAATCTCTACGTTGCCTACTTGCCTCATGCGTTTCTTTCCTTTTTTCTGCTTTTCGAGGAGTTTGCGTTTACGCGAAATATCCCCGCCATAGCATTTGGCCAAAACATTTTTACGCATGGCTTTTACGGTTTCCCTCGCTATGATTTTGGCTCCAATTGCTGCTTGAATGGCAATTTCAAACATTTGTCTCGGTACCAATTCCTTCAGTTTTTCGCAAAGTCTTTTTCCCCATTCGTATGCTTTGTCCCTGTGTACAATAGCAGATAATGCATCCACTATTTCACCATTGAGCATGACATCCAAGCGCACCATATGGGATTGTTTGAAACCGATCATTTCATAATCTAATGAAGCGTACCCCCTTGAAATGGTTTTGAGTCGGTCAAAAAAATCAAAAACTATTTCGGCCAAAGGCATATCGAAGGACAATTCAACACGGTCAGATGTCAGGTAAACCTGATTTTTGATCAATCCTCTTTTGTCCATACAAAGTTGGATTACAGGACCTACAAACTCAGCTGCAGTGATGATGGTGGCTTTAACAAATGGTTCCTCAATATGCTTGAAAAGTGTCGGGTCAGGCATATCAGAAGGGGCATTGACCAACTTGTACTCATTGTTGTTCATCAGGGCCTTAAACTGAACTGATGGTACGGTAGTGATGACCGTCATGTCAAATTCACGTTCCAAGCGCTCTTGTATGATCTCCATATGAAGCATTCCTAAGAATCCGCAGCGGAATCCAAATCCTAAAGCAGCTGAAGTCTCTGGTTCCCATACCAAAGAAGCGTCATTGAGTTGGAGCTTTTCCATAGAAGCCCTTAATTCTTCAAATTCCGTGGTTTCAACAGGATAGATCCCAGCGAAAACCATGGGCTTTACATTCTCAAAACCTTTGACCATTATGGTACAAGGATTTTTGACATGCGTGATGGTATCACCAACTTTGACCTCTTTGGCCACTTTGATCCCGGAAATGAGGTATCCTACATTTCCTGCAGACATGGTCTGTTGGGGAATCTGATTCATTCCCAATATCCCAATTTCATCTGCGAAGTATTCTTTATTGGTATTGACAAATTTGATCTTGTCACCCTTGTTCATACTCCCATTGAAAATCCGGAATATAACTTCAACTCCTCTAAATGGATTGTAAACCGAGTCAAAAATCATGGCCTGTAGCGGTTCATTGGGATCCCCTTTTGGTGCGGGAACACGTTCCACAACTGCATTCAGGATATCTTCAATACCAATACCCTCTTTGCCGGAAGCCAACACAATATCCTCCCTGTCACAACCAATAAGGTCAATGACCTCATCAGCCACTACTTCAGGTTCAGCACCGGGAAGGTCTATTTTATTTAAAACAGGGATGATTTCAAGATCATGGCCGATGGCCAAATACAAGTTGGATATGGTCTGGGCTTCCACGCCCTGGGAAGCATCCACAATCAACAAAGCCCCTTCGCAGGCAGCAATGGACCTGGAAACCTCATAAGAAAAATCCACATGTCCGGGAGTATCTATCAGGTTGAGAGTATATTCCTCACCTTTATACATGTATTTCATCTGGATTGCATGGGACTTGATGGTGATGCCACGCTCACGTTCCAAATCCATGTTGTCCAATAATTGATTTTGCATCTCCCTGCCACTTACCGTATGGGTAAATTCAAGGAGACGGTCTGCGAGTGTACTTTTCCCATGATCGATATGGGCGATAATACAGAAATTCCTAATTCTTTGCATATTCATTCTGGGCGCAAAAATAGAAAAATTTGCGGGTTATATCAGTATATGAAGAGAAGGAAGGTCTAAATTGTTTTAATAAAAAAATCAATTATACAGAATAACTAAAAGAATTATTTGATCTAATTATCGAAGCTTGGCTGGTTCCTTTCTTCCATAAAATCATCAGTGAAAAGTTTTACACCCTCAATTAAGGATTCCCAAGGATTATGAAAGGGAATAATGAAAATTGAGTTACCCATTTTTTTAAGGTAAACCTTATTATCATCTATTTTAAAATTTTCAGGTATCTTAATAAACTGGCTTCCTGAAATATTTTCAATTTCTACTTCTTCGATTTTCATTGGATTTGAGTTTCTTAAATGTACGCATTTTTCAATTTTATTGTTAAAAACAAACCTTTCTTATTTTCTTTGCACCATCATCAAAAATCAGTGAAATGAAGGCCATTGCTGAAAAGAAAAAAGCCAAAAACATCGGAGAGTTTATCATCTATATGTACCAAATGGAAGACCTCTTAAGAGCTTACCAGTTCAACATGCAAAAGGTAAAACAATATGTCATTTCACATTACCCGATTTCTGAGGAAGAAAAAGAGGGAACTTACCAATGGTTTGCTGGACTGGCAGATTCCATGGCAAATGAGGATATTAAGGAAAGCGGCCATTTAAAATCCGTTCATCATATGGTTGACCTTCTGGCCAAATTACATTGGCAACTGTTGAAAACCGACAACAGCTATTTCAATATCTACCAAAAAGCCAAACCGCATATCATCCAAATGGTGCTTGAAGCTGGCGAAAATTCTCCCGGCAACGAAATCCAAATCTGCATCAATGCGATCTACGGGTTGCTTTTGGCCAAATTACATGGAAGGGAAATCCCTAAAGATATGGTAGCTGCAACTGAAATATTTGGTGATGTACTGAGTTATCTTAATTGGGCTTATTTTGAGGGGTTGGGGAGAAAGGCAAAGGATAATTAACCCTCATCCAAATACTCATAAACACTTTTATAACAATCATTCCCATCCACATAATCCAAAAATGCCGCATAGAAAGGATGGTTGCTTAAGGTGGCACTGTCTCCTATGACAATCAGTTTTCTTTTGGCCCGGGTAAGGGCCACGTTCATCCTTCTGGTATCTGCCAAGAATCCGATCTCACCGGAACTATTGGACCTGACCAAACTGATGACAATGATATCCCGCTCCTGCCCCTGAAATCCATCTATGGAATCTATCGTCAATAAATCCGAAAAAGAACGCAGATTAGGAAACTCATAAGAATCAAATACCAATTCATTGAACCTCCTGACCTGGGCCCGATAAGGAGCTATTAGGCCGATGTTCCATTCATTCGTTTTGATTTTGGCAATACCAATCCTTTTGATCAGATTTTCCAGATATCTCAAGGCAAACCTTGCTTCCTCCAAGTTAAACGTGCTCAGGGATTCTTCCCCCATTTGGGTGTAAATTGGCACAGGCGCTAGGTGTAGATTGTATCTACACCTTTTCTATCCTTGGAATTTGTAATTCCTGTGAATATGTTACACCCAGTTGAAAACCACATCTAGTCACCACCCAACGCTGTTCTACAACGTTTCAATGTTTCATCTGCAAAAAATTCTTCTTTGGTTTTGTATGGAGTAATCACATTAGATATGTAAATACACTCATCAACACTATGCTTAAGATATTCCTTTGGAAGCTTAGACATATTCTACTTCAGATAAAATTTTTGGCCCTATATAAGGGCTAAGTCCGTTTTTAGTGACAATATCTACTCTACAATTCTTAAAAGAATTTTCTATGATATCGCAAACGGCCATATAATTGTCGAAGTTTTCCATCTCAGGTTCAAAGTCAATCAAAATATCAATGTCGCTGTTTATGGAATATTCATTTTTTGCATAGGATCCAAATAAACCTATGGATCTAATGCCAAAAGTAGAAAGTTCACTTTCCAATGACTTAAGGTTATTTAAAATGGATTCTTTGGTTTTCATTATTAAGATGTTGACACAAATATACTTATCTTTTTGGGCATGTAGTCTAATTTAGCGGAGTTTGGTGTATTTGTTAAAAGTCCTCATCCAAATACTCATAAACACTTTTATAACATTCATTCCCATCCACATAATCCAAAAATGCCGCATAGAAAGGATGGTTACTTAGGGTGGCGCTATCTCCAATGACAATCAGTTTTCTTTTGGCCCGGGTCAGGGCAACGTTCATCCTTCTGGTATCTGCCAAGAATCCGATTTCGCCCGAACTATTGGACCTAACCAAACTGATGACGATGATATCCCGCTCCTGCCCCTGAAATCCATCTATGGAATCAATGGTCAACAAATCCGAAAATGAACGCAGATTCGGAAATTCATATGAATCAAACACCAATTCATTGAACCTCCTGACCTGGGCCCGATAAGGAGCTATCAGGCCGATGTTCCATTCATTCGTTTTAATTTTGGCAATGCCAATCCTTTTGATCAGATTTTCCAGATATCTCAAGGCAAACCTTGCTTCCTCCAAGTTAAACGTGCTCAGGGATTCTTCCTCCTGTTGCTCCGCAAATCCACTGCCTGCAGTATCAATATATTCCAGGACAGACTCATCATCAGAAAGTTTATGTTCAAGGGTATTGTCGGCAGCTATCAATCCATCCTTGTAAAAATATTTCCCGGAAAAGCCCATGATCAGCTCAGGCATTCTGTATTGCAAACTCAACATCTGTGATGCCGCAGGCTTCCTTTTGATCACCTTTTCGAATAAGGTTTCACTTAATCCGTTTTTGGAAGCTTCATAGGATTTGATGGTCGGTGGCAATTGACAATGATCGCCTGCCATCACTACCTTTTGGGCTTTTTGGATGGGAATCCAAGTGGCAGCTTCCAATCCCTGCGCGGCTTCATCAATGAAAACAACCGGGAAACTCATTCCTTTCAAAGCTGAATTAGAAGCCCCCACCAAGGTGGATGCAAATACCTGAGTCTGTTGGAAAATGTCATAGGTAATGTAATCCTGCAGGCTTTCTGCATCTGATTTCAGCCTACTGACTTCATCAAATATTCTCTTTCGCTGCATCCGCTCCTCAGGACCAAAACTTCGCTTATACTTTTGCCCCATCTTTCGATATTCCTCAGCAGATTTTTTGAGCCGCTTCAGATCTTTGTAGCTGTCATGATTGGCTATTTTGGCATCCAAAGTCTGCGATAAAATATGATCCTCCACCCTGGCAGGATGTCCAATCCGAAGTGTGCTGATATTTTGAGCTATCAGTTTTTCGACCAACAGATCTACAGCAGCATTACTTGGCGCACAGACCAATACCTGCTTGGTAGATTCCAAAGACTGTAAGATGGCCGCTACCAAAGTGGTCGTCTTACCTGTTCCGGGAGGCCCATGAATGATGGCTACATCCTTGGCATTCCTGACCAGATTTAATGCCGTGTTTTGGCTGCTGTTCAGTTGGTTATTTTGAACAATATCAGTTTGTTTGAATTCAGGCTCTTTTTCACCGAGTAAAATATTTTTCAGTTCACCCAACCTTCCTTTTTCTGATTTGATAACAGCTTTTAAAGTAGACTCCATTTCACGGTAACTTGCCTCATCAAAAAGCAGGTCAATCCCCATCTTCCCGGAATTCATCCAATCGGGGATTTCATCTACCTGTAAAGTGACCACCATGATGTCTTTTTTGACCTGATTGATCACACCATTGATCCTATTTTCCTGGGATTGGTGCTTATCATGATTGGAAAAGATGGAGACTGATTTACCGGATTGGAAAACATGGGATTGCTTGGAATCGAATCTTTCCAACTCAACGATCAGCCGTTCACCAAATCCTGTTTTGGTTTTTTTTAGTTGGACCGGATACCAGCAAACACCCTCTTCCTTTTTGTCTGATATTGAGGTATATAAAAATTTCTTTTTGTAGTGGTTCAAATCCTCTTCCCATTCCTGTTTCAGAAGTTTGAGAGAAAAACTTAATTCTTCCTGTATTCTTGACATCTATTGTTAAATTTGAGGCAAATTACATACATAACCCAGACAGTAAAACTATCTCGTAAGTGAATTATCTAGCACATGCATATTTATCCTTTGGGGAACCCAAAGTTTTGATTGGAAATTTTATAGGGGACTTTGTCAGAGGAGACATTGATACTGCTTTTGAAAAGGATATTGTCGTAGGTATCAAACTCCATTGGGAAATCGACAAGTACACGGACAATCATCCTGTGGTAAAAGAAGCCCAATCCATTTTACGACCAGAATACGGTAGATATTCTACGGTCATCACCGATATGTATTTTGATTATTTTCTGGGCAGGTATTGGAAAAACTATTTCCCTAAACCCATTGAGGAGTTTGCTGATAATGTTTATGCCATCATTGAAGAACATAAAGAAATATTGCCCGAGAAATTCCTGATGACCTTCGGTTATATGAAATATTACAACTGGCTTACTGGATATGGGGACTTGGATGGCATAAGAAGGGCATTGACCGGAATGTCCAAAAGAACCAAATTTGATTCAAAAATGGAAACTGCTCACTTATTTCTTGACCAACATCATGAATATCTGAAGGTTCATTTTGGTGATTTTTTTGAAGATGTGGTCAGCTTTTCCAAAAAAACCCTAGCCGAATTGAAGTCACAATGATTCATTGCAAACCAAAATCAAGCACCTACTTTGCCCTTGGACTAATAGTAATAACATTGGTAGGTGGTTTGATTTATACGCTGAATCATTTTGCAACTCAAAGGACCCTAAGTATAGTCGTCTATCTTTTTTCCACCGTATTACTGACTTTAGTAATCTTATTGCTTTTGGTCAAAATGATGGCTGCATACAAATTTATTTCTGGGGGTAAAGGAATCATCATCACCCAACTACCACTTAGAAATCAAACCAAGAAATATCTTTTGAATCAGGTTCTTGTTTGGGATGAAGAGCAAATCATTACAAACAAAAGGGAATTCAAACAATTGACCCTGGTTTTTGATGACAAAAATTCTTTTTCCATCAGTAATCACGAACATATCAATTACGAGGAATTTGTCAAATACATTCAAAAATCTTTACCCAAAAAGAAGGTTCCCACAAAAAAGAAAGGTTAAAACCTGACTGCCAAAGATCCGGTCACTGCCGTATTTCCTTTACTGAATTTTGCTTCCGGCAAGGAGAAGATGGCTTCAGGGCTCATAAATTGACGTGCTTCGAGTCTGATCAAGGCTGATTTATTGATGTGATAATCCAAATTGGCAGACAAGCCTGATACTTTCAACCCTTCATTGAGAATGATGCCCACTGGGTCAGAATAATACTCCGCTCTACCTGCCACAAAAAACTTATCTAAAAATTGGCGACGCAAAGACGCTGTAATACCATACCATTGGTGAGGATTCCCTACAAATGATGCTTCAATTCCATAATCTGCTCCTATGGTTACTCCCCATTTATTTTTCTCATATTGCGCATAAAAATTATTGAAGAATCTGTTCATCCTTATTGGCTGCGGACTTTCATTGCCAAAGAAATTGGAATAGTTGACTACCAAACCTTCAATGGGTCTATGATTGACGCCAATACCAACTGCCAAGGATTGGTTCCTGGAGTCTTTTTGTACATTCTGCCAACCATTTGCCAACCAAAGCTGTATATCCATTTTTTCGCTTACCGCATAAGAAAATCTTGCCCCGGTAAGAAAATAAGGAGAATTTTCTGCCATTAAGCTTCTACTCAGGTGCCAACAATCCATCCCATACCAACTCTCAAAACCAATATGAGAAGGCATGATGCCCACATCCAACCATAGCTTTTCGTTCAATTTCACACCTACTGAAACCTCATTGAGCATCTGTGCCCATGCAGGTTCCTCGGCCAAATTGAATTGGGCGTAAGTACCTCCCATGATGGCTAAATTCCCCCGAATGTTATCATCCTCGTAACTTGCTTTCAATACTGCCAAGTTAATACTGACCTCATTATGCCTTGTGAAATTGTACAAAAAATCAGGTCTTAAATGATTCTCTGGTAGGTTAAAGTCATAATTATAATAGGCTTCTATATACCCGGAAAATTGGATTTTGGAGGAAATAAATTCTTGGGCCAGCAGTTGGTGACAAAAAAGAAAAAGAAAAACGGAAAGTTTTTTCATAACAGTAGGGAAGCAATAAGCCCGAAAATCTCCGGGCTTTTATTTATCTCTGTGTTCTGAAGTTACTATCATACAACTCAATACTTTCCTGAATGATCTTAAAAGCCTCCGCTTTACCTAAAAAGTCTTCTACCTTGACTTCTTTATTTTCCAATTTCTTATAATCCTCAAAAAATCTGTGGACTTCTTTCATCAGGTGAGGAGGCAATTCATCAATATCATTGATATAATTCACAGATTGGTCCTCAGCAGCCACAGCAATGATTTTATCGTCAGCCTCACCCCCATCTACCATGCGCATGACACCAATCACTTTTGCTTTTACCAAAGTCATGGAAGGAATATCAATCTGGGAAATGATCAAAATATCAAGTGGATCTTTATCCTCGCAGAAAGTCTGAGGGATAAAACCATAATTAGCTGGATAATGTACCGCCGAAAACAATACCCTGTCTAAAAGCAACATACCGGTTTTTTTATCCAACTCGTATTTCCCTTTACTTCCTTTGGGGATCTCAATAACTCCCATTACAAAATCAGGAGCTTCTTTACCAATATTCACATCATGCCATGGATTGATCATAAATAAAAACTTTTTAATGAAGATATATTAATTCCATGCAAATTAAAGGCAAAATGCCTTGGAAACAAAGTGCTGTAAATTGTAAATCATCGAGTAAAGCAATTCTCCTTCCAACCAAATAACTACAATTTCAATCCTTTGGGAGCTTCGTTGGTAACTTGTATACGAAGTTGAATTAATAAAAAAAGTACTTGGCTATAGTACCAATTGATTCATAATTGTGTGTTGCGTCTGGCTTTTACGCCTGTGGGAAGGAAAATTTAACTAAATTAAAAAAGGGCTTTAGTACTTTTATGGATAATTTTATTGAGCAGCTTCCTTTTCACTTTCTGCCAGTATAAGTGATGGTAAAAAAATATTCACGGTAGTTCCTTCATTTACAACGGAATCAATACTTATTTCACCTCCCAATTGGGTAACGGATTCCTTGACCATATACAATCCAAGTCCTGAACCCACACTTTTTTTGGTAGCCCTTTGAAAAAGATTAAAAACCTGCCCTAGAAATTCCTTTTCAATCCCTATTCCATTATCCTTAAATACAAGACTCACTGAATTACTATCACATGTTATTGAAATCCAAATCGTTTTATTTGGATTGTTTTCAATTTGGTAATTACAGGCATTGCTGAACAAGTGATTCAGGATCACCCTTAATTTGGAATCATCTGTAAAGAAAGGGCCCAGTTGATTTACATCGACAATTACTTCTATGGCACTCAAATCCCACTTTTTCCTATAAAAATCTAACTGTTCTGCAATAATTTCATTAAATCTGATTTCTGTAATTTTATTTTCAATTTTAGTAGCTCTGTAAAAGTCCATTATTTTGTAAATATAATCATCGAGTTTATCAGTCGCTGAATCAATCATCTCAAAATACTCTCTCACCGATGGTTCTTTGGATTCCATTTTGGCAAGATTTGATACACTTGAGATGCTCATCAATGGGCCCCTGAGTTCATGTGACAGAGAGTACACAAACTGGTTCATTTCGGAAATTATTTTCTGCAATCTTTCATTTTTGTCTTTTAGTTCTTTTCTGGTAAAATAGATTTCGGCAGCATTTTTAATGGCTATCTTCACTTGATCGATATTCCATGGCTTATCAATAAACCTGTATACTTCTCCTTTATTGATGGCGTCAATTACGCTTGCGATGTCAGAATATCCCGTCAATAGTATCCTGATAGGGTCTGGATTGATTTTCATTAATTTTTCAAAAAATTCCACCCCTGACATTCCTGGCATCCTTTGGTCAGCAATCACCACGTGTATTTCTTCTGATGCCGCTATTGTCAAGCCCTCCTCCGCGGTTAATGCTGTAACGACGCTAAATTCTCTTCTCAGACTGGCCTTGAAAGAGTTAAGGTTATTGTCCTCATCATCTATATATAAAACTATGATCTTGTCAGTCATTTTGCTGAGTCAATTGATAAATAGGAAGTGTTATAATGAAGTTAGTACCCTTACCTTCTCTCGATCGTACTTCGAGAGTGCCCCTGTGATTTTCTATGATGGTATATACAATTGAAAGGCCTAAGCCAGTACCTTTCCCTACAGCTTTTGTAGTAAAAAAAGGTTCAAAAATCCTTTGTCTAACCTTGTCAGGCATACCAGGTCCGTTATCTTCAATCTCTACTATAATGCTATTTTCTATTCTACTTGTACGTAAAGTAAGTTCCGGTTCGGAGTTTTTATCAAGATTATCCAATAGTGCATGGATACCATTGGTGATTATATTCATAAAAACCTGATTGATTTTTCCGGCCAAACATTCCACCATGGGCAAAGAACCATATTGCCTATTAACTTTTATTTTTCCGTTCATCGAACTACTGAGCAAAATCAAAGTACTATTCAACCCATCATGAATATCCACCTTTTTAACATCCTGTTCATCCACTCGAGAAAAAAGCCGAAGACCTTTGACAATCTCTACTGTTCTTTTGGCACCATCCTCCATACCTCTCAATAATTGGTCAATCTCATTGAGCAGGTAATCAAATTCGATTTCTTGTTCTTTGGCCTGAATCGCCATTTTGGAAGACTCCGAAAATTCTACAAACCCTTTTTCCCTGTAAACCTCTACCACCTCTAACAAGTCTTTAATATCTCTTTTTAATGGGGCAATATTGGAGCTGACAAAATTGATCGGATTATTGATTTCGTGTGCGATACCCGCTGTAAGTTGACCCAGAGAGGCCATTTTCTCCTGATTGACCAGTTGCGTTTGGGTGTTTTGTAAATTATGTAGCGTTAGTTCAAGTTCCTCAGTTCTCTTCTTTACTTTTTCCTCCAGATTTTCATTTTGCTTGATGATTAGCCGTTCATTTTCCTTCATAATCTGAAGTTTATCGAGCTGTTCTTTATTCTTATCCTTGATCAGAATATTAATTTTATCTGCAAGTGCAAAAGAAAGTAAAATCACCTCTAATGCTGATCCTAATGGCATGATAAAAGCTGAAAAAGCCGTGTATGGTAAAATTCCCATTTCACTCATCACAAACCACAAAATGCCCATCATAAAAATTGACCAAGCCAATAAATAATATCTTGCGGGACTATAACCTTTGAGCCATACATAAATCGCCACCAACAAAACATACACAACGACAATGGTCTGCGTCACCAAAAGAACCTGATAACTTAATGTCAAGGAAATGAAAAGTGCATTGATGAAAATAAAAATGTAAACAGCATAAATAAAATAGAAGCCTTTATCCAGTTTTGGTAGAAAAACTTTGGTGTGTAGAAAAACCCTTAGAAACCAGATTCCGGCTATACTTACTAAGGAAGAAAACATCACTCCACTTCTAAGGTTGATCCAGATATCATTTGGCCAGATCAATTCCTGCGTATAGCCCAAAATAGCAGATTGGGTTAACCATACCAAAAATGTGTGAATCACATAGATCAGATATACTTTATCTTTGATTGAAAAGTACAAGAAAAGATTGTAAAACAGCAATCCAAACAGAATTCCCGTGAAAATTCCAAAAAATAAATTTTCTTTCCAGATTTGTTTATTGACAAACTGTAGATCAGAAATTGAAGCAAGAATGACCTTTTTGTTGACGCTTTCAATCCTCATATAAAGGGTGTAAGGTTGATTTTTTTCTAAATTCAATTCGAAAACAATATTTTTGGATGGGATCATTCTGTCATCAATCCCAACTACTCTCCCACCGATTTGTCGATCAACGATCTCACCGTTGGCTACCAAAAAAATCTCAAGTTTATCTAAAGAAGCATTATTAATTGAAAAAAACTTTTTTTCCTCATCCGAATCATTGACAATCCCATATTTTAACCATACGATCCTATCATTGATCCCGAAGTTTTTTGTTGCAGATTCAACTTTGATAAAACCCTCAGAAAGAATAATTTCTTCAACAGTGAAATGTCTACTGCTATTTTCAATTAGAAATTCATAAGCCAAATCTATGCTTGGCAGGGTTTCTTGAATTACATTTTCAAAGCTATGGATGCTTAAAATGAGACTTAATAATATTACATACATAATTTTAAGCGCCAATCGGGATTTTCTATCAAAAGGTCATATCTGATTTCGATATCTCCCTTGAGTGAGTTTTCAACCCTGATGCTATCGAAATTTTTCCTTAAATCAAATATATACCTTTTTTCGGAAGGCAATGCCAATGGGATTTTTTCAACATCTCGAAGTACTGCACAAGTAGATATGAAGTCCACGTTAGGATATCTAAACCTTCCTTTTTTTCCAATACTTTCCTCCACCTGAAATCCTTTATCTAAAGTGGGTTGGATTGTAAATTCGGAACACAGAGCCAATAGTGACTCTAATTTTAGTTGGGCCGCTATAGCTATAGCTGTTCTTGAGAGAAACATAGAGCCTATACCATACCCTGCTATGGATCTTGAATTCCATAAACCTGCCACTTCACCTGTTCCATTTTCACGGTAAATATCCACCACGTCATGAATCTTCCGATCAATTTTCCCTATTGCCTCTTCAATTGGAAGCGGGTAATCCCTATTGGCAATATGTATCCTCACGCCACTGACCATCATTCCTGTTTGGATATCCTCTACAGTTACGACATATACATAAGGATTATACATCCAAAAATGGTTTGAAGAGCCCACTTTTGTGACACCATATTCTTTTAAAACATTGGCATGACCTTCAATAAATCTGAGGCAAGATGTAGGATCATCAATTGCCCTAAAGGCTTTGAAAATAAACATAATATTAATTGATTTTTAGGGTGACTAATACATCTCTTCGGTAGGACCTCACCACTTCTCCTTTGGTGACATTCAACCTGAAAAGAAAAATTTCTTCTTCGTCCTTATCTTTACAGACAAGATTTTGGAATTCTGAATAGCTTTTGGTAATCAATTCTGATTCAAAAGGGGTAAATGTGTTGCAGTCTCCTTTCAACAAATGATGGTACATAAATAGTGACGCAGTGACTGGCTGAAAACCAATTTGCTTCATATTGGCATGAACCCACATTCTCTGTATAGCTTTACCTGCATTCAAAAAGGTATTCGGTGAAAATTCATTGGCAGTCAGGAGGCAAATTGCAGAAGCTGATTTAAAGGTATTATCCGATATCCGGGTAAATCCTTTGCCAAGTTTATGGTCTCTTATAAATTTCATCGCCTTGGCATTATTGACCATTTTTAAAGCTGCCATATCAGCAACATCAAGATCAAAAGTTTCCAGATCAATCCCATCCTTGGTTTTTTCGGCTTCAGAATGATCCCATCTGATCTCTTTGACAAAATCATTATATCCCTCTACATTGATCATCCTGACCCAATCCATCAGTCCATTTATCTTTGCAAATCCTTTGATCTGTTCTTCTTGGTCAAAAATCCTGAGCTTGAATCCAGCTTCAGCAGCAATCTCTGACAATTCCTCAAAAGTTGAATCCTGAATAGGACTTCTAGGTTCATTGAGCCTGTTGGTCAGCCTACTATCTATAAAGGGGATTAAATAGTCATAGCTGTCAGAAATGGAAGACTCTGATTTTCCATCAAATTGGATACTGGCAATTTTTTCCTCCTCAAATTCTGTTATATGGGTTTTGATCGTCGCTGCTAATCCCATTTTGAGACATGTCAATCTGATATTTTCCAGCGCTGCTCCAAAAGAAATCAAGGAACCTGTTCCTTTAAAGTCCAACAAGGATTCACTTCTTTTTTTATCATGAAAAAGATGAAGCACTCCACCTTTGGTGAAAACCCATTGCCAAGGCTGCATGTTTCCACCCGAAGGTGCACTGTTAGCGACTTCAACGATACTTAAAAGTTCTTCTTCTGATAGTTTATATCGCGAAATTAGTTCTCTTGACAAACCATACTCTCTTTCCACCGACTCATCAAGGTTTGACGGATTGGTAGTGGGACTTGTGGAAATTTTCCCCAATTCAACTTGTATCAGTTCGTCCAGGTCTACAAAAAAGCGTCCCGAATCAGTCATTTGATCCAAAAGAATATTTCTGGCAGTGTGTGAACCCAAAGCTCCACCTAAAAATACAGCAGAAGCAAGCTGTGGCCAGGAAGAAATACTTTGGTTGATTTCCATCAATGAGGCCTTCATCCTTGTAGAAAGTGTGTCGATACCAGTGATTTTAAGACCAAAAGTGACTTTTTCCTTCATGGAAAGGTTTTTGAGATCTCTATAATTTACATCCCCCATATATCCATGGAAAATCTCTCTTTCAGGTTCTAAGTCAAATCTTTCAATATCAAGCATCCCCCTATCTGACGTATCCATGATGACGGGTATTCGTTTTTTCCTAGCAACTTCCCTCAACAAAATTTTGATATCCAAACTATCACATTCATCAACCACAAGATCCAATTCTCCTCCTGAAGAAAAAAATGACTCAATATTTTCTTCATTTATACCTTCATCAAAAACTGTTACTTTGAGGTAAGGATCTATTTCTAAAATTTCTCTAGCGGCAATGGTGGATTTTTTGAGACCTATATCTGCAATACTTGCCCTCATCCTATTCATATTACTCAGCTCAAGGGTATCAAAATCCGCTAATCTGAGTTCTCCACAACCTCTTTCAAGTGCCAAAGCCAAAGCAATACTCTGTCCTACAGAAAGCCCGACAATACCAATTATTTTTTGAGCAAGTTTTTTCTGTTCTGCTTGCGTGATTTTATATTGGTTGCGGATGGTCCTTACCTGAATAAATTCTTCTTCGGGAAGGATATGGACTAGGGTATTTTTCCAAGGATAAAAAACCCAATTTCCATAATCATGCCTCCCATGGATTTCAAAAAAATCTTGCACCCGATTTGACAATTCTTCTTTTGTGAAAAATTTGGAAGGATTTCTCAATTTGATCAGCTCCGAAACCTGACTTTCTATCTCATCCAACCTGACCAACATAGGAAGATCATTCAGCCTCATCAAAAGTTGAGCATCAGATTTTATTTGAGGGTCCAGTAAAATTATTCCCGATTGATTGATGTAATCAGGATACAAGATAGTATTCATTTGAGGATAATTAGGGTGATTATCAGGAGTAAAGATAATTTTCTTTACCAATTTTTTATCATAATTTTTTTAAAAAAAATCTTACTCAGGATTATTATTTTAATATTTTTTGTTTCAATTTTTTTTTGAATAAATATTTTTGATACTTTGTAGGCAGATTAATCCAATTGCCCGATAATAATTTGCATTTCGAACAAAATTCATCCGAGTAAGCCCCATGATAAATTCACCCGAAGAAAAAATAAAAATATTGTATGTAGATGATGAAGAAAACAACCTTCAGGCCTTTAAAGCAACTTTCAGAAGAGATTATCAGATCTTTTTGGCAATGTCCGCTGATGAAGGCAGGAGAATTTTGAAGTCTGAAGACGTACATATCATTATTACTGACCAAAGGATGCCTGAAGAAACCGGCGTAGATTTCCTTTCTTCAATCATACCAATCAATCCTGACCCAATCAGAATTTTGCTAACAGGTTACACTGATATACAAGCTGTCATTGATGCCATCAATAAAGGTCAAATATATCATTACCTTACCAAACCTTGGGAAGAAGAGTATATGCGCAATGTCATCCAAAATGCATATGAGGTATACCAACTCAGATTAGAGAATAGACAACTTACTACAGACCTTCATGACATCAATAGTCAGCTAGAGTTTGTATTAAGACAAAATCTCCTTTCTTAATACCTGGCAGCAAGTAGCAAAAGTAATTCTTTGTGGGTCATTGAAAATTTCCTGGCCAAATAGGCATTGGTCAGGCTACCTCTATAGGTATACACTCCTTTCATGAACCATTTGTAGTTGAAAACCATTTCTTCTGCGCCTCCAAGATCCGCCATCTGCAAGAGTAATGGAGTGAAAATATTGCTCAAAGCAAAAGAAGCAGTTCTTGACACACGGGAAGCAACATTTGGCACACAATAGTGAATTACTCCGTGCTTTACAAAAGTTGGTCGTTCATGAGTCGTCATCTCGGAAGTTTCTATACAGCCACCTTGGTCAATTCCAACATCTATTAGGACACTCCCTTGCATCATTGCGGCGACCATTTCCTCACTGACAACAATTTTGTTTTTGCCCTTCTCCGCTCTCAATGCGCCAATAACTACATCTGCCTCTTTTAAGGCATTGCTTAAGGTATAATTGTCAATGGTTGAGGTAAATATCTGTTGGCCTAACAGATGCTTAATCCTTCGGAGTTTGTAAATATGGTTGTCAAAAACCTTGATGCTTGCTCCCAAACCTAATGCTGTTCGGGCAGCATATTCTGCTACAGTACCTGCCCCGATGATGACTACTTGTGTTGGCGGGACTCCGGTAACCCCACCCATAATCAATCCTTTTCCATTGTTGACACTACTTAGATATTCAGCGGCTATAAGCATCACTGTACTGCCGGCAATCTCACTCATAGCCCTGACCACAGGCATCCCTCCTACTTTATCTTCTAAATGTTCATAGGAAACAGCAGTGATCCTTTTTCGATTTAATGCATGGATGTAATCTGCGTTTTGTTTTCCTAGTTGGATAGCTGATATCAGACAAGATCCTGATCGCATATAATCAATCTCCTGTTCGGTAGGTGGTTCGACTTTCATTACTACATCAGCATCAAACGCCTCCTTGGAAGAATAAACCACCTTAGCCCCCGCATCAGCATATTCTTGATCAGTGAATTTGGATTCTTTACCTGCATTGGTTTCTACCAAAACTTCCTGACCATTATTGACCAATAAGCCTACGGCATCAGGTGTCAGCACAACCCTTTTCTCGTGAACGGCAGATTCCGCGGGCAATCCAATGACCAAGGAGTTCTTTGAGTTTTTTACTTTTTTAGCGGATTCTTTGGGATAAAGACTTATCCCCTCAGTAATCTCAACCATTTGACTTCCCATTTAAAATCTGCTTTAAGGTTATTTTACGATTGCCATTTTCCAGAATTTCAATCTCTATCAATATAAAATCAAGCGGTAAAAAACCTGGTATTTTTTCGGCCCATTCAATCCAGCAATAATTGCTGCTGTAGAAATATTCTTCAACTCCTATTTCCAACACCTCCGACGGGTCTTCCACTCTATAGAAATCAAAATGATAAAAGACTTCTTCATTATCATTCCAATATTCATTGACCAAAGAAAAAGTCGGACTTGAAACCCTGTCTTCAATACCGACTTCTTTTGCTATGGATTTGATCAAGGTAGTTTTGCCGGCTCCAAGATCACCCTTGAACACCCAGATTTTTTCCTCCTGACAAAACCCCACAATCTTTTTGGCGATATCTTGGATTTCTTCAAGACTGTAACTATAAATATTTTCCAAATTTAATTAAATATTCTTTGGTTCAAGTTGTATGAAAGGGATAATCATTTCTTCCAAGGAAACCCCACCATGTTGAAAGGTATCTTTGTAGTAATTTACATAATAATTGTAATTGTTTGGATAAGCAAAGAAATAATCTTCTACAGTAAAAACATAGCTCGTTGAGATATTAAGTCTCGGAAGTTTTGCGTCCTCAGGCTTAGAGATTTCAAAAACCTTTCCACTTTCAAAGTTCAGGTTCTTCCCTTGCTTATATCTCAGATTGGTTGTCACATTTTTATCACCGATAATTTTATATGGTCTGTTTACCCTCTTGGTCCCATGGTCAGTGGTCACGATAACATCAGCCTTGGCAGCTTGTATTTTTTTAAACAGTTCAAAAAGTGACGAGTGCTCAAACCAACTCTTAGTGATGGATCTATAGGCAGATTCGTTGGGTGCCAGTTCTCTGATCATTTTCATATCTGTCCTGGCATGGGACATCATATCCACAAAATTATACACCAAAACATTCAGGTCATTATTGAGCATTTGATGAAAGTGTTCCAATACTGCTTTGCCTTGATAAGCCTGAAGGATTTTATGGTAACTGAATTTAATGTTCAAGCGATTTCTGTGAAGGTTTTCAGAAAGAAAGTGTTCCTCATTATTATTTTTGCCCTCATCGGTATCCTCACCTTCCCATAGTTCGGGATGGAACCTTGCCATATCAGAAGGCATCAATCCACTAAAGAGCGCATTTCTTGCAAAGGCAGTGGTGGTGGGCAGGATACTAAAGTAAGTGGATTCTTCCACTAGATTGAAGTAATCCGTGATCAATGGTTTGATCACCTCCCACTGGTCAAGCCGTAGGTTGTCAATAACCAAAAAAAACAGCGGTTTACCGGGCTTTATAAAGGGAAAAACCTTTTCATTCATCAATTTATGCGACATAATCGGCTTATAGGATTTTGGATCATTGATCCAATCCAAATAATTATTTTTGATGAACTTGGCAAAGCTTGCATTTGCTTCTGTTTTCTGTGTTTCAAGGACATCCTGCATACTCTTGTTTTCTGTCTTGTCAATTTCCAATTCCCAGTAGGTCAACCGCTTATAAATATCAGTCCATTCCTGATGGGTGGAAGCATCATTACAGGCCATACTGATGTTCATAAAATCCTGTCTGTAGGAAAGGTTGGTCTTTTCAGTAATCAGCTGTTTGTTTTGCAGTATTTTTTTTACAGACAGCAGTATCTGATTGGGGTTGATCGGTTTGATCAGATAATCGGCAATCTTACCCCCAATGGCATCATCCATGATATGCTCCTCTTCACTTTTGGTGATCATCACCACAGGTACCTGAGGTTTTATCATCTTGATCTGCTGTAAAGTTTCCAGGCCTGTCATTCCCGGCATCATCTCATCCAAAAAAATCACATCAAAATTATTTTTTTCTACGGACTCAATGGCATCCACGCCACTGTTGACAGTAGCAATCTCATAACCTCTCTGTTCTAAAAACAATATATGTGGTTTCAGAAGATCTATCTCGTCATCTGCCCATAGAATTTTGAACCTTTGCATAATATTTGGTTTATTTCTTTTAAAATTATAATTACTTTTGGAACCTATCAAATGTCAGGGACATTGAAAAGTCACAAAATATTAAATGACCCTGTTTATGGGTTTATCACCATTCCAGGTGAGTTGATTTTTACCATTATTGACCATCCTTACTTTCAGAGGTTACGTCGTATCAAACAGTTGGGTTTGACAGATTTTGTTTATCCAGGGGCACTCCATACCCGCTTCCATCATGCTATTGGAGCTATGCACCTGATGCGCATCACTTTAGACAACCTTCGCCATAAAGGAATTGAAATCAGCAATGATGAATATGAGGCAGCAATGGTTGCTATTTTGCTCCATGATATCGGACATGGTCCTTTCTCCCATGCCCTAGAATTCAGCTTGTTGAAAAATACACCCCATGAAGATTTATCTCTCTTAGTCCTTGAAAAACTCAATGAGCAATTACAAGGTCGATTGAATTTAGCTATAAAAATCTTCAAAGGAGCTTATGAAAGGAATTTTTTTAATCAGCTCGTTTCAAGTCAGCTTGATATTGACCGCTTGGATTACCTTCAGCGGGATTGTTTCTTTACAGGTGTCTCTGAGGGCACCATTGGTGCGGACAGAATCATCAAAATGATGGACATCAAGGATGACCAACTGGTAGTCGAAGAAAAGGGGCTATATAGTATAGAGAATTTTCTTAGCGCTAGAAGGTTGATGTATTGGCAGGTTTATCTGCACAAGACTACAGTAAGTGCTGAGAAAATGATGATAAATTTGATAAACCGAGGGATTGAACTGATGGGAAGTGGTCATACTTTGTATGGTACGGAAGAGCTGCTTTTATTCCTTGGTAATAGATTCAGTCTTGAGGATTTGAGAAAAGATCATGATTTATTGGAAAAATTCATGACCTTAGATGACCTTGATATCTGGGGAGCTATCAAAATGTGGAAGAATGAAAAAGATTATGTGATCAGAAATATTTCCAACATGTTTCTGACCAGAAATCTTTTCAAGATAAATTTGAGAAATGAGGCTTTTACAGAGAAAGAATTGAATATTGAAAAAAATAAAAGTCTCAAAAAACTTCAGATTCCCGAAATTGATCATCATTATTTCTTCAATCATGGAACTATAAGCAATCATGCATATCTTAATAAAGAGCAGATACTCATTTTGACAAAAAAAGGACAGATTATTGATGTAGCCCAAGCAGCAGATCTTCCGAATATAAAAGCAATGAGTAAAATAGTTAAAAAACATTATATCTGTCAGGCCAAAAATTTAACTTTGTAATCCTTAAATTGCTCTAAATGGAATTTACCCTCAATCAAATAGCCGAAATGCTGAATGGCAGAATTGAAGGCGATGGGTCTATCACGGTAAACAGAATAGACAAAATCCAAGAAGGAAAAGAAGGAGGGATAAGTTTTTTGGCCAATGAAAAATATGAGCCCTATATATATGAAACTGGTGCCACAGCAGTAATTGTATCACAAGATTTTGTGGCCCAAAAATCTGTCAAAACAAATTTGATACGGGTGAAAAATGCCTATACAGGATTTACCCAATTATTGGAAGCTTATGCGCTGATTTTAAAATCGTATAAAACCGGTGTAGAACAGCCCTCTTATTTTGATGAAAGCAGTAGTATTGGTGAAAACCATTATAGAGGTGCTTTTTCCTATGTAGGTAGAAATTGCACAATCGGCAACAATGTACAGATTCACCCGCATGCATACTTAGGGGACAATGTTAAGATTGGGGACAATTGCATCATCTACGCAGGCTCTAAAATTTATAAAAATACACAAATCGGTAATCACTGCGAGATCAAGTCCGGAGCAGTAATTGGCTCTGATGGTTTTGGATTCGCTCCACAAGAAGATGGTACTTACAAGTCAATACCACAACTTGGTAATGTAATCATTGAAGATCATGTCAGTATCGGAGCAAATACGACCATCGATTGTGCCACGATGGGATCCACCCTCATCAAAAAAGGAGTAAAAATTGACAATCTGGTTCAGATCGCTCACAATGTCATCATCGGTGAAAATACAGTAATTGCCTCACAAACAGGTATTTCTGGTTCAACAGAAATAGGGAAAAATTGTGTAATTGCCGGACAGGTAGGAATTGTAGGGCATATTAAAATCGCAGACAAAACAACAATTGGCGCCAAAACAGGAGTCCCAAAAAACATTACCAGTAGCGGACAAACTATATTCGGATTCTTGGGAATGGATATAAAGAACTTCCTCAAATCCTATTCACTTTTCAAAAAACTTCCCGAACTACAGGACCGAATCAAAGAACTAGAAAAAAAAGGCTAAATTTACGCTCTGAAATTCTAAAGGGCATTATTTGAACGAATGAGAGTCAAACAACATACTATTCAAAAGCAAGTAACAATTTCCGGTGTAGGCTTACATACCGGTGTTATTTCAAATATGACATTTTTACCTGCTCCACCAAATCATGGCTACAAATTTCAACGGGTTGATATGGAAGGACATCCAACTGTTGATGCTGATGTAGACAACGTCGTAGATGTATCTAGGGGCACGACCCTGGAACAAGGTGGTGCAAGAATATTTACGGTGGAACATGTACTCGCTGCATTAGTTGGTCTGGAAATAGACAATGTCCTGATTCAAATAGATGGTCCTGAACCTCCAATCATGGACGGGTCCTCCATTCAATATATTCAGATTCTAGAGGAAGCTGGACTTGAAGAGCAAAATGCCCTCAGGAGATTTTTTGAAGTCCCTGAAAGCATCACTTACAGAGAACCTTCCCGGGAAGTCGAAATGGCAGCATTGCCTCTGGATGATTACAGGGTCACTGTAATGGTCGATTACAATTCTCCTGTATTGGGAAGCCAACATGCTTCTATTACAAATATCAGCCAGTTCAAATCTGAGATTGCTTCTTGTAGAACTTTTTGTTTCCTACATGAATTGGAAATGCTCTACAACCAAAACCTCATTAGAGGAGGAGACCTCAACAATGCCATTGTGGTGGTAGATAGGGTAGTTGAAGACAAAGAATTGGAGCATCTTGCCAGAATGTTTAACAAGGACAAAGTCGAAGTCAGAAAAGAAGGCATTCTTAACAATGTGGAGTTAAGATATAAAAATGAACCTGCAAGACATAAACTTCTGGATGTCGTCGGAGACCTTGCACTGGTTGGCAGACCTCTAAAAGCTCAAATTTTGGCGGCAAGACCCGGGCATGCAGCAAACGTTGCTTTTGCAAAAAAAATCAAAAGAGCAATGGAGAAGACTGGGCCTGTTCATATTCCTCATTATGACCCCAAGCTGCCACCCGTTATGGATATCAATCAGATCAGTAATATTTTGCCGCATCGATATCCATTTCAATTATTGGATAAAATCATTTACCTTGATGATTCTGTAGTGGCGGGTGTCAAGAATGTCACCATCAATGAACCCTTTTTTATGGGCCACTTCCCAGGAAATCCAGTTATGCCAGGTGTGCTTCAGGTAGAAGCAATGGCACAGACTGGCGGGATATTGGTATTGAGCACAGTGGATGATCCTGAAAAATATTGGACTTATTTCTTGGGAATTGAAAGTTGCAAATTCCGTAAAATGGTTCTTCCTGGGGACACATTGGTCTTCAAATGTGAGCTGCTTGCACCTATAAGAAGAGGGATAGCAAAAATGAAAGGTGAGGCCTTTGTTGGGAATACCTTGGTTTGTGAAGCAATTATGACCGCCAGCATTGTCAGAAAAGAATCATGATCAGTCAATTAGCACATATACACAAAAACACCATCTTGGGAAAGGAGGTCCATGTTGACCCTTTTACCATGATTCACGAAAACGTTGAAATCGGTGATGGTACTTGGATTGGATCCAATGTTACAATTTTTCCTGGTGCCAAAATAGGTAAAAACTGCAAAATTTTCCCCGGAGCTGTCATTTCAGCTATTCCGCAAGATCTTAAATTCCAAGGCGAAGATTCTACCGTTGAAATCGGCGATAATACTACCATCAGAGAGTGTGTCACTATCAGCAGAGGTACAATAGACAAACGAACCACAAAGGTCGGAAGCAATTGTTTATTAATGGCTTATGTTCATATCGCCCATGATTGTTTGGTCGGAAACAATGTTATTATTGCCAATTCGGTTCAGGTGGCAGGTCATGTCATCATAGATGATTGGGCCATAGTAGGTGGCAGCAGTGCGATACACCAATTTGTCAAAGTGGGCATGCATTCCATGATTTCCGGGGGTTCATTGGTAAGAAAGGATGTTCCTCCTTTTACCAAGGCAGCAAGAGAACCGTTAAGTTATGCAGGAGTCAATAGCCTTGGTCTCAGAAGGAGGGGATATTCCAGCGAAGCGATCAGCCATATTCAGGAAGTCTATCGATACCTTTTCTTAAACAGCCTCAATAATAGCAGGGCTTTGGAAGAAATAGAGGTAAACCTTCCTGCGACTAAAGAGCGGGATGAAATCATTAATTTCATCCGGTCCTCTGAAAGAGGAGTCATGAAAGGATACATCAGCTAAATGAGAATTAAGCTGAATCAGATTTCAAAAAGGTTCCAATTTGATTGGATTTTCAAAGATTTGACCCTTGACATCACACCTTATTCCCATTGGGCCATAACCGGAAGCAACGGTTCCGGAAAATCCACCCTGATAAAATGTATCTCAGGCTTACAACCACTAACTTCAGGACAGATTACTTATTCGCTAGAAGAAAAAGATATTTCGGATTCGGATATTTTTAGGTATTTGGTCATGAGCGCCCCTTACATGGAATTGCCAGAAGAGTTTTCTTTATCCGAATTGTTGGCGTTCCATTTTAAATTCAAACTTCCAATAGCGTCCGTCTCTTTGGAAGAAATGATGGACATCATGTACCTGAAGGAACACCGGGACAAACCGATTTTCCAATTTTCTTCTGGCATGAAGCAGCGGTTGAAGCTTGGATTATGTTTTTTTTCAAAAATAAATTTAATTCTTTTGGATGAGCCTACTTCCAACCTGGATGAAAAGGGTATAGCTTGGTATTTGCATTTGGTAAAAGAATTTTCGAAGGATAAAACACTTTTTGTGTGTTCCAATGACCCCAGAGAATATGGATTTTGCCCAAACGAAATCAAAATTGAAGACTTCAAGCCAAAACAAAAACTTTGATTATTGCGCGTTATGATTAATTTTACAGAAATTATAATTATACGATTATGCAAAAGATTGTTTTAAGCTTGATTATCACAGGTTTTTTAGCTGTTAGCCTCTTTTCCTGCAAAGACAAAAAAGATGATCCTACTCCGTCCAAAACTCCTGAGGAACTTGCCATTGAGGACCTGACAGGTGGTTCATCACAGGCTTGGGTTATAGCCGGAGGGGGTTCGGTAGTCCGAGACGGCCGTTCTGAAACAAATATTTATCAGGATTTTGAAATCACTTTTGCTGCAAGCGGAAGCAATAAAAATTATAGTACGATCAACAGTAATGATCTTTTTGATACTAACGGGAATTGGTCTTTTGTCGGAACTAACTTAGACAAAATCACCTTGTCGGGAACCAAGCCTGCCTCAGAAAGAGAAGTATCGTTTACCAGAACAGGGAATGACTTAAGGCTTGTTTTCGCCATTACAGTTCCTGGGGCAGAATTACCGAGTGGTGCAGTTGCTGGTAACTATACTTTTAACCTTAAAAAGAAATAACGGTCAGATTAACTTTTTAAAGTAATTAAGGTAACGCCTGCACCACCCCTGTCTGCATGTTCGTCTTCAACCTTATTTACTTGAGACATTCCTCTCAATAAGTTCCTAGTAAGGTCTCTTAGGATCCCATTTCCTTTGCCATGGACTATTCTAAGGTCTTTTAATCCTAGCATGTAGCCATCATCCACAAAGCTCTGAACAACAGGAAGAATCTCCTCCCCCCTTTTACCTCGGATATCCAGATTCGGAGAAAAATCCATCATTTTGGCATTGGTATCAAAACCTATTCTTTTGGAATATGATTTTTTCTCCTTTTTCATTTCTGTATTGGAGATTTTTTCCAGTCTATTGAGTTTTACAGTTGATTTGAGTTCTCCAATACTGACTTCAACTTCCTTTTTCCGGACAGCCAAAACCTCACCTACCGCACCATTATCTTTTACCCTGACAAAATCCCCAATTTCTATCTCTCCTCCGATCACTTTGATCACCGCATCGTGGACGATTTTCTTTTCAGGTTTGACCTCTAACTTCAGTTCTTCTATTTCTGTCCTTACTTGTTTGGCTACTTCTTTATCTGCCTTACTTTCTTTTATGGTACGAATGGTCGTTTCAATTTTTTTATTGACTCCAGCCAAAAGTGCTTGCGCTTCTGCTTTGGCCTCCTGAAGGTATTTCTTTTTATTCAGATCAATGGTTTCTTTAAGTTGGGTATATTCTTTCATTCTTTGATCCAAAAGCCTTTCTTTCTTTTGGCTTTCCTGAATTGACTGCTCATATTTTCTGACTTGGTTTTCGAGCTTGTTGAGCATCTTATCATACCTCACCCGCTCTTCACCTATCTGATCTTTGGCATAGCCAATGATGTCTTTCGAAATACCGATTTTAGAAGCAATTTCCAAAGCAAACGAACTCCCTGGCTTTCCAATATCAAGTTGGTATAAAGGTTCCAATTTATCCACATCATAGCGCATTGCACCATTGACCAATCCCTGGTTTTTGGCAGAAACCTGTTTCAGATTACCATAATGGGTGGTAATGACTCCATAAGCACCCAGATTATTCAAGGCCAATAAAATCCCTTCTGCAATGGCACCTCCAAACTGAGGTTCAGTTCCTGTACCGAATTCATCTATAAAAAGAATGGTTTTTTTGTCCGCAAATTGGGTAAAGTACTTCATACTCATCAAATGGGAACTATAGGTACTCAGATCATTTTCTATATTTTGCTCATCCCCTATATCAATGAAAAAATTATCAAACAAGGTACAGACAGAGTGGTTTTCCAAAGGAACCAAAAGCCCGCACTGCAACATGTATTGAACCATGGCTACAGTTTTCAAAGTCACTGATTTTCCTCCTGCATTAGGACCTGATATGACCAAGAGCCTTCTATTATGATCCAACTGTAAATCGAGTGGTACAATCTTTTTACCTGCATGTGCCAATGCTGCTTCCAAAAGCGGATGTCTGGCATTGTGCCAATCCATTTGTTTTGTTTTCACCAATGTTGGCTTGATGGATTTGGTCTTGATGGCAAATTTTGCCTTTGCCCTTATAAAATCTACCATACCCAAAAAATGATACGCCCTTTTCAGTTCCGGAATAGCCGGTCTCAGTTTGTCAGTAAGTTTGGTTAGGATTTTCTGGATTTCCCGACGTTCCATGTACTCAAGGTCTTTGAGTTCATTATTGATATCAAGAACCTCTGCCGGCTCCAAAAAGACTGTCTGACCTGTTGCCGATTCATCATGGATAAAGCCTTTTATCTTCCGCTTATTTTCTGCCAGAACAGGTATGACCATTCTTCCTCCGCGGATGGTGACTGAGGCATCCTCAGGGGTAAGCCCTTTTGCTTTTGCTTCCCTGAATATTCTATCCAACACTTTTCTCAACCTGTTTTCCTCGTAAAGAATCTGGGAACGTATTAGGGAAAGTTCTTGAGAAGCATTATTTCGGATTTTTCCTTTTTCATCTATGATCCGCTCGATTTCCCTCAAGATGGTATTATCCAAATTGACCAAGCCCAGAAGCTGGAATAAATTAGGATATTCCTCTTCATGCTCTCCAAAAAAATCTATACACCTGCTCAGTGTGAAAAGTGACAACCTGATTTCATGGAATTCATCTTCATAAAGAAAAGTACCCTCAATTTTAACCTTTTCGAGATAGGGATAAATATTGGTGAAATTGGAAGAAGGAAAAAGCTCTCCCGATTCAATGATTTTTTTGAATTCATCGGTTTGGTCCAAAAGCTTCCCAATTAAATTAGGATCTTTGGAAAAACTCATTTTATTGACGAAATCTATACCCAAAGGACCTGAGCATGCTTCTTTGAGAAGTTCTCTGATTTTGGTAAAATTAATTTTCTCTTCTAAATTCTTTGGATAAAGCATCTTTGCAATTACTCATTAATGGCTTTTTCTATTACATGCAGGGAGTCGATGGTTCTAGCATACATCCTGTCCATAGTTTTGACGTCACGCATGTAGTATTCGAGACTCTTTTTGAAAACAGAATCTGGAACACTATGTTTTTTAAAAACTTCCATTTCAAAATAAGGATACAATAATCGGGAGGAATCATAATGAATAGGAAAAGTACTGACTAGACCCTCTGCCAAGTGGATATCAACCAATACCTCAACCATTTTATCTTCGCTCAGAATCCCTTCGGGAAGCCTGTTTTTACTACAGGATTGAAGAATAAAAGTCGACAATAGAACAATGATTAAGTTTTTCACAATTCAAAATTAATCAATTCCTCCAATCAACAAGAAGATTTAACATCTATACCTCATTTCTATTATCACATATCATTTTTTAATTCAAATGAGAGCCTTAATTTAGGCCTTTGAAATTACAAGTATGAATCAGATTTTAAAGAAGCTGCGTAGGTATGAAATCAAAATCCGGAAGGTTGTCAACAATCAACTTCAGGGGGATTACCAGTCCATTTTCAAAGGAGCAGGACTTGAATTTGATGATTTGAGGCCCTATCAGTACGGGGATGACGTCAGGACCATAGAATGGAAAGTGTCCGCAAAAGGTCATGGTACATTCGTAAAAACCTTTCGTGAGGACAAAGATCAATCAGTATACTTCTTGTTGGACATCAGCGGTTCACAGGATATTGGTGAATTGGGCAGTAAAAAAATTGATAGCAGTAAAGAAATTGCCGGAGTATTGACTTTGGCGGCAATATTTGAGGGCAGTCAGGTAGGCTTGATATCCTATTCGGACCAAAAAGAAAAAATTATACTTCCGGGAAAGGGTCCTAAGCAAGGAGTCAAAATCATTCAAGGGATCTTCAATCATGAAAATAAATCCCTGAAAACGAACCTAAAAGAGATGTTCAATTTTGCACTGAACCTCATCAAAAAACGGAGCATCATTATTGTTATATCCGATTTTATTGATGAAGGCTATGAGCGACCTTTCAAAGCTTTAGCTGATAAACATGACCTAGTGGCCGTACAGGTCACAGATCCAAGAGAATCGGCATTACCCTCTTTGGGTATCATTCCCGTATATGATAAGGAACAGGGGAAAACAACTTGGGTAAACACAGCCTTTGGAAGCTTTTCAAAGAAAATTTCCGATACCTTTACCAATGAGCGGGATCATCTAAAAAATATCTGTAAAAAAAACCAAATCAATTATCTGGGGGTCAGCACAAAAGACGATATTGTTTTGCCTCTGGTAGAATTATTCAAAAAACGTAACCGATCAATGAAACGTGGATAAGGTCAAATTCTTATTTATTCTATTCTCTTTTTACCTTTCTACTTTCCCCCTCATTGCCCAGGACATTGAGGTAGAAGGTTATTTTCAGCAAGACTCCGCCAAGTTGGGTGAGAGGGTTGCTTATGTGCTTAAGGCAAAATATAAAGAGGGTGTCAATGTCATTTTCCCCGATTCTACTTTCAATTTCTCCCCATTTGTCCTTCTGGAGAAAAAAACTTATATCTCCACCACTCAGGATGAAATCACTTTGGATAGCGCCGTTTATTATATATCGAACTTTTCATTGGATCCTGTAGCAAAACTCTCTTTGCCTGTATATGAGATTTTTAGGTATGACAGTTTGATACATCGGCCTTTGGAGGCTGAACTTGCCCTAAAACTAACTATAGATCAGATTCCACAAGAATTGAGTTTTCAGGATAACAACGTCTACCAACCTATTCCTACCGAATTCAATATCTTCATTTTAGGGGCCATATTGGCGGTGTTAGCAATTTTGGTTCTGGTATTGCTTTTCTTTTTTGGAGCTAAAATCAAACGCCAATGGAATATTTGGCTTGAGAAACAGAAATACAAAAGATTTGTTAAAAGATGGCAAAATGCAGAGGTTGCATTTACGTCAAATCCCGATATGGACCAAGCAGATGAACTTCTGGGCTTATGGAAGGCTTATATGGAACACCTAAAAAACAAACCTTTTAGGGAATGGACGACGACCGAAATTTCTGATTTTCTGGACAACAAAGAAATCATCAAAGATTTCAGGTCGATAGAAATGGTGATTTATGCTGGAAAAGAAGGGAAAGATATATTGGCAACCTGCAACAATCTAAAGGAAATCTGTACAGATTCCTTCAAGAAAAAGATAACAGCACAAGATGAACCCAAATAATATCTCAGATTTTTTTTCCTGGTATTGGTATCTGCCCGATACATTTAGATCTTTTGAATGGGAAAACCTTTGGGCACTGCATCTGATATGGATTGCTCCATTGATTATGCTATTGAGGAAATTTATCAAGTTTCTGAAAAATCCTGTTCTTGAACTTTCGCTGCCCGGTTCCGTGTCGCAAAACAATCCTTGGACATATCTCAGGTTGATACCTGGGCTATTTTTTATTTTTGCGGTATGGTTAATGATCATTGCCCTCGCAAGACCACAAAAAACAAATGAACGGGTAGAGCAGTACACCGAGGGTATAGACATTATGCTGGTGATGGATATTTCAGAATCCATGGACCTCCAAGACTTCAAACCCAACAGACTGGAATCTGCAAAGGGAACTGCCATAGACTTTATCAACGGACGATTTGGTGATAGGATTGGCGTAGTGATTTTTTCAGGAGAAGCATATTCTTTAGCCCCACTGACCAACGATTATCCCCTATTGACTGACCTGATCAAAGACATTTCTTTCAATATGATGGATGCCAAAGGAACTGCTATTGGAAGTGCGCTTGCATCAGGCACGAACAGGATTAGGGAGTCAGACTCAAAAAGCAAAGTCATGATTCTACTCAGTGACGGAGAAAACAACGCCGGAAATGTAGACCCATTGTATGCAGCACAATTGGCCTCGGCCATGGAAATCAAGATTTATACCATTGCTGTAGGAAAGGATGGTATGGTGCCTTATGGCGTGGATTTCTTTGGGAGACCACAGATGATCGAAAGTTATCTTGACGAGACCACTTTAAGGGAAATCGCAAGGATCGGTGAAGGAAGATTTTTCAGAGCCTCTGATGACAATGCCCTTCAGCAGATTTTTGATCAGATTGACGAAATGGAAAAAGCTGAGATCATTGAATCCCGCTACAAAGAAACTGTTGATTATTACAGGGTCTACCTATTTTGGGGGATTATGCTGTTCTTGATTTGGCTTGGACTGAAAAGTACATTCTTTAATAATTTCTTGTTGGATTAAAAACTCAGCCCTCCACCCAAGTCCTCTTCTTCCATTCCTCCAACCTTCTATCCATTACCCTAAACCACAATGCGGGAAATAAGGCCAAGATGATCATGGCAGAATATCCTTGGGGCAATTGGGGACTTTCGTCATAATGGTTAAGAATTTGATAGCGCTTGTAGGCAAAAGCATGGTGGTCCGAATGTCGCTGTAGCTGAAACAAAAGGAAATTGCTGACCATATGGCTGGCATTCCAGGAATGTAAAGGTGTAACTTTCTCATATCGGCCATTTGGTAAAAGTTTTCTGACCATCCCATAATGCTCGATATAATTGACCAATTCCAAAAGGCTGAAAGCAAAAAAACTCTGCACAAAAAAGAAGATTGGAATCTCCCAAACAAACCTGCTTTGAATCAAGGAAAACATGAGGGTAAACGATCCGACAAAAATTATTGGAGTAAATACAAATTGAATCATTTGATTTTGAACAGACCAAAAAGGAATACCTTTTTTCTGCAATCTTTCATTTTCCAAATGAAGCGCACTGATAAAACCATCCTTCACAGACCTCCACCAAAAGTTATAGAATGTTTCCCCGAACCTACTCGTAGCAGGGTCTTGTGGTGTCGCCACTCTTACATGATGTCCCCGATTATGTTCAATAAAAAAATGCATGTAGCATACTGTCATCAAGAGCACCTTGGAATAAAACTGTTCCAATTTTTCTGGCTTATGACCCAATTCATGTGCTACTGTAATCCCCACCCCTCCTGTGACCAAAGCCATCCCTGTGCTGAATGCATGCCATTCCAGAATGGAGAGTGCGGTGGAAGAAATAACCGAAAACCCCCAAACCAAAATCCCTAATTGCACATACACCCAAATGAATGTAACCAATCTATAAAACCTCTTTTTCGCCACTGCTGAAATCTCACTTTCAGGAACATTTGATTTATCGGTTTTGATCAGGTAATCCATGACCGGCACTAGGATAAAAACAAAAGCATGTATGATCAACAGGTTCCACCCGCCCAAGAAAAATCCTACCACCAACAAAATGGGGAGAATAAAGGCTGAATAAAACCCGATTTTTTTCAAATGCTTCATGCCATCAAGATAGATAATCAGGATGAAAAAAGAAACAACCGATTCAAATCATCATTTTGAAGTTACTTGATTTCACTCTGCAAAAATATCCTTCGTAAGGTCCTCAAAAAGAATATAGGTAGCATAGAAGCTAATCGGTACACTCACCAATAATCCTAAACCAAAGGTCAATAGACCTAAAACATTGATCACGATGATGACCAAAGTAAACAGAAAGAATTTAAGCCATCGTGCTGTGATCAACTTCCTGCTTTCTTCCATGGCAGTCCAAAAATCAAAGCCTCCAAATATTGCCATCAATACAGAGAAACTATAGGCCACAGCAAGGTATACCCCCGGTATTACAAAGAGAACCAATCCAAAAGCGGTAAGGACTTGTCCTATCAACCAGATGGCGAAAATGGGCATGTAGAAATTGAACCCTTTAAAGAAATCAGGGTAAACAACCTTTTGCTTTAAGGATAGCTTATTGGCTACAAGGTAAAAACCAGAATACAGAGGTGGTGAAAGAAAAATACTTTGCAGAAATGCGAAATCTTTGAGGTACAAAAATGCGAGAAGTTGTAAGGAAAAAATGAACATCACAAAAGCTGAACTTTGCAAGGGTTCTTTCAAATACATCTGCCATGCCCGGATAAAGATCTCTTGGATATCAAAGTCGTATCCACTTTCCCTTAACGATGCCAATTTCTCTTTACTCATGGGTTAATCTGTTGTTTTACAGAATAAAGGCAAGGAAAATATCCTTGCCGTTATTGCTAATCAATTTTTAATTTTAAAATCTTACAATTTTACAATATCAGACTCACTTCGTCATCGCCTCCAAAATATCATGCTTCGTCACAATATGCACCTGATGGTTATCATCTCTGACAAGGACTGCTTTCGCAGTGTCAAGCATAGAAGATAATACATCCAATGTACTATCCAAAGCTACAAACTTCATGGGGTCTTCCATTACATCTGCTACTGCAGCATCTTTCAATTCGGGGTTTTCGATGATTTTTGAAAGGAGTTTGCTGTCTGTGATGCTTCCGACCACATGCCCATCTTCCATCACAGGGATCTGCGAAACACTTTTGCTGTTCATCAGGTTGATGGTATCTTTTACGCTATCCGTTTTTTTGGAAACCAGCAGTTGATAGCTTCCATTTCGAGAAGAAATGATATCTCTTGCTGTTCCGAAAGTTTTGTCTTCTAAGAAGCCGTGATTTCTCATCCAATCATCATTGTAAATCTTACCGAGGTAGCGGGTACCATGGTCAGGAAGAATAATCACCATCCTGTCCCCTTCTTTAAGATTTTCCTTAGCATATTCCAATGCGCCGTGAACAGCTGACCCACATGACCAACCCACAAATAAGCCTTCTTCTTTAGATAACCTTCTTGTCATCACTGCAGCATCTTTATCCGTCACTTTTATGAAATGATCGATCACAGAAAAGTCAACATTCTTAGGCAATATATCTTCCCCAATTCCTTCAGTCAGGTATGGATATACTTCATTTTCATCAAACACGCCTGTTTCTTTGTATTTTTTAAATACCGATCCATAGGTATCAATTCCTACTGTGATAATATCGGGATTTTGTTCTTTTAGGTATTTGGCTGTACCGCACATCGAACCTCCCGTCCCCACTCCTGCGGCATAATGGGTGATTATTCCTTCCGTATCTCTCCAGATTTCAGGTCCGGTAGTTTCATAATGGGCCAATGAATTGGAAAGGTTATCGTACTGATTGGGATAAAAGGAATTGGGAATATCGTTGTTAAGTTTTCTGGCTACGGAATAATAAGATCTTGGATCCTCGGGTGAAACATTGGTGGGACAAACAATTACCTCAGCACCAACTGCTTTGAGGATATCTATTTTTTCTTTGGATTGCTTATCTGCCATGGTAAAAATACACTTATAACCTTTAGCAATAGCCGCCAAAGCCAGGCCCATCCCTGTATTTCCACTTGTCCCCTCAATGATGGTACCTCCAGGTTTTAGCATCCCTGACTCTTCAGCATCTTCCACCATCTTGATGGCCATACGGTCTTTCATAGAGTTGCCAGGATTGAAATATTCAACTTTTACGAGAATTTCTCCTTTTATGCCTTTGTTTAATTTATTGAGTCTAATCATAGGCGTATTTCCTATGGTCTCGATAATGGAATTATATATCATAATATTCGGGTTCTATTGACCCGAAAGTTACGAATATTTTTATACCTGTTGGGAAATTCACAGCCCTATCCAAATAATATTTTGAATTGGATGAATAAATGGATTAGCTTGGATTGCTGACAGTATCTACCGGGACAGCATATTCATCTACCAGCGCAACGGCACCATGAATGGCAGTTTCGTCCAGGTCCGAAATTAGAATTTTGAGATTTGCACTGACCGAGGGGTATTTGAAAGTCGCAATATTTGCCTCCATGCTGTCTTTAAAAAAAGGATAAGCCTTTCTGATTGATCCTCCCAGTACAATAGCCTGGGGAGCCAGAGTATAAAGGATATTTTTGATCAATTCTCCCAAGTGATACCCATATTCCTCATACGCTTTCAATGCAATTTTATCTCCCTGAGCGGCTTTTTTTGATAAAGATTTAGCCTTAGCATGATATTTAGAATGAAAAAATTTACTGCTGCAATAAAACTCAAAGTCCTGGTCAAGATAAGGGGCCGAACACCATTCACCCGCTGCACAATTAAATCCACAGTACAAATGGCCATTGACAATAATTCCTGCACCAAGTCCTGTTCCCAATGTAATGCCGACTACATGTTGATACACTTGGGCAGCTCCAAATTTATATTCACCCAAAGCAAAACAATTTGCGTCGTTGTTGATATAAACCGGTTTGGCAAATCTAGCTTCCAAAAACTCCCGCAAATGTACTCTCCTAAAAGAGGGTATATTTTCTAAATTAAGAACTACGCCGTTGTCCGTATCAATCAAACCGGGTATACCTATTCCTATGGCAAAAAAATCATGGTGAAGGTAAGAAGAAATCAGGTCTGCAATGGTTTCCAGAATTGATTCCTGACTCTCATGGGAAGGGGTGGATATTGTTCTGATATCTAAAAGATCTGATCCAACAAGTACACCAGCCTTGATATTGGTACCTCCAATATCCAATCCAAGAATAGGTTTTTCGGTTTTTAGCATAAAAACAGGTTTTAAAAGGCTTTTCAACGGAAAAAGAAGAATGAAAAATCATTCTCCTTTTTCCCTGTGCTGGTTTGGGAGCGTAATTTATAACATTCCTTCAATAGATTTTTCCAGTTCTCTGGCATGGGCAAGAAATTCCTCAACGTTCATGTCCTTGAAAAAGATCAATCCATGACTTGACCTGACTTTTGAAGTTTCATGCTGATAGAAGTAATTCTTACCCAATAGCAGTTGGATGTCATTCAATTGTCCTACCCAAGTTCTTTTGGCAACGGTACTGAATTTGCCATTGTGACTATAACTAGGGAAAGATGCATTCACCTGACTCAGGTAGCAATTTGCAAAAGAATCTTCCATCACGGACATATCTCCCAAAGAAACCGGGACAATTACATTGGCTTCATGCGGCTCAAATTTAAACCAAACATTTCTATAACCGATTATCCTCAATTCGCTGAGATCTTTCTCCTCTCCCCATTGCCGCACCGCCTCTGCGGTAGCCTGAAGTACTTTGTAGTGTGTGTCCGGACCTGAGCCTTCAGGATCCAGTGTCAAGCTTATTTTTGTTGGGTTAATTTTCTTAAACATTTCCACAATTGGAACCACATCTCGTTTTTTATCAGGCTGCTCGGTAAAAATATCACCGGTATAAAAACCCAATCTCAAATGATGGACGTTTTTCACCTGAACTCCAAAGTGTGCCCAGACTAACTCTTCCTCAAACTCTCTAATCATTCCTTTAAGTTTTTGGATTTTGGAAGGGTTCTTTTCTCCGTCATAGGAATTTTTCAAAATACTGATGACGTCATTAATCGTTTCTCTGAGCTTTTGCTTCGATTTGACATCGAAAACATCCACCACTGCCCTGACTACCCTATGGCACAGTCCCCGCATTCTTTGTTCAGGATTCTCTGAAGCGACATTGGTCAAAAAATGATAAACATCCTTATCCGTTTTCAATTTGTATCCTACTTCAAAGAAATCTTCATAATGGACCATCTGAATTTCTCCTTCATCCAACAGCTTTTTGGTGAGCAGCAAAGTGTCAATCACAAATGTATTGGTCACTGCAGTAAATCCGGAAGTCAACACCGAAAAATGGGCCTCATTACTGTTTTCCTGAAGCTGATTATTGATATGCGGCAAAATTCCCAATGAGATGTCATCATGATGCGGACCTGTATGCAACAATACCTCGTTCTTTTCTTGTGTGGTACCTCTATTGATTTTTTCTACAGCACTTGCCACTACTTGATTGACAGTGTCTTCCGACAAACCTGGAATCATTGAAGTATATTTATCCGCCCTGAGGTCTTCAATTTTAAGTCTATGCCCGTATTTCTTGAGTTTTTTACACAATTCAAGTACTGACCTTTCTGTTTTTTCCCAAGTCCATTCGCCCTGCCTGTAGTAAGCATCTACAGAATCTGTCAACCTCACAGCTGCTCCTTTGGTAAGATAAAAGCGACCATTTTTCAATTTTTGTAAAACAGTTGCGGGATATACATTGTCAAGCGGTGTTTCCAAAGAATCTTTGACAATCTGCGCTTTGGCTTCACCTGCGGCAATGATGATACCGACTGCATCGGGATTGTGCACGATGGTTTCCAAGCCAATGGTAATGACCAATCTATTGGAAGATACTTCTATTCCTCCCAGATCACCCGCTGCTACTGCTTGGGTTTCAAAATTAGTATCTGTCAGTCTTGTGGTGGAAAACAGATGAGAACCCCTCGTATTAAAGGCAATATGACCATCAGGACCAATTCCTCCCAAGAAAAACCCAATACCTCCGGCATCTCTGATCTTTTGCTCATATTGACCACACCAATGATCGATCATGTAGATGGATTTTTGTTGAATTTTCTCCATACTGTTAGTAGGTTCCCTGAATCTCAAGGACAGATCTACTTTCAAATCAGGAAACACCTCTTTGAAATGTTTTCCTTCTGCTAAAGGAATCTCATCAGAGTTGATCAAAATCGCTTTTTCTTTGCTAAGACCAAATCCTTCAATGTAAAATTTATTCACATAGTCAAAAAAACTATTCTTCTGCTTGGAAGATATCGGATAAAACTCATCTATCTGTACAAACGTCAGATCTTTTAAAACAGGCTTTTTCGCAGAAACAAGACCATATTTTTCCCTTACATCTTTCCCTTTCTTGCTATCCCAATTTTCTAAAAGAAATTGGGTCCATTTGATAAAATACTCAGGGGTTTTTCCCGTAGGTAAACTGATGACTCCATTTGGGTTTTCAGAAGCCCATTCCAAAAATCTACATGCGGTAATCAATCCCAATTTAGGGAAGTTATCAACTGTCAGATACGGAATCAATGTGCTGATTTTTTCGACACCTGATTCTTTGAGGAATGCTTTTTCTACTTCGGAAAGTGGATATTTGCTAAGCATATTTTTGAGTTTTTGTTTATTTACAATGCTGGATGTTTTGGGTCAAAATTGATACCAAAACAAATATATTTAATTAGTAAACTCGGGTAATAATTTGGTAATATTGATTTTTAATAAAATAAAACTATTGCAAAACCACTTATTATTCCCTATATCCAAACATGAAATTAAAAGAGTTTATGGTTTATTTTTTTTACAAAATAAAAAAACTTTTGTTTTAAATCATAGACTTTTATAAAAAATTTAAAAAAGATATTTTCTATTCACTAAAATATATTCTTAGTGAATTCTATTTTAATTTTCAACTGAAATTCTTTGATCACCTTAAATATTTCTACCAAAGTTGCCATTTGTACTTTGGTCAGTTGGCCAATGCTTACAAAATTCTTGGGTTCCTCTCCTTTTTCCATCATCTGTAGCGATTGCTTTTCCAACCTCAAAGTCATCAGGTAATAATACGCATGGTACATTTCCATGGCTTCATTGTCAGAAAAAACCCCGCTTTTCCGCAAAGCCTCTATTCTGTTTCCAGTGTTTGTTTCAAATATCCTGTGCTTCAGTGCAAATAGTCTTGCCAAATCCACAAAGGGTGTCATGGCTTTTTTGATATTGAAATGCTTTTCCCCATCAATCTTAAAGGTTCTGATATTTTTGAAAAAGGTCAGTGGTGCTTCATACAAAAGGGCATTGGCACCCATATTCATAAAAAAGCGTTCCGGTGGATTAACCAATTGTTGATCCATAAACACCTTTAATTCTTCCAACAAGCTAAACTCCCCGTAAATAGCTCTGCAATCAAAGAAAGTGGAGTATTTCATCACTGTCTCTTGGGTAGACTCCTTTATCCAAGCTTCATAGTTCCTTTTCCAATGGGAAAGAGAGTGGGTCCATTTCGGGTTTTTGGCCATAAAACCACCGGTGCAGAATACAATGCCAACATGGTCGAGATCTGCCGAAACCCTTTCTGCAAAATCCAAGAAATATTCCCTTACCATTTCCCGATGTTCATTTGCCTTGTCCTCATAAATGATGGCATTGTCCTGATCGGTTTTGAGCGTCTGTTCGGCTCGGCCTTCACTGCCCAAAACAAAAAAAACAAACTTGGCCGGAGGCGGGCCTATTTGCCTGATCGTATTTTCGATGATCCTCAAAGAAATGGTATCCGTGACCGCTGTAATGATCTGATTGATGATCTGTGCTTTCAGCCCTTTCCCCACAAGTTGATGGATGATTCCGGGCACCATAGCCCATTTTTCCTTTAATTCATCTTTGTCCATGGCCTGCCTGACAGCTTGAATAAAAATAAACGGCCCTTGGGACTGTTCTGAAAGGATTTTGTTTCTACTGATCCAACCCACGTATTGCCCTTGATCCCTCACTAGCAGGTATCTTGTTTTGGTCTGAAACATCATCAACAATGCCTCATATAAAAATGCATCCTTTTGGATATAAATGATATTTTTATCCATAATGTCTCCGACCCGAGTACTATATGGAAGTTGATTAGCCACTACTTTATCCCTGAGTGTGATGTCAGTGACAAATCCCAAAATTTCCTTTTCGGAATGTGCTATAAAGAAAATAGATACTTTCTCCTTTGCCATGTTTTGGGCAACTTGAAAAATAGGCGTATCCGGTGAGAAAACCCTCAAATTTCTAAAATGAAGATCCCCAACTTTCTTGGAATAAAAACGATCTGTAATGAATTCGTTGGTAGCTATCATGTGGTCTTTCACTTATCATGGTGAAAATAATTAATTTTACTAAATTCGGCTATGATAATTATTGTTACAGGAGTTTCGGGAAGCGGAAAGACTACTTTAGGTTCCCTTTTAGCCAAAAAACTCAGGCTGCCTTTTTTCGATGCAGATGATTTTCATCCCCCGGCCAATATCCAAAAGATGAGCATGGGAATCCCACTTACAGATCAGGACAGACTTCCTTGGCTGGAGCATCTTGCTGACAGTATGTTGCAATGGGAAAATTCCGGTGGAGGCATCCTTGCCTGTTCCGCACTTCGTGAAAATTACCGGGAAACACTACAAGTTGTCCCCAAAATAATCTGGCTCCACCTTAAAGGTAGCAAAGAATTGCTCCACGAAAGAATGAACAACAGAGAAGGTCATTATATGAAGCCGGGACTTTTGGATTCCCAACTGGAAACATGGGAAGAACCGGAGTATGGGATGCACCTAGATGTCTCCAAAACACCCGAAACCTTGCTGGAAGAAGTTATGCAACTCGATGAAATAAATGCATGCGAATCACATTTTGGAGTTATCGGAATGGGTGTAATGGGCAAAAGTCTTGCCCTGAACCTTGCAGAAAACGGCATTCCTACCGCTGTCTATAACAGACATGTGCCCGGAAAGGAAGAAAAAATCGCAAGCACTTTTGCCACCACCAATCAGGAATTCCCCTTACTCAAAGGATTTGATAATCTTGAGGCTTTTATTGGATCTCTGGCCAAACCTAGAAAAATATTGTTGATGATCCCGGCAGGGGCGGTAATAGACCAACAGATACAACAACTTGAACCCATGTTGGAAAAAGGTGATATCATCATCGATGGAGGAAATTCGTTTTTTGAGGATTCCACAAGGAGATTTAGAGCCCTTAGCGAAAAAGAGCTTCACTATATACCCATGGGTGTTTCCGGTGGAGAGGAAGGGGCCCGAAAAGGACCGTCCATGATGCCGGGAGGAAACAAGGAGGCCTATGATATCATTGCACCCTATTTAAAGAAGATCGCCGCCAAAGACGCTTCAGGAAAAGCCTGTGTCAGTTTTATCGGCCCCGATGGCTCCGGCCATTTTATCAAAATGGTACACAATAGCATTGAGTATGCTGAGATGCAGGTCTTGGCCGAAACGGTGCATTTGATGAAATACGGACTCAAATTATCCTACCCCGAGATTTCCAAAATCATGAAATCCTGGGGAACAGAAGGTTTGAAAAGCTACCTATTGGACATTACGGTGGAAATATTGACGGTCAAAGAAGGTAAAAACTTTCTCCTTGACCTGATATTGGACAAAGCAGAACAAAAAGGTACAGGAGGATGGTCCCTGACAACGGCTTTGAAATACCATGTGCCCTACAGTCCTTTATCGGAAGCGGTGACAGCCCGCCTGCTTTCCAGTCAAAAAGAAGACCGGGAAGAACTTGCCGGATTGTACAGCCACAGATTCGGGGCCTTTGCAGAAGATAAGGTTATCCTCTTGGAAAAGCTCAAAAATGCCTATACCCTCACCAGAATCATCAATCATGAGGTTGGATTCAACCTGATGCATCAGGTTTCCGAACAGGAAAACTGGAACCTTGACTTCAGTGAAATATCAAGGATCTGGACCAATGGCTGCATTATCCGTTCTTCCTTGATGGAAAATATGACCGGATTGTTCAAGGAAAACAGTTCGCTCCTAAAAACCAAGGCCATCAAGACCAAGGTAAAAGAGCTCCGATTTGACCTTGCTTACATCATCGGATTGGGCCTGCAACATGCCTATGCCTTGCCTGTCATGTCCGCTGCTGCCAATTACCTGTTTGGTAGGATCACTTCAGACTCTTCAGCTAACTTGATCCAAGCACAAAGGGACTTCTTCGGCGCACATACATTCCAAAGAAAGGAAGATCCGACAGGCGGGTATTACCATTCGGATTGGAAAAATTGATTGTGTCCGATGACCGATGTCGGATGACCGATGTTGGGAAGGGGTGTCCTTTGAGGTTTTTAAAACCTCGAGGGACTCAAGAGTCTTAAGAAAAAAAGTGTCAAGTAAAATCAGGAAATGACTCGGAAGTAAAGAAGGCAGTTTCGCCCCTCATTTAGAGTCCTCAAAATTGGCATTTTCATAAAGTGGAATGACATTGAGTTGTTGCTTGCGGGGGCAGCCTCAATACTAGCTCCATAGGAGCGGCCGATGTAATAGCCCATGGTTTAAACCCTGGGATTTGATGGGATCGCATAAGCAAAAGTTCCGTAGGAAAGACTGATTTATTGTCCAGAAAACATTTACATGCACCTTACGGATAATCATACATTGAATTTAAACCCAAATACCATGAACACCTTTCACAAGCAAATAACCAATAAGCTTTACCTACCCCTCCTTTTCATTGGGATTTTTTGTTTTTCATTTAGTCAGGTATTGGCGCAGGAATATGTGGTCACGAATGTCCATATCATCAACCTAGAAAACGATCAGATTCTAAAAGACCACCTGATCCATGTCAAAGGGGATAAAATTGAGGCCATCATGCCCATGACAAAAGCAAAAGACCTCCAGAAATCCATCCAAAGAATTGACGGCAAAGGATCCTTTGCCTTTGCGGGATTGGCAGAAATGCACTCCCATATTCCCACTACGGAAACGGATGATTTCTCCTATATACAGGATGTGATGTGGCTATACCTTGCCAATGGCATATTGAATGTCAGAGGGATGATAGGCCATCATTCGCATTTGGAACTCAAAAAGAAAATCGATTCGGGAGAAATCACAGGTCCTCGGATTTTTGCGGCAGGACAATCATTAAACGGTGGTTCTGTGGAAAATCCTGAAATGGGTGCCCAAATGGTCCGTGAACAAAAAACCGCAGGTTTTGACCATCTCAAACTGCATCCCGGTCTGGACATGCCCAAATTCCTCGCCATCGCCAACACTGCCAAAGAAGAGGACATCATGTTCGGTGGCCATATCTCCCTGGATGTAGGTTTGGTCAATTCACTGAACAATGGCTATCGCTCGGTGGAACATATGGATGGATACATTGAGGCTTTGGTGACCGACAAGTCCAAATTGGATCCACAGGTCGCAGGGCCGTTCAGCATGATGGCTGTCAAGGATGCAGACATATCAAGGATTCCCTATTTGGTCCAATTGACTTTGGATAAGAAAGCTTGGATAGCACCGACACTTACCTTATTTGAAAGATTCTTTGGCTATATCCCTGCCGATGAATTCAGGCTGGAATCCGATATGAAATATATGCCCGGGATACAGGTACAGCAGTGGGTCAATCAGAAAAAACTCCTCGAAAACCAAGGTGTCCTCAAAGAAGAAAACGTCAAACCCTACCTGGAATTCAGAAAAGAAATGCTGATGGCTTTGCACCGCGGTGGGGTTCCCATCATCATGAGTTCCGACTCCCCACAGGTTTTCAATGTTCCCGGTTTTTCTATCCACAATGAAATCTCCTCCATGCATGAAGCCGGCATGACCCCAAATGAAATCCTGATAACAGGTTCCCTAAACATCGCCAAGTACTTCGAGAAACAAGGTCAATTCGGGGTCATCAAAAAAGGTGCTTCTGCTGATTTTGTATTGGTGGAAGGCAATCCCTTGGAAAATCTTTCCAATCTTAGGAAGGTAAATGGAGTGATGGTCAGGGGTAAATGGTTACCGAAAGAGAAGTTGCAGGGGGAATTGATGAGGATTGAGGAGAAGAATTTGAGGAGGTGAGGGGGGTATTATAATGTGGGTGGGGGTAATTGAGTGAGTGGAAGGAGATTAGATTTGGATTAATAACACTTTCGATATCTAAAATGTATTTGAGAAGTTTAAGCTGCATATAAATCTATTTTTGACTGATAAACATCTTCTTTTAAAACAGAGTTCTTAAGTGACTTGCTAGAAACAAGATCTACTTTTCTACTTAAAATATCCTCAAGCTGTTCTAACAAAGAAAAGTAGTTGTCGGCATATTCCAACACATCAATATCATCAGAAAACTCAACAAGAAGATCGATATCGCTATCTTCATGCATGGCATTTTTTGCGGCTGATCCAAATAGGGAAATAGCCTCAACGTGATGTTGCTTACACGCTGCTATTATTTCATCCAGTTTATTTTGAATCAATTTTATCATAATTCCAAAGATGCATAAAAATTCGAAAAATACCTATGCAATGTTTATTGACCCTTATCGCCAAATACTTCGAAATGAAAGGCCAATTTGGCGTCATCCAAAAAAGCGCTTCCGCAGATTTTGTATTGGTAGAAGGCAATCCATTGGAAAACCTTTCCAATCTTAGGAAGGTAAATGGAGTGATGGTCAGGGGTAAATGGTTACCGAAAGAGAAGCTGCAGGGGGAGTTGAGGAGAAGAATTTGAGGAGGTGAAAAGTCAAATTAATTCATCGATCAGGAATGAATATTTCTATTTGCATTTGTCAGCAAACACCAAATTGCTAACGTTCCGCGTATATGACTTGTGGCGGATTTCGGAGCACTTTCTTGTCGGCTTAGACCAAACTTACTCAAAAGCACAAAGCTTGAATTTACCACTTTCCCCGCCATAAGTTATATACGCTGTTGGGGCACGTTTTTTTTATATTTTTCTTTTAATCATGTTGTAGGGTATGTTCTGACTCATAATATTCATCTTTCTCAGCGCATAAACTCCCAAGTTTCTTGTGTTATTAGTTTTGTCTATTGATTGTGTGACTAAACACTTCTCAAAGAATTTGCCAAACTCATCACCATTCAGGTTTGACCCCAGAATGACTTTTCCGTCAATGATATTAATTTCGGTCGGTAATTCTTCAGTTGCTTTAAGGGTCTCATCAATTGCACAAACTAACTTTCCGCTTGGATAACAAGTTATCTCAAATAGAAAGTAATCGTCAAATTTTTCTTCTATGTCAACAACGATAGTCTTACTCGAATCCGCTGAAGATACTTTTGAAATAAGTTTTGTTTTTTGCTGCCAAATAGAAATGCCCAATCCTTCATTCTTTCTGTGCCCATAGGAGAAAATGATATTCTTATTTGGATTTTCAGTCAGCTTAATCTCAATGCAAAAACGAATTCCTTTATCTTTTTTTGCTCTTACGGGAAATTGCATATACGCTCTCTCAAAAAAAATTCCGTCTAGCATTTTACCTTGGTCAACAATTTTAGCTTGATAGTTGACATTTGATGAATGACCATTATTATCTCCTACAGAAAGACAATACAGTTCATCATAAATATCGAGAAGGACTTTTGAAATTGACATCGTCATATCGAAGCAGAAATCGGGTTGTTCCAAAAAAAGAGCTTCGTAAAGAAGATTAACCTTTTCTACATTTTTATCTGGAATCATATGAATTCCACCATTGTAACCCAAAGTCATAATAAACTCCTGAACGGTGAACTCTTCGTTGTTATGCCTTAAAATATTGCTCTGGAAAAAGTCATCAAGTTTAATTTCTAGAATGTCCTTTTTTGAGTCTGGAGTAATTCTTTTGTATTCAAAGTCGGCAATTTTTATGTGCTTATAGGCATTAAACTTTGCTGATACAGTAGCTAAACGGATAAAGTCAAATCGATTGATTTCATTAACCCAAGGATTAGGTTGGTCCAAATACATTATTCGGTAAAATAGAGGTAAACTATTAAAAAGTCTATCTGACTTCTTTTCATAGTCACTCTTGAAATGGAGATAATGATAAATTTCCCTCGTCTTTCTGTTTAAGTCCTTTTTCAATTTTTAATGTGGCCCAACGGTTTGCTTCACGAAACCATTGCTCTATGTGTTCAATATGAAACAAATAGCGCAACTGTTGCGGATATTTTCGAATTACCCCTCACAATATCCCAAAATATTCTTTACCATACCATCCCCTGTTTAGGATATTTTTGCTGGAATTCGGTTGATTTAAGAATGATTTGAGACTTTTCCCTTAGGGAGTTGAATTCAAAGACATGGGCTTTAAAAGAATGTGTTGATTTTGATACTAAAAGAAATCCCTTTGGATCACCTCCAAAGGGATTATTATTTATAATCTGATTCAAAACTTTCAAATCCAAATTTACTTCACCACTCCCAATTCCTTCCCAACTTCCACAAAAGCTTCAATCGCCTGATCGAGGTGATGTCTGTCATGGCCAGCAGAAATCTGCACACGGATCCTTGCCTGACCTTTAGGTACCACAGGGAAATAGAAACCGATCACATAGATTCCTTTTTCGAGTAACTTCTCCGCCATTTTTTGGGAAAGGACTGCATCGTATAGCATAATCGGCACAATGGCATGTTCACCCGGCTTGATATCAAATCCGGCTTCGGTCATCTTTGCCCGGAAGTATTTGGTATTTTCTTCGAGCTTGTCTCTAAGTTCCGTAGTCTCTGATAGCAGGTCAAAAACTGCTATTGACGCACCTGTGATGGAGGGTGCCAAAGTATTGGAAAACAAGTAAGGCCGCGACCTTTGTCTCAACAGTTCAATGATTTCTTTTTTACCTGAAGTAAATCCGCCTGATGCTCCTCCAAGAGCTTTCCCTAAAGTTCCGGTGATGATGTCAACCTTGCCCATCACATTCCTATATTCATGAACACCCCTGCCTGTCTTGCCCATAAATCCGGTAGAATGACATTCATCCGACATTACCAAGGCATCATATTTCTCGGCCAATGCCACTATTTTATCCAATTGGGCAATGGTACCATCCATAGAAAAAACACCATCTGTCACAATGACCTTTTGTTGGGCGCCTTTGGCAACCGCATCTTTCAATTGGGCTTCCAGGTCTTCCATGTCATTGTGCTGATAGCGAAACCTCATGGCCTTACACAACCTGACCCCATCGATGATGGAGGCATGGTTCAGCGCATCCGAGATGATGGCATCCTCAGGTCCAAAAAGTGGTTCGAAAACTCCCCCATTGGCATCAAAAGCCGCTGCATATAAAATGGTATCCTCCATGCCGAGAAACTTGGAAATCTTGGCCTCCAATTCCTTATGGATATCCTGGGTACCACATATAAACCTCACTGAGGACAATCCAAAGCCATGGGAATCAATGGCATTTTTGGCTGCTTCGATGACTTTTGGATGTGAAGAAAGTCCCAAGTAATTATTGGCACAGAAGTTCAATACTTTTTGTCCTCCTGCAATTGTAATCTCTGCAGATTGGGGAGAAGTGATGACACGCTCCTTTTTGAAAAGTCCTGCATCAACAATTTCTTTTAACTCTTTTTCTAATTTGGGTTTTAAGGTATCGTACATTTTTTTTGGATATTGATGGTAAAAGAAAAAACACTCATGGAAATAAAGTGAAATTCATTCATTGAAATCACTATTTTTGCGCCATTCAGTCCCAAATATAATCAAAAACATCTAGGGTCCTGTAAGACCTGTCGATAGTAATTTTAAATATGGAGAGAGTTCTAATTATTGGTGCAGCCGGACAGTTAGGTTCGGAATTGACGCAGGCTTTAGCAAATATTTACGGAGGAGACAACACCATTGCCACCGACATCAATCCCCAATCACTTGAAAAACTGGATTTTTGCAAAACCTCAGTTTTGGATGTGATGGATAAGAATGCAGTAAGAAAACTCGTGAAAGAGGAAAATGTTAAGCAGATTTATCACTTGGCCGCTGTCCTTTCCGCTACCGGAGAAAAGAATCCCCTTTTTGCCTGGCATCTCAACATGGAGAGCCTACTTTTTATCCTTGAACTTGCCAAAGAAGAAAAACTGGATAAAATCTATTGGCCCTCCTCCATCGCCGTTTTTGGTCCAAACACTCCAAAAGTCAATACGCCTCAATATTGTGTCAAAGAACCAAATACTGTTTATGGCATTTCCAAACAAGCCGGAGAAAGATGGTGTGAATACTATTTTCAGAAGTTCGGAGTCGATGTGAGAAGTTTAAGATATCCCGGGCTGATCGGATACAAATCCCTTCCAGGAGGAGGAACAACGGACTATGCAGTGGATATCTACCATAAAGCCATTGCCGGAGAACATTTTGTTTCTTTTCTAAGCGAAGATACTTACCTCCCGATGATGTACATGCCCGATGCCATCAAAGCAACTTTGGACCTCATGCATGCCCCAAAAGAAAAAGTACTGATCAGATCCAGTTACAACCTTTCGGCAATGACTTTCTCCCCAAAAGAAATCTTCGAAAGCATCAAAACCCATTACCCTGATTTCACGATTAGCTACCAACCGGATTTCAGACAGGCCATTGCAGATTCCTGGCCGGACAGCATTGATGATTCCAAAGCAAGGGAACATTGGGGTTGGAAACATGCCTATGACCTTGAAAAAATGACAGGGGATATTTTGAAGCATTTGCCTTCTTATTCGTTTTAATCACCTAGAGCCACTCTTTCATAGTGACCCTAGGTGATTAAAACGAATAATTTTATTGGATAATTGAATTCTTTAGTACACGTCATCCAGAGTCTTCAACATTATTAAAATGTTCAGAAAAGGTAATGACATCAAGATCACCTTTGTTTGGCCTCGTCCGCGATAGCTATCGGGATCGGCCACCGGGGTTGTCTAGTTGGGAGTTGGGGGTGGGAAAAGCGGCGCCGCCGCTTTTCCCACCCCCACCTTTATTAACCAGATTCTCCGTTCCCCGAGCTTGCCGAGGGGCAAATCAGAATTCTGTCATTGGTAGTTTTTAAAATTTGGCATTTACAGAAAGGGAATGACATCAAGGCGGGCTGCAGACCTCTCCTGACGTCGAGGTGACGAGGCAAGGTTCTTTCTAGTCTTCAATGCTATTTGTAGTTCTAAACCATCAATTTCAAAATCTGTCATTGGTAGTTTCACCTGTTTTATAATAAATTGAGACCGAAGATGGAAAATTGAATTAATTCTTTTGTTCCCTTTTGTCCCTTTTGTGCTTCCCAAAACCTACCTTGTACCTCCCCACTTGTTTCCTTATCCTAAATTATTTAATTTGAACAGCTTAGCTATATGTTCATGCCAAAAAGGAAATTAACGGGTTTATTGACTGCTGCAATGGTTCTGCTTATTGCCGGGATTCTGATTTTCAGGCAGTCGGAGCAGGTTGATTTCAGCACGGAGGTGAAGCCTATTTTGAATAAAAACTGTATTTCCTGTCATGGTGGAGTCAAGAAAAACGGTGGCTTCAGTGTGTTGTTTGAAGAGGAAGCCCTTGCCCTTACAAAATCAGGTGTCTCGGCCATTATTCCCGGAGATCCCAAAAACAGTGAACTGATCAAACGCCTGCATGAGGAAGATCCTGAACTGAGGATGCCTTATCACAGGGCATCACTCACAGATGAAGAAATCCAAACCTTACACAAATGGATCAAACAGGGAGCGAAATGGGGCAAGCATTGGGCCTACACTCCTGTACAAAAACCCAAAGTGAATTGGACAAATCAACAGGCCGGATTTTCGGATTCCAAAAAGAATTATCTGGGTATAGACTTTTTTATCCATGAAAAACAAAAAGAAAACAAGCTTACATTTTCTGAGGAGGAAGATTCCAGAAAGTTGCTGAGAAGGGTTTCTTTGGACATTACCGGATTACCGCCGACTGAAGGTTTGCAAAATGATTGGTTGACAGGTAAAATTACTTATGAACAGTTGGTGGATAGACTTTTGGATTCATCATCATTTGGAGAAAAATGGGCTTCTTGGTGGTTGGATTTGGCCAGGTATGCTGATACCAAAGGTTATGAAAGGGATGTTTCACGGACGATGTGGAAATATCGGGATTGGGTAATCAAGGCATTCAATGAGGATAAACCCTTTGATGAATTTACTATCGAGCAATTGGCAGGAGACCTTTTACCTAATCCCTCACAGGAACAGATGATTGCCACTGCTTTTCACCGAAACACAATGAACAATGATGAAGGTGGAACCGAAGATGAGGAATTCCGGGTCGCTGCTGTGTTGGATAGGGTCAATACTACCTTTGAAGTCTGGCAAAGTACAACTATGGCCTGCGTCCAATGCCATAGTCATCCTTATGATCCTTTTAAGCATGAAGAATACTTTCAGTTGACTGCTTTCTTTAACAATACCAGGGATGAAGACACCCATGATGAGGAACCCAAGTTGAGATTTTATGAAGGAGAAGACCTTGAAAAGATCTCATCAATTTTAAGCTGGGTAAATTCCAATGGTAGCCAAAAGGAAGCTGAAGCACTTCATGATTTTTTCAATTTCAGAGAACCCAAATACCATGCCCACCTTTGCGAGGACTTTGTAAACGGCGAACTGATTGACACCAAATGGTTGGGACTTTGGCATGATGGCTCCTGTTATTTGCGAAATGTTGACACACAAGGTGCTGATCAACTATTGATGCATTACAATTCGGGTTTGGACGGAACCAAAATAAGCATTAGAAATGGAGGTCCCGAGGGAGAAATTCTAAGCCAATTTACCATTGAGAAAACTTCAAATGTCACTAAATCCTTTCCGTTCAAAAAATTAACAGCTCCAGTTGATCTTTATATTGAAGCAGATAATCCAAAAGCATCCCCACAACAATCTACCAGTGCTATCACTTGGTTTGCTTTTGTAAACAGCCTGCCGGGAAAAGAAATAGAAGGCTACAAAGAAATGAATGATCATTTTCATTCAGTCCTGAACAGCAAGGTCCCTACGCTTCCCATCATGATTGAAAACCCTTCTTTTATGCAAAGAAAAACCCATGTTTTTGAAAGGGGAAATTGGTTGCTTCATGGGGAGGAAGTAAAACCAAAAACACCCGAAGCTCTGAATGCATGGAATCCTGATTGGCCAGATAACCGCTTGGGACTAGCCTATTGGCTGACTGATACGGGAAATCCACTAACTTCCAGGACTTTTGTCAACAGGATTTGGGATCAGCTTTTTGGAAGGGGATTGATCAGCAGCATTGAAGATATGGGCACCCAATCAGAGGCTCCCTCCCATCCGGAATTGTTGGATTTCTTATCCTATAATTTTATGCATGAAATGGACTGGAGCATGAAAAAGCTGATCAAAACCATTGTACTATCCAAGACCTACAGACAAAAATCGATTTTATCTCCTGAGCTTTATCAACAAGATCCACAAAACAAATGGTATGCGAGGGGACCGAGAATCAGATTGAGCTCAGAACAGATCAGAGATCAAGTTTTATTTGTTTCAGGATTGTTAAGCCAAAAAATGTATGGCCCTCCTGTAATGCCCTTTCAACCTGAAGGAATCTGGGAAACCGTCTACAATGGAGAATCCTGGAAGCTAAGTGAAGGGGAAGATAAACATAGAAGAGCAGTCTATACCTTTTTGAAAAGGACTAGCCCATATCCATCCTTCATCACCTTTGATGCAGGGAGTAGGGAGGTTTGTGTCAGCAAAAGAATTGTGACCAATACACCCTTGCAGGCCTTGGTTACTTTAAACGATCCTGTTTTTCTGGAAGCAGCATTCCATTTAGGTCAAAAAATGAAAAGTTATTCCAACAATGACCCTTTGAAGGCAATTGCTTTTGGATATGAATTATGTATGGTATCCCCTATCAGCCCAAATAAAATGGAGATTTTCCATTCTTTATACAAAGATGCCCTTTCTGAATATCAGAACAATCCGGAATTGATAGCTGAATTGATTCCAGATGAAACGAATGAGAAAAGTGCTGAACTAGCTGCATTCACCGTAGTAGCCAATGCTTTGTTGAACTTGGATGAATTCTTAACCAAACCCTGACATGAAAAACATAAACCATCTCTTGGCTGAGCTAGAACAGCAAAGGCTTGAAAAACAGACCCGAAGACATTTCCTGATGGACTGTGTGAGTAAGGTGGGTGGTTTAGCTTTGGCTCCTTTATTGTTTTCCTGTGGTCTTGGTAGTTCTAAAGAAAAAATTAATGGATTGAATTTATCGGAACGGGATTTAAATCCCCTTGCTCCCCTACCACCTCCGTTTTTACCAAAATCGAAATCCATCATTTACCTGCACATGGCAGGTGCCCCCTCCCAATTGGAATTGTTTGACTACAAACCTGAATTGGTAAAATACAACAACCAACCCTGTCCCGAATCCTTGCTGGAAGGCAGGAAGTTTGCCTTTATCAGAGGAGTTCCCAACCTGATGGGCCCTCAGGCCAATTTTTCCCAACATGGAGAATCCGGTGCATGGGTTTCTGATTTCCTACCACACTTCTCAAAAGTAGCGGATGAAGTGGCATTTCTAAAGGCAGTCCACACCGATCAATTTAACCACGGACCAGCGCAACTTTTTATGCAGACCGGCAGTCCGAGGTTGGGAAGGCCTAGCTTGGGGAGTTGGGTGACCTATGGTTTGGGTACAGAAAACCAAAACCTGCCGGGTTTTGTGGTCTTGACATCGGGAGGAAAAACACCGGATGCAGGAAAAAGTGTTTGGGGAAGTGGATTCCTGCCTTCCGTCTACCAAGGTGTACAATGCCGCTCCAAAGGAGACCCGGTTTTGTATTTGGAAGATCCCAAGGGAATTTCCCGCAACCTTAAACGATCCATTATTTCTTCGATCAATCAGGTCAATTCAGAGGAATTTGACCATTACGGTGATCCTGAAATTTTGGCCCGCATCAACCAATATGAAATGGCTTACCGAATGCAGATAGAAGTCCCTGAGGTAATGAATATCAATGATGAACCCGATTACATCCATTCCTTATATGGAACAGACCCCGGCAAAGAGTCCTTTGCCAACAATTGTTTGTTGGCCAGAAAACTGGTTGAAAAAGGCGTCAGGTTTGTACAGTTGTACGATTGGGGTTGGGACAGTCATGGCACAGACAAGGCCAATGCGATTGATATGGGTTTTAGGAATAAATGCAAAGAAATAGACAGGCCCATGTCAGCTTTATTGTTGGACCTCAAACAAAGGGGATTGTTGGAAGACACCTTGGTCATATGGGGAGGGGAATTTGGAAGAACTCCCATGCAGGAAAACAGGGAAGGAAAAACCATGGGATTCAAAGGACGTGACCATCATGTGGATGCCTTTAGCATGTGGATGGCCGGAGGTGGAGTCAAAAAGGGTACTTCATATGGTTTAACCGATGATTTTGGTTTTTCAGGAATTGAAGGCAGGGTATCCGTTCATGATATACATGCCACCATTCTTCATCTGATGGGATTTGACCATGAAACATTTACCCATGAATTTCAGGGAAGACCTTTTAGATTGACAGATGTGGAAGGAGAGATCATCAAAGAAATTTTAGCTTAACACCTGATAAATGTTAGATTTTATCATTCCCCTAATTGGGCGATTTCACCCATTGATAGTGCATCTGCCGATAGGTTTTATCCTGATGGCATTATTGCTGATGTATTATCCCAAAAAGGATAAACTCCCGATTTTACCTGCCATAGAAATTGCCTTATTATGGAGCAGCATTACGGCAGTTTTGGCCTGTATCAGTGGATTCTTACTTTATACTTCAGAGGGTCATGCATTTGAGACAGTCCAGAATCACTTGATTTTGGGATTGGTTACTGCCTTGATCTGTCTGTTGCTATTTTTTCAGTTAAAAAAATCCAAAAACTTAAATTCACGCAAAATCCATTTCAATTCAGTTATCCTTGTAATCTCCTTGATGCTTACAGGACACTTGGGAGGTAATCTTACCCATGGTGAAGCCTATTTGATTGAGGTTTTGCCTGAATCGATTCAAAGTGCTTTGGGTTATTCAGGTTATCAAGAATTTGAACCGATTGCCTTGGAAGAAAATCGTTGGGAAGATGCATTGTTTTATGAGGATATCATTCAACCCATATTAAATCAAAATTGTAGAAGTTGCCATAATCCGAAAAACACCAAAGGAGGTTTGCTATTGACTTCCAAAGAAACAATTTTGAAAGGAGGAAAAAACGGGCCTGTTATTTCCGAAGCTTCTTGGGAAGAAGGTCAATTGTATCACCGTATGACTTTACCCTTGGACCATGAAGACCATATGCCACCAAAAGAGAAAAGACAGCCTTTGATGGAAGAACTGGAATTGGTCAAATATTGGTTGGCATCGGGAGCATCCTTTGAAAAAAGTCTCGTCATGGCCGGAGTTACAAAAGAAATGGTTGCTCCATTTTTTATAAAATCAGCTGCATCTATTTATCCAAAAGTCGAGTTGCCAATAGTTGATATCAACAAACTTTCTATTATCAGAGAAAAAGGATTTTTTATAGAGCCAATGAATGAAGGGTCATCACTCTTGAAGGTAAGTTGTATCAATTTCACGGATTTCAATGAAGCAAATTTGGAATGGCTCAAGGAAATTAAGCAACATATTGTCTTCCTTGATCTGAGTAGGACAAAAATAAATGATCAGGTTTTCGAATCTCTTAAAGATTTTGAAAACCTGACCATTTTAAAATTGAATGGTACACAAATATCCGGTAACGGTTTAGATCTTTTACAGCAATGTAAGCATCTGAATCAGCTACACCTTACAGAAACTGAGGTGAATTTGGACAATCTGAAATTACTCAACAAGCATCCAAAACTTGAAAAGGTCTTTGCTTATAAAACCCCTGCCGCTACGGAAAATGAGCATAAAGTTGACTTGACTTTTGAAGTGATGTTTGGAAATTTTGAATTGCCTATACTCCCTACAGACTCCATAACTTTCTAAATAATTATAATTTCTCCTTTATAGCCTCCGGCTCAAAACCTAAAATTATACTTCCGTCAGGAAACTGGACAATAGGTCTTTTGATCATGCTGCTTTTTTTACTTAGCAATGCCAAAGCAGCATTTTCGGATTCCAGTTGGGCCTTTTCCTCATCACTGAGTTGCCTGTAGGTCATACCCTTTTTGTTGATCAGTTTTTCAAATCCAACTTTATCAGCAAACTTCACCAACAAAGCAGGATCAGGAGCGCTTTTCTTATAGTCAATGAATCCATAATCAATACCTTCACTTTCTAAAAAGTCAAAAGTCTTTTTCATGGTATTGCAATTCTTGATGCCGTAAACTTTTAATTCCATTGCTTTACTTATTTTAAATTATTTTACCCAATACTGTCAACGACCATCTAAATAAGAAGAATTTACAGTAATTCCTTCAATGCCCGATACATCGGTCTTCGGTCATCGGTCTTCCGTCCTATATTGAGCTAGGATTATACTTTATTGACAAGAATGAACTTAACGATAAGACCTTATTTAAGGATTTCTTTTAATGACTCTTCATTGGCCTGAATTATCTTACCTATCAATTCATCATCAAGAGCAGTGGAAAGGAACAGACTCTCGAATTGGGATGGAGCAAGGTATATTCCCCTCTTGAGCATTGCCTGAAAATATTTACCGAAAAGGACTGTATCAGAATGTTTAGCCGATTCAAAATTATACACTTCTTGACCCGTGAAAAAGAGGCTGTACATGCTTCCCAAGTGATTGATCGTAAAATTGCTTCCTAATTTTTCAACAGATGCTTTGATACCATTGGTGATTTTTCCTCCTATTTCATTTAATCGAGTATATACCTCAGGATGCTCATCCAAATATCTTAACATGGTCAATCCTGCTGCCATGGCAATCGGATTTCCGGAAAGCGTGCCCGCTTGATACACAGGTCCTGCCGGAGATACAAATTCCATGATTTCTTTTTTTCCTCCATAAGCGCCCACAGGCATTCCTCCTCCAATGATTTTACCTAAAGTCGTCATATCAGGGGTTACACCAAAAAGTTCCTGAGCACCACCTTTGGCCAATCTAAAGCCTGTCATGACTTCATCAAAAATGAGGACTATTCCTTCTCTGTCACATATTGTTCTCAAACCTTCTAAATAACCTTCCTTTGGTAAAACAAGTCCCATGTTCCCAGGAACAGGTTCCAATATCAAAGCAGCAATTTCTCCCTTATTGGCATCAACCAATTTCTCAACTGCTTCCAAATCATTGTAAGGAGCCAATAAAGTATCTTTGGCTGTTCCTTTGGTCACACCCGGGGAATCAGGGTTACCCATAGTGATTGCTCCAGAACCCGCAGAAATCAAAAAGGAATCTCCATGTCCATGATAATGCCCTTCCATTTTAATGAATTTATCCTTACCGGTAAATCCTCGAGCCACACGTATAGCAGACATGGTGGCTTCTGTTCCGGAATTGACCATCCTTACCTTTTCTACCGATGGAACCATTTGGACAATCAATTCGGCAATCTCTACTTCTCTAGCTGTTGGTGCACCGAATGAAGTCCCGTTTTCAAGGGCTTTGATGACAGCTTCACGGATCATTGGATGGTTATGTCCAAGTATCATGGGCCCCCAACTATTTATCAATTCGATATAAGCGTTATCATCTTCATCATAGATATATGCCCCATCAGCTTTTTTGATAAATATTGGATCTCCCCCTACTGCCCTGAATGCACGAACAGGAGAATTGACTCCTCCCGGTATATAGTTCTTTGCTTTCTCAAAAAGAGATTTACTGTTAATAATTTGCATGAAATTGATTTTATTTTGTCTTTAACACCCCATTTTCCAATTTAAGTATTGGGACATATCGGTTATTGAAACTATTGGTAAAGTCTAATCCATAGGTGACTTTTCCTGACTGGAATCCACGCTGATTTAGGTTTTTTCTAAATTCAAAACCCTTAGATGGACTTATAGTTTCAACTACCCAAGAGATTATTTCATAACCCAAATGACTATTGAATGAAGGATAATTTAAATGTTTTTCATAAAAGCTATTTCTAAACTCATCCAATTCGGGGCTACCAAAATTTATTGTGTTATTACCAATGAAAACAAAGTTTTGATTTTCAAGCATCTCAAAACTTGCAAAATTAAAATAAAGCCAACTGTCCAAAACCACAACCGGTGTTTTGACATTTTGAGATTCCATAAAACCGAAGGTCAAGGAGGCAATATTGGGGTCATCAGAAAGGATGATAACTACATCCGCAATCGAAAGGGAATCACTTTTTAATTTTATGTCATCAAAAAACTGATTTATATTTCTATTTGTTACTTGACTGGTTTTTACCAATTCGTAACCAAACTGTCTGCTGGATTCCATAAGGTGATTGGCCAACTGGTCATCTTTTGTCGAATTAGAATAAGCCAATGCAATCTTTTTCCCTTCAATGAATTTACGCATGTAATCTAAAAGACTACTACCTAAGGTAGAAACTGATGGTCTAAACAGATACGCAAATTCCAGATTTGAATAGGTGTATTCAATGTTTGACAAAGGATTAATAAAAGGTATTTCATATTTCTCTGAAAAAGCCATTACGATCTCAGTTTCATCAGGATAAATAGGTCCAATGATGATATCAGCTTGAAGCAAAAATGGATCTGCTAAAATTTTCTGAAGATTGGACATATTCCTTTGAGTATCAAATGTCTTGGAATTAATTTTAACCCCTTTATTTTCATACTCTTTTAGTGCAAAATCAATTCCTTGATAAAGATCAAAGACAAAATTTCCGGCGTTAAGGTTCTTAACATCGCTACCTCCTGAAAAATTAAAGGGAAGAATGACTGCGATATCTAAAACTTGATTGTTTTTAGAAACTTCATTTTCAGGAAACTGACCATCAGGTACAATTGATTTTAATTTTTGATAGACTGCTTTCTCGTCATTAGACATGATGGACTGATTTTCCAATTCATCTTTGAGCGCCAGGACAAACCCCTCGTTCTTTTGAAATTTGCTCAGGTTAGAGACTAAAAAACTTACCGAAACATTTTGTAAAAAATGATAACTTGCCTTCTCAGCCTCCTTGTAAATCGAGGGCTCCGTAATACCTTCTATTTCCTGAAGAGCAGCTGAAAATTTTTCTTCCTTGAAATAACCCATGGCAAGAAGATACTTAGCTTCATCTTTTTTATCAAAATTTCTATTTTCCACCAATGGCATTAACACTGATCTCATCAGTTCCAATTGATCATTTTGGTAAGCTGAAAAAGCGAAATGATATTTTGCATAATTTGAAAGTTCGCCAAATTCCAATTCATCCATGAATGGACGAAAAAGATCCATAGCTTCTTTGTAATTACCATACCCCATCAAGGTTTTGGCTCTTTTATAATCTGCTAATTGATCTTGGGAATATGCTTCTGAAAAAAATGTCAAAAACAGAAACAAAAAGAAAACAACTCTCATGGATTAATTATTCTGGTTATTAAATAAATTTTAATCTTTTCCCTTTGGGCCTCGAATTTAAGCCATTTTATTCCAAAAGAAAAGTAAAATTGACTTGCTTGAAGTATCCATTGAATTACAACCAAAATCCGTTCCATTAAAATAACCTATCCATCCTGTTCAATAATTATTATTCCATTTTGTCGAGAAAAAATGTATTTGAACAAGAAGCACCGCAAAGGCAAAAAGAATAAAGATTATGTGGGTTATCCTTTCCTTCCTCCCATAAAACGCCAAAAGCCTCTGGATTTTTCCAAAGGCTTTTATGATAATGTGGCGGCGGCCTACTCTCCCGGGTGTAACCCCAGTACCATCGGCGCTGC
>NZ_JABFHF010000015.1 GCF_015476655.1 Aquiflexum lacus
ATTAAGGTTTTGCGGTATTTTTAAACATCTGTATGCGGATTTTAGGAGCTATCGGTACAAATGTCGAACAGCCCCATCTTTTTTCTTTTGTCTTGTATCTTGCGTCTTGATTCTTGTGTCAATAAGAAATGCCGTGCAAATGTCGGGTTAAATCCTCCCTTTTTTCGGGTTATATTTGTGAAAATCAATCCAACTTGCCATGGTCAAACAAAACCATATTATCATGAAACAACCGGAATTGGGCCAAAAAATACTCGAACTGAGAAAAGCCAAAGGATTGACACAAGAAGAACTTGTGGAGTTATGCAATATCAATGTACGCACCATTCAGCGCATAGAAGCCGGGGAAGTGACCCCGAGGAGTTATACCATCAAAAGTATATTGGAAGTGTTGGGTTATGATTTTAAAGAAATCCAACATACCGTTGAGGAAAATGCAGTCATTAACCCTGAAATGGTTGGGAAAGCCGCTTTTCTGAAAACCGCCTTTTTTGTAGGAATCGTTTATTTCCTATTGGCTTTTGTGGAAGGGGGTTTTGATTACGGCCTTTGGGAAGCGGGGGAGGAAATCAGCCCTGCAGCAGCCCCTTGGTATATCGCTGTCAAGATCGGTATCATGGTTACTTTTGGGATTTTTGCTTTTGGATATTATAGGTTAAGCATGATCAAGCCAAACGTCATAGTCAAGGCGGCGAGTATTTTATTGATTATTGCGACTTGCTTTGGTGTGGCAGCAGACATTTATGGATTTAACAATGCTTCAGTTTGGCAATCAGTTCAGTTTTCCAAAGCCATTCTATTTGGTGCGCTTTACATCGTATTTGGCTTGGGGTTGATCAAGTATCAAACTGAATTTGGGTCATTTGCTTTGGTTACAGGAATATTGAGCATCATTTCAGGAATTGCTTTCCTGAGTATCATCCTGGCGATTCCAGGTTTGTTTGTATTTACCATTTTCGAAATCCTTCAGTTGGTACTGCTGTACAAAGCCTATGAATCCATTACAGGAAAAAGCAAGGAAACAAAGAATTTGAATATCCATGCTTTTGGTTAATTGATTTGGGAATCTGATATTGAGTTATTGGTTATTGGAATAAAACAAAGGTCATTCTAATTCATACAAAACCCCTGCTCTTATTTCCGAAGCAGGGGTTTTTGTACTAAATATCAAATCTCATCTCTATTTTTTTTCAAAATTTCAAAATAAACTCCTGCAAATTATCCGTTCTTTCCAGTTTGATTTTTTTCCGCAACCTGTAACGGGCAATTTCGATTCCTCTGGTTGAAATATTCATCAAGTAAGCGATTTCCTTCGAAGAGAGATTCATCCTTAGATAGGCGCTGAGTTTGATCTCCTGAGGACTTAGATCCGGATATTCTTTTTTGAACCTGGACATAAAATCCCCATGGACCTGGTCAAAATGGATTTCAAACTGTTCCCAGTCCTTGTCTCCTGCTATATTTTTATCAATGCTTTGAACGACCTTTTGTATTTCATTTTTGACTTCCTGGTTTTTTGATTTCTTGATAATAGAATTCAAATGGGTTTTGGTATGGTCAATGAAGCCGTTTTTGTTGAGTAGATGCATGGTTGCTGATGCCAGTTCCTTGTCTTTGCTCTGAATTTCAGCTAAAAGTTTTTCATTTCGTAATCGATCAATTTCTTCTTGGGAGCTTTTCAGTGCAGATTCTTTTTGTAGTAACGCTTTCCTTTGGGCATCTGTAATCTGATGTGTTTTCTTTTTGAATCTTTTATCTATTAATTTATAAATGAATGAAAGTAAAATCAGCGAAATAGAAAAATAAATAAAATAGGCCGGATACGATCTGTACCAAGGAGGAAGAATCCTGAATGCGTAAGAATCTGGACTGCTGACCTGATCATAAATATTTTTACTTCGAACATGGAAAATATACTCACCTTCTCTCAGGTTGGTATATGCTTTATCCCTTTTTAACGTCCAATCTCCGTAACCATCCTCAAAACCTTCAAGCCAGAACTGGAACAAGGTTGTATTTTCATTGTTTGGAATAGGGTTACTTGATTCAAAACGGATATTTGCCAAATGATAGGGGATGGAAGGGATGGCCATTGGCACTTGGGAATATTGCAGAGAATCTTTTTCCCAATAGTTTCCCTGCGAGATCAAAGAATCTGAAACACCGGTCAGGTAAACAGACCTTATCATGGTAGGGAAAGAGGAGGAAGAAGTTTTTTTATTGTCCAGCTTGTACCAAATAAAACCATCATTGGCTGCAAACAATACTTCGTTGGCCCGGATCAAGGATATGTTCTGTAAGTCGTCATTCAAGAGGGGGATAATTTTATTGAAAATCTGGTAATTTTTGACATATGTGCCATTGATTTGTTTTTCAAGCACCCCGACCTCTTTATCTCCTATGAAAAAAATATTTCCCAGAGCGTCCTCGACCATACTTGTGGCCAAAAAATCGTAGTCAAAATATCTCGTAAAGAAAGTATCTTTTTCAAATTTATCTTCTTGGGAATTGTAGCTGTAAAATCCATATTCGGTAGAAAAGATCAATCTGTTATTGATTTTCCATACACTGATCAATAAATTGGTTGGAAGTCCGGATTCAGTTCCATAATATTTTGATTCTACAGTGTCTAAAGCTTCATTTATCCGTAACCTGTAAACGCCTTTGTATCCATGTGTCATCCAGATATCACCATTGAAGTCTTGCTCTAAAATTCTCGAGGATTCCTCAAAACCATTTATTTTTCTTAAAAATTTGATTTCATCGTTCTTAATTTCAAAAAGCAATAACCCATTATAGCTTCCACTGATAATCAGATTGGGATGGTCTTTTAAGGTGTGGAAGTTCCAGACTCCAGGTAAATTTTCAATTGACTCAGCCACTGAGTTTTTGATAACAAAGGCGCCGTCATTTTGTGCTGAAAGCAAAAAATCCTGAATTTGGGTCAGTTGATAAACCTGTCCGGTTCCGCCGTTGATTTTTTTAATAGGGTTTTGGTTTTCGGCATTTGAATTTTGAACCGAAAGGCCAAAGTTAGTTCCGTAGAAAATAGAATTATCATAAAGAATGGCATCATAACCTGTCCCCGGCAATCCGGAAAATTGATCTATCAATCTGAACGGAAGGCTCAGTTCTAGAAGCGTGATGCCGTTATTATGCCCTATCCATAGGTTACCGGACATATCTTCAAATAAGGTCAATATGGAATTGTTCTGTAATCCATTGTCCTTGTTCATCTTGAGGACTAGTTGGCCATCATCTTTGAGGATAAACAAACCATCACTTTGGGTGCCGATCGCGATATTTCCGTTTTTAAGTCTTATGGCATCATTAATTTGGACATTCTTTGGAATATTTGGTTCCCAATCGTTGATGGTATTCGAATTGGAAATAAAAACTGAATTGTTTCGGGTAAAAATAAGTTGCTGATTGGTGGTTAAAGAAATGACACTTTTAATAATTTCATTTCCAAAGACTTCTCCATAAGGGACTGGTAACAATTTGTCATTTTCAAATACTTGAAGACCATCCTCGCTTTGATTGGTATAAAATTTATTGTTGGTGAAATGGAAACTTTCGAAATCAGTTCTTCCTTTAATGATGGAAACCAGTTCCTGGTTATTCGAAAAAACAAATATTTCCTGAAATGTACAGAAAATGACCTGATCGTGGATAAAAATTATTTTCCAGATCTCTTCTAGATTTTTACTGGATTCAGGAAGCTTTTCCAATAAAGAATGATATCTTAAATATCCGGTATCATCAGGCTTGAAATATCCAAATTCACCTTGTCCTGCGACATAGATGATCCCTCTTTCATCAATCTGAACGTCTCTAATTTTGGTGCTATTGGGCAAAGAATACCTTCTCCAAGTAGTGCCATCATACTCTAAAAGCCCAAAATTATTTGCCACATAAATCAATCCTGAAATGCTTTGGGTAATTGAAAAATTTTGAATTCCACCCTGATATTCTTTGCTGGAATAAAATTTAGAGAAAGGAAGACCTGGACTCTGCGCAATTGTATCCCAGGAGACAATTGTCAAAATTAAGAATAGGAAACGATATTTCATCTTGGGTAAATTGTAGGTCACCAAGATAATAATTTTTTTTATTGATGTATATAATTGAAAAGAAAGTTGAGTTTATACTAAACCATAAAAATTCAACTGATGGCTTTAAAATGTAATTTTTTTATGCTTTGCTGAGTTTTTGTGAAAGAAATGGAAGTCAAGTGATGTAGTATTGATGTGGTTTACTTTTTTGCTTTTGTTATTTATATGTCGTGATTTGATTGTATTAATTAATTAAATCCAAAATATACTTATGAAAAGAATTTTATGGTTGATTTTGACCATGGGTATTCATTTCGGAATCAGTGCCCAATCGGGAATGATTACCGGAAGAGTAGTTGACGATAGTGGAGAAACCCTTCCAGGAGTCAACATCCTTAAGGTCGGTACTGCAACAGGTACCATCACGGATTTAGATGGTAATTTTACCATTGAAGGTAAAGTAGGAGATGAGCTTCAATTCAGCTTTATTGGGTTTCAATCCCAAACGTTGAGAGTTGGAAGTAACCTTACTTTAAACGTAACACTCCAAAGTGATATCAGCTCTCTCAGCGAGGTGGTCGTAGTTGGATACGGTACTGCAACCAAAAAGGAACTTACAGGTGCTGTTGCGCAAGTGCAGGGAGAGGATGTTGCAAAAATGAATATGCCGCGTTTAGATCAGGCATTACAAGGAAAAATATCTGGGGTAAATATTACCACAAACTCCGGTGCTCCGGGAGGAACTTCCAATATCAGAATCAGAGGATTAGGTACATTTGGAAATAATAACCCACTTATTTTGGTAGATGGAGTCATTTTTGACGCTGCCGGTCTTAACTCCCTCAATCCCAATGATATTGAAACTATCAATGTGCTGAAAGACGGAACAGCCGGTATATATGGTGTAAGAGCAGCCAATGGGGTAATTATTATTGAAACCAAAAAGGGTTCTCTTAATAGTAAAGCTTCCTTAGAATTTAGCGCGTATTATGGAGTACAGGAAACTGCCAGAAAGCTGAATCTTTTGAATGCAAGAGAATATGCTATTTTAAAAAATGAGGCTTTTGCAGCAGGAGGAATGGCGCCTCCATTCAACAATGTCAATTTGGGTACAGGTACTGATTGGCAAAATGAGGTTTTCGAAACTGCTCCAATTCAAGAATATAATCTAACAGTTACTGGCGGGTCTGAGAAGACTTCTTATTCAATTGGTGGTTCCTACTTTGGACAACAAGGTATTGTAGGAGGTCCAAAATCAAACTTCGAACGATATAATGCCAGAATTAACTTTGTTACTGAACTGGCACCCAAGGTGAAGTTGACAAGTGTATTTTTGTACACACACGAACAAGCCAGTGGAATTGCTCAAGGGGGCATTGGATCAGTATTGTTTAATACAATAAATGCTTATCCAACTGAGCCTGTTTTTGTCGGAGATAGATTTTCATATCTTGAAAACGTAGCAGACATCATAAACCCATTGGCCCAAATTGAGAACACCTTTAATGAAACATCAGTAAATAAAATTGTTGGTAAAGAGGAAATTTCATACCAAATAAATGAGCACTTTAGTCTGAACGGCAGAGCGGGTTATAATTTCGCATTGGTTGATGGTAAATCTTTCTCTCCATTAGCTTGGTTCGGTCCCGGTAAGTTTGCCAATAGTGCGAGAAACGCCAATTTAGATCCTGTCCTTGTAGATGTAGGCGGAACACTGATTGAAAGAGGAGCATCTGTATTTGAGAACAGGGATTCATTTTTAGATTATAATTTAGAGTCTTTCTTGAATTACGACAGGAGATTTCAGGATATTCATAGAGTCAAGGGCACTTTGGGTGTCAGTTACTTTGGAAACAGAAACTTGGGCCTTAATGGTACAGCTTTTAATATCCCAAACAATGATCTCGCATTTGCTGATATTTCAGCCAGTCAGGCTCCAGGAGGATTTTTGAATCAGACAGGATCTTTTCAGACAAGACAAAGATTGGTGTCAGCCTTTATTAGAGGTGAGTATGAATTGAAGGGTAAATACATGTTCTCTGCCATTTTGAGAAGAGATGGCTCTACTAATTTTGGCCCAAATAATAGAATTGGATATTTTCCATCATTGTCTGCGGGATGGGTTCTATCTGACGAAGACTTTTTTGGCAATAGCAGTGTGGTTGATTTCCTGAAATTAAGAGCCAGCTTTGGGGTTTCCGGAAATGACCAAATCGGACTTTTCAGATATAGGGGTCAAATGAATGGGTTGGCAAGGTATCCCTTTAATGACTTTATCATCAACGGTGCCGCGATCGGTGCAACCAGTAATCCTGATTTGAAATGGGAGACTACCTTGCAGACGAATATTGGTTTGGACTTCACGCTTTGGAGAAGTATTGATTTTACTGCAAATTACTTTATCAAGGATACCAGAGATTTATTGTTCCAACCGGCTGTTTCGGCCTTACTGGGTTCTTATGGGCCAGGCGGTTCACCTCCTGTAATCAATGCAGGTAATGTTTCCAATAAAGGTCTTGAATTAGAGATCGGATATGGCACACAAAAAGCAACTGGTGTTAATTTTAGAATTGATTACAATGCCACCTTTATTAGAAATAGGGTAACAAAAGTACCAGATGGGTTGGATTTTATACCGGGTGCAGGTTTTAGTGTGGGAGGAAATATCGCCACAAGATTCCAAGAAGGTTTTCCAATTGGTTATTTTATTGGTTTTCAAACAGACGGGATTTTCCAATCTCAAGAAGAAATTGCTTCTAGCCCAGTCGTACAAGAAGGTGCAAGACCTGGTGATTTAAGGTTTGTAGATGCAAATGGAGATGGTGTGATCAATTTCAGTGATGATTCAGACCGGACGTTTATCGGTTCACCTATTCCTGATTTCATCATGGGTTTGAATTTGGCTATGGATTTTAAAGGTTTTGATATTTCTGCCAATGTCTATGCAGCAATAGGTCAGGAAATTATTCGAAACTACGAGCGACAGCAACCATTTGCCAATCAATTGGCATATAATGTCAACAGATGGACAGGTCCTGGCACCACAAATGAAATCCCAAGACTGACCACAGGTCAGACAAGAAATACAGTGTTTTCCGATTTCTACGTAGAAGATGGTTCTTTTGTCAGGTTAAGAAATGTTCAATTGGGATATACCCTTCCAGAGGCAATTACAGGAAGAATAGGAATCCGTTCGATGAGATTTTATGTAGCAGCCAATAACCTCATTACTTTAACCAGGTATATGGGATTTGATCCTGATGTGGGATCTGGGAACCCTTTATTTGCAGGTGTAGATAATGGGATCTTTCCCCAGGCAAGAGTAATCATGGGCGGTTTAAACTTTAGATTCTAAAAGACATGAAAAAAATATATATCATCATTCTTACATTGAGCATGTCACTGGTTTCATGTGATCAGTGGCTGGAAATTGAACCTGAATACACACAGGATGCTGAGAATTTCTTCAATACTGAAGAGGATTTTCAAAGGGCAGTCATAGGTGTTTATGACTTGATGCAAACAAACTATTTACAGATCTGGATAGGAGAAATCGCATCGGATAATTCTATAGCAGGAGGTGAAAGTGTCAACGATACACAAGGTTTGCATGAGATTGACAACATGACGCATGGTGGAGTCAACAATGAATTGAGGGATGTGATGAGATTTAACTATGCGGGAATAGCAAGGGCTAATTTCATTTTTGAAAATGAAAATAAAATAGACTTCGCATCGAAAGAGCGTTTGATGGCGGAAATCTCCTTCATTAGAGCTTACTTCTATTTTACCCTGGTCAATTATTTTGGAGATGTGCCTTTGATCGTAGATAGGAGGATTTCCATTAATGAAGTTTTCCAATCCGACAGAACACCAAAAATTCAAATTTTTGAGCAAATAGAAAGCGATTTGGATAGAGCGATTCAAGTTCTGAATTGGACTAATCCAGAGCTTGGAAGAATAACCAAAGGTGCTGCCTTGGCTTTGAAAGGTAAAGTGTTGTTGTACCAGCAGAAATTTTCAGAAGCTGCACAGGTTTTTGATGAACTGATCAGCACCAACCAAGCTAACTATGCCTTGATTTCAGATATGAACACAATGTGGTTGGCTGTCAATCAAAACCGAAGTGAGGATGTATTTACAATTCAGCATTCGGGATTACAAGGTGGTGACTATGGTTGCTTGGTTTGTTTGCAAGGTAATCCTGCTGTGGGATTTCATTCAATCCGAAATTATGTAGGTCCTTTTTATGCAGATGGGAATAGTTATAATCTCCCAACTCAAGACCTTTATGATTTCTTTGGCAATGACCCCAGAAGGCAGGTGACCATTTTGGATCTTGATGCCTTTATTGCAACTCAACCGAATCCAACTGATATATCCTACGCAGTTGGTGGAGGTGGTCACACCGGCTATTATAACAATAAATATATCAAAAGAGCCGATGAGAGAGGTCTTCCTGATGATGATTTGACAAGTCAATTAAACTATAGAGCAATTCGTTTTGCGGATGTATTATTAATGGCTGCTGAGTCATTTGCACAATCGGGAAATGATGCAAGAGCTAGAACTGAGTTGAACAAAGTAAGACAAAGGGCTGGAGTTGGAGATATTACAAGTTCAGGTGCGCAGCTTTTGGAGGATATCTATAGAGAAAGAAGATTGGAATTGTCAGGAGAAGGATACAGGTTCTGGGATTTGGTAAGGACAGGTAAAGCTGCAGAAGCCATTTCCGGTTTTCAGGTTGGAAAGCATGAATTGTTTCCAATCCCGCAAGTGGAGATAGATTTATCAGGTGGAAGATGGGCTCAAAACCCAGGATATTAAAATAAAATCAAATGAAAAATTATATAAAATATTTGTTTTTACTGTTGCCAGTGATTCTGTTGGCGGCATGTATTGAGGATTATAGGTTAGATGCGACCACTCCTCCTGACCAAGCAGCAAGATTTACATTTGAAGCTAGCCCCGAAAATGATAACATCATCAATTTCACAGCAGATCAGGAGTTTTTCCTAATGAAATGGGATTTTGGTAATGGAGCATCAGCTACAGGTAAAAATGTAACAGGAATTTATCCTTCTGCAGGAACATACAATGTCACCCTAACCATTTTTGACAGAGGAGGAAGTGCCAGTACAACTTTGGAAGTTGTCATCGAACAAACAGATCCGACCTTGTTGGATAGACCGATTTATAATTTATTGACTGGAGGTGTAGATGCCCTTGAAGGAAAGACTTGGGTGGTGGATTCTGCCCGAGTGGGTCATTTTGGCGTAGGACCCGACCCGGTACAAGCCGGAGGTTATTTTCCAGAATGGTATCAGGCACAGGCAAATGAAAAAGTCGGTAGCGGTATGTACACTGACCGATATACATTTTACCTGAATGATTTTGAGTTTGATTGGGAAACCAATGGGTTTATCTATCTCAATGGTGCACAGGGAGCAAATTTCCCAGGCGCTTTTGATCCTGGAGTAGGTGATCTTTCAGCACCTTTTGTTTCTCCAGGTGGTTTGACATGGAATATTGTGGAAGAAGAGGGTGAATTTCCTGTTTTAAGTCTGACTTCACCTGGATTTCTAGGATACTATGCAGGGACCAATTCATTTCAGATAATTAGCATTGAAGAAAATGAAATGTTTGTTCGTTTGATTGATCAGGCAAATGATGGTTTGGCTTGGTATGTTAGGTTGATTCCAGCGGGATTTGACAGTGGAGAAGGAAATCCTGACCCTGACCCAGATCCAGATCCCGATACTGGTGGAGATGTTGCATTTACCCTTCAGGATTTAATTGGAAGTGGAGAAAAAGCATGGAAACTAAAACCTGCCGCAGGGGCTTTCGGAGTAGGTCCAAACCCTGGCAGTGATCAATTCTATCCTAATGGGAATGATATTTCAGGTGAGCGTCCCTGTTTATTTAATGATTTATTTATCTTTAGAGAAGACGGTGAATTCGAATATGATGCACAGGGGGATATTTTTGGAGAATTCTATATGGGATTGGCTGAAGAACAATGTCAACCAGCATCCAACCTAGTAGGCACCTCAGGCGAAGCTTGGGGTCCAGGAGTTCATACTTTCAGTTTTACAGAAGGAACAGCTACAGTAAATCCAAAAATAACTGTGACAGGAACAGGTGCCTTTATAGCACTTCCAAAAGCATTTAATGGTGGTGAGTATACAGCAGGCCCCCCAGCTGCAAATAGATCTGTAACTTACGACATCATCGATTATACGAATGAAGAAATGACTATCTCCATTGATATCACGGACAATGGTGGTGTTTTCTGGACATTTGTATTGATTCCAGAGGATATCTAAATGATTATGCTTATGAAAGTCAAAATGTTTTCTTATTTCCTGATGGCCTTAGTTTTAGCATCATCATGTGGAGAGGAAAAAAATGAAGATCAGGTATTACTTCCATCTAACCTTCAAGTCTCAATAGTTAAAGAAGCCAATGGTGCGGTAAGAGCATCCTTTATGGCGGTGAACGCAAATTTCTTTCGTGTGAATTTTGGTTTGCCTAACAGTACAGCAGATAGAGCAACAGGTAATTCAGCTTCTTTCAATTATCAGGAACCTGGGACCTATACCATCACAGTACAGGCACATTCCACGGAAAATGATTTTATATCTTCCAGTGAATCTGTGACCATATCAAATGAAGACCTTGGTATTGGAATCCCGAATGTCGGCTATGAAAGTCCTTTATCATATGATGGATATGATTTGATATGGCAGGATGAATTTGAGAGTAATACCCTATCCAATGATTGGGTATTTGAAATAGGTGATGGCTGCCCTAACTTATGTGGTTGGGGTAACAATGAGCTTCAGTTTTACCGTAGAGAAAACACTGAATTGCAGGATGGCTTTCTTATCATTAAAGCTGTGCAGGAAAGTGTTGGTGGCAAAAATTTCACCTCCTCAAGAATAAAAACCCAAGGCCAAAAGTCTTTTACTTTTGGGAGGTTTGATATACGAGCAGTACTTCCAAAGGGGCAGGGTATTTGGCCGGCAATATGGATGTTGGGTGACAATATTCCGGAAGTAGGCTGGCCTGCTTGCGGAGAGATTGACATCATGGAATTGGTAGGGGGAAGTGCCAATGGTCGCGATAATACGGTGCATGGAACTGTTCATTGGGATAACAATGGGCAATATGCAAATTTTGGAGGTTCAGTTTCGCTTTCTCAGGGAATCTTTAACGATAAGTTCCATGTGTTTTCTGTGATTTGGGATGAAAGTAAAATCGTTTGGTTATTGGATAATGTACCTTACCACCAAATCGACACCACCCCACAAGCATTAGATGAATTCAGAAAGCCTCATTTTTTCTTATTTAATGTTGCAGTAGGAGGTAACTGGCCTGGAAGCCCGGACTCCAGTACCAATTTTCCGCAGCAGATGGTAGTGGATTACATCAGAGTATTTCAGAGAAATTAATATTTGAGCCAATGAGAAAGCCAGCCTGAGAAGGTTGGCTTTTTTAAATATCAAGTTTAAAAATTGAAAAATTTTACCCATTGAGGAATCCCATTTATGGTTTTTCGAAATGAAAGTATTCTCTTTAAATTATTCTCAATATAACCCAAGCAAAACAAATGACTAAAAATCAAGCATATACGGTTAAAATAGCCTTTATCGTTGCTCTAGGAGGCTTTTTAATGGGATTTGACGCTTCTGTTATTTCTGGAGTGGTCAAGTTTATTGAACCGGAATTTAACCTCAGCAAACTTGAATTAGGGTGGTCGGTTGCCTCACTGACCTTAACTGCCACACTTGCTATGATGGTGGCTGGACCACTCAGCGACAAGTATGGTAGAAGAAAGATTCTACAAGTAGCTGCAATACTGTATGCCGTTAGCGCAATAGGTTCTGCGCTAGCGCCGTCATTTATTCTTCTGGTAATCGCCAGAATGGTAGGTGGATTTGGTGTTGGGGCCTCACTGATTCTTGCTCCTATGTACATTGCTGAGATTGCTCCACCCGCCATGCGCGGTAGAATGGTTTCATTCAACCAACTCAACATTGTAATTGGTATTTCAGTGGCATTTTTCACTAATTATTTAATCTTAAAATTGGGTGATTCGGATGCAGCGTGGGCCGTTAATCTGGGTTTTGACAAATGGAATTGGAGATGGATGTTAGGCTTGGAATTGTTGCCGGCTATATTATTTTACATCGGGCTATTCTTTGTTCCCAAAAGCCCCAGGTGGCTGGTAATGAAGGGTCAAACAGACCAAGCCTTAATGATTATGAATCAATTTACTGACATAGAGGATTCCAAAAAGCAAATCAACGATGCGATCCGTAGTATTCATGAGGATAAGAAAAAAGAGGAAGCCAAAATCACAGAATTTTTTAAGCCAGCTTACAGGTTAGTTTTAGTCATTGGTGTAGTGGTTGCCATCCTACAACAAATTACAGGTATTAACTCGGTGTTTTTCTATGCACCCATGATTTTTGAACAATCGGGGATCGGTACAGATGCATCATTCATTCAAGCTATTTTAGTCGGTCTGACCAATTTAGTTTTTACGGTTTTGGCTATTTTATTTATTGACCGATTAGGTCGAAAACCCCTCCTTCTAGGTGGACTTGCCGGGATTGCGATCTGCATGGGCTTACTTGCTTATGGTTTTGGACAAGCTACATACCAATTGACTGAAAGTTCAGTTCAAGATCTTCCACAGGAAGTTGGAATGGCACAAATTTCGAGCATGATCGATGTAGTCTACATGGATGATGTGAGTTTCAAACAGGCTATTAGGTCTACGCTTGGAGAAAAGCTTGCAACTGCTTATGAGTCCAACTTAATTACAGCGGCCATTAAGATGAACCCTTCCCTTATACTAATCGGTATTTTGGGGTTTGTGGCATCTTTTGCGATTTCAATTGGTCCTGTGATGTGGGTTTTGTTTTCCGAACTTTTCCCGATTAGGATAAAAGGTGCCGCCATTTCTTTTGTAGGTTTTATCAATTCATTGGTCAGCTATTTGGTCCAACAGTTTTTCCCTTGGCAGTTGGACAACCTAGGCAGCAGCAATACATTCTTGATTTATGGTCTATTTGCGGCAGTCGGGGTATTCTTTGTTTGGTTTGTAGTGCCGGAAACCAAAAATAAATCCTTAGAAGAACTGGAGGATATATTAATCAAGAATTAACCATTTTATCAACCTTAATAAACTCTATTGAGCCATGAAAGCATTTCAAAACAAAAATTTAAAGCAAACATATAATGTAATCATATTTATATCTTCAAGTCTCTATTTTAGTTGCTCATCATCTCAGAATTCAGGTGAGATTGCAGTTCAGGAAATTGCAGGAGAAAGCCCTTACACACTAATTGTAGAAGCTGAAAGCCTACATGATATATCGGATAAAGCTCGGTTGGATGAGGCATCTAAAGGAAAATCAGTAGTATTATCTAAAGGAGAATGGCTAGCTGTCGATGCGAATTTTGAGGAAGCGGGAAGGTATCGCATAGAAGTAACGGGAACGCCTGTTGGTTCTGATACTTCGGTGGTTTGGATGGAAGATTATTATGATAATCCTGATGGAAGGACTTATGATGTCACAGGAAAAATGACAAATAGCCCTTCTTTTGATATTCAATCTTATACTGTTGAAGGAACTCCTTTTAATCAAGGTCTGCACAAGATGAAGGTGTATGTCTCAGGAGGTACAGTGGACATTGACAATGTGATTTTCACCTTAATGAAGCCTCACAAAGCATCTCCTGAGATATTAACACAGACATATGAAGGTAATGAATGGGAGTTGGTTTGGTCTGATGAATTTGATGGAACTGAAATAGACCAAAGCAAGTGGACCTTTGATTTTGGTGATTGGGGTTGGGGTAATAATGAATTGCAGTATTATACGGATAACCGATCCGAAAATGCAAGAATAGAAGACGGTGCTTTGGTCATAGAGGCAAGAAAGGGTGATTTGGGCAACGAATGGACTTCAGCAAGATTGACCACCCGTGGTAATGTGGCTTTTCTTTACGGGAAAATCGAATTCAAGGCCTTGGTGCCTAGAGAAAGAGGGAATTGGGCAGCAGGTTGGACTTTGGGCAATACCTATGTAGATGAAAAAGACTGGCCTTACTGTGGTGAAATTGATATTCTTGAAAGTGTTGGCTATGAGGTGGATGATGAGACCGGTGATGGAATAGCCCATGCTACAGTCCATACACCAGCTTACTATTTTAAAATTGGGAATCAGATTTCTAATACAAAAGATGTGAGTAAAATAGCTGCCGAGTGGCATACTTATGCCGTGGAATGGACTCCCTCAGAAATCAATATATTGGTAGATGATGTACCTTATTACCTCTATGATAAAACGGCCAATGAAAAGGAATGGCCTTTTAATATCCCTCAGAATATCATTCTAAATCTCGCCATGGGCGGTGGTTGGGGAGGTGCCCAAGGTCTTGATCCAACTGTTACCAGTCAAAAGTTTCTGATTGACTACGTTAGGGTTTACCAGAAAAAGTAGTCAATTAATTTAAAATCATAATTCTAAACATTGGCTTTATGGCTGACAGTAAAATCCAAATCAAGGACGCTCAAATTCTTTTTCCTCAACTTGAGGTGACAGGAACTAGCGTGGAAATCAACGGTGAAGCATATTTTAAAATCCAAAATGTGGATCAGATGCCTCCGTTTTTCATATCCTTGGTCAGTCATTCAGATCATTGGATGTTTATCGGTAGCAATGGGGCATTATCAGCAGGGCGGAAAGATGAGGAAAATGCACTTTTTCCATACTACACCGATGATAAAATCATAGCTTCTTCAGACCAAGTTGGTTCAAAAACCTTGGTGCTGCTCCTTGAAAATGGAAAGAAAATCCTATGGCAGCCTTTTTCTGATAGCTACAATGGCTTGTACAATGTCACCCGGAATCTTTACAAAAATCAATGGGGAAACGAATTGCTATTTGAAGAGATCAATGGGGATTTGGGATTGAGTTTTCTTTATTCATGGTCTTTTTCAAGCAAATTCGGATTTATTAGAAAATCCATAATTGTCAACAATGGTAAGAAGCCTGTTCAGGTTGAACTCCTCGATGGTGTTCAGAATATACTGCCCTACGGTGTGTCCAGTCAACTCCAATTACAAAGGAGTAACCTGGTCAATGCTTATAAGCGGAATGAACTTGATAAAGACAGTGGCCTTGGTATTTTTGCTTTGAGTGCCATGATTGTAGATAGGGCAGAACCAAGTGAAGCTTTAAAAGCAACTATTGGTTGGCATATAGGGATTGAGACAACCCATGTATTACTTTCTTCCCGTCAGTTGGAAAGCTTTTGTCGAGGCCATCAAATCCATACTGAGACGGATGTGAAAGGGGAGGCAGGTTCATACATGATTCATGTAAATTTGGATTTGAACCCAGATGAAGCAAAAAACTGGTATTGCTGCTTCGAGATCAATCAATCCCAACCTGCCATTCACAACCTTACCAAGCGTCTTGAAATAAATAAAAAGGAAGTCTTTCATGATATTGAAGATGATTTGCAAAAAGGTACAGCGCAGTTAAAAACCATTGTGGCCAAAGCAGACGGTCTTCAATTGACAGCTGACAAACTTTCCACCTCAAGACACTATGCCAATGTTTTGTTCAATGTGATGAGGGGAGGGATTTTTGAGCAAGATTATGGGATAGACAAAAAAGATTTTTTGAATTATCTCCAAGAAGTAAATCAGCCTTTATCCGAAAGTTTAAGTAGTTTTTTGAATTCCCTACCCGAAATACTTGATTATTCGACTTTAAAAGTATCAGCGGTAAAGCAGGGGAATTCAGATTTGATCAGGATTTGTGCGGAATATCTGCCGCTTTCTTTCAGTCGTAGGCATGGTGACCCGAGCAGGCCATGGAATAAATTCTCCATAGACCTGACCAATGATGATGGCTCAGCAAGAAGGGCATACGCAGGGAATTGGCGCGATATTTTCCAAAATTGGGAAGCTTTGGCGGTTTCCTATCCAAAGTTCATTGAAGGAATGATTTTTAAATTCCTGAATGCATCTACATTGGATGGATATAACCCTTACCGTATTTCAAGAAGTGGTGTGGATTGGGAAGTGATAGAACATGATGATCCATGGTCGTATATTGGTTATTGGGGAGACCATCAGTTGATTTATCTATTGAAGCTTCTTGAAGTCGCCCGCAGTCATGAAAGCCTCTCGCTTTCTGATTTGTCTAATAAGCCTTGGTTTGTTTATGCAGATGTACCTTATCGAATTAAATCTTACGATCAAATCGTTGCGGATTCCCAAGACACGATTGATTTCGATGCAGCACTTGATAGCGAGGCCCAAAAAAGATTTAAAAACATCGGAGCAGATGGAAAATTGGTATATGATCAAAAAGGCCAACTCCTCAAAAGCGGCTTTGTGGAAAAAATTCTCGTTTCCTGGCTCACCAAATTGTGCAACTTAATCCCTGATGCCGGAATATGGATGAATACCCAAAGACCGGAATGGAATGACGCCAACAATGCCCTTGTCGGCAACGGCACATCGATGGTCACCCTTTACTACATGCACCGTTTTACTCAGTTTTTATCAGATTGGGCAAAAGATGAGGATTTAAATGAGATAGTGCTCCATAGAGAAATTGCAGATTTAATTAAAAATTGTCAGGCTATACTTGTTTCAAATCGTGGAATTCTCAAAAGTGGATTTGACGACAAAAGCCGAAGATCATTTGTTGATGAATTCGGAAATTTGGCAGAAGAATATCGGTCCAATGCCTATGCAGGTTTTTCAGGTGATCTTGTTTCTATAGATGGCCAAACATTGCAAAATCTATTTGGGGAAACCATGTTGTATTTGCAGGCATCAACAAAAAACAATAAAAGGGAAGATGGATTGTATCATGCCTATAATCTCGTTTCATTCACGCAAGATGGTTTGGAAGTAGATTACCTCTATGAAATGTTGGAGGGTCAAGTATCGGTTTTATCTTCTGGGTTTCTCGGTGCGAAGGAAAGTCTTGATTTGCTGAATGCAATGAAGTCGAGCAAGCTTTATAGAGAGGATCAATACAGCTACATGCTCTATCCAAATAGGGATTTGTCTGGATTTCTCCAAAAAAACCATCTTTCTCAATCAGATTTGAATTCAAATGCGTTTTTAACGGAAATGCTACAAAAATCGGATTTCCGAATCGTTGAAAAAGACAGTGAAAATAATGCATATTTCAATGGCGACCTCAATAATGGTAGCGCCTTGAAAGCTGTGCTCGAAGAAGTTCAGAAGGATTATATGGTGTTTAATGAGACCGATTTTCAGCAGATCGAAGCAATCTATGAGAAAGTCTTCAACCACAAGGCCTTCACAGGAAGGTCAGGAACTTTCTTTGCTTTTGAAGGTTTGGGGAGTATTTACTGGCATATGGTATCCAAACTTTTATTGGCTGTTCAGGAGATTTTGAGCAATGAGGAAGAAATTGAGGAAAGTGTCCGAGGGTCCTTGGTGGATCATTATTATGAAATCAGAGCAGGGATCGGCATCAACAAGTCACCCGGATTGTATGGAGCATTTCCAACTGACCCTTACAGCCATACGCCTTTTCACAGGGGTGCACAGCAACCGGGTATGACAGGACAGGTAAAAGAAGATATTTTGAGCCGGTGGGCAGAACTAGGAGTGAAGGTGAAAGATGGTATGATTCATTTCCAACCAACATTTCTCAACGAAAATGAATGGTTGAAAAAGCCTGATACTTTCAATTATATTTCTTTGCAGGGGAAGGAAGAATCCTTGGAATTAAAAGCAGGAGAATTGGCCTTTACCTACTGTCAGGTACCCATCAAATACTTTCGGTCAGAGAGTAAGGAAATCAAGGTTTATTTTTCAGGAGATAGAGGCCTTGAATTGATCAAAGGATTTACATTATCGAAGGAATTATCTGCTTCCATATTTAGTAGAAGTCAGGAAGTTAGGCTTGTGGAAGTGAGATTGGGCGGAATCTAAAACTCATGTCAGATAATAAGTCATCTATTTTTTAAACTTCATTTGTTTTTTTTATAAATAAAAAAGGTCAATGTCCTTTAGGAATATCGCAAGGCATTTAAATAAAGATTGACAAAGCAAAATAATTGAATGTAAATTCAATATTTTTAACTTTCCTCTTCTAAAATCTTCTTGATTCCCACTTTGACACCCTTCAGGATCTTGGCATTCTTTGCACTTTCAGATTGTACTTCGAGGATTTTTGGATTTGGGGATTTCTCATAGAAGCTTTTCAGACCAGCTTCAAGACTCAATTGATCTGTGGCAAGGTGATATTCAAAGCCAAAATCCTTGGCAAGATATCCGGCACTTAACCGCTGATGGGTTTCAAAATATTCCTCAAGTTCAGGTTGTTTGGCTGGCCCATCGATCAATCTGAATATTCCTCCCGCATGGTTGTTGAGTAAAATAATTCTTAAGTTGTTCATCTGATAGTTATGCCAAAATGCATTCCTATCATAAAAAAAAGCCATATCTCCGGTAATCAATGTAACAGGTTCTTTTGTCGTAAATGTGCAACCTACTGCCGTGCTGTTACTGCCATCTATGCCACTTGTGCCTCTGTTGCAGATGATTTCCTGATTTCTTGCGCCAAGAAAATTCAGGTATCTCACTGCCATGCTATTGGCAACATGTAATTTGGATTGTTCCGGGATGGCTTCCAAGCATATGGATATGGCCTTATATTCACCGAATTTTGCCTTTTGAAGTAGGAGAGGAATCAAGTCAGCAATTTTCTGATTCAGATTTTTCCAGTGTTTTAAATATGTATTGTTGGAAGTTTTGTCTCTATCCAATAGTAACTGAAGAAATGAATAAGGCTCACAAAGAATGGTTTTTGTCAGATTTTGATAAGTATCCGGTGTATATCCATTTGGCTGGACATGCCAATGTTCAGCATTTGAATTTCTAAGAAATAGCTTGAGGCTTTTTGAAATTATTGACTTTCCAAATGAAATGATCAGATCAGGATTTTGTTCTGAATCTAAATATGAAACAAAATGGTCATGAAAAACAATCGTTTGGTCTGACTGCATATTGGATATGGTATCAGAAACCACCAATGCCTTTCCTGAAGTAGAGATATTATCCAAGAGTTTTTGAATCTCTTGATCAGGTCTTTGCTGACCAGGTACAATCATTATCCTTTCAAACTTTTCCAATGAAACAGAAAGAAAGTTTTTTACTGCATCTGAAAGCACTTTTTCTGGTTCAACTACCTCAACTGATTTGATTTCTTCTGTAAATCTAAAATCTTCATTTGTTTCAGGGTAAAAAGGCTCACGCAATGGGATATTGATATGCACAGGACCTTGAGGAAACTGCATGGCAAGGTTGATGGCTTCATTTGCCAACCTATTGGCATACCAAACCTTATCCGGATGAGCATATTCGTCCGGAAATTGAAAAGACCCTTTGACATGTTGGCCATATATATTTGTTTGTCGGATGGTCTGACCATCCCATTGGTCTATCCACTCAGGTGGTCGGTCTGCTGTAATCACCAAAAGCGGGACTTCTTGAAAAAAAGCTTCCGCAATAGCAGGGGCATAATTATAGGCAGCTGAACCTGAGGTACAGACGATGACAACCGGATCAGAAAGTTGTTGAGCCATACCAAGAGCAATAAAGGCTGCGGATCTTTCGTCAGATATGGTCCTGCAATGAAAGCCCTTGTGACGGGTAAATGCCAAAGTAATTGGTGCACATCTTGAACCTGGGGACAATATCGCATTGGATATGCCTTTTTTGTGGCAAAGAGACACTAAGTTGATGATGGGTTGTAAGATCAAAATCCGGTTTTCAAGTTAAGGTGTTGTCCAATAATATCGCATTTCATTTCAGTTTCCTCCCATTCCTTTTCAGGTATGGAATCTTCAGTGACCCCTGCTCCAGCATATAAAATGGCAACTCCTTCCTTCAACCGGGCAGTTCTAAGATTAACATAGATTAAGGTTTCTCCTTCAATATTTACAGGTCCAATATAACCTGCAAACAGTGATCTGTCGAATTTTTCATTTTCTCGGAGAAACTCAAAGGCTTCTTTTCTGGGCATACCACAAACAGCAGAAGTCGGATGTAACAATTCCAGCATGACCGAACCTAACTGGGGGAAGTTGGTCGTTTTCATATTGACCTTAAAATCAGATCGTAAATGCAATAGATTGCCTGCCAATACTGTTTTGGGACCCTGTTCGTCATACTCCCGTAATCGGATTTTTTTGAAACAATCAACAATATACCTGCTTACCAATGCCTGCTCTTCAATTTCTTTTTGCGTCCATGCTGCTGATTTAAGAGGATTGTCTCCTTGCGCTTTTTGGGTGCCTGCCAGCGACATGGTATAAAATTCATCTCCATGAGTTTGGATGAGGATCTCGGGTGAAGCACCTATCCAAGTACCTAATTCAGGTATATGAAAGAAATTGATGAATGCATTGGGATAGGATTGAATCAAGCTTTTTAGAGAAGAGATCAGGTCAAAATCATTATTTAACTTTATTTTTTTAATCCTAGCAGGTACGATTTTGTTTAAATGACCTGAGTTTACTGCATTGACTCCTTTATCCACCAGCTCTAAGAATTCATTTTTTGTACACTCTTCAGGATCTTTTTTTCCTATTGATTTTTCCTCTTCTATAAAATTCCTTTTGATATCCTTAGCAAACTCTTCTTTGGTTTTAATTTGTAGGTTTGACTCCAAATCATCTTTTTGGTCTGCTATACTTATACTGAGATCAATTTTAAAATAACTATTGGCATCAAGGAAAAAAGCTTTTTTGTCTTCCTGATCTTCAAAAGGATGTACAATAAATCCGGAAGGCAGTTCTTCGAGATTTGGTTTTACTCTTTTCAAAATTCCCGTCGTATCAATCAATACCTGCAAAAAAGTGGATTTTGGTTTCCTCCAAATTGCAATTTGATGGCCCTCATTCATGTGCTTACAAATGAGATTGCCGATATAGTTTTCCAGCGATATTTGATTGATGTCCGAAGTCGTTTGCATATTACTTTCTATCAATGATTGCCATTGTAATCCTGCTGATACATGTTAGACCGCCTTCCTCATTGAAGATCTTAATTTCCCATACCTGAGTTTTTTTACCCAGATGGATTGGACTTGTGACTCCTCTGACATATCCGTCTTTGACGGATTTGAGGTGATTGGCATTTATTTCAAGCCCAACGCAATATTGTTCTTTTTGGTTGACAGTCATTGTTGCTGCGACTGATCCTAGGGTTTCAGCAAGAACTACATTCGCTCCTCCATGTAACAGGCCAAGTGGCTGTTTAGTTTTCGAATTCACTGGCATAGTTGCTTCCAAAAAGTCTTCACCTATCTTTGTAAATCTGATATCCAAAAAATCTGTCATTGTATTTTTTCCCATGTCATTTAGGGCTTCTAAACTAAGGTTTGGAGGAAATATCATGGATTGTGGGATAAAAGTTTTTTCTTTGGTATCTGAAAACAAAAATAAAGAAACTTGCTAACTAAAAAAATCTATTTGGTACGTCACGGGCAAACTGATTACAACCTCCGAGGAGTTGTACAGGGAAGTGGGATAGATGCACCTTTGAATTGGAATGGCCATAAACAGGCCGCTGCTTTTTTTGAACACTATAAGCATGTGCCTTTTGGTAAGGTTTATTATACAGGCCTTCAGCGAACCAAGCAGTCTGTTCAGAATTTTATTGATCTAGGATTGCCACATGAAGGGGTACCCTATTTGAACGAGATTTCTTGGGGAAGGTATGAAGGTGTTCCCATGACCAAAGAGGAAAATAAATATTATGAATCAATGTTGGAAAAGTGGAGTTCAGGTGATTTAGATTATGCAATTGAAGGAGGAGAAAGTCCACTGATGGTAGCCAAAAGGCTTCAAATGGGTATCAATCAAATTCTTTCACAGCAAGTTGAAACTGTTTTGATCTGTATGCATGGAAGAGCAATGAGGATTTTACTTGCTGTTCTGTTAGGTTATGACCTGAGATATATGGATGTGTTTTCACATAAAAATCTAGGCCTGTACGTTTTACAACAAAATAAATCAGGTGATTTTATAGTTGAAAAATTTAACAGTGTGGAACATCTCAAGGACTTGGAGCTGCTTTAACTGCTTTCCCGGATTTTTTATTTTTTTGTGTCTTATCGTCAAAAGAAGCTACTAAATAATCATAGGTATTTTTGCATTCATTCATATCAATGATCTGAAGGGCTATTTCACCCAATGAAGCCACTTTATTGGAATTGACACGAATGAAAAAATCTGCTAATTGGCATGTATCCAGGTTATCGTATGGGACCTTAACAATGATGGCAGCATCAGAATTACCAGCATAGGATTTGGTTTTGAATACATTATTCAAACTCAACTCAATATAAGTAGTACTTGTCTTGTTGGCTTTGAGTTCTGCTTTATCAAAAAGAATCAAAAAGGTTTTTTCTTCAGGCTCCTTTGCAAAGCCCAAAGAAACAATACTGATAAAAAAGATGATGAAGGATATTCTTTTCATATTTGCAAACTATAAAAAGAAAACGGGTTAAACAAAAAATGGTTTACATTCAATAAAATATTCTGAAAAAAGAAAAAGCCCGATATAATATCGGGCTTTCGTAATATGGATTAAGCTCTGCTTCTCTTTTTCTTGGTTACTTCTTCCTCTATCTCGTCTTCCACACCCGCAAATATTCTTCCGCAATGTTCGCAGACGATGAGTTTCTTTTTCTCTCTGATATCAGCCTGTCTTTGAGGCGGTACCACATTGAAGCAACCTCCGCAAGCACCTCTTTTTACCATTACCACTGCAAGACCGTTTTTGGCGTTGGTTCTGATTTTGGTATAAGATTTTGACAGCCTCTCTTCGATTTTTTTCAAGGCTTTGTCTCTATCTGCCTTAAGTTTGGATTCCTCATTTTCACTTTCAGAAACTATGGTGTCCAACTCAGATTTTTTATTGTCAAGGTCTTTTTTTCTCTCAGAAAGAATGCCTTTCAATTCTTCAACTTCAATGTTTTTGGTTTCGATTCTGGCTTGTGATTCACCTATCTTCTTTTTCGATACTTGAATTTCCAAATCCTGTAATTCCAATTCTTTGGTGATGGCGTCATACTCTCTGTTGTTTCTGACATTCATCTGTTGTTCTTGGTATTTTTTGATGAGCTTCTCAGATTCTTTGATATTATCTTTGAATCTTTTGATGTCATCTTCCAAGGTAACTAAATCCGAATTGAATTTCTCCAATCTCGTTTCATATCCAATAATCTCATCTTCAAGGTCTTGTACTTCCTCTGGGAGTGCTCCTCTTACTTTAAAAATCGCGTCGAGTCTGGAATCAATTTTCTGAAGGTTTAATAAGGCTTCAAGCTTTTGTGCAACTGTACTTTCCATGTACTATATGTAAGTTATGGGATTCGTAACTACTTTTGTCAAATAGAGTGCAATATTAGTAAATTTTTGCGACAATAAATCCATGAGTAATTCTTTTGTGAAGATTTCACTTTCATAATGACCGATATCACAAATAATCAATTGATTATCAGCATCAAAGAATTCATGATATTTAATGTCTGATGTTATGAAAATATCAGCCGCCGATTTTTTAGCCTCAGATAAAAGAAAAAAGCCTGCTCCCCCACAAACTGCTACATTTTTGATTGGCTTATTTAGCAATGGTGTATGTTTAATAATTTGTAGGTTCATTTTGTCTTTTAAATGGTTTAAAAAATCTTTTTCTTCCATTTGTTCATCTAATTCAGCGATCATTCCTGCTCCAACTTCCTGATTCTCGTTTTCAAGATGCTGAAGGAAATAGGCTACTTCCTCATAAGGGTGTGCTGCCTGAAGGCTTTGAAGTGCTTTTCTTTCTAAGTGTTTGGGAAGAAGAACTTCTATTCTTGTTTCTGGCTCTCTATGGGGAGTACCTTTAAAACCTTTGTGAGGGTTTGATTTTTCTGAGGGAGTATAAGTACCCGTTCCCTCGGTCATAAAACTACAGCTTGAATATTCACCAATCGATCCTGCACCTGCCTCAAACAATGCATCAAGAACCTTCTCAGTTGCTTCATGAGGAACAAATGTGGTCAACTTTGATAACAATTCTCTTTTGGGTTGAAGAATTCGGGTGTTGATCAGTCCAAGCTTATCACATATTTTTTTATTAACACCATGAGACACATGATCCAAATTGGTGTGAATGGCGTAAATCGCGATGCCATTTTTAATGGCTTTTATCACAGTCCTTTCGACATAGTTTTTACCCGTAAGGCTTTTCAATCCTCTAAACACAATAGGATGGTGGGATACAATCAGGTTGCAGCCTAAGCTGATGGCTTCCTCAACGACTTCCTCTGTTGTATCTAGGGTGCAAAGTATTCCTGTAACTTTATCAATAGGGTTCCCGGTAATCAATTGCGCATTGTCATATGATTCCTGAAAAGAAGGCGGTGCTATTTTTTCCAGATAAGAAACTATTTCCCGAATCGTGTAAACCATATTTTTTCTTTTAATTTGTCCAAAATTAAGGAAAAATAGCCAATGCGCTGGTACGAACCCTTGCTTTATCCTTTTGCTGCAATCTATGACGGTATCACAGGTTACAGGAATAGGATGTTTGAAACGGGTAAAAAGAAAAGTATTTCGTTTTCAATCCCAACTGTCGTAGTGGGAAACCTGAATCTTGGAGGTTCGGGTAAAACACCAATGGTGGAATTTTTGATTGAATTGTTACTTCCTCATCTAAGGATTGCAACTTTAAGTCGTGGATATGGAAGGAAAACTAAGGGGTTTTTGATGGCGAATAATAGTTTGGGGCCATCTGAAATCGGGGATGAGCCTTTTCAGATTTTTGAAAAATTCGGAAAAGAGGTCTCTGTGGCAGTTGGAGAAAAAAGGATTATGGCAATTCCCGAAATCATATTTCAAAAACCACAAACTGAATTGATATTACTCGATGATGCATTTCAGCATCGATATGTTAAAGGAGACTACTATATCCTTCTGACGACATATCAGCAACCTTTTTTTAGAGACCGTATTCTTCCCTTGGGTACTTTAAGGGAAAATGTAAATGGGGCAAAAAGGGCTAATGTGATCGTAGTAACCAAATGTCCGGATCAAATATCAGAAAGTGAAACAGAGATTTATCAAAAAGAAATAAATAATATTACGGATGTTCCTGTGCTGTTTTCCGGAATTGAATACGGAGATCCATTTCCGATTTTCAATCCCGTATCTAAGGACTTCAATAAGGTTATTATTGTTTCGGGCATTGCCAATAATCAATTGTTTGTGTCGGAGGTAAAAAGAAGATATCAGGTAATAGAAATCATAACCTTTGAAGACCATCACAGGTATATAGAAGCGGACTTGATCAGAATATCCGGTTTGATAAAAAGAAATCAGGATTGCATGGTTTTGACTACCGAAAAGGATGCAGTCAAACTTAAAAACAGAGCCTTTTATAAATATTTGGCAGAAATTCCGATTTTTGCCCTACCGATAAAAATAAAATTGGCTGAAAAGGACAAGGAATTCCTTTTCAAACAGATCACCAAAATTGTCAAGGACAAAGCGTATATCCGTGAGATTTAACCCCATTATCTTTCTTTTTTTACTCATCTGTTTTTGGGCAGTTCAGTCTCAGGCTCAAATTAGGCCTACAGGTCCTCCAACTGGTCCTCCAACTGGATTTCCCCAACAGCGCAATCCGAATCTGCAACAAGGGGATCCGAATCAAGAATTGCAAGAACAGTCCGGTGAGCGCAAAAAACTGATAGATGACAGTACCAAAATGGTTTTCGGACCCAAAACCACTCTTTATTTTTTAGAAAAGGACATCAAGAAAAATTTAACAAAAACATTTGAAGTGGACACTGTCCTGACTGGTTTTCATAATTATGAACCTGTAGCCAAATCAGGCTGGATGTACCAAGATTTGGCTAATATTGGGAGCGCTGCCAAGCCTATTTTTTATAATACTCCCCAAATGATTGGTACTACTTCTGGATTCCATGTTTATGATCTATATCATCATTCAGCAGACAGTATGAGGTACTTTGATAGCAAATCACCCTATACCCAAATGGACGCATTTTTTGGTGGAGGTAACAGGAATATGCTGGACCTTTCTTTTGCCAGAAACATCAATCCAAGATGGAACGTAGGCTTCAATTTCCATACGATCAGGGCAAGAAAAACCCTAAATCCAAATGCTAGGGATGATAATTTGACTGAAAACACCTCTTATTCACTCCATACCAATTACAAGTCTGAGGACGGAAAGTATTTGATATTGGCCAACATTTCGAGGATGAGACATTTGGTCAATGAACAGGGTGGGATCATTTCACCGGATATAGATACTACTTCCCTTTTCTTTGCATATGAAGACGCCAAAGTCTGGCTGCGAAATTCCAGGGCTACTGATCTTCGGGTTGATTATCATATTTATCATGAGTACGAAATTGCAAAAGGGTGGCAGGTTTACCATGTGTTTGATAAAAGAAAGCAAGATGTCCTTTTCAAAACCGATCTCACTAGTTCCGATTCCTTGTTTTTCAATAGATTCAACCCAGAAAGGTTTATCTCCCAGGATAGTACCTACAACAGGGGTCATTTTTCAGAGTGGAGAAATGAGGTAGGATTCAAAGGTGATATAGGGCCTTTGTATTACAACGCATTTGCAAAATTCAGGTCAGGAAGGATGCATTTATATGACAGTGTAAGAAGAAGAAACAATTTCAACGAGCTTTTTTTGGGTGGAGCCTTAAGGGGAGATATCAGTGAAAAATGGAGATTTGAGGCAGAAGGAGAATATTTGCTGCCAGGAGCTTTTAGGATTCAGGGGCTTTTTGTCTCGCCCTTTTTAGAGGCATCATATACCAAATCTTTGTATAAACCGACCTCCGTGCAGGAATTTTATTCAGGAAATCACCACAGATGGGATAATTCATTTTCCAATATTGGTGTAGATCAAATCAAAGGAGTTATAAAAGTGGATTTCCCAAATTGGAATTTCAGGCCAAATATTACTTTAAACAGGGTGAATAATTATGTGTTTTTCAATGAAGAACAGCAGGCCACACAATCTGATGGAGAGGCTTTCATGGTAATCCCTGGTTTGACTTATTCATTTAATATCAAAAAGAAATTTTTCTGGGAGTCGGAATTATATTATACCATCATTACAGGGGAAGGAAAGGATAATTTTAGGATACCAGAAATCTTGGCAAACTCCAGGATTTATTTTGATAGCCCAATGTTTGATGAAAACCTTTTCGTTCAAATCGGTCTTGAAGGACGCTTTAGAAGTGATAATTTTGCTGAGTCCTATAATCCCGCCTTGCAGCAATTCCATTTACAAAATGATTTCAATGTATTTGCTTACCCTGTTTTGGATTTCTTCATGAATTTGAGAATTAACAGGACAAGGGTATTGGTGAGGATGAATCATATCAATATCAATATGATGAGTGAGCCCGGTTATTTTGTAACTCCTTATTTCACAGGTTTAAGGAGAACATTGGACCTTGGGATTAGTTGGCCTTTGTTTGATTAAAGAATATGAATTGGGAAGAAAGTACAAAAAACAAAATGCTGCACCTGCAATTGCCTACAGATCCACGCTGGGTAAATATTGCAGAAATGAATCTTGAGGAGATTTTGGTTGACCATGCCTATTGTGAACAAAAAGCAGCATCTTCCTGCATTTCTCTCATAGTTAATTTCCATGAATTCGCAGAATTGGTTGAAATGCTTACACCTGTGGTAGCCGAAGAATGGAGCCATTTTGAAAGGGTATTGGAACAGATCAATAAAAGAGGATACAAACTCGGAAAACCTCGAAGAGATGAGTATGTGATCAAGTTGTCAGAATTTGTAAAAAAAGGAGGAAGCAGGTCAGATCAAATTGTAGAACAATTATTAATGAATGCTTTGATTGAAGCCAGAAGTTGCGAAAGGTTCAAACTGCTTTCCAAAAATATTGCTGATGAAGAACTCCAAAAATTCTACTATGAATTAATGGTTTCAGAAGCGGGTCATTATGTGAATTTTATAGAATTGGCTCGAAAATACAAGAATGAAGAAAAAGTCAATAATAGATTGAAAGAATGGTTGGCCTATGAGGCAGAAGTAATCAAGAGTCTAGAATTGAGAGGTGATAGGATGCATTGATTCTAAGATTGATCTGCCAAAATTACCATAAAATATTTTCAACTAGGGAGGATTTTTTTCCGGATTATACTTAATATTAAAGTTGGATCGGGATGAAAGAATGAATTTGTGTCCCATTTTAGTACAGAATATGAATTTGATCGAAAATATTAAAGAAGCGCTGAAGTCTGTTAAAGTTAATTTACTTAGGACCATATTGACAGGTACCATTATTGCGATAGGGATTATGTCTCTTGTTGGAATGCTTACGGCCATCGATGGCATCAAGGCACAGATAGCAGATAGTTTTTCTGGTTTGGGGGCCAATAATTTTGACGTCAGATCAAAAGGGTTTTCTGGAGGAAGAGGAGTACAGCAGGGAGTTGCTGAAAAGACCTACCCTATTGTAAGATACAAAGAGGCTATCAGCTTTCAGGAACAATTCAGTTCTATTGGGCCATCAACAGTTTTCACAAGTGTTTCAGGAGCAGTTGAGGTAAAAAAGGGATCCAAAAAAACCAATCCAAACGTTCGGGTTACAGGAGTTGATGACCAATATTTCAAGATTAAGGGATTAAAAGTTGAACAAGGGAGAAATTTCAGTAATACTGAAATTCGTTATGGTACCAATGTATGTGTAATCGGATTAGATATTGTTGAGACCTTATTTGGTAAGGACGAAGATCCAATGAATGATTACATCACTTTTTACGGAAGGCGCTACACGATAATTGGTATTTTGGAAGAACAAGGTAGTGTAGGGGGAGGTTCAGGGGCTGACAGGGCTATTTTTATACCTGTAGAAAACGCGAGCAGATTGGATAGCAGAGGAACATTTAGATACTCCCTCACGGCGAGTGGTTCTGATCCCCTTAAACTGGAATACGAAATGGGTCAGGCCACAGGTATCATGCGGAAAATACGTCAGGACAGGGTAGCTGAAGAAGATTCATTTGAAATTGTCAAAAGCCAATCTGTTGCAGAAAGTTTAGAGGAAGTTGCGGGATATTTAAGGATCGGAGGATTTGGTATAGGATTTATTACACTTTTGGGTGCGGCAATTGGCCTGATGAACATTATGTTAGTCTCGGTGACGGAGAGGACAAGGGAAATTGGAATTCGAAAAGCCTTAGGTGCAACCCCATTGAGGATCAGACAGCAATTTTTGATTGAGGCAATCGTAATCTGTATTTTGGGTGGTATTTTGGGAGTGATTATAGGGATTGCTATTGGAAATATTGTTGCAAATATCATAGGTCCTGGAGGCTTTTTGGTTCCATGGCTTTGGATTTTTGTTGGGCTTGCGATTTGTATTTTTGTAGGATTGGCTTCAGGCTATTTTCCTGCGAGAAAAGCCAGCAAACTTGATCCAATCGAATCACTCAGATATGAATAAGAATGAATAAAGAAAACGAATTTGAAGCAATTGTAATCGGATCAGGCATTAGTGGTGGATGGGCAGCAAAGGAATTATGTGAAAAAGGGCTCAAAACACTTGTGTTAGAAAGAGGCCGAAATGTGGAGCATAAAAAGGATTATCCTACCATGACCGCTACGACTTGGGATATGCCACATCGCAATAAGATGCCATTATCTGATAAACAGGAAAACCCGGTCGTCAACCGTTGCTATGCTTATGCAGAAGATACCGAACATTTTTTTGTTAAGGACTCAGAACATCCCTACGTTCAGGAAAAGCCATTTGATTGGGTAAGGGGATATCAGGTAGGGGGAAAGTCTTTACTATGGGCAAGACAGACCCAACGCTGGAGTAAGTATGATTTCGAAGCACCGGGAAGAGATGGCTTTGCTGTTGATTGGCCAATTCGGTACAATGAAATAGACCCCTGGTACAGTTATGTGGAACGCTTTGTCGGAATCAGTGGCAGCAAAGAAGGAGTGGAGACTTTGCCCGATGGGGAATTTCTTCCTCCTTGGGAAATGAATTGTGTCGAAAAAGTAATCCGGGATAGAATCGTAGAGGCCTATAAAGACCGATTTGTCATGATTGGAAGATGTGCCCATTTGACAGAACCTCAATCCCATCATTTACAACAGGGCAGGGGGCAATGTATGGCAAGGAATCAATGTCAGAGAGGCTGTCCTTTTGGGGCATATTTCAGTTCCAACTCTTCGACATTACCCGCTGCTGCATATACTGGCAATTTGACTTTGAGACCCGACTCTGTGGTGCATTCAATCATTTATGATGATGTAAAAGAAAAAGTAACAGGAGTAAGGGTAGTTGATAGGGTTACCAAATCTATCACAGAATACCATGCAAAAGTTATTTTCTTAAATGCCTCCACAATCAATTCAAATCTGATTTTATTAAACAGTACTTCAAAAAGATTCCCGAATGGTCTTGGGAATGACAGTGGATTATTGGGTAAATACATTGCATTCCATAATTATAGAGGAAATATCAGTGCCTCTTTTGAAGGATATCAGGATAAATTTTATTTTGGAAGGAGACCGTGTGCAGTAATGATGCCCAATTTCCGGAATGTTGAAAAACAAGAGATGGATTTTTTAAGAGGATACATGACTTTTTACAGTGCCGGAAGAGCAGGATGGGGAGGTAAACCCAATGCCCCATTTGGAGAAGAATTCAAAGATCTGAATTCGAAACCCGGTCCTTGGGGTGTTTTTATGATGATGCAGGGTGAAACCATACCTAAAGAAAAATCCAAAGTGACTCTGAGTAAAGATAAAATGGATGAATGGGGCATGCCACTCATGCACATAGATGTGGATTATGATGACAATGATATCAAATCCATGAATGATTTTTTTGAACAAGGAACTGAGATGTTGGAAAAAGCTGGCTGTCATAATATCAACACGAGAGATACCAAACAAGCTCCTGGATTGGATATTCATGAGATGGGGGGTGTCCGTATGGGAAAGGACCCTGAAACTTCATTGTTGAATGGCTGGAACCAAATGCATCATTGCAAAAATGTTTTTGTCACTGATGGTGCATGCATGACATCTACAGGAAGTCAAAATCCATCTATAACCTATATGGCATTAACAGCGAGGGCTGTGGATTATGCTGTAAAGGAAATGAAAAAAGGAAGGCTGTAATTTATATCAAATCAGTTTTTCTAGGATCTGCACCATATTTATTATTTCCATTTTGACCTTCTGCCCAAGCCAACCAAATAAAACCCACAAAGTTTACTGGCGGTGGTATCAAAAGATATAATGAATATTTCCAATCATAACCTAAATCGTGCAATCTTCTAATTGCCTGTACCATTAACAACACAATTGAACTGATAAGCATGATTCCAAACACCCAAAAAATAATCCATTCTTGAGATTGAAATGATTGAAAAATCATCATCAGGCTTAATACATTGATAGAGTAAAAAATTAAAAATAATGTCAGGTATTTTCTTCTCGTAATTCTTCCTTCTGGATTAAATATTGATTTCATATAATTTAAACCAAAAAAAAGGATAGATTGTTTGGTATTTACAGTATTTTATCTGCAATAATCAGTGTTTTTCAAAGATCATCTCCGGTTCAAACACCTCAACATTTCCATTGTCATTAATCTCATTTAAGGTAACTTGTTTTAATTCGTTGACAAGTAAAGGATCGTATTTTGCAGCAACCCTGATATAGTTTTCAGTGAATCCATGCATTTGGCCATTTTCAATGTCTTCCTCAAAAAGGACACTAAAGGTTTTTCCCAAATTTTCCTCGTAAAACTTCCTTCGTTTTTTCTCGGATAATATTCTGAGCATTTTTGAGCGTTCATTTCTCTTTTTCATGGGTACCACGCCATCCATTTCAGTAGCCCTGGTGTTGGATCTTTCTGAATAAGTAAAGACATGTAAATAAGAGATGTCCAATTCGTTGAGGAAATTATAAGTTTCAAGAAACAGTTCATCCGATTCCCCCGGAAAGCCGACAATAACATCTACTCCTATACAGCAAAGAGGCATCAAGCTTTTGATCTTATTAACCCGGTCTTCATACAATTCTCTTAGGTATCTTCTACCCATTTTTCTCAAAATCGTATTGCTACCCGACTGTAATGGAATATGGAAATGTGGCACAAATCTTTCTGACCGGGAAACAAATTCAATAATCTCGTTGGTCAACAGATTAGGTTCGATTGAAGAAATTCTAAATCTTTTAATTCCATTTACACGATCTAGTGCCATCACCAAATCTGCAAATCGTTCTTTTCTTTTACCTTCCTGTATTCCAAAATCGCCAATATTGACTCCTGTCAATACGACCTCTTTGACGTCTGTTTTAGCAATTTCTTCTGCCGATGTAAGAATGTTCTCTATACTGTCACTTCTACTTTTGCCTCGGGCAAGTGGGATAGTACAAAAAGCACAACCATAGTTACAGCCATCCTGTACTTTCAGGAATGTTCTTGTCCTGTCGTGCAGAGAATAGGCATTGTTAAAGATAATGGCCTCTTGAATCTCTGACGCAAGGACTTTGGTTTCCTGTTCTTTGGCAAATCCATCAAGCAACTCAATGAGCCTGAATTTTTCGGCCGCACCTAAGACTGCATCTACACCTTCAATCTCTGCAATTTCCTTTGGTTTTAGCTGTGCATAACACCCAATGATGGTGACATAAGAGTCTGGCGATATTTTTTTTGCTTCTTTAACAATCTTTTTACACTTCTTGTCAGCATTCTCTGTCACCGAGCAAGTGTTGATAATAAAAATATCAGGATGCTCTTGAAAATCTACTTTTTCATACCCCTTCGCCTCAAACATTCTACTGATGGTAGATGTCTCTGAATAATTCAATTTACAACCTAATGTATAAAACGCAACTTTTTTCACCTATATCCAAACTTTACAGGCAGCAAAGTTAAATATTATCTTGAAGTTTTCAATTTTCTATTTTTTAGGGTCAAACTCTGTTTTTTATAAGTAACCTAATTAAAATAAGCCCTAATTTTTTCAAAATAATGTAAAAATTAAAAATATTGGCTCCAAAAACGGGTTCATGTCTTTGATTTTCATATTATTTTCTATTTTTGTGGGTGTAAAATCAAACCACTTATTGTAGAAAATGGCAACATTAAGACAAAGTGCGCTTCTAATAGCGCAAGGAAGGCAAAGAACTTTTGTCAATCCCCCCTCTCCAAAGATTTCTGACTTTTTCGGAAGCCACGTCTTTGGAATTAAGCAGATGAAAGAATCATTGGCGCCTACTGTATTCAAGAAGGTAATGGAAGCCGTAGAAAAAGGCAGTAAAATTGACCCTGCCACTGCCGAAGAAGTTGCATCTGCGGTCAGAGTTTGGGCATTATCCAAATCCGTTACACACTATACACACTGGTTTCAGCCTTTGACAGGTTCTACTGCCGAGAAGCATGATGCATTTTTTGATGCACATGCCGGTATTGAAAAATTCAAAGGATCCGCCTTGGTTCAACAAGAACCGGATGCCTCCTCTTTTCCTCATGGTGGAATTCGTTCAACTTTTGAGGCAAGGGGATACACTGCATGGGATCCATCTTCTCCTATATTTATATTTGACAAAACTCTTTGTATCCCTACAATATTTGTTTCTTACACCGGTGAGGCACTTGATTATAAGACACCCTTGCTTAAATCCATGGAGGCAATTAATGCTGCTGCAGTTGAAGTATGTCAGCTGTTTGACAGAAATGTCAAAAAAGTAACACCTTCATTGGGTGTTGAGCAGGAGTATTTTGTGATAGACAAAGCACTTTTCGCAACAAGACCCGATTTGGTCATGGCGGGAAGAACAGTATTTGGTCATAATCCTGCCCGTGGACAACAACTTGAAGATCATTATTTTGGATCTATCCCAACCAGGGTAAAGGACTTTATGGTGGATTTTGAAATAGAAGCTCATAAACTCGGAATTCCTGTTTCCACCCGTCACAATGAAGTTGCACCCGGACAGTTTGAGGTTGCCCCGTTATTTGAAGAAATCAACAAAGCAGTTGACCATAACCAACTGTTGATGGACTTAATGGACAAGGTTGCTGATAAGCATAATCTCAAAGTTTTGTTTCATGAAAAGCCATTTGCAGGTGTTAATGGTAGTGGTAAGCATAATAACTGGTCTTTAATTACAGACACAGGAGTGAATCTTTTCCAGCCAAGTAACTCTGCAAGGGAAAATTTACAGTTCCTGACATTTGTGGTAGCGACCGTAAAGGCTGTCTATGACCACGCTGATTTGTTGCGGGCAAGCATTGCATCTGCCAGCAATGACTTCAGGCTTGGAGCCAATGAGGCGCCTCCGGCAATTATGTCTGTATTCTTGGGATCTACCTTGACATCCGTTTTGGATGAGTTGGAAAAGAACGGCAATGTTAAAATCGAAAAAGGTGATAACATGTACATGAAATTAGGCATATCCAAAATCCCTGAGATCATTTTAGATAACACAGACAGAAACCGGACTTCTCCTTTTGCATTTACAGGTAACAAATTTGAATTCAGAGCTGTCGGTTCAAGTGCCAATTCAGCTGGTCCCATGACTGTATTGAATGTGATTGTTGCCGAAGTATTAAAGTCACTTGTCAAGGATATTGAAAAAGAAACCAATTCCGGTAAAGAGAAAAAGATTGCTATCGTCAATGTCTTGAGGAAATATATCAAAGACAGTAAGAAAGTGAGATTCGAAGGTGATGGTTATTCTGATGAGTGGACTGCGGAAGCAGAGAAGCGAGGATTATCAAATTTGAAGAGCACTCCATTTGCTCTGGATGTTTACCATGATAAAAAGACAATTGATCTTTTCAGCAAACATGGAGTATTGAATGCCATTGAAGTTCAAGCCAGACATGAAATCATGCTGGAAAATTTTATCAAGAAAGTTCAGATTGAATCAAGAGTAATGGGTGACCTTGCTTTAAACCATGTGATTCCAACGGCAATTTTGTACCAAAATAAACTAATTGAAAATGCCAATGGGTTGAAAGGACTAGGACTTGATAACACTCCGACACTTGAAACTATTAAAGAAATCAGCAAACACCTGGAATCGGTTAGACAGGGTGTTTATGATATGATAGAGGCTAGGAAAAAACTCAACAAAGAAGATGATATAGTAAAAAGGGCAAAAGGATATGGTACAGATGTCAAAGAGGCTTATTTTGAAAAAATCAGATATGCAGTTGACAAGTTGGAGTTGGTAGTTGATGATGAATTTTGGCCTTTAGTAAAGTATAGAGAAATGTTATTTATCAAATAAAATTAAGGGCCGCCTTTGGCGGTTCTTTTTTTTTGACCTGCACGTAAAATTCTGCGTGCAGGTTTTTTATTTTATCAAGTTTGATGATTGCTTAATTGATATTTTAAATTTTTAATCCATACTATAATTAATTTATAGTAATAAAAATATTATTTAAGCGGTAGTTTATTGAATTTTTTAATTATAAGCGAAATGCTTCTATTAAAATATTAAAAAGTTTGCCTAAACTATTCCTAATAAATAAATTTATTTGCTAAACCGTTTTATTAAATGTAATAAATAATAAAAGTTAAGATACTTTTTTAAAAAAAAAGATTAAATAATTTTATCAGTAATTTTTTTTTAATATTTTTACATGTTCCTCAATTCTTTATAAAATAGATTTTACGATATAATATTCTTCTTGATAAGTTTATTTTAAATGATCATTCTTATTTCATACATGAAATACATTAATAAATAAATATTACTTACCAATAAACAATCAATAACCAATGCTAAATGAAATAACACTTAATTAAATCCTATGAACAGAGTTTTACTATTAATGTTAGCGATGGTCATGACATTTGCCTCAGGTTTTGAGGCTTATGGCCAGACGCGGGTTCTTACTGGAACAGTCACAGATGCTACAGGAGAACCAATTCCAGGAGTCAACGTCTTGGACAAAGAAGCGAATACGGGTACTACCTCCGATTTGGACGGAAAGTATTCGATTACTGTAACCAATACTTCAGTATTGGTATTTTCATTCATTGGCTTCGCCCCGCAGGAATTTGTAGTGGGTAATAGAAGCATTTTGGATGTTTCATTAGAAGAAGACCTTTCAGATTTAGCTGAGGTGGTTGTGACATCATTTGGTATGGAAAAGGATAAAAAAGCACTTGGCTTTTCCGTTACGCAGATCGGTGGAGAGCAATTCACTGAATCACGAGCTGTAAACCTTGGAAATGCACTTTCAGGTAAAATTGCCGGAGTAAATGTTACGCCACCGGCTTCGGGTGCTGCGGGTTCTACCAGAGTAGTAATCAGGGGCGGTTCTTCATTGGATGGTAATGACCAGCCCTTGTACGTGATCAATGGTATGCCTATGGAAACAAGAAACCTGGGAAGTGCAGGTATGTGGGGTGGTAATGATGGAGGTGATGGACTTGCCGCGATCAACCCTGATGATATTGAAAGTATATCGGTGCTGAAAGGTAATGCTGCTGCTGCTTTGTACGGTGCGCGAGCAGCAAATGGTGTCGTTTTGATTACTACCAAATCCGGTAAAGCAAGAAAAGGTATCGGTGTGGCATTGAATTCAAATACTACTTTTGACAATGCTTGGGATTTCACAGATTATCAAAGACAATATGGTCCGGGTAGAGATGGATTGGCTCCACAGACTGCAGGAGAATCATTGGATGTTGGAAACAGCCATTGGGGAGGAAGATATAATGGAGCTTCACTTCCGCAATTTGACGGAGTTTCAAGGCCATATTCTCATACAGGTGAGGGTCTAAATGCTTTTTATAGAACTGGTATTACCACCAATAATTCAGTTGCCCTGAGCGGTGGAAATGAGTCAGGGACCTACAGGTTTGCATACTCTAACTTGGACAACAAGGATATCATGCCAAATGCAGGCTTCAAGAGAGATGTGGTAAATCTAAATGTTAATAGCAAACTTCAAAAACTGACGCTTGACTTTAGTGGACAGTATTCACAGCAAAATGCCAAAAACAGACCAAGACTGTCTGATTCTCCGGGAAATGCGAATTTTGCGGTTTTGAACAGACCAGGAAACCTCCCTTTCTCTGCTATGCAAGGTGACCCTAATAAATTGGGTGCCCTCGAAGATGGAACTGAAATGAGATATCAGCCAAATGTATTCCAGACTAACCCTTATTGGGCGGCACATCAATTTTTCAGACAAGATGTTACCGATAGGGTGATTGGAAAAATCTCGTTAAGATATGACTTGACGGACTGGTTGTATGTTATGGGTAGAGTTGGAACAGATTTTCAAGCCAGAACAGATGATAGCTTTGAACCTTACGGAACTGCTTATAAGCCCAGAGGTGATTATAGACAATCCAAAAGAACCATTAGAGAAGACAACATTGATTTGTTTGTAGGTGCTCAAAAAGAATTCGGTGATTTCTCTGTTGATGCCTTGGTGGGTGGAAACAGAATGAGACAGTCATCAGAAACGCTTTCAGGCGGTGGGAATGATTTGGTGGTACCTTTTTTCCATAGTATTCGAAATGTTGCTGCTCCTCAAGTAGGTTATGGATTTTCTGAATTGGGTATTAATTCAGTCTTTGGATATGCGAATATTGGCTATAAGAATTTTTGGTTTTTGAATTTGACCGCACGTCAGGATCAGTTTTCAACGCTAGCCAAAGAAAACAGTAAACTCTTCTATCCTTCTATCGGAACAAGCTTTGTGCTGTCAGATGTAGTAGAGTTGCCAAAGGCGTTTACTTTCACCAAGTTTAGGGCTTCTTGGGGTCAGACAGGTGGAGGTGCTCCTCGTCCTTATGAATTGGCCTTGACCTATGGCTTGGTTGGTGCAGGTCATTTAGGAGGTAGCTTAGGGCAAATCAACAATGGTACTATCCCTAACTTTGGACTTAAGCCATATCTCTCTACCGAATATGAATTTGGTGCCGATTTAAGGTTTTTTGAAAATAAATTAGGTATTGATGTAGCGTACTATAGTAGGAATACTACCAATGATATTTTGGCAACCGGTATTTCTCCCACTTCGGGATTTGGTTCAACTTTGGTGAATATTGGTGAATTGAGCAATAAAGGGCTTGAATTGTTGATCAATGTTGTGGTTTTGCAGAAAAAAGATTTTCAATGGGATGTTTCTTTGAATTATGCCAATAACCAAAGCAAAGTGTTGAACCTCGGCACAAATGCTGCTGGTGACCCTATCGGATTTATTAATCTTGATGAATCCAGATTGAGAAGGGAAAGAATTCGCCATGTAGTAGGTCAGCCATTGGGTATGATAGCTGGATTTAAGCATCAAGAAATCAATGGTCAAAAAGTTTACACAGATGAAGGATTCCCAGTTCCTACCAATGGATTAGAAACTTTGGCTGAGGGTCGTCATCCTGTATCAGTTGGTTTTATCAATAACTTTTCCTACAAAAACTTCAAAATGATGATTCTATTTGATGGCAGGTTTGGCGGGTCTTTGGTATCTGGAACAAACTACTTTGCTTATGCCAATGGATTACATAATGAAACCCTTTCAGCCAGAGAAAATGGCATATCGGTTTCAGGCGTCGATCCCAACGGAGAAGCTAGGACATGGAACATTCCTGCAACTGTAGGAGACCCTGAAAATTATCTGATAGATAATTATTTCAGTAGATATGCGATGGTCACTGAAAATATTGTCTATGATGCATCATTTATCAAAATGAGAGAATTCTCTTTTGGGTATACTATTCCAAATAGCCTATTGAACAAAACTCCATTTACCTCGGCTTCAGTCTCTCTTGTGGGAAGAAATCTTTTCCTGATTTATTCTAATGTTCCAAACATTGACCCTGAATCTGCTTACACAGTAGGGGGTAATTCCCAAGGTCTTGAATTCTTCGCGATGCCTACGACAAGAAGCTTTGGATTTAATGTTAACCTTAACTTCTAATCATGGGGATGTTTAAAATTCAAATTGAAAGAAAAATGAAAAGACTACATAAAATTACCGTTATCCTCTTGGCTTTTACTTTGACGTTTTCGTCATGTGATGAACAAGCCTTATTGGATTTGAATGTCGACCAAAATGCGGTTACTGATATGGATATGAGATTTTTGTTTTCATTGGCTACTCTTAGGATTGGCGGTGAATATGAAAATACCCGTGCCAACATGTTATATGCAGCTACTATGATTCAGCACACGTCTTCTATGGCGGGTTATTTCAGTGGTGACAAGTATTTCTATAACGCCCAATATTCAGGAGCTTACATGGAAACGCATTACACAGGTGTGATGAGGTTGTTTTCGCATGTGATTTCAAGGACAGCAGATGATCCGAATGAAGTTAATCTCAATGCAGCTGCGACTATTTTAAGGATTTATGACTTGCATAGGATGACAGACATATACGGTGACATTCCTTATTTCCAAGCTGGAAAAGGCTTAGAATCTGAGGAAAACTGGTTCCCTGTATATGACAATCAAAGGGATATCTATTTGGATATGATAGACCAACTAAAAATAGCCAGAGATAAGTTTTCTCCTTCAGCAAGATCTTTAGGTGCACAGGATTTCCTTTATGAAGGCAATATTGATCAGTGGAAACGTTTTACCAATTCCTTACTGATGAGAATCGCCATGAGAATGTCCAATGTAGATGCTGCCAAGGCTAGAGAAGTTTTTATAGAAGCGAATACTAGTGGTGCCTTTACTTCTAACGCCGATAATGGTTACATCCAATATACAGTTGGTCCAATCGGTACCAATAGAAATGGTCTAAATGATGGTTATTGGAATACATATAAGTATTCAAGGGATTGTAAAATCAGCAAAACTTTTATGGATTGGATGATTGCTAATGATGATCCAAGGTTAATGATCATTTCCGGGGGACTAGGTAACCCTGAGGACCCTTCAACATGGAATACAGATCCAGCTGCTCAAAGAGGAATGCCTAATGGATATAATACTACCACCATGAGAACTGCTCTACCTGCAGATCAATTGGCTGATTTTGATGCGTTAGTTCCTGCAGGTCAGCGCGCATTTTCAATGTTGAACCTGAAATATCTAGATTGGGAAGACCCATATAAATTAATCACTTACGCAGAAGTGGAATTGATGAAGGCTGAAGCTTCCTTAAAAGGTTGGATAAGTTCAGATGCCAACACCCATTTCGCAAATGGTGTTGCAGCTGCAATCAACTCTTGGGTAGATTTTGATCCTTCTTTTGCGAGATCTGCTGATCAAATCAATGCATATATCGCAGGAAGAGGTTTTGCCGCTGCTTCAGCTGAAGATAAGTTGAGATTGATCGGAGAGGAATATTGGGCAGCCACTTGGTTGAATGATATTGAGTCTTGGTCCAATTGGAGAAGAACAGGATATCCTACGCTTGTTCCTACCCAAGATCCAAACAGGTTTGAAGCTAACGAAATTCCAAGAAGGCTTCGTTATTGGGAAACTGAAATTGGAGCTAATCCAGAAAACTATGAAGCAGCCCGTGCGAGAATTGGAGGAGACAATCTTATGACGAAAATGTGGTGGGATGGAGGGAATTGATATTTCTCTTTCTCTATATTATATAAAAAAGGTGCCTCAAGGCACCTTTTTTATTATATTCAAATCTATGAACAAGATATTATGTATTGCATTGATGGGGTTGGCCGTGTTTAGTGTTTCGTGCCAACCACAAAAGGATTTAGAAAAGTCTGACCAAAGTGATTCACCTCCCTACAAAATCATCGGCTACATAGCAGGTTGGAAAGGTGTTGATCTGGAAAAAATCCATGCCGAAAAGCTGACCCATATTAATTATGCCTTTGCCAATGTGGTTGATGGTGTTGTCATCGAAGGTGAAGGTAGGGAAGAACAGGATAAAGAAAATTTATCAAAGCTCAAGTCTTTAAAATCAATAAATCCTGATTTGAAAATCCTTATTTCCATTGGAGGTTGGACTTGGTCAGGAGGGTTTTCTGATGCCGTACTTACTGAAGAATCACGTAAAATATTTACAGATTCTGCCGTTGATTATCTATTAAGGCACGACTTGGATGGATTGGATTTTGATTGGGAATACCCGGGATTACCGGGTGACAACAACACTTATAGGAGTGAGGATAAAGAGAATTTTGTATTTATGTTAAAATCGGTAAGGGAAGCATTGGATAGCCTAGGAACCTTGCACAACACTTATTACCTGAGTACAATAGCCTCTGCTGGATTCAAAGAATATCTTGATGTCAATGATATGGCTGAAGCCCAAAAATATTTGGATTTTATCAATATCATGACTTATGATTTTGTTGTTCAAGGGAATAAACCAACAGGTCATCACACCAATTTGTATGCAGAAGATAGAGCAAAAAGATCTGCAGAAAATGCCGTTTTGGAACATGTTGATGCAGGAATACCTATTGAAAAACTGGTGATGGGCATGGCTTTTTATGGTAGAAGTTGGCAGGAAGTCAATCCTGATGACAATGGGCTATACCAGATGGGAAAGGCAGGAAAAGGATTTCCCTTTAGTGCGATTGAAGAGTTGATTGCTAGTGGTGAGTATTTGAGATATTGGGATGATGCTTCTAAATCACCATATTTATGGAATGCCAATGAAAATATATTTGTAACCTACGAGGATCCTGAGTCTATTGACAATAAAATCCAGTTTATCAAAAAACATAAAATGGGTGGTGCCATGTTTTGGGAATACAACGAAGATTCAGATGAAAGAACATTGTTGAATTCAATTTATAATGGCTTCAAAAATCCTTAATTTCCGCAAAACGAAGGGGTAAATAAAAAAATTGGTCATATACCTTTTCCTATTGTAATATAACTTTGATAAGATATGGCAAAAAAGAAATTATCCATAAAAGATATTGCCAAAACACTAGGTGTTTCTATAACTACCGTTTCATTTATCCTTAATGGTAAAGCAAAGGAAAAAAGAATCAGTGAGGAATTGACCAAAAAAGTTCAGCGATATATCAAGGAAGTTGGATATACACCAAGTCATCTGGCACAAAGTCTTCGTCTGGGCAAATCCAAGGTTATTGTGTTTATGGTTGAGGACATTTCTAATCAGTTCTTTGCATCGATAGCAAGATTGATTGAAGAGAAGGCCTATCTAAACGGTTATAAAATCATTTATTGCAGTACGGAAAATGAGACTGCAAAAGCCAAGGAATTGATCAATACCTTTAAAGTCAGGAATGTGGACGGCTTTATCATAACTCCAACTCCTGACTTGGAAGAATCCGTCAAAGGGCTTTTAGATGAAGGATTCGGATTGGTTTTGTTTGACAGGTGGATGCCGGATGTTCTTTGCAGTTATGTCATTGTTGAGAATGAAAAAAGTGCCTTTGAAGCAACGCAACATTTGATAGACCGGGGTTGCAAGAAAGTAGCTTTGATAACCGTTGAATCCCACCAGATACAAATGACTGATAGGTTAAAAGGTTATCAAAATGCAATAAGCCAAAACCAACTCTCACCCTATGTCTTTCAAGTGAAATTTCATAATATGGCACAGGGATATGACAGAATATTGGACTTTTTCTCCAACAACCCTGGTATTGATGGCGTGTTTTTTACCACAAATTATCTTGCTTTCGAAGGACTTGAAGCGATGGGCAATTTGGGTATTGATGTACCCGGTCAAGTCAAGGTGGTTTCATTTGATGACCATTATTTTTTCAATTTGTATAAACCAAAAATAACAGCAATCGAACAGCCATTGGAATTGATTGCGGAAAAACTCATGGAGGCTATTTTACATCAACTTGATGAAGCTGAAATGAATAGTGGGCCAAAACAATTTATTCTTTCCAATAAGTTAAATATCAGGGAATCATCCACTATTTAAGGGGTATATAATCAAACTTTTAATCTTCAGTACTTTCATTTTTGTATAATTTGGGAAAAATTGATGTACAGGTTTTTGAATAACGATGATTGTTAATAAAATAATTATAATTTTGATAAATCGTTTTAGTAAACTTATTTACGATTAATAGGTATTTTGTTTTTGGGAAAACAGGTCTATTAATAAAGTATCATGGGTTTTTGAAGCCTAGAAAATATTCAAAATATGTCAAATAGAACCATTTTAGCAGGGGATATCGGTGGTTCGCATATTACTATCGGGAGATTTGTTGAAAATCCCGGTAATATTCTATTGGAAGATTTTCAGAGAAAACAGATTGATTCATATGCGACAAAATCAATGATTTTGATGGAGTGGAAATCATTGATTCAGCGTATGGTTCTTCCTGGGGAAAGTTTCTTACTTTCTCTTGCATTCCCTGCACCATTTGATTACAACCAAGGTATCTGCCTGATCCAAGAACAGGGCAAATTCAAACATTTGTACGAAGTAAACCTCAGAGATGAACTGTCGGAATTATTGGGTATACCCCCATCTGATATTAAATTTATCAATGACGCTCAAGCATTTCTTTTGGGAGAAACTGTATTTGGTCAATTGAATGGTGCAAAAAGGGTTCTGGGTCTAACATTGGGTTCAGGACTTGGTTCATCCATTAAAAAAGGCCAACAGGTAATTGACGGGGAATTATGGAAATCTCCATTTAGAGATGGGATTGCTGAGGATTATTTGGGGAGTTCTTGGTTTGTGGACTGGGTTAAAAAAGAGACCGGTATTGAGGTAAATGGAGTCAAAGAAATAATCCAAAGCCAAGAAATTTTTGAAAAAGCGGGAAGTGTATTTAATGTTTTTGCCGATAATCTAGCAGAATTTATTTTGCTGAATTACCCGGAAATCCAAATGGAAAAGATAATCCTGGGAGGCAATATTTCATTATCATCTACTCATTTTATGAATAGATTACAATATAATCTTCAACGAAACGGGTTATACATACCCGTAGAAGTCAGTCAGTTGGGTGAGAAAAGTGCTGTTTGCGGGGCTTTGACACTATTTTTGGAAGACAATAATCAGGTGGATCAAAACCTTATTCTTAAAAGTTTGTATAACCGGACTTGATACTGATTTTTAGTTTTTAATTGACCCTATCAAGGATAAATTTCGCAATTTTCTCCCCCTGTTTAACACCTTCTTCTATAGCGTCCCGGAAGTGAATTCCTCCGTATAACCTAGATATTGCAGCTTCTTCTGCTGCTAGATTGAAAGAATTAAATTCTCTTTCTGGAAGTCCAAAATACACCTCCGAGTCGTCAATGAAATCAAAATTATCGCCAAAGTAATCGGTGAGTACCATGGCACTGGTTTTGGAAATCACACTGTGACCGCTGGTATATTCAGGGAAGGGGGGAGTTTGGAGCAAGGGCCTCCAACTTTGGTCTACATATTTTTGGATAGCTGACTCTGGTCTAATCCTATCTGAATCATATTTTTCTTCCCAACAACTCACAAATGCATCATGTAAAGCCATAGAAACCAATGTATGTATATAGATTGTCTCTTTCCAAGACAAACCTGCTTTTTTACTTGCGATTCCTGTGATTCCTACCCAATGTCCACCTGGGGAAATCTTTTTCATTCCAATAGCCATATGACCTGAGAATTGGACCATAAAGGGATTACAATCCCAAAAATTAGCAACTAGTTTCTGTTCGTCTGTCAAATTGGAAGTGACTTCAAACACTTCAGTCATTTGATTTTTGAAGGAACTTCCTTCCTCAAGATTAAATGGAGCAGGTGGATTTGGTTTGTATGGCGCCAAATCAGAAATGAAAAATGTTTTTAATGTTCGCCATTCCGGTTCTACCGCAGCCATGTAGGCAGGTGGAGTAGGATACCAATGACCTTCATTTCTTTTTGGTGTATACCTGGTTAAAGTGCTCAATTGGTTGTAACCATCACTACCTGATATTTTTAATACTTCAGCAGCAACTTGTTGGGCAAATAAGACATGTTCATTTAAATTACGTTTTGACAGCCATTTTGATTTGGTGAATGTTTTGATCAGTTCTTCCTGCTTAATTTCCAGAAGTTTACCCGAGGGCATTATTTTTTTACCCACTTCCATCATAGCATAGGTTGCTACAAATTCAGGAGATAATTTTTTCTCAGTTCCATTTATTAAATCAGGAGATGGAAGATTGCTTTTAGAAAAAAGACATGATTCATCAGATGAACTCGTCAACTGATTCCATGCCAAATGGGCACCAAGCATCGAGTAGGCATAAAACCTAGCAGCTGCAGGCGGGGAAGCTACATCAGTAACCATCACTTCGGTCACATAAAACAGGTTATCAATGAATAAATCTATTGTAGGTTCATTATGCTTTTGGCCAAAAAGTGATTCATTGATTCCTATTGTAAAAGAAATCATGAGTATTGTTCCAATTTTCAATATGCTGTACTTTTTCATTTTAATGGCAAAACATAGTCAAATTGACGACGATGCTACATAGTTTTAAAGAAATGGCAAAAGGAATATTTTATAGTAAGAAGAAAGGGTTAAAGTAAAACATCTTCAAATATTTTTTCATTGACAACAGCTACACCTCCCATTAGTCCTACTTCTTTCCCTAATTTATAAAGACTGATCTGAGTGTTTTCTCTTGCTTTTGCCATGCTGTAAATGTTCAATGCTTGTTGTATAGGTGTTATCAAATATTGCTTAGCTTCGGCAACGGATCCTCCTATGATAATAAGTTCAGGATTGAGCAATTGGATCAATATTGATATTCCTCTTCCCAGGTCAAGGCCTGCTTCTGAAAGGATGGTGATGGCGCGTTGATCTCCTGCTAAGGCAGCATCTACAACCACATACGGCTCCAATTCTCCTTGGTTTTCCCTGACCATCCTTGCCAAAATTGAATCAGAATCTATCGAGATTGCCTCTTTAGCCATTCTGACGATAGCTGTTCCTGAGGCAACGGATTCTAAACAACCTTTTTTTCCACATGAGCAGGTAATATCTCTTGATTCAAAAATCGGTGAATGGCTGAATTCTCCGGCAAATCCGGAGGCGCCCTGATAAATTTTCCCATCTATGAGAATTCCAAGACCAATGCCCCAACCAATAAAAATCCCAAGCACATTTTTAAAGTGATCATTCTGACCAAATTTAAACTCCGCCAAAGTCATTGCCCTGGCATCATTTTCAAGAAAAACCTTTCTTCCAAGTCTGGACTCAAAGTTTTCAACAAGGCTCTTTTTACCGAATTTTAAATAAGTGTGGTTTATTCCGTTAATTGAATCAATCAATCCGGGCATGGAAATTCCAACTGCAATTATTTTTTCATTATCCAGTCCGGATTTATTCTTGTGGTCTATCAGGAATTCACATATCTGATCAAATGTTTCCTTTTCATTGTTCAAGGTGAGTTTAATTGTTTCCGCTTCAGTTAGCGCCTCATTGGAACAATTATATATGGCCGTGCGAACCCTAAATCTGTTGATATCAACACTTAGAATATAAAATGCATCATTGGCCAATTGGTAAAGATCAGGTTTTCTGCCTCCCTGGGATTCAGCTCTGCCATTCTTTATGACTTCTCCTGAATTCATAAGATCCCCAAGCAGCGAATTTACGGTAGGTAAGGAAATACCTACTTCAGTACAGATTTCGCCCGCAGTGTTGCTCCCTTTGGTATAAAGGTTTTTGATTAATTTGAGTTTATTGGTGAAACTTTTTGTTTCCACCACACCGGCTATTTTTTCTAAAGATTTTTTAGGCTCTATTAAGTTCATTTTATGGGGTTTGTATAAGACAATTAAATAAATTTTTAAAGAATAACAAAGGTGCTTATTAGAAAAAATGTATGATGGGATTGAGATTTGTGCAAATTAAGTCAACTTCTAACTTAAATCCATTAATCGATTTAAAAGTTTTTTTATATCGAGGAAATTTTACTTTAACTTAAAATAGCCTCACACCATTTTTTATTTGATAACTTTGATTTTAATTGCAAGCTTGAAAACACAAATCGATGATGATTGAAAATAAATTTCTTGGAAAAGAGATCATTAAAGAAACGCTATTTGAAAAATTGGAAGAAATTCTTGTTTCCGAAGGTTTCAAAATAGATCAGCAAGATATGCAAAGACCATGGGGTGGGTTTTTTGTAATTGATGAAAATCAGATTACAGCTTTTAAAACTAAATTTTTTCCTGAGCTGAATTTGGATCAAGTACAATTAAAACAAAAATTAAGTCCAAAGATTCTTTTAGTTGCTCCTGGTAAAAGACTGTCATGGCAATATCATCATAGAAGAGCAGAGGTTTGGAAATTGGTAAATGGGCATGCCGCAATAGTCAGGAGTAATACTGATGTTCAAAATGAACCAATTGACATGTTAAAAGGAGAGTTGGTCAGGTTAAATCAAGGAGAAAGGCATAGATTGGTAGGAAAGGATTCATGGGGGGTTGTTGCGGAGATATGGATGCACACTGATAAACATAATCCTTCAGATGAGGAGGATATCGTTAGGGTAGAGGATGATTTTGCCAGAAAATAAAAATGGCTCATTTTCATGAGCCATTTTTTAATGATTAATCTGGTATAATTAGTCACCACCTCTGCTTCCGCCTCTTGCCCCGGAAGAAGATCTTGAATTGGTGGTCGAACTTCCTCTTGAAACTGTACCTGAACTTGACCTGCCGCTTGAGCTGGATTGTGGTCTCATTGCGGGTTTGCTTTGTCTGTTGGAAGAGTTACTTCTCACAGCAGGCTGACTTTGTCTACTGGAAGAGTTACTTCTCACAGCTGGCTGACTTTTTTGAGAACTTGCAGGTCTAGCCACTTGATTGGAAGCAGGTCTTGATTGCCTGGTAACCGAAGGACTGGCTGAGCCCCCACGATTAACTTGACTATTTTGAGAACTTCTATTGGTCACTGCAGGATTCCTGCTGGAATTTGAAGCCCTTGGAGCCGATTGTTGCTGCTGAACTCTATTCTGGCTTCCAACCTGAGTCTCTCTACTGGAATTCTGCCTATTTTGAACTTGTCCATTTCTGGATGGTGTCGCAGTGGAATTTCTAGAAGGGCTGGCAGCTGTTTGGTTTCCTGTTCTTACCTGTCTTGATTCGCTCACACCTGCTTGAGAATTTCGACTTGGACTTTGAACGGTTCTGTTAGCAGTGCTAGTAGAACGATTTTGAGTTGCAGATCTTTGCTGATATTCTTGAGCAGAATACACTCTTGACGGTCTTGGGGCATTGCTGGCGGACCTATTTTCACTAACCTGAGGTCTGTAAACATTCAACCTGTTGTTTTGGACCACCGCTCTTCCGGGTCTCGATGAATCATTTATCTGATAGACTGGAACCCTTGTTCTAGTGACCCTTTCAATATCTCTTCTAGCAGGACCGGTAATGTAGGTATTGTTATTGTACACATAGGTGTTGTTGATTATAGTAGTTCTGTTATAGATATTCATAACATTGTAGTGAGGTACAAAATACCTATGGAAGTGTCTATGTCTAAATCTTCTTTGAGGAAGAAATACCCAATGTGCAGCAGGAGCGTAGAATGAAACATTGATTCCGACTCCAGGGCCTAAAGGAGCCCAACCATAATATCCGCCTCCTGTTCTCCAACTTACCCAAGCAGGCCCCCATTCATATCCGGGTATCCAAGCCCAGCCATAATAATTGGTGAAAAACCAGCGGCCATAATGAAATGGTGCCCATCCCCAAGAATAATTTGAAACCCAAGTATTACCGAAGTTTGTCATTTCCCAATACCCATTAGTTGCATATGGCTGAAAACCTTGGTCTACGTAAGGAACCCAAACATATCCATGTGCAGGATCCATGATCCAATCGCCGAAAGGACTAAGTTCATTGTAAAAGACCTGGAAGGAAATTCCGCTATGAGGTGATGCAGTCACATTTTGACTGAAAGCGATGCTCATGCCTAGCAAGAGTAAGAAGCTGTATCGGTAAATGGAGGACTTTTTCATAATAGAGTGGTTTTTGCGTTTGGGTGATTTTACGGCACACTCAAACAAAAAGTTTTAAAATAATATTAAGAAAAAGCAAATATATTTAGTAAAAACGTTTTAGCAATTTAATTAATTACATTTAATGTAAAAATAATATAATATGTGTTTACACGATTAAATGGTTTTTACCACATTTCCTTTGTTCCTGAAAGTAGGAAGTTTGAAAGAGGAAATGTCAATGAATGAAAGATGAGGGCGAATTGAAAAAAACAGGAAGTAGGAAGGTGTTCTCAGGGCAAGAAAATAGAAGGGGAGGTAATTGGGAAAGAGATTGTGGAGGAGATAGGGGAGAGCAAGGATAAGGGGTGAGTATTGAACATTCTAATTAGCGCAAGGAAGGTGATTTGAACCAACATTTAATAGGATTTAAGATCACTCGATCTTTTTTAGTGAAAAATAATTGGATGACTTTTGAAAAGTAGAATGTAAAAAAAATCCGGTGGTCAGTTTCCGGATTTATTTTTTAGGGCATCAATTTTTTTAGCAATTTCTTCGGCTTCAGCCATCAGTCTATCCGCTTCAGTTCTGTTGCTGTGAGAAACTTTGTGTGCTTTTGAAAGCATAGAGGAATAAGATTCCTGAAGTTTCTCTATTTCTGATTTTTTCTTAAATAATCCAAACATGTTTTTATTTTTAGAACAAGCCTAGAGATAAAGTGTTTTGAAAAATAAATCAATATTTGAATTGAATGACGTTTGCAGGTTGACTTTCCTCTACAATTTCATCATTTTTAAAGTTGATGATTTGTTCCAATCTTCCACTTAGGTTATAATATTTCCAAGGTCCTTCTTTTTTTCCATCAACCATTTTTCCTTCAGAGGCTTTTCTGCCATTTTCATGGTAGTATGTCCATGTTCCTTCAGGTTTTCCACTTTTGTAAGTTCCTTCAGACTCTTTAGATCCATCTACGTAATAGGTGATCCTGACGCCATCACCTTCATTTAATGTACCTTTATCCAAGGTCTTTGAACCATCATAAGAAAAATAGTCGCCCACATTGATCAATCTTCCATTGCTCCAAAATTCTTCTTGGGTCAGTTGCTTATTGTCATAGAACAATCCCCAAGTTCCATCTTCAAAACCCAGAAAATAACTACCCACCGATTTCAATTGGCCTCCGTCATAATAATAAAACCATTGTCCGTTTTCAGATCCAAGGGTGTATTCTCCTTCCGCAATGAGAATTCCGATTTTATTAAAATATTTCCAAAGTCCGGATTTAAGATCGTTTTTGTATTCACCTATAGAATAGATTTTTCCTTCGGGAAAGAAGCTTTTCCAAAGACCATCTTTAGCGCCATTGGTATATTGTCCTTGGACGGAGGGGTTGCCATTGGAATGGAATTCTAGGTATTCCCCAATCGGTAAGCCAAGCTCATAAGTCTTTCTTTTGGATAATGATCGGTTAGGATAAAATTCCTCCCAAGTACCTACCGGCAAATCATTTTCATATTTTTCTGATCTGGCAAGTCTTTTGTTTTCATAAAAATATTTCCACTGTCCTGTTTTAATGCCATTATCAGTATAATATTTTTCTGACTCCACTGTTTTGGTACCAGGAAAGAACGTAGTCCATTTCCCTACTTTTCTCCCATCTGCAAATTCGCCTTTCTCTATCACCATGTTCCCAAAAGTATATCGGGTAAAGGGTCCATGAGGTTTATTGTTTTTATAATTGACCTGTACCATCAATTCACCCCCTATAGCGTATTCGACATAAGGACCCTCTATGTTATCATTATTAAAATTCCGAACCACTGCCAAATCCCCATTGTTGTAAAAAGTGACCCATTTTCCATGTTTTTTTCCATTGAGGTATTGTCCTTCTATCTTAACCTGACGGGGATTAAAATATTCCGGTTGATTTACCCTGCCATAATACTCTTTGTAGGGACCAACAGGGATACTGTCATTGAATACCATTTCAATTATTTGGGCACCTGATTGGTCATATTCTTTGTAAATACCGGTGAGTTTATTGTCCCTATATTCAGCCTCAACATTACGGTTGTTGTTGGAAAAAAACTTTACGGCCAAACCTTCCCTTTTACCATTAGAAAAGTTAATAGTTTGAACCAAAGTATTGGTTCGAGGATTTTGAAATTTCCAAAGACCTTCCATTGCTCCGTTTCTCAAAACCCCAATGCCTACCAAAGTCGAATCGGCATTGTAAAGGGATACCATATTGGTATTGTTTTGGGCAAATGTTGCAAAACTAAGGATTTGGAAAACGATTAATCCAAAAATATATTTCATAAAGCGAGATTTCTGGTTGTAGTAAATAACGAGATGCTGTTAAGGTCGGTTCTAAATTAGCTTAATTTGTGAAATAAGGAAAGTTTTAGTAATGATTATCAAAGATAAATGTAATTTCTTTTTTTAAAATAGAATATGTTTTTTGAAAGTCCCTGTATGGTTCTAGTCTTTTGTAAATTTGAATGAAATCTGATGTAGGGTTTATATGCCCAATTTTTTTGGAAGGAGTCTTACGAATGATTTTTTTATAATCCCATGGAGATTTTTGGTCGGAAACCACATAATGTTTTAACATTCGGTCGATAGAATCTTTCATTATGATAGAAGTGTTTTTTCCATATAAAACGAAAATATAAAGTCCGTTTCCCCACCAATTTAAGATTCTGATATTAAAGGCAGTTTCAAGATTGAAATCCCTGACAATATCAAGAACCTGATAGGGACAATCGTCTAGTCTGTAACCATTTGTGATTTTAGTGCCTTTGGAAGACCCATGTATCAAAGAGAGTTCTTGTTGTGGTAATTCACCGGCGAGTTGCTCAAAAAGTTGTATATATAAATCTGTTTGTTCTTTGATTCGATGGTAAAGGACAGGGTCGAAAATTAGGTCAAGGTCAAAATTTGATTCAGGCATTTTCTACCAATTCAATAATGCAGAGGCCCAAGCAAAACCACTTCCAAACGCCGCCAAACAAACCAAATCCCCTTCCTTTATTCGGCCTTGTTCCCAAGCCTGACTTAATGCAATAGGTATGGTTCCTGCTGTGGTATTTCCCAAATACATGATGTTATTGAAAACTTTTTCGTCAGGTAGCCCCATTTTTTGTTGGATATAGTTGCTGATTCTCAGGTTAGCCTGATGTGGTACCAATAAATCAATTTCAGATTTATCTTTACCGTTAGCTTTCAAAGCTTCGTCTATGACTTCCTGAAATCTGACAATGGCATGTTTGAAAACCGCATTTCCGTTCATTTTGAGGAAGAAGTCTCCTCTCTCTATGAGTTCAGCAGAAACTCTCACCTTATTGCTACTGCTTGGTGCAATGCAATATAATTCTTCTGCATGCGCACCGTCGGCATGAAGGTGGGTAGAAAGAATTCCCGGTTCATCAGCCTCTACAGCACTCAATACAGCGGCCCCGGCACCGTCAGCAAATATGACTGCGCTCGATCGGCCTTCGTCACTTTTGTCCAAAGCAGAAGATTGGATCTCTGCACCAACTACAAGTATATTTTTGTACATGCCTGTTTTGATAAACTGATCTGCTACCGACAAGGCATAGATGAATCCTGAGCAGGCATTTCTGATATCAAGGGCGCCAATACCGTTCATTCCCAATTCTCTTTGTAGCAGTACGCCATTTCCAGGTAAAAAATAATCGGAAGTGATGGTGGCAAAAACTATAAAATCAATGTCTTTGGCTAACAAGCCGGCTCTTTCCAAAGCCATCTTGGAAGCGGTCACTGACATACTGGTTACTGTATCTTTTCCAGGCGTAAACCATCTTCTTTCATGAATCCCCGTCCTCTCTACAATCCAATCATCATTGGTGTTCATGATTGTAGAGAGGTATTCATTGGTGATGATGTTCTCAGGAACATAATGTCCTACACCGATTATTCTGGATTTTTTCATATATGGTTTGTTTTGGGCAAGTATTATATATTAAAGATTCATTACTACAAATTTCAACTTTCTTTTCTAAATCCTTTAAGAATAATGATAAATGGTTTATCCCAAACAAATTAATTCTATACTTATTAATTGTGAGTATAAATTTTTAACAAGTTCATTTTAAGAAAAATGAACCTTTTAATAAATATTTAATAATCATTATCTATTAATTGTAAAAAAAAACATTAAAAATTAAATATTAAATTATAATAATTATATTTTAATTTAATTAATTTTTTTATTTAAACTATTTTTAATCCTTTAAAAGATAATAAATACCTTTTATGTATTTAACATTAAATTATCACATAGTATAGTGGTTGGCTATTTTAGGTAATGTTTTTTTTTATATATTTGAAATATTATTTTAAACACATAAAAAAGTATTTTGTAATTCACTTATTCTTTATTAATTATTTAAATCAAATTATTATGAGAAAGTTTCAATTTCCATTAGTAGCCTTTTTTGTTGGCTTGTTGTTTTTAGTATCCTGTAATCAGGAGGAAGATATCACCCCTCAGGTGAATATAGAGGAGGGTCAAGTTTCCCTCTCAATGGTAAATCTATTATCAAATAGTAAACCTATTAATGCTAGAGTGTTGGATTATAATCCAGCTAGTCCTTTTTGTAGTCCTGAAGCAGAAATTGTTGTGACCAATATTCCTGCTGAACAAAGAAGGATAACATTTATCGCAAAAATTGTTGATTCTGAAGGCGATTTAATTGGCTATAAATTTCGCGCAAGAAATGCAACTAATGCAGCGATAAGCGATGTAGAAGTTAGGCAGGGAGGTAATGTTATTTGGTCCTCTCCTACTTTGGGGGCATTTACAGAAGTTTTCTTTTTGACACCAAGTCCAATTGCAGGTGTAAGCATGTTTTGGGATGGAGGTAGTGTAGGCACTGCATCCACAAATGAAAACGAAACTGTGGCTTGTGAATCAGACCCTTGCGAGTTTGTGTCTTTCGCACACTCTGCTCCTTCTGTATTTGATGTGTATTTTGTTCCTACTGGCGGTGGGGCTACAATTATTGAGGAAAATGTTTCAAGTACTTCAACTTTAGTTTTAACAATTCCTTTGGAAGAATATACTGTTTGGGTAACTAACTTTGATGATGGTTCAGCTGATCCTTACAATAATCTTCCTGACTTCGCTAACGAAATTTTTATGGTTGGAAGCAGTGTTATAGATTACTCTGCTGTGAAAAACGGTACAGTCGTAGTAGAAAACCCTTATGCCGCAGTAATGGTGGCAAATAACTACCAGTTGGATGGGGTTCCCGAATTGGGAGGTAATCCACTTTTATTGGCTTCAGGTGATCAATATTATCTGATTTATACTAAGGCTGATCCTTCATTGACTTTAGCTATCACAGATATCAGAGGAGATGCGCAGGATCAGATTTTAAGTGCAATTGATGCCAATCAACAATACAGATTTCTGTTGTGTCTGGATTCAACTTTGGATATCACAGTAGAATCAGTATTTGATGATTTACCAAATGATGTGATTATCGACGGAAACTAATTTGTCAAAATTCCAAAAAGAAAAGTTCGCCATACGGTGGACTTTTCTTTCTTTTTTTAACCTAAAAAAAACAAAGATATGATATACTTTAAAAAGTGTTCGTGGATTTTTCATTTTGTTGCCATTCTTTTATTGTTCAACATCTCATGTTCTGATGGTTTAGATGAAGATTTAAATGATTTTATTGAAGAAGATACCGAGTTTGGAAAATTAGGACTTGTAATTAATCTCAAAAATTTAATAAATTCTCCAGATCCATTAACTTCCAGAATTTTGGAGGATTTATATTGTCCATCTCCCCAAAAACCGAGTAATAGAATACCAAATCTGTTTAAGGTATTTTTTGTGGAGACCAATAGAAAAGACACTTTGATTTTCGAAAACAGGCGGTTTGGATTGGAAGAATTTGATATTCCTTTTGGTGATTATAAAATCATTGCAACCAATAATAAAAAAATTGAATTGCCGGTCCAATCTCATGAATTATATTTCTATGGGGAATTATCAGTAAAGTACCAAGTATCAGGAATACAAGAAATTGAGGTTCCAATCAAAAATCCATATGCACAAATATTGGTTTCACCTTACTTTTTGAAGCCTGAAACAAACCCGAAATTCAATGGTGAAAATATGTATAAATCAGGTTCTTGGTTTACAACATATTCTATTCCTGATATAAATGACCGTGTAGAAATTGAAAATAAGAATGGTTCAAAGTTGGAATTTAATCCAAAAATTAATGCTGGTGCTACAATGACTTTCCAAACCTGCCTTGATCCTGTCACAGGAGAATTCATTATTCAGCAAGTTATGAGTTTAATGACCTTGGACATTGTTATCAATTAGATCAAATATTTAATTTTAACTATAAAATCAAACATTTCATTAAAAAACAAAAACCATTTATCTTTTCCTGCTATTGCAGAAGGGCTACAAGAATTTCGGTAAATTCTTTTGGGCTGTTTGTGTAGGGTACCAATAATTAAATTGGGGAAATTATTCTAATCATTCAGACAATTTTAAATTCTTCTAAATAACAATAGCAATGAAAACAAACTTCTTGAGGCTAACAGCCTTATTTATAATTTTAATCATATCGAATTCCTGCCAAGAAGAAATCTTGGATTCTCAAACCACTGAAATGGAACAGGAAATTGAGTCTTTAAGTGATGCCTTAACAGGAATCAATGCAAACGCTAGGTTACTTGATGTTTGTCCTACAGTTGATGAGGACAGATTTATATCCTTAAGCCACCTACATAATCAAGCCAGAATTACAACAAAAGGAGTTACAAATTTTGCGGATCAGTTATATACAGCATCGGGTGGTTCAATCGTGAATGCTGGACCATTGAGATTTACTTCTTCAGGGGACAAAGTGGAAATTGGTGGTGGAGAGGGTTTTGGAGTAACAACCCCAACTATTGATTTTAATACTTCTAAAAAGAAATTCATTAATAACAATGAAACTTTGGTCATTCAAACTGTTGGTACTACAGATCAAATAATTAAAGCAAGCCTTACCTTTAGAGGAACAGGGGATCCGGATGATTTGGTAGTGGTAAAAGCTTCTAGAGGTAATAAATGTCTTGGTGAAACCATTGTGGATCTTTCTTCATCCAATTCTGTCGAGCTTTGTTTTTCAGAGTCTTTTACCAAACTTGAAATCACGGCAGGACCGAATACAAATGGAGTTCAATTGGCTCAAGGAACCAAGTTTTTTGTTGGAGCCTTCGCAATCAATGAATATCAACTTTGTAGTGATGAAATTTCTTGGGTTCAAGGTGCTTTGAATAGGCAAAACCAGAATTTCCCAGGCGAAACAGTTTCTACCGAAGTTTGTTGGCATATTGAGTATAAAAATAATGACTGCAACAATTCGGGAAGTGTAAATAGGTATTATTTGAGAAGAAAAGATACTGGTGAAGTATTAGCAGGAGTTGCTGGCAATAATCAATTAAGAGAACCCAATAGAATTTTCGCATATCAAAAAGGCGGGAATAATACTGCTTGGGGACTGAATGTTCCTTTTGTTTTATTAAGAAAATACCATGCAGGAAATTATAGGCCGGCTATTGCTACACCGAATTTTACTTTTGGTTATCCTAATAAATTGAATCAATTTACTTTCATAAGTCCTACCAATGGAGTGTCCACTTGGACAGACTCTGAGACAGGAGATATTTGGGAAGCGAGGCAAGGTGATAAAAATGGTGGAAATTTGGCAAGAGTATATATTTATAAAAACGGCAGTCAAGTTCAAAGAACAAATGGTGCTGGAGAAAATGGTTCATTGCAAGGTTTTGCAGTTTTAACCGTTAGGACGGCGATAGTAGACAATTCAGGGAAAATTGAAAATGTTTATGACAAAGTGGCATTTGCTTTGATCCAGCATTACAATAAAGGTTTAACTCTTCAAACAAGGATTGGTGATGGTTGGTATATGGCACCCATTCAGCAACAGATTGTGTTTTAAAAAATAAAAACCGGGCTTTAAGCCCGGTTTTTATTTTTATATCCTTCCTTGACTTTTCAGCTTCCAATACCTATACAATCCGGCCACTGACATCCAGCTTGGATTGGCATATTCGTAGACTTTGATCAATGCATCATCACAGCCCTCCCGGGTCAAGTGAACTTTGGTGTATTCCATAAAAAGGGGGATGACTTCTTTTTGCTCTCTGTTTGCATCGAAATGGGGTTTGATCCATTTACTCCAATCGTGCAGCATGTAGCAAAGATTGTCCAAGTGCTCGTTGACATTATTGATAATTCCAAAATGCGTCAAAAAAAGGCATTCCGGTTTTTCTGCTTTCAGAATAGCCAATGAAACTTCCCAATCCCCGATGTTGATATCAGGTGGTGGGCAAGGGGGTACAGCAGGACCACCATTGATTTTAACACCGGCCACATCACCAGTGAAAATCACATTTCCCATTTTCCATGCAATGTGGTGGGTGGCATGACCGGGAGTATGTAAAGCTTTGAATTTGATATTTCCAAACTCCAATTCCTCCTCGTGTTGGACTTCAATGATCTGATCTGCAGGAATAGGTTTCATTTCTCCCCAAAGCCTTTCCATTTCGTTACCATAAATCTGCTTAGCAGAGTTCCATAGCTTTTCCGGTGAAGCTAAATGTGGAGCCCCAACTGGATGAACATATATTTTTGCCCCTGTTTCGGCAAGTTTCCAAGCCGCACCCGCATGGTCAAAATGTATATGCGTAAGAAGAATATGCTTTATTTCCTCCAATTGATATCCATTCCTTTCTACCCCCTCTTTCAATTGCTCAAAGGTGCTTTCCGGGCCGGTTTCGACCAACACAGGGCCATGAGAAGTTTCCACCAAAAAACTCGCAATGGCTTCATTGGTATCCAAAAATTTAAGGTCAATAATTGCAATGTTCTCCATTATCCGAATAAAGTATAATTTCCAAATTGATCCATGGGAGATGTTTTTCTGATGATTGCAGGACTATCATTCCCCACGCTATTAACCAACGGGGAAACTGTATAACTGATCATTTCATTGGCAGAATAAGTTTCTAATAACTTGATAAGATCTTCTTCTTTGCTGTATTTGTCAAGCCATTTTTTTTCATCATCCCGTTTTAAAATGACAGGCATTCTATCGTGGATTTCAGATACTAAGCTATTGGGAGATGTGGTCAGTATCAGGAAAGTATGCTTATTTTCTCCCTTTTCATTTTCATATTCTTCCCATATCCCTGCAAAAGCAAAGGGTTCCTCGTTGGCAAGTGTGAAACGGTAAGGTGTTTTGGTTTTTTTACCTATTTTTTTCCATTCGAAAAATCCATCTGCTGGAATCAAACATCTTCTTTTTTGGAAAGAAGTCTTGAAGGAGATTTTTTCATTGACACTTTCCGCTTTGGCATTGATGAATTTTTGGGAAACGGGTTTATTCTTTGCAAAATCAGGTGTAATTCCCCAATAGAAATAAGAGAAACCCTTTGGGCTGTCTGATGTAATCACAGGGACCAATTGCGTTGGTGCGATGTTGTATCTTGGTTTGAAGTCCGAAAGCATTTCTGCCTGAAATCTTTCTTCCAGTTCAATTTTACTTTTACTTAATGAATATCTTCCGCACATGGGATGAATTATGGTTTTTTTGAAAATTACAGATCTCCGGTGATAAATTCAAATGCTCTTTTTTCAGACCAATAGATATCTTCCCTTTTTCTTGGACTGAATCCAACATGTCCGCCGTATTTTGGAAATTCCATCCAGACATCATCCAGTTTGCGAGCAAATTTAACAGGGAAACACTTATCACTTAAAAAAGGGTCGTTTTGGGCATTTAGAACTAAGGCAGGAACATTGATGCCTTCAAGGAAATACAGAGAAGAATTTTGCTCGTAATAATCATGTGCATCTTCAAATCCATGCAAGGGACCGGTAAAGTGGTCATCAAAATCCTGTAAAGTCTTTATTTTGCGTAAAGTCCCGACCGGAATTTCATCAGGAAAAAAGACTGCTTTTTTGGCGACTTTTTCTTTTAATGTTTTGAGAAAGCGTTTGGCATAAAGAATGTTTTCCCCTTTCGATATCTGAATAGAAGAACTTTCCAAATGGAGAGGAACCGAGATGGCTACTCCTTTTCGGATTTTGGGATTTCTTTCTCTTTTTTCACCAAGATATTTCAATGTCAGGTTTCCTCCGAGACTGAACCCTATCAAATAGATGGAGTCGTAATTATTTGCGGCATGGTGAACAACGAAATCAAGATCATAAGTAGCTCCAGAATGGTAAAAAATGGGCTTTCTATTGATTTCTTCCGAGCATCCTCTGAAGTTCCAATTGAGCACATCAAAACCATTGACGTAAAATTGTCGGGCCATACCGGACATGTAAGGACGTTGGCTATTCCCCTCCAATCCATGGCTGATGATCACAAGATTTTTGGATCCCTGCCTTAGCCAGTCCAGGTCCAAAAAGTCACCATCAGGTGTGTTAACCCTTTCTCTTTCAAATGGTAGGGTAAAAGGATTTCTAAAAAGACTGGGAACAATTGTTTGCAAATGGCCATTAAAAAGCCATTTTGGGTAATCGTAATCAGTTTTTTTTATCAAAGGCATTTTAATACAAAAAGGGACTTTAGGAATTTTACAATCCTGAAATTACTACTATTAAATTTGAATAAAGATATTTTAAGAACTATTTTTGACCTGCTTAAATTTTGAATAGGATATAAAAGCTTATGGCCGAAATAATACGAATGCCCAAAATGAGCGATACCATGGAAGAAGGGGTTATCGCAGCGTGGTTGAAGAAAGTTGGTGATGCAGTCAAACCAGGAGACATTCTAGCCGAAGTGGAGACCGATAAGGCTACCATGGAATTGGAATCTTATGAGGAAGGAACTCTACTGCACATTGGCGTTGAAGAGAAAGGCGCTGTACCTGTGAATGGGGTGATTGCTATTATTGGAGAAAAAGGTGAAAATATTGATGATTTGCTCAAGGAAATAGAAGGAGGGGGTGCCTCTGCGTCAAAGGACAAAGAAGAAGGTAAGAAGGAAGAGAAATCCGAAGATAAGGAGGAACCCAAAAAGGAAGAATCCAAAAAAGAAGAACCTAAAAAGGAAAATCCTACTGTAGAGGAAGTTGACACATCTGATATCAATGCCACATTGATCACCATGCCCAAAATGAGTGATACCATGGCAGAAGGTACGATAGCTGCATGGTTGAAAAAAGTAGGTGATGAAATCAAATCAGGTGATATCATTGCAGAAGTGGAGACGGATAAGGCTACCATGGAATTGGAGTCTTATGAAGATGGTACTTTGCTCTACATCGGTGTAGAAGAAGGTGACTCTGTGGAAATCGATGGAGTGATTGCCATTATTGGTGAAAAAGGTGCTGATTATGAGAAATTATTAAAAGCCCAAAAATCAAAAGGAAGTAAATCTGAAGCCCCTCAGCAAGAGGTGAAAAAGGAAGATAAGGAAGACGCTAAAGAAGAAAGTAAAACTGAGGAATCTGAGGCACCTGAAAAAACAGCTTCTACTTCTTCTGAAAACGGAAGGTTAAAAGCTTCTCCTTTGGCCAAAAAAATGGCTGAAGAAAAAGGCTTTGATATTTCCTTGGTAAAAGGTTCGGGCGAAGGTGGAAGAATTGTGAAACGTGATGTGGAAACTTTTGACCCTGCAAGTGTTAAACCAGCGGCCAAAGAAAGTTCAGCAGCACCAGCTACATCTGCGCCTGCTCTTGGACAGGAATCCTACAAGGAGGAAAAAGTGTCCCAAATGCGTAAGGTGATTGCCAAAAGGCTTGCTGAAAGTAAGTTTCAGGCGCCGCACTTCTACTTGACCATGGAGATCAACATGGACAAAGCTATCGAGGCCAGAAACAGCATGAACGAGATTTCCCCTGTAAAAATCTCCTTCAATGACATGGTGATCAAAGCATCTGCAGCGGCACTTCGTCAAAATCCTAAGGTAAATTCATCCTGGTTGGGAGATAAAATCAGATACAATGAGCATATCCATATAGGAATGGCAGTGGCAGTAGAGGAGGGTCTTTTGGTTCCTGTTATCCGCTTTGCTGACAGCAAGTCTTTGTCCCAGATTTCCAATGAAGCCAAAACTTTGGGTGGAAAAGCCAAAAACAAGGAATTGCAACCAAAGGATTGGGAAGGAAATACCTTTACCATTTCTAATTTGGGAATGTTTGGCATCGAGGAATTCACAGCTATTATCAATCCGCCTGATGCCTGTATATTGGCAGTAGGAGGGATTAAGGAGACGGTCATTGTGAAAAACGGTCAGATGCAGATAGGGAATGTCATGAAAGTAACCATGTCATGTGACCACAGAGTGGTAGATGGCGCAGTAGGTTCAGCCTTCCTAAAGACCCTCAAAGGTTTATTGGAAGATCCGGTCAGAATCTTGATCTGATCCTGAAAAATAAAATATGCCAAAAAGTCCTGTTTATTCAGGACTTTTTGGTTTTGTATGGTTATTGAAAGAAAATTATTTCTTGAAATATAGTAGAAATATACTTCGTGAAATAAAATAGAAATATGCTTCGCGAGAGATGGTGGAAATAAGTTTCGCTAAACATTTCGCAAAAGATAGCAATGAATCTGGTTGTTGGTTGAAAATTCAAATGCCAGTTTAATATCTCTACTTATATCTATTTTATTTCGCCGTAGGCATATTTCAATTTATTTCATCTAATATCTCAAATCTCACGCCTGCCTGCTGATAGGGAGGTCTTATGTCTCAAATCTCATGTCTTAATTAAATATGGAAAAAATAAAATCAACTACCGTAGTCGCCATCAAACACAATGGAGAAGTAGTCATCGGTGCCGATGGACAGGCTACTTTAGGTAACACCATTGCCAAAAGCACGGTCAATAAAATCAGGAAATTGCAGGGCGGAAAAATCGTGACAGGTTTCGCGGGTTCTACTGCAGACGCCTTCACCTTACTCGAAAAGTTTGAGGAAAAGATGGGTGCCTATGGCAACAATATGAAAAGGGCAGCGGTGGAATTGGCCAAAGAATGGCGAACAGACCGGATGCTGAGCAAATTGGAAGCCATGATGATCGTGGCCGACAGCAATGATATCCTGATCATTTCCGGAACAGGGGATGTGATCGAACCGGATTTGGAAATTGCTACCATAGGTTCAGGAAGCATGTATGCACAATCAGCCGCAAGGGCATTGAAAAAGTATGCTCCCCAACTATCTGCTGAGGAAATGGTAAGGGAAAGTCTGGGTATTGCCGCAGATGTTTGTATTTATACCAACCATAATTTGGTGGTTGAGAAAGTGGAGAAATAGGAGAGGGATTATTTTATCAGCTTGTCTTCAAGTTAGGTTAGTTTTCTATTTAATTGGCTGGAAGACAGAAGACGAAAGAAACCAAATTTGGAACCTAATGAAATAGCAGGGTTATATCCTTCTAAATTTTACCATAGGCGAGAATCATCTAATAGACCTTTTAGCAAGCAATTGTTCGGAAGGTCTTTTTTTGTTCATTCCCCATCTATTTATGCAAAATGAAAATATATTACCTTTATCGAATGATATACAGGCCTTTATCTGAATAAATAAGCACGGCATTGAGCCATTACCCCATCATTGGATTGACAGGGCCGAGACAATCTGGTAAAACAACTTTGCTAAAAGATATTTTCCCTGATTTTAACTATATCAACTTTGAAAATTTAGACACAAGGGAATTTGCTCTTCAAAAGCATCTCGTTTTTTAGAACCAATTTTTCCATATTTAATGTCTAATAACTCATCAAAGTTTTTGGCATTTTTGATATTCTCTTTATTCATGATCTTTCCTTTAATTCATAACTGGTACTTCTTCCTCCTGCAGCTTCTTTTTGCAGGATGTTTTTGTCTATCAGATCATTGATATCCCTTAGCGCAGTATCTTTCGAACATTTTGCAATCTTTGCCCATTTGGATGAAGTGAGTTTACCCTCAAAGCCATCCAACAGCTTGTTCAACAGTTTCTTTTGCCTTTCATTTATCAAAACTCCAGTATGCTCGGTCCAAAAATCTGCTTTGAATAGAACCCTGTTTAATAAGGAATCTGTGGATTTTAAAGTATTTATCAGACAAGTCAAAAACCATTGGATCCATTCCGTAATATCAAGATTTCCTTTTTGTGTCTTTTCCAGTATTTCATAGTATGCTGTTCTTTCTATTCTGATTTGTGCCGACATGCTGTAAAAACGTTGGTTGCTTTTATCCGATTGGGCCAATAACATATCTGTCAATGCCCTGGTTATCCTGCCATTTCCATCTTCGAATGGATATATGGTGACAAACCATAAGTGGGCTAAAGCAGCTTTGATTACTAAATCAACTTTTAAATTATTGTTAAACCAATCTAAAAACTGATGCATCTCTTTTTCAACCAATATGGAATCTGGCGCTTGAAAATGAACTTTTTCCTTTCCCACCTGCCTGTCCGGTAGGTAGGAAGCCCCAGAAACAACCTGCATGGGTCCGGTTGTATCTTTTCGCCAATCGGCAACTGTAATCTTGTACATGCCGCTTCTTCCTGTTGGGAATAATGCCGCATGCCAATCAAAAAGTCTTTCGGTGGTTAAGGGTTTAAAGCAATTTTGTGTTGCATCCACCATCATTTCAACCACACCGTCAACATTTCTGTCTGACTCCACTGAACCTGCAATTTCCATCCCCAATCTACGGGCGATTGAGGAACGAACTTGTTCAGGATTTAAATATTCTCCCTCTATTTCTGAGGATTTAAGTACATCAAGCGTTAAAGTATCCAATATGGCTTCATTCCTTAGGTCGAATCCAAGAGATTCCATCTTCCCAAGGAGTCTTCCTTGCAGATTTCTCGCCTCACTTAATAAATTAACTATTTCATCAATATTCCAGGTGAAATGAGGCCAATTGGTTAGTTGATGAATAAAAGTTCCCATTCGCAGTATGATTTGCAACGAATATCCGTGTTATTCGTCGCATTGCAAAATTAATCGTTGCGTAATTTGCGTTGATTAAGGGAGCTATTCGTTGCATAATTGGTTTTTTTATGCTTGCTCCCTAACATTAAGTGCATTAAACACAATCTGCGTAGAAAAAGTAGTCCAAATAAAATTGTCTTTAAGGAAACATTTAAAAACATGGTTATTACCAGAATTTAATACCTATTTAATGCTTTTTCAATTTCTTGTTTTTCTAATTGATTGAAATAATAACTAGAGATTTCAAAGTCTTTTGAAACCGGATATTTACCATTGAGCTTGGATTTTGATTTCGAATAGTAGTCTATGGTTTGATATCTAATTTGATTTTCTTTTAACGATTCTATTGCTTGTGAGATTGATTCATTTGTCCACCTGTTATCCAGATAATGCTGAAAATCAAATTGATATTCAGGATTTGATCCTAAAATTCGAATTTTAGATTTGTTTAAAGTATAAGTGACCTTTGAAGGCACTTCACACTCTAAGCCATTTTCCGGATTTCCATTATGGTCGAGGTTGAATTGAATAATTGTTGTGTCGTTAGGATATTCAAATTTTATCCAGGGTACGAGATAGCATAGACGGTTTGTTATAATTTTATTTTTTTCAAAAAATTTCAATTCGATTACTCGCCCTTTGCAGTCAATGGTCTCAATTAAAAAGTAATTTGGCAAATTTGTTTCAGAAATATTCCATTCGACTATTGATAAATCTGACGCTGTTGGTTCAAATTCGTGATATATTTCTTTCTTTCCAGAACAATTGACAAAAGTACATATCAAGATAAGTATTGGAATATGATTCAGAGTTTTCATTTGTATGGAAGGTAATAGTTCTCTTTCCTAAATAATTACCAAAACATTTTCTATAAAACTAAACCATTTTTCAATAATCCAACCCAATTTATCCCACTTTTCTAAACTTCATATCCCTTTTCTAGGTTATGCCTTTAGTAAACAATACCAACATGGAAAAAGCAAAGCCAAATAAAACTACCAAAGTAGATCATAGGTCAAAAATAATAGCCGGATACGTCGAACATGTCTTGGAACATGGCAAACAACCTGCCTCGGTGTTTAAGTTTGCAAAGGCACTTAAAATGAACGAAGAGGAATTCTATAACTATTTCACCTCTTTCGAAGCCATCAAATCAGCCGTTTGGTCAAAGCTATTTGAGGACACCATCAATAACCTTGAATCACAGGAAGTTTTCAAAGAATACAGTGCCAGGGAAAAACTACTCGGATTTCTTTTTACCCTTGTGGAAGAGCTGAAGAAAAACCGTTCTTATTTACTTTCTCTCTATGGGGAGAAGAAAAATATGAAAAGTCTTCTACCTACGGAGGTAAAAATTTTCAGAAGCAAATTTAAGGATTTTGCAAATGAAATCATTTTGGAAGGCAAAGAGACAGAGGAAATTGCCAGCAGACCGGTGATTTCAGACCGATACGATGAGGCGCTTTGGCTGCAGGTTTGGTTTGTATTTCAATTTTGGTTGAAAGATACTTCTCCTGCCTTCGAGAAAACCGATGCGGCGATTGAAAAATCCGTAAACTTAGCCTTTGACCTGATGGGAAAAAGCGCATTGGATACCTTTATTGATTTCGCCAAATTTTTGTACCAGAATAAATAGACTATTTCTATGAGTAATAAAATTAAAGAGCAGCAAAGTATCCCTGTATCCAAAGTTCAGCGGGCTGCCAAATTTATAAGTACAGGTGCAAAAGTTGGTGGTAATTACATGAAGCATTACGCCAAAAAGGTCGTCAATCCTTCCATGACCAATGAACAGCTGCATACTGACAATGCATCTGACATATACAATTCATTGAGTCAGATGAAGGGATCAGCTTTGAAAATAGCTCAAATGATGTCCATGGATAAAAACCTGCTACCAAGAGCATATCAGGACAAGTTTACCATGGCGCAATATTCTGCACCGCCTTTGTCTTATCCTTTGGTTGTAAAGACCTTTCAGAAGAGTTTTGGGAAATCACCGGATCAGATGTTTGACACATTTACACGATCTGCTGTCAATGCGGCATCTATCGGTCAGGTACATCAGGCTACCAAAGACGGAAAGAAATTAGCCATTAAAATCCAGTATCCTGGAGTGGCAGATTCAGTAACTTCTGATTTGAGACTCGTAAGGCCTTTTGCATTGCGCCTGCTCAACATGAATGAAATTGAACTTGACCACTATATGGGTGAGGTTGAAGAACGATTGATTGAAGAAACGGATTATTTGTTGGAAGTACAGCGGTCCAGAGAGATATCTGAGGCATGTGGACATATTCCAAATCTCAAATTTCCGATTTATTACGATGAACTGAGTGCAGATCGTATCATCACCATGGATTGGATTTCGGGAAAACACATCAAAGAATGGATGGACACCAATCCTTCGCAAGAGTCCAGAAACCAAGTTGGTCAGGCTCTTTGGGATTTTTACCACCATCAAGTGCATAATTTAAAGCAAGTACACGCAGATCCTCATCCGGGTAATTTCATCATTCAAGACGGTGATCAATTGGGTATCATTGATTTTGGCTGCGTGAAGGTTATCCCCGAAGATTTTTACCAAGGATATTTCGCACTGATCAAAAAGGAACTGTTGATCAATCAAAAGGATTTGGATCAAATTTTCTATGATTTGGAATTTATCTCTGATAAAGATACTGAGGTTGAAAAGTCCTTTTTTAAAGCAATCTTCACCGAAATGATTTCGCTGTTGGGAAAACCTTTTCATGTTGACAAGTTTGACTTTGCAGATGATGATTTCTTCAATGAGATATTCCAATTGGGAGATAGAATCTCCAATGATAAAATGTTTCGAAAGTCCAGGCAGGCCAGGGGTTCCCGACATGGCCTTTATATCAATAGAACCTATTTTGGTTTGTATAATTTACTCAATCAATTAAAGGCTGAAGTGAATACAACGAAACCTGAATGGATAAAATGATCGGAAAAAAGAAATGGATTTGTCTCTTTTTTTCTTTCACATCATGAAAACTTCTTTGTTAGTACTAAGTTTTGGTAAACCATTCAATTGACGAGATCTATTGATAGATGCATAAATACTTTTTATTCATAATTGATTTATGCATCTTGATAGAAAACTCGGGTATACTTAATATAAGTAGTTTAAAACCAGTAAGTTCGAATGTGGAAAGAAAATTAAAATATGATGATGACAAATTTATCTGTGATTGCGCAACTTATCGTTGCTGTTTCTATTGTAATTGTTTGGGTATTCCGTTTTGAGAATATTGAAAAAGAATTTAAAGAGTATGGGTTAAATACGTTGATGCGTTCGGCTGTGGGGGCTGGTAAAATAGCATTGGCAACATTACTTGTTGCAGGCATTTGGTATCCTTCTTTGGTTCTTATCCCTGCTTTACTCATGGCTTTTCTGATGGTCAGTGCCCAGTATTTTCACTTTAAAGTGAATAATCCTTGGCAGAAACGTATGCCCTCTTTGTTTCTTTTGATTCTATGTCTGTTTATAGCTGCAGTTTCCCTCAATTTAATTCCTGAATGAGTTTATTAATTGGATTGGTGCTATTCTCAAGTTTTTCTTTTTTGATTTATGGGATAGCTTATTTTACATCACCCAAAATGAAAAGTGAATTCATCCGTTTTGGATTAGAAAAATTCGGAACGCTTACAGCTATTCTAGAGATTTTGGGAGGCTTGGGCTTACTCGTTGGTTTGATGTTTAATTTTTTTTTATTGATATCCGCTGGAGGTTTAGCATTATTGATGCTTTTGGGAGTAGGGGCAAGGCTAAGAGTAAAGGATGGATTTTTGGAAATGCTACCAGCTTTGTTGTTTTTTGTTCTCAATTCGTTTATATTTTTTGAATCAATAAAAATTATTGGGGATTAAAAACCTTTAGATTCAATGAAACTTCAAGATACACCCAGACTCAAAATCATCGAAAATGATAAAGAATATGATGAGGCTTTAGAAGCGATCAAAAGTTTGATGGATTCTGGTGTGGCAGAAGAAAATGAAGACTACTTGGAGGTGTTGTCTTTGTTAGTAGAAAAATTTGAAGAGGAAGCTGGGTATAAGCTAGTAGATGAAAATGTAGATGCTGTGGACATTATCAGCTATTATCTTTCGGAACACAGTTTGCCTCAAAAGAGCCTAGTCCCTATTCTTGGACCAGCTAGCAGGGTCTCAGAAATTATGAACAGAAAACGAAAACTCAGCCTAACCCAAATAGAAAATCTTCACAATCAGTTCAAAATTCCTTATGACCTATTGATGAGGCAATGATTGTCAATCGAATCCTTTTTATTTATCTCGAAAACAGCGTCAACCTTTTCATAGACCATTGTTTCTCCCACATACTATTTGCTTCTATTTTTAAATAGGTTGATTTTCCTTGAGCTTTCCAATTCAAGGTATTTATTCCCTGAACACCATTTTTCTGTCCGACTTTGGTCCAGGAAGTTCCATCTTGGGAGATGGAAACGGTATAAGCGATCGGGAATCCATCTTTACCGGAATCAAATTGTACCTCAGTCAGAGACTGGGGCGAAGGCAATTGGACCAAAAACCACATTCCGGGCTCTTGGGCGGATGCTGTTTTCCAACCCTTAAATGAAAATGCATAGGAGGGATCTTTTGTCGATCCCACTCCAGGCAAAGCTGTGCTGCTGGCATCCACTATCCAATTATCCTGAAAGATTAAGGTTTTGGGAATCTCTCCCATCAATTCTTCAAAAGAATAGTTTTCCTTTCTGTTTTCGGTCTCCTTTCTAATTTTGGCTACATATTCAGGAGTAACAAAGATCCCACTGTTTCCGAAGTCATTTCGGATATAGGACAGGGCCGAAGCGATATATTCATCATCATTGGTATTCATGGCAATCATGACCCCTTCATATTCCTTGGAATCGATTGGGCCGGAAAGTCCATGCAACATGACCTTGACAGCATATTCGGGATGGTTCAGGATCCTCGGTGATCCGGAAAAAGGAGGTGCAATTAACCGGCCTTCTCCTGCAGGTGAACCCAAACCTTTGGGACCGTGGCAGGTCGAACAGTAGTTATCATAGATGGATTTTCCTTTGACAAAAAGTGCCAACTCATCTTTTTCAAACCTTGTTTCCGATGCCTTTTTTGCCTCCTCGATTTTCTCCAGCAATTGACTTCCGATTACCTGAATTCCATTCGAGTTGTTTGTTTTCAATGTCTCTTGGATAAGCAAGTCCACTAGATCAATTTTTAACACATGCGCACTAAGAAGTGCCTGTATGGCCACGTCCGGATTGCTGTCCTCTGCTGCTGTCCTATATACTTCCGAAATGCTTTTTTCCCCATACTTATACAAAGTTTCTGCAGCCCTTAACCCTTGGATTCTTATCTTGGGATTGGGGTCTTGGATTAATTTTTTAACCAGATTAGACTTCAGCTCTCCCAGACCTTCCAAGGTCCAAAGGGCATGAATCCTTGCAAGTTCATTGGTAGAACTTTCCGCCATGGTGATCAGGTCAGGCAACACGGATTTGTCTTGACTGAGGACTAGGGTTTGTTGGGCCATATCCCGCCACCATCCATTGGGATGCTCCAAATGCCGGATCAATTCCTTGGCTGATTCTTCATACATCCTTGGTTTTTGGGTATTTCTGGCCATTCCTTCATAGGAAAGTCTCCAAATCCGACCATTACCGACAATATCATCCATCTGATATTGTTGGATTTTTGTACGCAGGTAACTTCCATTTTGTGTCCATTCACCTTCCTGAATAATCCCTCGATACATATCCACGATATAAAGGGTCCCATCCGGTGCAGTAGCCATATCCACCGGCCGGAACAAAGGATCCGTAGATTGGATAAATTCCGAAGCTTCACTGATATATTTATTCTGTAAATAGGTCAACCCTTCCACATTTTCTGACACTACTCTCCTTACAATTCTACCTACGGGTTCACCATAAAGATAATCCCCTATAAGGTCTTTGGGCAACCTATCACCTCTAAAGACATCGTTTCCAGCGGCGCCAGTTACATTTGATAATGATCCGTCAGGTTTTGCTTCCTGCATCCCCGGTTGAAAATCAGCTAAAGTAACAAGACTATAAGGAACCCGGAATCCGTCTTTAAGTGCCCCTTTCACATTAAAATTTCCATAGACGATAGGGAACTGAAAGCCTTGCGGAACACCACCTGCCCCGTCCTGAAAGAAAAGTTTACCATAACTATCTTGGGTTACTCCCCATTGTCCCCATGGATTTCCACTTTCTTCCTGTATCACTCCGGTTGATGTCCACCGGATCCGCTTATTGTTGTATGTACTGTACATCCAATTATCCAAAGCCCATGTCAGGAAACTGGTCTGATGCTCGACATTTCCTGACCTGCCCAATCCCGATGCAAAAAGTTCTTTTTTATCCGCTTTGCCATCCAGGTTGGTGTCTGTATACCGATAGACATGGTCTTCATTGGATTCCATGGATAAAATGCTGTTTGGTCCGAAGGGAACCACATAACGTGGGAAAATCAAACTATCCAAAAAGACAATTCCCGTTTCATAAACCCCATCTCCATCCAAATCTTCCCAACGTGAGATTCGCGAGGTTGGCAACAGCTCCCCTGTTGCATCTAAATCCTGCATGTAAGTCCGGAGTTCCAGGACATACATCCGGCCATTCCCATCAAATTGGATGGCAGCGGGTTCGCGTATCTGTGGTTCAGATAGCACAGGTTCCATAGTAAATCCGGGCTTTAGGACAAAAGATTTCTTTTGTTCATTGGCGGAAACAGGGACTAAAGGAGGTTTGGGGCTAAGGTCTATTCCTTTCCAGGTTTTTGATTCAATATCTGCTCCTTCCGGAATGCTGACAACAGGAAATGGCTTTGATAAACGATTTGGGTCCATGGATTCAGCAGGAGAAACATCAAATGGTGAAGACTGTGGTCCTTGACAGGAATATAAAAGTGTTAGTATTAAAGCAAAATAAAGGGAAACTTCTTTGACTGATTTCATAAAGCAAATACTAAACATAAATTAAAAGCCTTTTCAAATGCTCGATAGAGCAAACAGGGAATATCCGAAAGCGAAAATTCATCATAAATTCAGTTCATGAATTTTGTTTTTCCGGCTTAAATAATCTTCTGCAGGAACTACCATGAAATTTGCTTCGATAAAAATATTTGGTTTTTTCCAATTTTATAATTTTTTTTAAAAAGTATTTCATCATTTTTAAAAAAATTAATCAATACCACAATACTCATGCTCGGCAAATTTCTTTCTTTCTCTGTAATTATTTTAGTTTTCACGCTTTTCTTTGGATGCAATTCTAAGCCAGTCCATGAAAGCAAGACCGAGGCGGATAAAACAGTCATTATGGCTTATTATGTCCCTGAAAGGGAGTATCAGCCCGAGATTATTCCTGTTGAAAAATTGACTCATATTATTTTTTCTTTTACCAAAGTTATTGATGGGGAAATGGCGTTCAGCAAGCAGGAAATTTCTGGCCCAAAGCTTGAAGCTTTGGTCGCGCAAAAAAAGCGGAATCCATCCTTGAAGGTAATGATCGCCTGTGGAGGTTGGGGAGCAGATGGGTTTTCTGATATGGCTTTGACCGATGAGAGTAGAACAAAATTTATTCAAAGTGCAAGGAGTTTCATCGAAAAATACCAATTGGACGGCATGGATATGGACTGGGAATATCCGGGAATTTCAGGTGCAGGAACCAAAGCCAGGCCGGAAGATACCGAGAACTTCACCCAACTGATGAAAGGTCTCAGACAAATGCTCGATACTTTCGATTCACCCAAGATCCTGACCTTTGCTTCTGCCGGATGGGAGCGGTATTATGATTTTATTGAAGTTCATGAAGTTATGAAATATGCCGATTTTATGAATGTCATGACCTATGACCAAGTTTCCGGGGAATCCATTTATACAGGACATCACACTCCTTTAGGAAATGTACCTAGTGAAGACATTGCAGGGACTCCCTTTCAAAAGCATTTGGACAGTCTGTATGCAGCCAAGGAAAATCCGGATAACCATCCCCGATCCGCGGAAAAAATAATCAATTTTCTCCTTAATGAAGGAGTAAAACCTGAGCAATTAGTGATTGGGGCGGCTTTTTATGGGCGTGTATGGAAAGGCGTTCCTCCCGTCAACAATGGTTTATATCAGCTGAGCAATGACATTCAGATTGGTTGGCTAGCCTACGATAAGATTCGCAGCCAATACGAGGCAGACAGCAATTTTCAACGTTTTTGGGATGATAACGCTAAGGCACCGTTTATGTACAATTCCGTAGACAGTCTTTTTATGTCCTACGATGATACTGTCTCTGTTGCGCTCAAAACACGTTATGCCATTCAAAAGGGATTGGGAGGTATCATGTTCTGGCAATTGGGAAATGACACCAAAAGTAAAGGAAGCCTTTTGGATGCAATTTATGCTGAACATCAAAAATAAATTCGTCTATTGATAAAGTTAAGGTCTTAAAGGCCCGGGTATTCATTATTGGGAACAGCCCAATTTTAGATATCCGTGCCTTTCAGGCCCATGAAAATGGACCGATTATTATTCTTTTATGAATGGGCGGTGCCCATTCCTTTGGTATCAAGGCCTTTCAGGCCTATTCCTTCATCCCATACTCACATCCTTCTTAACTGAACACCAATAGTGCCTACTTATTAACACGACATGAAAACTGCCCACTGCCCACTGAAAACTGCCCACTGCCCACTGAACACTGGAAACTGCCCACTGAACACTGGAAACTGCCCACTGAAAACTGCAAACTTCCTCACTTCCCCCCATAACTGATTCTATAAACACAATTGGCCATATCGTCTGAAACGAGCATACTGCCGTCTGGCATCTGCATCACGTCCACAGGTCTTCCCCAGACATCTTGGGTGTCATGATTGAGCCAGCCTTCGGCAAAGACTTCCTCCTTGACCACTTTTTGATTACCGTCCAAGACCACATTGGTAACTTGGTATCCGATTTTCTTGCTTCTGTTCCAAGAACCATGCTTGGCGATGAAAATATTGTTTATGTATTGTGTAGGGAATTGGCTACCTGTGTAAAAGCGCATACCCAATGGCGCCGTATGTGGCCCTAATTTCAAAGCAGGGTCAATATAGGCGGATTTGTCTTTTCCTTTATTACCAAACTCAGGGTCTTTGACATCCCCGGCATGCCAATAAGGATAACCGAAATGCAGTCCTTTTTGAGGCGCACGGTTCAGTTCACAGTCAGGAATATCATCGCCCATCATGTCCCTGCCGTTGTCTGTAAACCAAAGTTCCTTAGTGGTAGGATGCCAGGCAAATCCAACACTGTTTCTGATTCCGTGAGCAAAGATTTCAGGTTTGATATTAGTGGATTTTACGTCAATTCGAGTGATAGTTGCGAAAATTTCTTCTGGGTCACAGATATTACAGGGAGCACCAACCGGTACATAAAGCATTCCATCAGGTCCGAAAGCGATGAATTTCCAACCATGATGTGCTTTATCGGGATATTGGTCATAGACTACTTCGAAGGTAGGTTTGTCAAGGTTGTTATCAATATCCTTAAATCTCAAAATCCTACTAACCTCAGCCACATACAAATCCCCATCTTTAAATGCAACTCCATTTGGCATTCTTAAACCAGAAGCAAGGGTATATTTTTTATCCGCATTTCCGTCGCCATTGGTATCCTTTAAGGCATAGACATTTTTGCCCTGACGGTTTCCTACAAAAACAGTACTCCCATCCGCATTCATAGCCAAGGAACGTGCATCCGGCACATCCTCTGCCCATACCTCGATTTTAAAACCTGCAGGCAGTTTGATGGTTTCCAGTTGGATATAGGATTCTTTCTTTTGGGCATTGCAGGAAAATGCTGCAAGACAAAAAAATATTATGAGAGATATTTGGAGTTTTTTCATGGTGTTAATTTTTAATTATAAACTTTCGGTGAACTGTGAAATGTTAAACCCTTTCAGGGTTTTAGGGAATGTTCATTACTTGATTTCTCCCTCCGGGTTTCAGCCGGGGCAAATAACCTACGGTATTTAATCCCTCCGGGATTTTGAGCAATCCTTGTACTCCTTCTAGCGACTGGATTAACTTTATACTTTTCTGAGAGATTCCTCGTATTTCTATGTGTAAGTCGATCACTCGCTGATGATGAAATTAGGCCATGTCAAACTCGTTCTGAATAATGGACCTTTTTTTACCACTCCCCCGGGATTTTGTATTTGGTACTTTGTTCCAAACTCCCAACTTACCCAACTCCCCACTTCCATCCAATTTACCCAAATTTCCCCTTTTTGACACTTTACTTTTATTATTCCTTTCGAAATCCTTTATTAATGGCAGAATAGTTATTTTTGCAGCATGTTATCAATCAGTAATCTTTCATATTTCATCGGCGGCAGGGCTTTGTATGAAAATGCTTCCCTGCATATCAAACCAAAAGACAAAATCGGACTCGTCGGACTCAACGGTACCGGTAAGTCTACCTTATTAAAAATCATCAACGGTGATTACCAACCTTCCTCCGGTGAAGTACAAAAAGCCAAAGGAACAACGATAGGTTTTTTAAATCAGGATTTGCTTTCCTATCAATCCGAAGACAGTATCCTGGATGTGGCATTGGAGGCGTTTAAGGAGACCTTAAAATTGCAGGAAGAAATAGATGCTGTCCTCAAGCAAATGGAGACAGACTATTCAGATGAAGTCATCAATAAACTGGCAAAGCTTCAGGATCAGTTTGAGGCCAATGAAGGTTATACCATTAAAGCCAAAGCAGAAGAGGTATTGGAAGGAATTGGTTTCAATACCAAAGACCTCATCAGACCTTTAAAAACTTTTTCGGGAGGCTGGAGAATGCGGGTGATGTTGGCCAAATTACTTTTGGAAAAACCGGCACTCCTGATGCTGGATGAACCTACCAACCACTTGGATTTACCATCAATTCAATGGGTAGAAAACTACCTCAAAAACTATGAAGGAGCCGTAGTGGTTGTTTCCCACGATCAGGAGTTTTTGGATAATTGTATCGATACCACTGTGGAAGTTTCCAATGGGACGCTGACGACTTACTCCGGAAATTATTCTTTTTACAAAGAGGAAAAAGTGGAGCGGATGGAAATTCAACAGAATGCTTATGAAAACCAACAGCAGATGATCAAACAAACGGAGCGTTTTATTGAGCGTTTCCGTGCCAAAGCCACCAAATCCAATCAGGTACAATCCCGAATCAAAGCCTTGGACAGGTTGGATAGGGTCAATGAGGTTGTAGATGACAACATTTCCGTAAATTTCAAATTTAGATTTTCACAAAAATCAGGTAGGGATGTAGTCGTATTGGACCATGTATCCAAGGCCTATGGGGATTTGGTGATTTTAAAAGATACTACTGCCAGAATTGAGAGGGGAGATAAAATTGCCCTAATCGGTGCAAATGGAAAAGGTAAATCCACTTTGTTGAGAATCATAGATGGTACAGAACCGATCAAGGGAAAAAGGGAGCAGGGACACAATGTAATCAAATCCTTTTATGCACAGCATCAGTTGGAAGCTTTGAACGTGGACAATGAAATCTTGCAGGAAATGGTGCAGGCAGGATCCAAGAAGACCGAAACTGAGTTAAGGAATGTTTTGGGTTGTTTTCTTTTCACCAACGAGGATGTATTCAAGAAAATCAAGGTCCTTTCAGGTGGTGAAAAGTCAAGGGTAGCGTTGGCCAAAACCATGATTTCAGAAGCTAATTTCCTGCTTTTGGATGAACCTACCAACCACTTGGACATGCAGTCTGTCAATATCCTGATTCAGGCCATGGAGCAGTATGAAGGAACTTTCATTACAGTTTCCCACGACAGACATTTTATCAGAGGGGTTGCCAATAAAATCTGGTATATCGAAAACAATCAGATAAAAGAATATCCGGGTACTTATGATGAATATGTCTTTTGGAAATCCCAACAAGACCTGATACCTGCAGAAACAAAAAAATCTGATAATATTCCAAAACCAGAAGTTAAAAAAAGGGAATTCAATCCTACTGAAAGCTTACAGGCCAAAAAAGATCTCAAGAAGAAAGAACAGGAGCTAGAGTTGATTGAAGAAAAAATCCTTGAGTTGGAGGAGAAGAAAAAAACGCTTGAGGCTCAAATGGCTGACAGTGAAGTCTATGAAGACAATGAAAAACTCGCTCGAATAAATCAGGATTATAATGATTTGAAAGAAAATGAAGCAAAGTTAAATACCGATTGGGAAATTTTGGTAGAAGAAATTGGCCAACTTCAGGATACCATTTCCTGATTTTGGCATAGTTTTTTATATTGAAGCCAATTAAAACCTAAAGTATAATGCAGATTAGAATTTTATTGCTACTTTCAATTTGGACTTTTTCATTATCCGCTTCGGCCCAAAAGGTTTATGAGGATCGTGTTTTTGAAGAGAATATCCAATCCGTTAGGTTATTTCCGCGTTCAGGTGAATTTGCAGCACAAATGAACTCTCCTGTTATTGAGTTGAACGGTGGTGTTCTCAACTTAACTTTTGATGACCTCGCTTACGATCCTGATATGTATTCAGTAAAAGTGATCCATTGTAATTTTGACTGGACACCTTCTGACCTCAAAGAACCGGAGTATCTGAATGAATACAATGAATTCAATATTCTTGATTACAATTATGCAATTGATACCAGAGTCCCCTATATCCATTATAATTTTGTCACCCCAAGGGTTACCAAATCCGGTAATTATGCCTTGATTGTTTACAGAGGGAGAGACCAAAATCAGGTAATTTTGACTAAAAGGTTTATGGTATTTGAGAAAATAGCCAATATGGCGGCAAGAGTAGTACCGCCTAGCCAAACAGAAAATAGGAGACAGGTGCAGCAGATCAATGTTAACCTGAACTACAAGGCCCGTGAACTTTTCGATCCAAAGAATAATCTTCGTGTCATGATCCGCCAAAATCAACGATGGGATAATAGCAGGGTTCTTGGTAATCCCACCATGATCAGAGAAGATTCCAAGATGATTGAATATCAGCTTTTTGATGGCAGCAATGTTTTCTGGGGTGGCAATGAATTCAGGTTTGTGGATCTGAGATTTGTCCGGGCCAAAGGGATGAATATTGCATGGGTCAGAATGGAAGATGATATCGTCTATGCAGAGGCAGTCGTCGACAAGCCAAGACCACAGGGAGTTTATTCTGAATACTTGGATATGAACGGGCAGTTTGCCATTATGAACCTAGAGCGTCAGAATCATGAACGCGAAAGCGAATACATGTTGGTCACCTTTAATTTGGCAGCTGAAAATCTAAAGCAGACCCCATACATCATCGGGGCGCTTACCCAATGGGGAAATGAACCTTCATCCAAAATGGTGCTCGATAAAAAGACGAACACCTATCAAGCCACTTTATTGTTGAAGCAAGGATGGTATGATTACCAATATGCTTTCAAGACGGAAGAAGGATGGGACATGAGTTCTTTTGAGGGTAATTATTTTGAAACGGAAAATGAATATGAGGTATTCGTCTATTACAGGGACATGGCCTCAAGGTATGACGAATTGATCAGCTACCTGAATCTGAATCCAAATAAAAGAAGACTTTGATTTTTTTGGGTTGGTATTTAAAGGTATGAGGCAATTTAACTCCATTGAAGTAAAGATATAAGCACTGTCAACAGTAATCGAATAGATGGTGCATCTTTAGGGATAGGTCAAATTGAACGCATCATCCGTCATCCGACATCTGACAATTTATTAAATAAAGGATTCTCCTTACAAATAAAGCGAGTAACCAAACAATTTTTTTTCTTATCTTCATATGATTATTATCAAATATCAATCCTATGAACTTTCCAAGTATTTTCAATGATGTAGTAGGACCGGTAATGAGAGGTCCCTCAAGTTCACATTGTGCAGCTTCCTTAAGGATAGGCAGAATATGTCATGATTTGATGAACGGAAGAATTTCTGAAATTGAAATTGACTTTGATCCTAATGGTTCCTTGGCCACCACCCACAAAGAACAAGGCTCAGATATGGGATTATTTGGTGGGTTTTTGGGTTGGGAGGCTTATGATGAAAGATTGGTCAATGCCGAACAACACATTGGGGCAGCTGGAATAAAGGTAAAGATCAATATCAAAGATATTAAAGCGGATCACCCCAACACGTATAAAATTTCCCTTTCAAACCCTTGGGAAACGAGAAGCTTAATAGCCATTTCCACGGGTGGAGGGATGATTGAGGTGATAGAAATTGATGGAGCGGAGGTTTCCTTGCAGGGGGATAGTTTCCTGACTTTGATTTATACTACAGAACCACAAAGAATTCAGCAATATCTTGGTGAAAACGGAACTTTTGATAGTATAAATTTACATTCAGGTGATCATGATTTTATTGAGATTAAGTCAAGGGAATTTCTGGATAAAACTTTTTTGGATGAGCTATTGGCAATGGAAGAGGTCAGCCATATCAAAAAAATCAGACCTGTTTTACCGATCCTTTCCGGAAAGAAACAAAATGTCCCATTCATTACTTGTGATGAAATGTTGGCCTACAATAAGGATAGAAATTTAAGTCTTTGGCAATTGGCTGCAAAATATGAAAGCGAGCGGGGGAATATTTCGGAGGAAGAAGTCCTTGACAAGATGAATGACATCCGGAAAATACTGAAGAATGCTGTAGAAACAGGGTTGAAAGGTACCAAATTCGAGGACAGGATTTTGGGTCCACAATCGGTGAAATTTAAATCCATGATGGAAGACAGAAAGTTGGTAGATGGTGATGTCCTCAATAGAATCATTATGTATGTCTCCGCAATCATGGAAGTAAAAAGTTCCATGGGCGTGATAGTGGCAGCACCTACCGCGGGCTCTTGCGGTGCAATGCCGGGGGCAGTTTTAGGTGTTGCGGATTCTTTGGGCTTATCAGATGAAGAGACGGTAAAGGCATTGCTCATTGCAGGCTTGATAGGTGTTTTTATTGCTGCTCATTCCACATTTGCCGCGGAAGTTGGCGGATGTCAGGCTGAATGCGGTTCTGGTTCCACCATGGCTGCTGCAGCAATCGTGTATTTGGCAGGAGGTAATGTAAATCAAAGTATTTGCGCCGCATCCATGGCACTGCAAAGTTCCCTTGGAATGATATGTGATCCAATAGGAAACAGGGTAGAGGCCCCATGCCTCAATAAAAATGTAATGGCTGCTTCCAATGCACTTTCATGTAGTAATATGGCATTGGCTGATTATGACCATCTTATTCCATTGGATGAAGTGATCGAGACCATGTACGAAGTTGGTAAAAGTATCCCCAATACTCTTAGATGTACAAATTTGGGTGGGTTATCCATTACCAAAACCGCGAAAGAAATCGAACGGAAGCTTGGTCAGCAACATTTTTATAAGAGTTGTTGAGAATTTATTCATTGTTCTATCCTCCTTTCCGGTAGTCTGGCTTTGGTATTCTGAAGCCAATCCATCAGTTTGTTTTTAAGGTAAGTTGATTTTTTATTCTCTTTTGCAGAAAGGTCGTTTCTTTCTCCAAGATCATTATTAAGATTATATAGTTCGATCCTATCGTCTTCATAAAAATAGATCAACTTCCAGCCATCCTCCTGAATCACCGAACCAGGATTTCCGCCCTGATTGCCATAGTGCGGATAGTGCCAGTAAAGTGCCTCTCTCGATATTGATCCGGATGGGTTATGAAGTAGAGGGGATAAACTCACACCATCCATTTCCCCGTTTCCTATAAAGCTTTCTTTCAATCCTGCCAATTCAACTAATGTCGGGTAAAAATCTATACTGATGACGGGCGTATCGTTTTCAATCCCAGCAAGGGTATGATCTTTCCAGGAAATGATCATTGGAACTCTGATTCCTCCTTCATACAACCAACCCTTACCGGCTCTGAGTGGAAGGTTAGATGTTGGACTTCCTTCTGCAGTAGAAAGACCACCATTGTCTGAGAAGAAAACAATAATGGTATTTTCCAATAAATTATTCTTTTCCAGACTTTCCAACACTATCCCTACTGCGGTATCCATGGCTTCTACCATACCGGCATAGACAGCATGGGCTTGTGTGGTTCTGTTCTTGTTTGCATATTCAGGATTGAACTCGTCCGTCAGGTTTAATTTGGACCGCTTCCTAAGGTATTTCAGTTCGAGTTCTTCCGTCGTCATCAATGGAGTATGTACCGAATAAAAAGATAGATAAGCGAAAAACGGATCTTTTTTATGGCTATCGATAAAAAAAGCGGTTTCCTGCGCCAATCTTAAAGGTAGGTATTCCCCCTCCGGACCATTTTCCATTCTAGGGTTGTCATAGGGTGAAAAGTATCTATTTCCACCATATGGGCCTCCTCTGTTGGTTCCACCGATATTGATATCAAATCCCTGATGTTCGGGCCAGTATTCTTCAGTTTCCCCCAAATGCCACTTGCCGGCAAAGAAGGTTTTGTAACCGGCATCTTGAAATGCCTCTCCGAGGGTATACTCCTCTAAAGCCATATTAGGACTGTACTCGGCTGGGATCAAGGGTTTGTTTTTTGTCCAATGGTTTTGATAATTCCAGGGCTGCGGAGCGCCAAACCAATCTGTATAATAGGTTTTGGATGGATATTTCCCCGTCATGATACTTGCCCGGGTTGGAGAACATACAGGAGATGCTGTATAAGCATTAGTGAATTTTATCCCGTTTTTGGCCAATCGGTCAATGTTCGGAGTTTCGTAAAATTCACTTCCATAAGCGCCGACATCTTTCCAACCATAATCATCAACTAGAATGAATAATACATTTGGCTTTTCCCCCTGCTGAGTATATCCAATGGAGTTTATACAATATAGCATGATGGCAAGAATCAAGGAACTGTATATTTTGGGCTTTGTCATCATTAATGGTCTTTGATTTAATCAATATTAAAGTGATTTTTTCTTCTTATCAATAAATTGCGCAAACTATCTTGAGAATTTGGATTTATCACTTTCCTATACGTTCTTTTAGGAAGAAGTCGTGGGAAGAATTGCAAAATGATTTAAAAAATATACAATGCTAAATCACCTAACCTTAAAATAAATAAAAAGAAGACCGAAGACGGAAGACAGAAGTAACTTGTTTAATGACGAAAATTTTTAAAAGCTAATAATGAACCCATTTAAATACTGAACTATGATGAGAAACAAAAGATATATTAATTGTTTGGCAAGTTTGGCCATCATTCTGTTATGGACTGCTTGTCAAAGCAATGAAATTTCTAATAAGACCGAAGCAAAGCGTCCCAATATCGTCATCATCTATATGGATGATTTGGGATATGGTGAATTGAGTGCTTACGGTGCTACCGAATTGCAGACACCTAATATGGACAGATTGGCAAATGGAGGGATGAAATTCACCAATGCCTATGCTACATCCGCTACCTGTACACCAAGCAGGTACGCATTGCTGACGGGGGTGTATCCTTGGAGAAATGAAAATGCCAAAATCTTAGCAGGCACTGCCCCGCTATTGATAGATGTGGATCAGATGACAATTCCGAAAATGCTGAAGACCAAGGGCTATCATACCAGTATCGTTGGTAAATGGCATTTGGGTTTGGGTGATGGGAATGTGGATTGGAACCAAAGAGTTTCGCCTGGTCCAAATGAAGTTGGGTTTGATTATGCTTATATCATGGCAGCGACACAAGATAGGGTGCCTACTGTTTACATTGAAGATGGTCATGTAGTGGGTCTTGAAGGAGATGATCCTATTCTGGTGGATTATGACAGTAACTTTGAAGGGGAACCTACCGGTAAAGACAACCCTGAACTTCTCAAAATGATGTGGCACCATGGACATAACAACAGTATTGTCAATGGTATTCCTAGAATCGGATTTATGAAAGGTGGAGAAAATGCCAAGTGGATTGATGAAGATATGGCAGATGAATTTCTTGAAAAGGCGCAAGATTATGTTAGAGGAAGGAAGAATGAGACAGATCCGTTTTTCTTGTATTTTGCCATGCAGCAGCCACATGTGCCGAGAACACCACATCACAGGTTTGTAGGCACTTCAGGTATGGGGCCTCGGGGGGATGTAATTTTGGAGGCAGATTGGAGTATTGGCGAATTGATGAAGACCTTGGAAGAAGAGGGATTGTTGGAAAACACTCTGGTCATTTTTTCATCTGACAATGGACCTGTATTGAATGATGGTTACTATGATGATGCTGTGGAAAAACTGGGAAATCATAAACCTTGGGGTCCATTAAGAGGAGGGAAGTACAGTCTTTTTGAAGCTGGAACAAGATTGCCCTTTGTGACTTATTGGAAAGGAAAAATCAATCCGGGCATATCGGATGCCTTGGTCTCTCAATTGGATTTACTCACTTCATTATCCAAGTTAGTTGGAAGTGATATTGACACGGAGGACAGTATGGATATGTTGGCAGTTTTGATGGGGGAATCAGATGAAGGAAGAGAAGACTTGATCCTTGAAGCCACCACCCGAACAGCACTTAGAAGTGGAGATTACGTGATGATTCCACCTTATAGCGGGCCGGCTGTTAATACATTTGTCAATATTGAATTGGGGAATAACAGTGAATATCAACTTTATGATATTAAAAAAGATCCTGGACAAATAAATAATCTTGCTGAATCAAATCCTGATTTACTCGAAAAACTCAAGCAAAAATTTGAGGAACTGAGAGGGATTGAATACGGCAAAATTGAGCAATTGGAATTGAAATAAATAATTGGGTTTTCAATTTCCAAACCTCCCCTTCAAATAACCCAAAGCCATTCCATAAGCTTCTTCTGTCAATTCAGGGTCGTGCTTTGGATTGGAAGGGTTGGCAAAGCCATGGACACCAGGGAAGATCTTATATTCCAGCTCTTTTCCTGCTTTATCCATAGCCGTGGCAAACTCCTCTATTACTTCCTTGGATATGTTTTGTTCAGTAGCAAATAGGCCCAGAACATCTGAATTCAGTTTTTTCAATTGTGCAACATCTCTAACGGGCATACCATAATAAATGACGGAACCGACGTTCTGACTGCCCAATAACAAGGCGGATTTCAGTGACCAACCTCCTCCGAAGCACCAGCCAACATTGGCGATTTTAGCATCTTTTCCTGCAAAGTTTTTTCCAGCTAAAACGATGTTTTCCAGCCTTTTTTCATCTGTTCCTCTCATAAAGCCCATGGCCTCCTGTGGATTTGCAGTTACATTGCCGTCATACATATCCAATGCCAGTACATTTACTTTTCCACCAAGATCATTGTAAAACTTCTCTGATTCTTCTTTGATGTTGTCATTTAACCCCCACCATTCTTGGTAAACAAAAAGCCAGTGATCGGAAGGTTCTTTGGCTTTTAAGAAATAACCCTCGGCATCTTTTCCATCCGGTGCAGAAAATGAGATCATTTCACCCATTGGATTGAAATCAAAAGGAACAGGGGCAGGGTGAAAAGCGACAAATTTGGGATCATCCAAAAAGGCAATCATTTCTGATGGGCCTGTATTTGTATGGCAAATGGTAATGTCATCAATAACTACCTCGGGATTTGAGGAAATGACCTTCCAACCAATCAGGCTGAATATGATCAAGTTGAAGAAAATTATTATTTTGTACATGATATTTGGTGTTTAGTTTCAAAGAAGATTTGATGGAGAAACATTTAAAATGAAATTCTGTTTTTTTCTTAATCCATATCTAAATTAAGTAATTGTGCGATGACTTCATAAAAATAGTCCACAATAGGAGTTTCCACTATTACCAAAGCCGAACAAATACCAATCAAACCTTTTTATTTCCGATCAAAAGGCCTCTTTTGTTTTGGAAGGATAGCTGATGTATTTTTAGAAAAAGCTAATCAATATTTTATGATGAAAAAAATATACTTATCCCTTGTATTGGCAATTTGTACAAGCGCTTTTGTTTTTGCACAAAAGATTCCGACTCCCAAAGAACATTTTGGTTTTGAGATCGGCGATGACTACAAATTGGCCACATATACCGCTACCGATGCCTATTTTAGAAAAGTAGCAGAGTTATCCGATCGGGTAAAATTTATTGAAATCGGTCCTACGGAAGAGGGTAGACAGATGCCGATGATGATCATTACGTCTCCGGAAAACCACCAAAAACTGGACCGTTACAAAGAAATCTCCCAACTTCTAGGTCGAGCAAAAATCACTGAAGATGAAGCCAAAATGCTTTCATTAGAAGGGAAAGCAGTAGTTTGGATTGATGGCGGTCTGCATTCTACTGAAACTGTTGGATCCCATCAGATGATTCCAACTTACTATGATCTTGTGACCCGAAATGATCCTGAGAATATGCGTATCCTCAATGACCTGATTATTTTGATGGTACATACCAATCCTGATGGTCATGAGATCATTACCAATTGGTACATGGGACCTGAAGATGTTGAAAAAAGAAATATGAGATCTCCCTATATGTACCAAAAATATGTGGGACATGACAATAACAGGGATTTTTTCATGAATAACATGAAGGAAACCACCAATACTTCCCTTCAACAGTATGTGGAGTGGTTGCCTCAGATCATTTATAACCACCATCAGACTTCTCCTGCAGGAACTGTTGTGGCAGGTCCGCCATACCGTGATCCTTTTAACCATGTTTTTGATCCTTTGATCATGACAAGTTTGGACGGGGTAGGTGCTGCCATGATCAACAGGCTGAATATCGAAGGAAAACCTGGATATACCCGATTGGGAGGTTCTGTGTTTTCTTCTTGGTGGAACGGAGGACTTCGTACTACTCCTTATTTCCATAACATGATCGGAGTCTTGACCGAGACCACGGGTGGACCGACACCTTCTGAAATACCTTTGGTGCCAGAAAGATTGATCCCAACCCATGCCACTCCTTATCCGATAGAGCCACAGTCCTGGAATTTCAAAAAATCAATCGATTATTCAGTATCCATGAATTACGCGATTTTGGATTTTGCCAGCAGAAACTCTGATGCGCTATTATACAATATCTACAAAATGGGTAGAAACAGTATTGAAAGAGGAAATATGGATCATTGGACCAAATATCCAAAAAGATCCGCAGCCGTTCAGCAAGCATTTGAAGATTCCAAAGCCAAGAAATCAACTGATGATCCTGAAATGGCTTATTATGGCATGAGGAGTGGGTTACCTGTTCAGTTTTTCGATTCAGTATTTAAGGATTTGAATTTGAGAGATCCCCGAGGGTTTATTCTTTCTTCTGATCAACCTGATTTTCCCACTGCCATAAGATTCGCCAATGCCCTGATCAAATCAGGCATTCAGGTCCATCGTGCTACAGAGGCCTTTACAGTTTCAGGAAAAAATTATCCTGAGGGTTCGCTTGTTTTTAAATCTGCACAAGCATTCAGACCTCATTTATTGGATATGTTTGAACCACAGGATCACCCCAATGATTTTGAATATCCTGGGGGACCTCCCAAGCGTCCTTATGATGCAGCAGGTTGGACATTAGCCTTCCAAATGGGTGTGGAGTTTGATAGGATATTAGATGGATTTGATGGGCCTTTTGAAGCATTACCTTATGGGGAAGTTTTGGATTTCCCGGCAACAAGAGTTCCAGGAGGATCTGTTCTGATCGATGCAAGGGCTAACAATGCCTTCATCGTCGTCAATGATTTGTTGAAAACAGGGGTAAATGTTTCCCGTACCACAAGCACAGTTTCTGGATTACCTGCGGGAAGTTTCTTCGTGTCCGGAGGAAAAGCCATTTTGGAAAAAGCTGCAAAAGATTATGGTGTAAAAATGATTTCTGCTTCAAGGCCTTCAGGGTCAGTTCCTGTAAAGCCTGCCAAAGTAGCCTTGTTTGACCACTATGGAGGTTCTATGCCATCAGGCTGGGTGAGATGGATGTTGGAACAATACAACTTCCCATTCCAAGTGATTTACCCTAAAGATATTGACTCCGGAAATCTGAAAGCAAAATATGATGTGATTTTATTTATTGGCCCTGGTGCACCGGGAACAGTCAGAAGTTGGGGTGGTCAACCGAAAGAAGAGGACATAGATGCGCAATACCATAAACTTCTAGGGAATCTCACCAAAGACAAATCTGTCCCTGAATTGAGGAAATTTATGGAAGATGGCGGAAGCGTGGTAGCCGTTGGTGCCAGTACTTCCTTGGCTTACGATTTAGGTTTGCCCGTTACCAATGCACTCATGGAAACAATGGCAGATGGGAAACAAAGAAACCTGCCGGGTGATAAGTTTTACATACCCGGAAGTATCTTAAAAGCAAGTCTGGATGCCAATCATCCAGCAAACTGGGGAATGGGTAGTACAGCTAATATGGTGTACAACAACAGCCCTGTCTTCAACTTGGCCCCTGATGCATTGATGCAAGGAGTCAAACCATTGGCTTGGTTTGGCACAGAATCACCCTTGGTGTCTGGTTGGGCATGGGGAGAGTCTTACCTGAGAAATGGAGTAGTGGCTTTTGAAGCACCTATCGGAAAAGGAAAATTATACGCTTTCGGCCCGGAGATTACATTCAGAGCTCAGGCACATAATACCTTTAAGCTGCTGTTCAATCAGTTGTATGTGAAATAGGAAATTATTGAACCACAAAAGAATTTTAAGAATCGATTTAAAAATGGCATAAAGGGATTTTCCTTTATGCTATTTTTTTTCCAAATTAGTAAAGCATTTGAAAAGAGAGTGTCCTGAATATTCTTGAGTTACTATTTTTATCAAACCTGAAGGCTTCAAAAATTATTAAATGGATTATTTTGTAAATTTTGCTAGTTTTTTTTCGAATGTGATGACCATAATTGCATCAGGTTTGGCAATATTTTTATTTTTCAAGAATAGATCCAAAATAAAATCTGCTTTCAATTTGCTTCTTTCATATACATTTCAATTGTCAATATCTGAGTTGAAAAATAAAATCGAACGTTTAAATGACTATAATGTAAATTCGGATGAAGGTAAACAGGCCATTATTGAAATCTTACACGAAATTCAGGGCCAATTTCAAGGGAATGAAAAATTAAGGGGGTTGATGGATAAACAATTCATGAAAATAAAGGATTTTAATGAATTCCCTTTCAATCTAAGTGAACCAAAAAAAAGAAGTTTGGTTAGTGAATTAAGAGAAAGTTTGAGAAATTTAGAATTGGATCGGTTCAAAGATCTTAATCAAGACTAAAGGAGGTTAAAATGAAAATTATACAGGTTTTGAACTCAATTATTGAGAAAAAAGAAAAAATTTCTAATGTTAAACCAAATGGAAATGCATATTTCTTTTTATTTGATGGAGAATTTAAATGGGCAATTGAAAGGGATAATAGCGGGGTTTATGCAGTATATTTTTTTCCTTCAAATGAGTTATTAATTGATCAATTTTCAAATCCACTTGTTTGGATGGAAGAAGATTATGTTAAGTATTCTACCGAAGAGTTGAAATCTAAAGAAGCATTTGAAACTTTTAAGGATTTATATCAAGTTGTTATAGACAAAGTATTTGATATAGATAAAATGTTCGATAAGATAATCAGTGCATAATTTGAATTTCTAAAATAATTCTAATATAGGCACTAAAAAAAAGTCACTTTTGTGCCTTTTTTATTTTTTAACTACCTTTTGAATTGAACTCAACCCAAAATAATATATGGTCAGGAAATTTAATGAAATAATCCTCAAAGGATTAATTCCAGCTTTTTTTATTTCAATATTTTTGAGTTGTCAGACACAGAATGCGGATGTGGAGATCAGCACTTTAGAAAGGTCGGCAACAATCCTCAAAGACTATGTCCATGCTGAAGACCCTACTTTTAGGTATGAAATAATTCATTCCCTTGAGGGGGAGGGATTCGACTATCATGTGGCAAAAATGTATTCTCAGCATTGGCTCAAAAATGATATCGTCAATGAAACCGAATGGTGGCACTATGTCTCGATGGTGATTCCAAGAGAAACCCAGCATGAAACAGGTATGATGTGGATTGGAGGAGGAAGTAAAAACTCCAAGATTCCTGAAAAACCGGATCCAATAATCTATGAAGCCGCATTACGCACCAATTCCATTGTTGCCCAGATCCACAATGTCCCTTTTCAACCTTTGGTATTCGCCAATGATACTTTTGGCGAGCGTTATGAAGATGCCATCATAGCCTATGGCTGGAGAAAGTTTTTGGAAGGAGGGGCCAAAGATGAAGATGCCATTTGGTTGGCAAGATTGCCCATGACACGGGCAGTGAAATTGGCAATGGACGTGGTGACTGAAATCTCCGAAGAAAAGCATGGGAAAACGCTGGAAAAATACGTGGTGGCTGGTGCCTCAAAAAGAGGTTGGACCACTTGGACCACAGCGGCAGTGGATGATAGGGTAGTGGGTATGGTTCCTGTGGTGATTGATTTACTCAATATTGTGCCATCATTTCAGCATCATTGGCGGAATTATGGTTTTTGGGCCCCAGCTGTGGATGATTATGTGCGGGAGGGGATAATGGATTGGATGGGCTCCATAGAATACGAAAGACTTTTGGAAATCACCGAGCCATATTCTTATTTGGAAGAATATAAGGACATTCCCAAATTATTGATCAACGCTGCAGGAGATCAGTTTTTCCTTCCAGATAGCTGGAAATTTTATTGGGACGAACTGGTTGGAGAAAAGCATATACAATATGTCCCTAATTATGGTCATGACCTCAGTGAGTCAGATGCCTTTCCCAATTTGATTGCTTTTTATGCTTCAATCCTGAATGATGTTCCAAGACCGGAATACACTTGGTCAGTCAATGACAATAGCATAGAAATCACCACTGACCCAAACCAAAAACCTGCTTCTATCAAGTTATGGTCTGCTACAAATGAGGAATCAAGGGATTTTAGAATCGATATATTAGGACCTAAATGGACATCTTCTGAAATTCTAATCAACGAAAGTGGAAAATATGAGGTGGAGTTGAAAGAACCTGCAAAAGGTTATTCAGGATACTTTGTAGAAATCACCTATCCAGGAGAAGCGCCTATCAAGTTCACCACAGGAGTGGAAGTGCTGCCAAAAACTTATCCATTTGAACCTTACAAGGCTGAAAATGCAAGAGGGAGTTTTTAGAAGACTCTAAAATTATTGCTAAATTAAAATTCGGCTTTTTACCAGTTGAATTAAGTCAGATATAAAAAAGGTATCTTCTTTCATTGAACTGACAAGGAGAGATCTTTTTCTTTTTTAATTCAAGTAATTGAAAAAATTACATCCAATAGGTATATGAATAAAAATAAGAGGGGGACAGGCACGTCGCGTCTTTCCCCCTCTTATTTTTATTCTATCATTGCAAAGAATTTGTCAAGATCAGGAATCAAAACGATTCTTGTTCTTCTGTTTTTGGCCATATTGTCTTTGCTGTCATTTTCCACCAGAGGAATGTAGCTTGCCCTACCGGCTGCAATCAGTTTCTCTGGAGCTACATTGTATTTCTTCTCCAAAATCCTGACGATCGAAGTTGCTCTTTTTACACTCAGATCCCAGTTGTCCTGAAGATCTACTGTTTGGATTGTCCTTGGATCAGTATGTCCTTCAATCATGACTTCCAAAGAAGGTTCAGAATTGATCACCTCAGCAAGTCTTTTCAATAATCCATCTGCATTACGGGATACCTGATAACTTCCTGTGTTGAACAACAACCTGTCTGAAACATTGATCATTACCACAGTCTTGTCAATATCAATCTGAATATCATCTTCCTGCTCCAATGAACCATCTGAAATTGATTTCTTCATGTTATGGGCAATAGCGAGATTGATGGAATCTTCCAAAGTCTGTGCTTGGGCTAACAATTCTTGATCTACATGAGTGAGGGTTGCTTTTAATTTTTCTCTTGTAATATTGGACATTGGCGTCTTACCCTCAAGGGAGAATTTGGCATCGCTTTCGGATCTTAAGGAATTGATACGGGCATTGTACTCTTCAACCCTGGCTTCGATTTTACCCATTTTGTCTTCAAGGACTCTTTTTTCTTCTTCAAGCTTTTCCTTTTCAGTTCGGGTGTCGGCAAGCGTAACTTCTGTTTTGAACAGATCATTCTGTAATTCCACATATTTCTTTTTAGAAACACATGAACCGGCCAAAATAGTGACCGCAATAGCATAAATAAATACTTTTTTCATTGTTGGTAAAGTTTTTTCTTTTTCAATGCCAAAAATGAAGCCATTTAAAACAACGCTGTCTCAATACATCATAGAAATGGTATAAATACCTTTATTTAGTCTCAATACACCTGTTAAAACCAATAAAAAATAAAGGCATGGGTTGTATCCCACGCCTATGATTTATAAAATTTCAGGTTATTGAATTACAGCTTCATCTATTTGTCTTTCTGAACAAGGGGTTCATTTAAAAACAGATTTTTATTTAGGAAAGAATCCCCCAAAGCTAGTTCAGAAGCACATAACCTTATTCCAAATTTTAACCCCCTTCTTTGTACTTTGTACATAGTACTTGGTACAATCCCCTATCCCTCATCCTTTCTCCTTCATCCTTCCCTAGACTTCCTTCACCTCTGCTGTCAATTTCTGCAAGGAGTCCTTGGCATCTCCAAAGAGCATTCTGGTTTTGGGATAGAAGAAAAGTTCGTTTTCAATTCCTGCGTAACCTGAAGCCATACCTCTTTTGAGAATGATCACATTTTTGGCCAAATCCACATCCAAAATCGGCATACCGTAAATAGGAGAGGTGGGATCATTTTTTGCAGCAGGGTTGACCACATCATTGGCGCCTATGACAACCACTACGTCTGTATTGGCCAATCTAGGGTTGATTTCTTCCATTTCCTGTAATCTCTCATAAGGCACATCGGCTTCTGCCAAAAGTACATTCATATGGCCCGGCATTCTACCGGCAACAGGGTGAATGGCGTAACTGACTTCGACACCCTTTTCTTCCAGTAGTTTTTCCAGCTCGTGGCACACGTGCTGAGCTTGAGCGACAGCTAATCCATAACCCGGTACAATCACTACACTTTGAGAATATGAAAGCAATACTGCTGTGTCTGAAATGGTGATTTCGCGGACAGTTTGGTCGCTGCTGCCTGTTTTGGCTGCTCCCGGAGAACCAACTCCAAAAGCGCCCAATAGCACATTGGTCAAGGATCTGTTCATTGCCTTGCACATCAATATGGTCAGGATAGTGCCCGCTGAACCTACCAAAATCCCACCTGTCAACATGGCTTTGTTGCCATAAAGGAATCCGCCAAATGCAGCGGCCATTCCGGTAAAGGAATTAAGCAAGGAAATCACAACCGGCATATCTGCACCACCTATCGGCATTACAAAAAGAATTCCATAAATAAGCGCGATGCCAAGTAATGCGTAGAATAACAATGGATCAGACCCATTGAACATTTGGATTCCTATCAGGATAATGATCACTGCCAATAAAAACATATTGATCGCCTGATTCATAGGAAGAACTTTGTCCTTGATTTTCCCCTCCAACTTTCCATAAGCAATCATGGAGCCTGCAAAAGAAACTGAACCGATCAGAAGTCCCAAAAGCATCACCAACAGTTCCCCGTCAAATCCTGTTACAGTAGCATGCTGATGGTGTTGGAATTCTATGATGGCGATCAATGCAGCGCATGCGCCTCCCATTCCATTGAAGAAGGATACCATTTGAGGCATGGAAGTCATCTGCACCTTTTTGGCCATAACTGTGCCGATACCTGTACCCACAGCAAGTCCCAAAAATATCAAACCATAATTCAGACCTTTACCTGAATCAAATTCCTGGTACAAAGTCAGTGTGGCTACAATAGCAATCAGCATACCGGCAGCGGCGATTAGGTTTCCTTTCCTCGCGCTATCAGGGTGGCTGAGCATCTTCAATCCCACTATAAATGTGAGAGAAGCAATCAGATAGGTGATCTCCAGAATATTCAGACTTATCATGATTTCTTGGGTTTTTTCTTAAACATTTCCAGCATCCGGTCTGTGACCACAAAGCCGCCAATTACATTGAGCATCCCGACCACGACAGCCAAAAATCCTACCGACAGTGCCAAATAATTATCAGGAGAAGCTTGTAACATGACAATGATCGCCCCGACCACTACCACACCATGTATGGCATTAGCTCCTGACATCAGCGGGGTATGCAATATGGCGGGGACATTGGAAATTACTTCCACCCCCAACAAAATGGCCAAAACAAGGAAATATATCATCTCCATGTTATTGCCTAGGTATTCCAATAATAATTCCATGATTAAGTGTTTAGCATTTGAACGATTCTAGAATTGACAGGATTTCCATCATGGCACACACAAGTACCTGCTACAATGTCATCTTCAAAATTCAGGTTTAAGCTGCCATCTTTTATGATCAGTTTTAAAAAGTTCAGGTAATTTTTCCCATACATCTTGCTGGCATCCTGTGGCATATTGGCGGCGAGATTTCCAACACCTACAATCCTGACGCCATTGACCTCTACAGTTTGGTCAGGTTGTGATAGCGCACAATTTCCACCTGAGGATGCTGCCAAGTCGATGATGACCGACCCAGGCTTCATAGCCCTTACGGTCCTTTCTTCCACCAATTGAGGAGCTTTCCTACCAGGAATCTGCGCTGTGGTGATGATTACATCAGCCTTCATGGCGTGTTCATGGATGGTATCCTTTTGTTTTTGAAGGTATTCTGCAGATTGTTCTACTGCATATCCTCCGGCACCTTTGTCTTCAGTAGCACCTTCCACATCCACGAATTTGGCTCCAATTGAAAGGACTTCCTCCTTGGCAGCCTGCCTAACATCAAATGCAAAAACCGCAGCCCCTAATCTTTTGGCAGTAGCAATGGCCTGAAGTCCTGCGACTCCTGCACCAAGGATCAATACCCGGGAAGGAGTGATACTACCGGCCGCTGTCATAAACATTGGAAAAAACCTTGGAAGCAGATCAGCAGCCATCAGAACAGCCTTATATCCCGACACAGTCGCCATGGAAGAAAGTACATCCATCGCTTGGGCACGGGTGGTTCTTGGAACCAGTTCCATACTGAATGCCGTTCGTTTTTCCTGAACCAGATAATTGGTGAGCTCCGGATTGAACAATGCATTAAGTTGTCCCATTAGGACTCCTGCAGGTTTCATTTTTGATATCTCCTCCTGAGCAATGGGCTGAATACCCAGAATCATGTCGGATTGTTGCAAAATCTCTGCTCTTTGGTGAATTTCTGCACCGGCCTCTTTGTAAAGTTCATCTGAGGCATAGGCACTAGCCCCAGCATTGTTTTCTACCCAAACCGAAACTTTCCAGCTGATCAAAGTTTTTACAGCTTCAGGTAACAATGCTACCCGGGCCTCGGTTGTGGGTTCTTTTAAAATCCCTATAATCATTGCTTTTTAGGATAAAGCGAGAAATATTTTTGAATATAAATTTGAAGTCATGAAACTATTAAAAAGAATCGAAAATGAAAGTTTTTTTATATGTGCAGTTTAATATTTCGGTTATTTATTTTAATTACACTTTATATTCCAGCAAATATTTGTTTGATATGTATGCAGAAATTTAATGCCACTTATTATCATATTACTTTAGTGATTCTAATGCAATGCATTGCTTCCACGAATCTTATTGGCCAAGGAAACTATCACTATGGGGCAATTGTTCGTGGTGATTCCAATGAAAAGAATATAAGTTTGATTTTTACAGGACATGAATTTGCGGAAGGTGGTGAAGATATTTTGAATACGCTAAATCAGTTTGATGCCAAAGGTTCATTTTTTTTAACAGGAGATTTTTATAGGAACCCTGATTTTGAGACTTTATTGATCAGAATGAAAAAAGAAGGACATTACCTAGGAGCCCATTCGGACAAACATCTTTTGTATTGTACTTGGGAAGACAGGGATAAGCTTTTAGTAAGTAAAGAGGAATTTTTTAATGATCTAAAAGCAAATTATAAGGAAATGAAGCGATTTGGGATAAGTTTTGAGGATGCACCTTACTTTCTACCGCCCTATGAATGGTACAATGATAGCATCAGCCATTGGTCAAAGAGTTTAGGATTACAATTGATCAATTTTTCCAGCGGAACACGAAGCCATGCAGATTACACTGACCCATCCATGGGTAATTATGTTTCTTCAAGAGCTATTTTTAAAAGTATTCAAGAGTATGAAGCTAATTCATCTACAGGACTTAATGGCTTTTTGTTGTTGATGCATGTTGGGGTAGGTGAAAAAAGAAAAGATAAATTTTACGAAATGCTACCCGAGTTACTGCATTGGCTGGAAGATAATGGATATTCTGTAGTGCCTTTGAAAGACTTGTTGGGAGTGGGAGAATGAAAAGAAATTTTTTTTGAAAACTCACTATACTTGATAAAATGAGTGGGTAATTTATGAGACAGAATAGGATCACTCTTTTTCCATCAACCCAATAGTCCCTCCGACCCAGTTACGGTCCTTATTGAACTTGACACCGATCATTTCGCCGCGGCTTAACCTGACAAGGTTGCCTATGATGGTCGGATTTTCGTCCTTTTCTGGCCAAACTACCAACATCCTGACTTCCACTTTAACTTCTCCTTCTATTGCTTTTAGTACGGGTAGGTAATGGACTTTTTTCTGAAGTATAAAGAGGTCCTTTTCAGTGACTGCTTCTACATCTGATTTTTTGACATGATAAATAACTCCGCTTCCTGAAAATGAAAACAGTGGTTTCAATACATAATTTTCCAAATCTTCTGGGATTTCTTTCAGGTCACTCAAAAGGGTGGTTTCAATGAAATAGGGTCCCTCCAAATAGGGAAGTATAAATTTGCTTATCCTGTAAAACCAATTGGGATGACCTGCCCATTCCACATCAAGTTCTTCCAAAAAGGAAAATTCCATTTTCAGGTCTTTTCGGGCATCCAATTCATCAAATATCACCCTATTGTAAATTCTTTTGATTTGGATTTCTTGACCTTCATCGTTTTTGTAAAAAAGCTGCTTCCCCTTTTTGATGACTTCCGTTACACAGACAAAGGGTATTCCCAAATCCTTTTTACAATAATAAAAATCAACCTTTGTATTTTGTTTCTCAGGTTCTATTTCCAGCAAAACCACGTTTTCCGGTTGATGTCCATTCAATACTGTCTCTTTAAATTTGTTCAGATAGCCGGTCTCATCCAAGCCTCCAAAGTAAGGAGTCAATTCAGATAAGTATGGATAGGCGTTTTTTATCTTTTCAAACAAATTGTACTGGAAATTGAATACTGAGGGAAATCCTTGGACTTCAATCAGTTTGGGGATTATTTTTCCGTTTTCCTCGCAGATTCCAAAATCAATGGCCAGAAATTGTGTATGGGAATCCTGATTGGGGACATTGAAATTGATGTTCAGGGATCTTTGAGTGAGTTGGTTGAAATCCTCCCTTTTGATAAAATCAACAATCTGTTGGGAACCTTCCAGCAATTGTTCTTTGAGTTCATTGGGAATAAAAAATGGTGATTCAGCTACACGGAAAGTTGGCAGACCTCCAAAATCTGATGCCAGGTCAATCAGAAAGGATTGGTATTTTTCATCAGAAAAATTTCCATTGAAGAGGTTTCTGTAATTCTGAATCATATCATGAATGATTAATGTAAGATGGTTTCCTGTTCTTTGATTTTTTGTATGGATCGTTCCAGAAAATTAGGAATAAGGGTGGCATTGGTTTTATAAATTGTGTGTTCTTCCACAACATGCTCCAGCATGGCTAAGTATCTTGTTTTACCCCTCAAATCGATGATTTGATCCCTTACTTCAGCTTTTTTGAGATGTTGTAAAAAACCCACGGGGTCAGCTTCGGGATGAAATTGTGTCCCGACCATCTCAGAGGTAAAACGGATTCCCATGAGAGCCCTTTCATACTCTACATAATTTCGGATTTTTTCCAAGGCAATTATTTTTGCTCCCATCTCCCGGAATTTCTTTTGGTTCGGCTGCACTACCTGATAATCACGTGAATCAATGGCCCAAAAAGGATTGTCCAGATTTTCAAATAATGGATCTACCATTCCAGCCTCGGTTTTATGAATGTTCATTACACCAAAAGAGGTTGATTTTCTTTTAGTCACCTTTGCCAATCCAAAATGCTGAACGGCCATCTGATAGGAATGACAAATAAACAGTATATATTTTTTACGATCATTGGTCAGGTTCCAGTTGTATATGCCGTCAATGACACCATAATAACTTTTATCCCAAATACCATCTCCCTCAACAGGATTTCCCGGACCACCTGAGGAGATATAGAGATTGAATTCTTCTAAATTCGGAACCTCGTTTTTTTGTCTGACATCAAATACTTCGATGGAAAGTTCATCTCTGAATCTTCCCACAATATCATGGATACAACGCATACCCTGATTGGTAATGCCATTATACATATCCAAAATTGCCACCTTTATTTTCTCCTGCATGATTTAATTGATTAAGCCGACGCAATTTAAAGTTTCCAAACGAAAATGTTCAATGAACAATAAAGAAAGTGCAATTTTTGTTTTTCGAAACAGTATGGTTTACAGGCAGAGATCAAAGAGAAGAGATTCTTTTTTTAGAAACCTAATCAATAATTGGTTCTTGATCAAAGACCTTTAGAGAATTCGCCTGTAATGAAATCAACTACTTTAACGAGATCATGATCTGATTCTTCAAAGACTTTAAGTTGCCGGTCTGCCCCTGTACCATCTGCCAGAATCTTGTGAATATAATTTATTTCCTCCCTGCTGCCCAATTCATCAACCACATCATCAATAAATTCCAATAACTCGAGCATCAAGGCTTTGTATTCCACTTCTTTCTTTTGCCCAAAATCAATCATCAGGCCTTCAGTGCCATACCTTGCTGCTCTAAACTTATTTTCTCTAATGAGTGCAATCCGGTAAATGTTGAAGCTGGTATTCATCATGCACATTTTATATAATTTTGCGACCACAGCCTGAATGAGAGCGGTGATACAAATGGTTTCATCCACCGTAAGGCACATGTCGCAAATCCTAAATTCAATGGTACTGAAAAAGGGATGCATTCTAAGATCCCACCAGATTTTTTTAGGATTGTCGATACAGTTGGTTTTGACCAATGTTTCCAGAAAATTATCATATGCCTGAACAGAATCAAAGTACTCAGGTAATCCTGTTCTAGGGAATTTGGCAAAAATATGGGCTCGATAGGCTTTAAATCCTGTCTCCCTTCCTTCCCAGAATGGGGAATTGGTGGAAAGCGCATAAATATGAGGCAGGAAATAACAGGCCTGATTCATGATGTGCAGGGCGGTTTCACGGTTCTCGATTCCCACATGTACATGTAATCCGAAAATCAAATTTGACCTTGCCGTGTCCTGTAGTTCTTTGACGATCATATCATACCTGGGATCATCGGTAATGGGCTGATCCTGCCATTTGGAGAATGGATGCGTACCGGAAGCTCCGACAATCAGATTTTGTTCTGCTGCAAGGTCTACAATTTTCTTTCTTAGAAATGAAACTTCCTTTCTGGCATCAGAGATGTTCTGGCAGATATTGGTACCCACTTCGACTACAGATTGGTGCATCTCTGCCTTGACCTGTTCTTTTAAAATGATTTTGGCACCATCCACAATTTTGGACATATGGGACCGGAGCTCTCTGGTATTGGGGTCAATGATCTGGTATTCCTCTTCAACCCCCAAAGTAAAAACGGGTAACTTTTTCATAGCTTAAAATCTTTTTGCTGAGTTGACTGCATCCTTCATGAATGTTCCCCAAGTGAGGTTGACCTGACCCGGTTTTTGGGCTTTGGCATAAGCTATGGCCATTTTGGCCGATTCTTCTACCACCCAATCAAAATTGGCCTGACCCACTGAATTGACATCAGCATCAGGTGCAGGATTTCCAAAATCTATGGCATAAGGCACACCATCTCTCACCGCAAATTCTACAGTATTGAAATCATAACCCAAACCATGGCAGAGCTTCAAGGTATAATCCTTGACGAGGGCAAGTAGTTTTTTGGAAGCAGGAGGTCCGTCAATGACATAACGGAGATGATGGGGATTCCTGGGTTCATACTGCATGATGCGCACGGCTTTTCCACCTAAACAATACACCCTAAAGTAATCCGTAAATTTGATCTCTTCCTGAAGCAGCATGACCAACTGCCCTGTTTCCTTGTGCTTGGCATAAAACTCCTCTTTATTTTCCAGCCGATAGACATTCTTCCATCCGCCGCCTGCATAAGGTTTCATGTAAGCAGGAAATCCGATGTAATCGAATATTGCCTGCCAGTCCAGAGGCATTTTAAGGTTTCTGAATGATTTTCCTGTGGTATCTGTAGGATGTTCTGCAGATGGTAAAATCACTGTATTGGGTAGTGGGACACCCAACTGATCTGCTAGACAGTTATTGAAAAACTTGTCATCAGCACTCCACCAAAAAGGATTGTTGATAACAGCGGTACCGGTTAAAGCCGCGTTTTTTAGATATGCCCTATAGAAGGGTACATCCTGAGAAATTCTATCAATAATGACAGCATAATCCGTCAAACGGTTCTGTACAACTTTGTCTATCAACACCGGTTCGGCGATGATGCCTTTCTCTTTTTTTTCATTGACCCTTTCGACAAATGCATGGGGAAAAGTGTCTTCCATGCCAAATAGAATTCCTATCTTTTTCATAAACGGTTGGTATTATAAATTATGTAAATTTAATTCTTGATAAATAATGGGGAAACATTTCTTTCCAAAGAGGCCAATCATGATGACGGTCTTTTCTCACATCAAGCCAATGACGGGTCCTTTTCCCTTCCAATGTGTCACTCAATTTGATGTTGGCATCAAAACAGATGTCCCAATTGGAGGTGCCCAAAACAATATCCATTTTCCAAAGCTCTCCATCATGAAGACCGGGCAAAAACTCGAGTGGAGAATTATAGAATATATCCTGATGATTATAGCCATCCATAAAATTGCGGATTTCAAAGGCGCCCGATAAGGAATACATGTGACTGACATACCCGGGATGCCTAAAAGCAAAATTAGCAGCATGGAAACCACCAAAACTGCATCCGGCTACCACAACTTTTCCAACTCCAGTATTTAACCGAACTTTTTCAACAATTTCATGTAATATCATTTTGTCATAAGCGACATGGTTTTGTATCCTTTGATGTGCATGAACGTGTTTATTGTAAAAGCTATTTTTATCATTGCTTTCTGGACAATACACCTGTACCAATCCTTGTTCTATAAACCAACTTGCTGAACCGATAAGACCCATATCCCTGTTTTCATGAAAGGAGCCCATTGAGGTAGGAAATAAAATAACCGGATAACCTGCGTGTCCAAAAACCAACATCTCCACATCCCGGTGAAGATGAGGAGAGTACCATTTGAAATATTCTTCTTTCATAAAATCAATTTTCTAATCTGAATAAAAATAGTTGGCTTTTATTGATTCGCAAAAAAAAATCAACAAAGAATTTTATTTATTCCATAATAATCTGGCTTGATTCATTTCGATAGTAGCTAAAATTAAATATCCAAAATTTTCCTTTATATATATAAAATTCCGTTGCTTGTTCAATAGGTACTTGAAGTATCTCCTTTTTGCAGAAATTGAAGTCTTTTCAAAATATACTTTTTGGGAATTAAATTGTTGAGTAAATAAAAACCACTTTCAATGTTATTTCAAAAATTTAAATTTCTTCCTGATCACACAGATTTTTTCAGATAGAAAAAACAGATATCTGCTCAAATATGAGCCATCTGTGAGAGAAGTTATTGTATTATCGTTTCAACCATACCATTTAGCATACATAGGATAGTTTTTGGCAGTTCTTTCAATAACTTCCAGCATTTCTGGTCCAGTATCCTTGATTTTTTTTGCTGGCATGCCGGCATAAATACTGTTAGCCTCAACAATTGTCCCTGCCAATACGATGGCGCCTGCTGCGATCACCGCACCGGAATGTATGACTGCATTGTCCATCACAATGGCCCCCATACCTATCAATACATTGTCATGAATAGTGCAGCCATGAACAACAGCATTGTGGGCTATGGATACTTTATTGCCAATATAAGTTCCTGATTTTTGGTAAGTTCCATGGATTACTGCTCCATCCTGAATATTGCTATTATCTCCAATACGTATCTGATGGACGTCACCCCTTACCACTGCATTGAACCAAACTGTGCAGTTTTTGCCCATGACAACATCACCGATTACGGTAGCATTATCTGCCAGCCAACAATTTTCTCCAAATTCAGGGGAAAAACCCCTTACATTCTTAATTAAAGCCATTAATTTCCAATTGGTTATAGTGTGTCAATGAAAGGTCTCAATTCAAAAGTATTTTTTTTTAGATTAAAATGAACTTTTTTAAGCTTAAATAGTTTTGATGTATATACACACAATTTGTGAAACTAAACAAACAACACAACATTATGAATTTAATTAAAAATACAGGTTTATTATTTGCTGCGGCATTGGTCATGGCTTCTTGCAATAAACCAGGAGACACAGTAGAAACGGGTGAGGCTCAAGATGTAGCTGAGGCATCGGGTTCGACCTTGTCGATTGATCAATCTACGAGCAAAATTGATTGGAGAGGTTACAAGCCAACAGGGCAGCATTATGGTTTCATTCCATTAACTGACGGCGAAATTACCATTGATGGTGATGAGTTGAAAGGTGCAAGATTTGTTTTTGATATTACAGGTTTGAAAATCCAGGATATGGAGGAGTCAAATGAAAATTATCCTAAACTCTGGGGCCACTTGCAATCAGATGACTTTTTTGACACAGCCAATCATCCTGAAGCAGTATTTGAATTGACAAGCGTTGAGACTTATTCAGCAGGTACGATTGAAGATAAAGAAGAATTTGAAACTGAAAATACGCCAAAAAGCGATTCAGAAGTAGCTCCAGAAAATCCTACTCATTGGGTTTCAGGTAACCTGACCATGAGAGGTACGACCAAAAATATCAAATTCCCAGCACATGTATCAATAGCAGATGGAACTGTAGCTGCCAAAGCTGGTTTCAATATTGATAGAACTGACTGGGGCTTGTCATATAATGACGAGAGTGGTGCCGTTGACAAGGCAAAAGATCAGTTTATTTACAACACTGTTAGTATTGGATTTGACATCAAAGCCAACTAATCAAAGATTAATGTTTGTTTCTAAAGGGGAAGTCGAAAGATTTCCCTTTTTTTTGTGTCTAAAAGTTAATTTTGGGATATGTCTATCATGAAGGAGTTTCATTTGTCATCGAAAAATCAATTTGTCCAGCAATTACTTTATTGGGCGGATTTGCATTATCCCTATGTTAGTATTTTTGACCATAATGATATAAAGTACCCCTATGGTGGTTTTCAAAGGATTTTATTGGCAGCTCAACAGGCTTTTGACCTAGAAGTTGCAAACCAATGGTTAGGTGAAAAAGAAATGGCTGCCATACTATCTTATGATTACAAAAACAAAGTTGAAAAACTCCAAAGCAATAATCGATCGCCATTGGATTGTCCTGAATCAATTTTCTTTATTCCTGAGGTGAAAATAGAAATACTTGTTGATCAGGTTAAAATTCATCATCCCGATGCCCAGCGAATTTTTGATGAAATAATTTCTTTTAATCAAAACCCTATCAAAAACCCTTCATTGGAAATCTCAGCACTTACCAGCCGAAATACCTATTTGGAAAATGTAAAGGCCATACAAAATAACATTGTCGAAGGGGACATGTACGAATTGAATTATTGTATGGGTTTTGAATTTGGAGGAAATGGATGGAATCCCGTTCAGGGATTTTTTGATCTGAGGAAAAAATCTCCCATGCCCTTTTCAGCATTTTTCAAAGCTGAATCCAACTATCTAATTTGTGCCTCACCGGAGCGTTTTCTCAAAAAAACAGGAGATAAGCTGATTGCACAACCCATAAAGGGGACAATTAAACGGGGTAAAAATGAATTGGAAGACAGCCTGCTCAAAGAAAAACTATTGAACTCCGAAAAGGAACGGGCAGAAAATCTCATGATTGTAGACCTGATGCGCAACGATCTCAGTAGGATTTCACAAACAGGTTCAGTAAAAGTTGAAGAACTTTTCGGAGTATACCCTTTTACCAGGGTACATCAGATGATATCAACGGTGGTTTCTACCATTTCTGAAAAGAAAAGCCTGATGGAAGTCATCCATGCCACTTTCCCAATGGGAAGTATGACAGGAGCCCCAAAAATCAAATGTATGGAGTTGATCGATCAATACGAGGATTTTAAAAGGGGTTGGTTTTCCGGTACCTTGGGATATTTTGACGCAGATGGGGATTTTGATTTATGTGTGATTATCAGGAGCATTGTTTTCGATAAAGATTCAGGGAAAGGCTATTTTGCAGTGGGTTCGGCCATCACCTATGATGCCGATGCCGCCTATGAATACGAAGAGTGTTTGTTAAAAGCCTCTGCCATTGTTGAGGTATTGCAAGGGAATTGAAGGAAAGAAAATGTAATGGAGGAAAAAACCAGGAAAATCATTCATGTGGATATGGACGCATTTTATGCTTCCGTAGAGCAAATGGATAATCCTGAACTCCGTGGCAAACCCTTGGCAGTGGGAGGGAATCAGGAAAGGGGAGTGGTGGCAGCCGCTTCCTATGAGGCGAGAAAGTTTGGAGTGCGATCTGCGATGTCGGGTAAAATGGCAGCACTGAAGTGTCCCCAATTGATTTTTGTCAGGCCAAGATTTGACCGGTACAAAGAAATATCCAATCAGATCAGGGAGATTTTTCACGACTATACAGAATTGGTGGAACCCCTTTCCCTCGATGAGGCATTTTTGGATGTGACCGAAAATAAGGTCAATAATCCCTCAGCCACCTTGATTGCCATGGAAATCAGGAAGCGAATCAAAGACGAAGTCGGGCTGAGTGCCTCGGCTGGCATTTCTTATAATAAGTTTCTGGCGAAGACTGCCTCCGATATCAACAAGCCCAACGGGCAAGCGGTCATCTTGCCCAAAGATGCGGAGGCATTTTTGGAGAAATTGCCCATAGAAAAGTTTTTTGGTATTGGTAAAGTGACTGCCGAAAAAATGAAGGAATTGGGCATTCATAATGGTTTTGACCTTAAACAGTATTCCTTACAATTTCTGACCAAACGATTTGGGAAGTCCGGCCTGCACTTTTTCAATATTGTCCGAGGCATTCATCTCAGTGAAGTGCAACCCAACAGACTGAGAAAATCCCTCAGCGCAGAGAACACTTTTGAGACCGATCTGGGCAAAGAAGAACAATGGATTTATGCCTTGGAAGACATTTTTGAGGAACTGAAACGGCGTATCAGCCGCAGTGGTGTGAAGGGAAGGACAGTCACCCTCAAGATCAAATACCATGATTTCACGGTCCAAACCCGAAGCAAAACCTTCGAGCAATATCCCGAGGAACAAAAAATCTGGGAAACGGTAATGGAGCTGTTAGCCCAAGAAGAACTGAAATCCCCCGTCCGCCTTTTCGGTATTGGTATTTCTAACCTCAATGTGGAGGAGGAGCGGATACATTTTGGGAAGCAGCTATGGATTGATTTTGGGGAAGGGTAAAGGTAGACCTGCCTGCCGGCTAGGCAGGTTTTAGAGGGTAGAAGGTAGATTGGGTTAGTGCTTGGAGGTGAGGGATATGGCTGGAATCTTACAGAATTGCTGGGTTTACCAGTAGAAGTACTTATCCAACCTTATGAACTAGATGGAAAACAGGAGATGGTGAAGTGATTTGAGCTCTGGTAATTGCCTTAAATTTGTGATAGTGGGTTTTGGCTACTTTTTGTATTATCCCATTAATCATTTTCCATTTTGATTTTCCTCCTATTCCATTTTGTTTAATTTGTAAAAAAAAAATAGACCACCTGATTTTTAATTAAATTAATCATCGGAATAACCATCGGAACCAATTTGTGATATATGAATTTAAATAACTTAAAATTAATGGCTTAATTCCCTAAAAACCCTTCGGAATTCGCATGACCCCACAAGATATTCTAAAACTCGCCGAACGAAATGGTCTCCAATTGAAAGATGAAATGACTTTCAATGAAATGGGGATTGACTTTAAGGTTTGTTTTGTGACTACTATGGATGGGAAGCCTTGGGTGCTTAGAATTCCGAGAAGAAAGGATTTGGGTGATCAAATAGAAAAAGAAGGAAAAATACTGTCTCTTGCTAAACAACACCTTTCTGTAGCTGTACCTGACTGGCAAATAGCCAATCAGGAGTTGATTTCTTATCCTTTGTTGGAAGACAAACCCGTCCTAACCTATGATGCACACACCTATGAGGTGACCTGGAATATGGATCAAAAAAGTGCCCGATTTGTACCTTCTTTGGCAAAAGTACTGGTAGAATTACATCATATTCCGGTACAAAAAGCCAAATCCCTTGGGATCAAATCTCTTACCCCTGAAATGGTAAGACAAGAGATTTTGGATCGGGTAGACTTGGTAAAAAAGGATGTGGGTATAGGGCCTGAATTAGAAAGGCGCTGGAGAAAGTGGCTTGACAATGACAGGCTATGGCCTGAATTCACCACATTTATTCATGGTGATTTATATGCTGGTCATATTTTATCCGCGACCGAAGGAGACATCACAGGAATCATTGATTGGTCGGAGGGTCAGGTGGGAGATCCTTCCATGGATTTTTCTGGGCATGTGGCAGTATTCGGTGAAGAAAGCCTCAAAGAATTGATCACTGAGTATGAAAAACTCGGAGGAAGAGTCTGGAACCATCTATTTGAACAGGCCATAGAGAGAAGTGCCGCATCTCCTTTGCACTATGCATTTTTTGCTATTAAAACCCAAAGTGAAGAACATCTTCAGGCTGCTAAGGCTCAACTTGGAACATCACATCAATAGCAATGAAACTGAAAGATTTAAACAAACTGACAGCCCCAATGAGCTACACAGCAAAAATGCCTGTCTTGTTTTTGGGCCATGGCAGTCCAATGAATGCCATTGAGGAAAACGAATTTGTCACCGGCTTTAGTAATATAGCCAAAGAAATCCCAAAGCCAAATGCGATATTGTGTGTTTCCGCCCATTGGGAAACAAAGGGTACTTTTGTGACGGCCATGGAAAATCCTAAAACCATTCACGACTTTGGGGGATTTCCACAGGAGTTGTTTGCAGTGCAATATCCTGCACCGGGAAGCCCTGGCTTAGCCGAAGAAACAAAATCTCTGATCACAAAAACAGAAGTAGGTTTGGATGATAAATGGGGGCTTGACCACGGTGCTTGGAGTGTCATCAAGCATTTATATCCAAATGCAGATATTCCGGTTATTCAAATGAGCTTGGATTACAGCCAAACACCGCGATATCATTATGAATTGGCGCAACAAATCAAATCCTTACGGGAAAAAGGAGTATTGATAATCGGAAGCGGCAATATGGTGCACAACCTCCGCATGGTGGCATGGCAAAAGCTCAATGAAAACTTTGGCTTTGACTGGGCAATTGAAGCCAGTGAAAAAATGAAAAAATATATTCTTAGTGGAGACCACCAAGAACTTATCAACTATCGGTCGCACGGAAAGGTATTTGATTTAGCCATCCCGACACCGGAACATTATTTGCCTTTACTTTATTCACTGGCATTGAAAGATGAAAATGACCAGGTGTGTTTGTTCAACGACAAAGCATTGGCGGGTTCACTGACCATGACCTCTGTAAAAATCGGATGACAGTGAAATGACCTTTCCAACAACCTTTGAAAAAGGATTTTTTTAATCTGACAGATACATTATTGATTATTTCTTTTATATATTCATACATGCTAGACTTGATGTAAATTGGCATCCTGTCTTATTTGATCCCTTTTACTATTAATTCACAATGGCTATTTGTAACCACCGAATTACAGGTAATCCATTATCCAGAAAAAAATCATGAAAATATATGTCTTGTTTTGTATGCTACTTTTGATGCTAAGTGCCTGCAGCCAAAATGAACAATGGTATTCGCTTGAAGACTTTTCGAAGGTCAACAAAATCGATGCACATGTACATCTTGATACAGACAGGTCAGCCTTTGTTGAAAAGGCAACGGCAGATAATTTTCGTCTTATCAATGTGAGTCTGGAGGTTGATGACGGTTGGAATGATGTTCATAGGAAATATGGGGATGGGTTACATCAGTATCAGTCTTTTCCCAAAACGGTGGATATGATCACTTCTTTTGCAGTTTCTGACTGGGATGATGAAAATTGGGAAGAAAAGGTGATTTCCTGGTTGGACAGTTGCTTTAATCAGGGGGCTTTGGGAGTAAAGGTTTGGAAAAATATAGGAATGGTTTCCAGAGACACTTCAGGCAATTTAATCTCGATTGATGATGATAGGTTTGATCCTGTTTTCCGGTTCATTAAGGAGCGTGGAAAAACCTTGATGGGTCATCTTGGTGAACCCAAAAACTGCTGGTTGCCATTGGATTCCATGACAACGGAAAATGACCGCAACTATTTCAATAACCATCCCCAATACCACATGTACCTTCAACCGGAGATGCCTTCTCATGAGGATTTGATGGACGCCCGGGATCGAATGTTGGGAAAGCATCCTGAGTTAAGGTTTGTAGGGGCTCATTTGGGAAGTCTGGAATATAGCGTTGACGTGTTGGCAGAACGCCTTGATCGTTTCCCAAACATGGCCGTTGATTTGGCCGCACGAATGGGGCAATTGTTTTATCAAACGGCCAATGATCGGGAAAAAGTCCGGAATTTTTTCATTCAATACCAGGACAGGATTTTGTATGGTACTGACTTGGGCGATAATGGGGCGGGTTCTCAGGAAAATCTGTACAGGAACATAGATGAAAATTGGAGACGGGATTGGGAGTTTTTCGTGACGGATCATGCTATGCAAAGCAATCTGATCACACAACCATTTATGGGTTTACAATTGCCCAAAGAAGTGGTGGATAAGGTATATTATCAAAATGCAGTGAAATGGTTTGGAATGGGGGATTAGAGATTATAAACTAAAAGCAATTTTAAATGAGACGTTTTAAGTATTATTTCTTCGCTTTATTCCTGTTGCAATTCCTTAGTTTCATTGGCATACCTGAAGCCAGTTCCCAGAACAAACCATTACCTATGACTGAAGATATGTATGAAATCAAAGATAAAAAGCGCTTAAGAAAAGAACTGTATGAGCTCCTGGGGAAGCTTCCGGATCGGGAAAGGCATATTTCCGTAGAATTGGTATCCACTGAAGAAAAGGATGGGGTCGTCATTGAAAAATTATTGCTGGACATCAATGGATTGGAGAAGGTGCCTGCCTTCTTTACCAAACCAAAGGATGACAAAGGGAAGTTGCCGGTGGTCCTTTTTAACCACTCTCATTTCGGTCAATATGAGGTGGGAAAGAATGAATTTGTAAATGGCAGAAAAGAAATGCAGGCGCCACCGTATGCTTTTGCTTTGGCCCGGGAAGGGTATGCAGGTTTTTGTTTGGATTCCTGGGGATTTGGCGAGAGATCGGGAAAGTCCGAATTGGATTTGTTCAAAGAAATGTTGTGGAAGGGACAGGTTCTTTTTGGGATGATGGTATATGACAATTTGCGGGCATTGGATTATTTGGATTCCAGAGAAGATATTGATACGGAACGGATAGCCACTATGGGCATGTCAATGGGAAGTACCATGGCTTGGTGGCTTGCTGCATTGGATGAGCGTATTCAAGTGGTGGTGGATCTGAATTGTTTAACGGACTTCCATACCCTTTTGGAAAAAAATGACCTTAGTCTTCATGGTATTTATTATTACGTTCCTGATTTATTGAACCACTTTTCTACTTCAAAAATCAATGGATTGATTTCACCCCGCCCGCATTTTGGTCTAGCGGGAAAATTTGATCCGCTTACCCCGTTGGAAGGTTTGTCAATCATCGATGAAAACCTGAAGAAAATTTATACTAAAGACGGAGCACCTGAGGCATGGAAATTAAAAATTTATGATGTGGCCCATGAGGAAACAGCTGAGATGCGGGCGGATATATTAAAATTTCTAAGGGATTGGTTGTAGAGATGTTTTTCCTCCTAGTTGAACCTTATTTCTGTTATCAAAGCGTAACCTTCATCCGTCTCTGTCCGAATAATTGCAAAAATCCCTTCGTATTCGGGAGGATTTGTTGCAGTTGCTGATTTGCACATCATGTTGTGGGAAAACTTTTTATTCCCCAATTTGGGAACTCAGATATGAAAAAGCACCTTTTCTACATTTTCTTTTTGTCGACAGTCTTTGCCGCGACGGGGCAGCAGGTCAGACGGTTGGGGTTGGAAGGGAGTTATGGTTTCATCATACCTCATTCCTCAGAACTCCGCCCCATTTCGGAAAGTAATCCCTTTGGTCTATCGGTACATTATCAGCTATTGAAACAGGATAAAAAAAATTGGAATGCCTGCAATTGTTTTCATTTTCTAGGCATTCAGGCTTCCTATCACAACTTTGAAAATCCGGATGTATTAGGTTCGGCTTACCATCTTTCAGGAACTTTTGAGCCTATATTATGGAAAAAAGGCCCATTGTTTCTTAGTTTGTCTACGGGTATGGGATTCAGCTACATGGATCAGGTATATGATCCCGTGCAGAATCCGAATAATCTCTTCTTTTCCGCTCCATTAAGTTTCCTGCTCTTTGTTAGTCCAAAATTCGAATATAGGATTGGGGAAGATTGGGGCATAAATTTTTCCTTGGCCTATAACCATATCTCCAATGGTGGCCAAAGTCAACCCAATAAAGGAATCAATTACCCTATGGTTGGGATCGGGATCAACCGGTATTTTGAGTCAGGGCCTTTCCCAATCTATGAAAAGTCCATCTTAGCCAATAAACTCCAATGGTATTTGGAAACAGCCTACACCAACAGAGAGTCAAATTGGTCTGAGGGGAGAAAACCGGTTTTTTCAGTATTGGGGGGCTTTTATAAAAATATTTCCGCCATTAATGCATTAGGAGCAGGTATAGAATTTACTAAAGATTACGCTTTGAAAGTCGACAATAGCAGGATAGAGGCATTGATGCCGGCACCATTTATCGCCCATCATTTTTTGTTCGGAAGGTTTGATTTTAACCAAAGGATGGCCGTTTATCTACAAAAACCTGCCGGCTACCACGATTTTATTTTTTACCAAAGATATAGCCTGATGTATCAGGTTCTTCAGGGTTTTTCAATGGGTTTTTCACTTAAAGTTCATGGCCATGTGGCCGAGAATATTGACTTCAGGATATCCTATAAATTTTAATTCCTAGGTTCCTTCTGCCTTCTTGCCCAACATCCGTCATCGGTTAACAAAGTAATCTTCTTCTGTCTCCTGTCTCCTGTCTTATTTTTCCTTGGCCAGATACTCATTTGGTGTCATCTGATAGGTTTCTTTGAAGCATTTGATAAAGTAGGAGGGCGAACTGAAGCCAACGGCATAAGCAATCTCTGAAATGGACTCGCCGGATTTTTCAAGTCTTTGGAGGGCAAGTCGTAGCCTTTGGTCGCGGATAAAAGCTGAAGTCGAAAGACCCGTGAGGGCGGTAAGTTTTCTATGAAGCTGCATTCTGCTCATGCCAAGCTTTTTGCAAAATTCATCTACGGTGAAGTTAGCGTCTCCAAGATCTTCGTCTATTATATATTGGATTTTTTCAAGGAATTTCTCGTCTGTGGAAGTGATCGCGATTTCATTGGGTGCAATACTTGTTTTGCCAGAATACCTTATTCTTAAATTCCTTCTCAATTCGATCAGCTTTTGGATTCTCACCAAAAGCTGTTTGATGCCAAAGGGTTTGAGCATGTAATCATCTGCACCTACTTGAAGTCCTTTAAGGATGGTGTCTTCTTCGGATTTTGCTGTAAGAAGGATGATCGGGATATGGGAAGTTTTTTCATCAGATTTGAGCTTTTGACAGAGTTCAATCCCGTCCATCTCAGGCATCATCACATCCGAAATGATCAAATCAGGGATTTTTTTTAGAGCCAGGAAAAGACCTTCACGTCCATTTTCAGCTTCAATGATTTTATAATACGGTTTGAGTTCTTCGATAATAAAAGATCTGACCTTGTAATTATCTTCAACAAGCAAAACAAGCGGAGCATCTTCGCTTGCAGTGATTTGATGTCCTTTCATTTTTTGGTCTTCAGGGTATTCCTCTTCCTCTATTACTTGCTCGGGTCTGAATGAATACTTTTCAACAGGGATAATGATGTTCACTTCAAAATAATCTTTATCCTCTAAACATAGGTTAATCTTACCTTTATGGAGCTCAACCAGGTCTTTGACCAAAGGAAGTCCAATACCAAAACCTTCTATTTTGGTATCCGGCTTATAGAATTTATCAAATAGATGAGAAATTTCTTCTTTGGAATATTTGACCATACTGTGGTTAGAAATTGTGAGATGCAGTTGGTTCTCCTGAATTTTTGATCTGACCAAGACCTCTGTTCCTGATTTGCCATATTTGATAGCATTCTGTAAAAGGTTACCCACTATTTTTTCAATTTTATCAGGATCAAACCATACCTCTGTCATCAATGGGATTTCGGTTCTGATTCTAATGTCCTTCTCTGCAGCAAAATAGAAAAAGTTGGATACAATAGACTGTAATAGCAGCCCCATATTTCCTTTTCGGATGCCCAGTTGTAGTTTGCCGGATTTGATTTTTGAAACTTCCAGCAGCTGATCTACCAAGTTGAGCAAACGTTGAGAATTTTGTTTTATCAGGTTAAGCTGAGATTTGAATACAGGATTTTCTGACTGACTCATCAGCCTTTCAACAGGTCCAGCTATCAGGGTCAGGGGCGTTCTGAATTCATGGGATATATTGGTAAAGAAATTTGTTTTAAACCTATCTATTTCCATGAGTCTTTCTGCTTCGTCTTCTTTCATCTTGATCAGAAACTTTATTTCCCAGCGCCATTTGAGGTATTGGTAAATCCACACTATTGCTAAAATGAAAAATACCAAATATACCAACTTAGCCCAAATGCTCAGGTACCAGGGCGGAAGGATCGTGAATTGAAGCGATACGGGTTCAGCGGACCAAATTCCGTCATAATTGCTGGATTTGGACAAAAAATTATAGGAACCTGGTGCAAGGTTTGTATACCTCGCCTGATGGTTGTTTCCGGCCTGAATCCAATTCTCATCATGGCTTTCAAGTTTGTACTGGAATTCGTTTTTGTCAGGAGAAGAAAATACCAAACTTGCCATGTTGATGGTAAGTGTATTTTCATTGTGCTTCAGCTTGATTTTGTCAGTAGTAGGGATGGGTTGATCAAAAGCATATAAACCAGTAATAGCTGTTTTTGGTTGGATTTCATTCAGGGATATATCCTCAGAATTGAACCAATAGAAGCCTTCCAAACTTCCAAAATAAAGCAAACCATCTTTATTTTTGAAATATGCCCCTGTATTGAATTCCGTTGCCAGTCCATCATAGTTGGTATAGTTGGTGATGGAATATTCAAGCGGTTGAGATGGTAGTATGGTTATTTTTGTAATTCCTTTGTTGGAACTCAGCCAGATGTTGTTTGCAGCATCAGGCAAAATACCGTAAACCACATCATTGGCCAAGCCCTCCTTGGTAGAAATTCGCGTAAACTCCTTGCTGTCAATATTTAAAGCATTGATTCCAGATCCATTTGTTCCTATCCACAAGGTGTTTTTTCCGTCAAAATGAAGGGATTTAATGCTATTGGAAGAAATTGAGTTGGGATCATCTTGTTGGTGGGAAAGGGGCTCAAAATTTCCCGAGTCCATATCAAAGCTTGCTATTCCCTGATTTTCGGTTCCAATCCACAATTGACCTTTTCGACCTTCTTCAATGGCCCTGATATTATTGCTTGGGATACTGTTAGGATCATTTGGATCATGGTTGAATTGTTGGACAACACCCTTTTGTGGATCAAACTGGATCAGCCCATCATTTCGAGTGGCTAACCAAAACCTGCCTTCACTGTCTTTGAATATTTTCCAGACCGTATTACTAGGTAATGGAACCTTGCTATCGGTATTGAAGTGTTTGAAAACACCTTTTTCAAGGTCCATGATACTGAGTCCTTGTTCCTGATAGCCAATCCAAAGCTTGCCTTGACCATCTCCCATCAAACTCATGACCCTATCACTTGAAATGCTAAGAGGGGATTTTCCGGTACTTGACAGGGTTTCCCAAGTTTTAGTTTTTGGATCAAATGAGGTGAGACCCTTCCCCGAGGTTCCTACCCAAATTTTATCCTTTTCATCCACATACAAGGCCCTTACCACATCAATATTGATATTTTCTGGGACCTGTTGGTTGTGAAAAAAATTGAATTTCTCCAGATAAGTATCATGAAAACTCAAGCCTCCACCATCAGTTCCAAACCACAAAGTGCCTGTGTAATCTTCAAAAAGACATAAAACATCATTGTAATGCACCGATCTCGGATTCTGTTTTTGATAAACATAATTTTGAGAAGTACCATCTTTTGTATTCAGCTGTATGAGACCCTGTCCATAAGTAGCTACCCAAATCCTGCCCTTGGAATCTTTCATGATATCCAAAATCATCTGTCTTTTGATGTCATCAGGAAGATTGTCAACAAGGGTATTGATCGGTTTGATGGATTTTTCGCCTTTTGGGACCAGCCAGATTCCTGCATTCAAGGTGCCAATCCAAATGTTTCCATCAGAATCGGTAATAGCACAGGAATAGATATTGTTTTTATCGGGCGATTGAAAATCAGTGACTGATTGATTTTGTTTATTCAGCAATACTACGCCATCATTAAATGTAAGGATGAGTTGCTGGGTATCAAAATCAGAGATATCCAATATCTGACGGGATGGGTCTGTCCATATCATTTCCGGAGATTGGATATTTTCATTCCATTTAAACAACTGTCCTGAAAAGGTCCCGATCCAGATGTTTCCGCTCAGGTCTTCATGTATGCTGTTTGCTGCATTAATACCTTTTATAGGGATAAATTCATTTTTTAGGGGATCCAAAAGTTCTGGAACTGATGATTCCGGAATGATCCAAATCCTATTTTTACGATCGGCGATGACCTTGCCCAACTGCAAATGGGATTCCTGGGTGATATCCGCAAATTTTTTGTTGTAAATCTTAAATTCAATGCCATCAAACCTGTTCAGCCCCTCTTGTGTTGCAATCCACAAAAAACCATCAACATCTTGAGTAACTGAAACCACAGAATTTTGGGAAAGGCCATCATTGACAGATAGCTGACGGAAGGAAAGTTCTGTTTGGCCAAAAACAGGAATTGCCAAAATAAGTATAATGGCAATTAAATATGAGGCCTTTTTTATTTTGGAAAAGTGTTTCATTTTTTTAAAAATATGGTATTTAAGTTTCAAAAAAAATATTTATTTCAAGTTCATGCGTTCGAAAACGTTTATGATCAGCACCTTTTAATTTTATAACATCGATGTGTCTATCAAAGGAAGCATTTTGGGAAAAATATCAAGTAAGTTATTTTCAATTTATTTCTTTAATCCCTTTAGTAATGTTACAATATTCTTATCCTGTGGTACAATGGATATATCCTGTTGATTTTTGCAAATCTATATTTGCCATCATTTTTATTAAACTCGGCAATAATGATGATTGATAAACCAAAATGTAAAAGGAGAATTTTCAGAATTCAAGCTTTGATAGCTCTATTGTTGATTTTAGGGATTTCCTGTCAAAATAATGAATCCTCCCAAAAAGCGATTGTTGAAAAATCAGGAAAAACTACCCAATTGTCAACGCAGGATTTGGCATCAATCATACCCATTACCAGAGAACAACTTAAAAATTGGATCCCGAATCAAATTGGCGAATACAAAATAATTAAAACCGTCATTGGGTATAAGGAATCGGTGGACATGAGTGCCATCAAAGGTACTTATAGCAATCAATCTGATCCATCAAAACAGGTGGTAATGGAAATCCTTGATGGTGCAGGTCCAGTGGCTTCTGTTCTTTTGTCGGGCAGTATTCAAAAATTGAATCTTGATTTTGAGGAATTGAAAGAGGGTGCATATTCAAGAATATATAAAAGAAAAGGCCATAGAGTCTGGGAATCAGAAAATACCAAAGAAGAGATCTCAGAACTTGAATTCATATATGAGAGTAGATTTCTGGTTTCCCTAAAGGGCCATCATCTTCGAAATGAGGAATTGTGGTCTTTTGCGGACTACCTGGATTTTAGAACTCTCAAATAAGCGGCTTTTGCCCTCTCGTTTTCCTCGCTACTGACAGATCTCGTCCCATTCTTTCGGCTACTTAGGTCTCAATTATCATCTCTCGCTCTTTGACTTCCCGTGCCGATAGCTATCGGTACGAGACAGGCTTTGGTTGGTTCTTGGTTCTCAAATTTCGGATCTCGGCTTTAGCATCTCGCCTCTCTCTTCTGTCTCCCGTCTTCCGTCTTCTGTACCCTCTCCAACATCGGTCATCTATCATCAAACATTTTTCACAATTATTTACAGAATTCCCCACGATGTTACAACAGTAATATTCTTTGATACATAATTGATATTGTAAGGGTATGCAATGAAATAAATTTGACTATTCAAACTATTAAATGTTTTACCAATAACAAACAGTATAAATATGAAGCCTATTCTAATCTTATGTTTTATGTGTTGTTTTTTCTGGGCAAATGCGCAGGAAATTACAGGAAAGATCAAAAATCATGGTAAATCTGATATGGATATGGTTCTGATGCTATTTGGGATGGATTATCCGATCTCAATAGGTAAGGTTGATAAAAAGGGTCAGTTTACTGTTAACCTGGCCAATCTGACCATGGACCATATACCTGAAGATAACAAGTCGTTGTCTATAGGTCCACTATATTTTAACTTTTTCTTCGGTTGTAATAGTTCAGATGCTTTTGGTGATAATGCAGAAAAACCGGCTGCGAGGCAGGATTTTGTAAGGTTGACTAAAGGCGGAGACTGGGCTGGGACAGTATTCCTGGTTTCTGACGAAGGCCTAAGACCATGGATAGAGGACTCCGGCTATAACAATGCCATAAAAGGATCATTTTATGAAGTGATGTACGTTGCTGATGATGTCAATTTAAATATGACCTGCAACAGCAGTGTGTATGCAGCCGATAATGAAGAGGTAGAAACTGAATACAAATTTGATATCGAATTGAAAAAGGGCTTCAATTGGGTCGAATACACCATAAATGAAGTGTATGAAACAGATCCCAATATCAGGGCATCTTTTCCTTCCAAAGTAACCATTAGCAATGTTAAAGACCCCTCCAAAATGCTATGGGTAGGCACATATTACTAACTCTTTAAAATTTTACCATGATGAAAAAATTATTAATGATTAACTGGTCGCTTCTTGCAGTGATGCTATTCCTTACAGTTTCAGGTTGCGGAAGCAAAGATGGTGACGATGATATGAATCCTGCTGACACTAATAAATCAGGGTATTTTCTAAGCGCAAAAGTAGATGGTAAACTCGTAGAGTTTAAAACCGAAACCCTATTGAGTGTTGAGATTGGATCTGCCATACCAAATGTCTATAATCTGTCTTTGTCAGGTGGAAGACAAGTAAGCAACCAATCTGCTTTAGAGGAAGTTATCACAATTTTATTGACGGAAACGACCCCCATTACCGAAAAAAGTTATTCCGGACTTGTGCCATTTGAAACTGGTTTTAAAGGGGTACTTCTTGGATACGCCTTGGAAGCTGAAGAAAAAGCTTATATCACCGATGTTAATGATCCTAATGTAAATCTTCAAATTACCGAGATCAAACCAACTTTTGTCAAAGGAAAATTCAGTGGAGTGGTCAAAGAATTTCTCAGCGGTGAGACCAAAACCATTACTGAGGGAGAGTTTTTTTTGCCGAGACGGAATTGATTTTTGAGGGTAACTATTTAATTGAAACTTAAACACTGATTCCCCTAACCTGTCCAAAAAATTGGACAGGTTTTTTTATGATGTTACATCAGTGGGATTTTTTGGTACAATTCTTTTATCTCAATAAGTTCAATGAAGATATATTTGATTCAATATTAACCAACAAACTTATTTTGAAATATGGGAAATACACTTTTCCCCTTTTTGATTTTAACTTATAAATTCTGTATCATGAAAAATTTAAAACTCACACTGATTACCTTCCTAATGGCTATAATTTTGATTTCTTGTGAGGACAGCAATTCGCCCACAGGCATATTGAACCCCGAAAAATTCACAGCGATTGTTGTAGGAGATGTCAGTACCGAAATCACTTTCGATGAAGATAAATTAGTAGCTGTGGCCGGGGGGCAAGATTTCGAAGATGAAGCAAGTACCTACCTGGCAATAACTGCAACAAATATGGATGCTAGTATGGTCATTAATTTGTATCCTCCTCCTAACCATCCTAGAAGTAATGATGTCATTTCGATTCAAATAAAATCGAATACCCCTAAACCATGGACAAGAGACAAGGAATACACCACACCATATATCAATCAATTGGTGAATATAGAGGAATACGCAATAGTAAATTATTGGAATGATGAAGATAGAAGAGATTATGTGTCCTTTTACCGCTTTGAATCCCAAAATCATAAGATTAAAATATGGAAGGAAGGTAAAATGCTCAAAGGAGAAATTAGGGGACTTAAGTTGGCTATTTTTAACGGGTCAAGAATAGTAACCATCGAAAGACTGGATTTCGAATTAAGACCTGAAGATGATGATTTGACGGACTAAATTATGAAAACTATATATTTGCTATTATCCCTATCGATTTTAAACTTACACCTAGTAGCTGTTGCCCAAGAGACTCTATCTGGAATCATCTCTGATTATTCCGATGGAAAAGGACTGATCATTTCTCACGATATTGTAAGAGGGGATAATTACACTTGGGGCACAATTGATGATGATGGATTGATTTCAGTCCCCTTGTCAGATAGTTTTTTGGACGAAATCAAGAAAATGGCTGCTAAAGCGCAAAAAAAAGCACCTAGAGGATTTACCTTAAAATTACCCACCATCGAAGATACTTTTACTTGTAAGTATCCTGATGTAAAATTTGAAAATCCCGGTTGTTTGGTTTCAGGTTTACCGGACTTAATGCTTACCGACAATAAGAAAAAAGAGGAGAATGGAAGAATTTACGCAGTCAACAACCCTGTCATTGCAAATTGGCTGCATAACAATCAAAAAGGGGATGTTGGCTTAGGATATTATTTAATGTTTTACTTTTCCGAGGACAAAGCTTCTGCAAAAGGGACATGCATGAACTCGAACTATACTGGTTTGGGTGATGAGAATTTTGATAAGTTCATGCTTTATGAACTTGAACTTGACAATGGTTGGAACATTGTCCAATACGAGATCGAAGAGGTTTTTGAATCAAGGAATGGTGGCGTTTTTCCGGAAGTCATCAAAGTCACCAAGCTGGAAAATTTGCCTGATGATCTTACATGGGTGAGAGTGAATTGATTCGAATCGTTTATTAGAATCATTTCCCCAAAATCTGATGTTTTTTTCACTTCACAGGTGAATTACAGCAAAATGTTACATGCGTGATACATTTTGTTACATATTTTATATTCCTTCTTTATTTGAAATCCCATTTTTGTTCTGGAGACTATACGTTTCATTTTGGATCACCCAACACCCAAAAAAATTCACCTTTAAGAGTACTATTTATGAGCAAAATTTCCCCAACATTCGCCCAGCTATTAAAAACCTTTATTTTTTCTTTAGTTTTCCTGTTCAATGGTTTTTGTGTCTTTGGACAGGTACCCACTACACCGTCTACTAATCTTAATGTTTCCAATATTGATGGGGACAGATTTTATGTCAGTTTTTCTAGAGGTGATGGGGCACGAAGAATCATTGTCGCCAGTGCCAGTCCTGTTACTGCTGTTCCGGTCAATGGAGCTGATTACCTTGCAGGGAATTTTGGACAGGGGAATGAGATTTCTCCTGGGCAATTTGTGGTTTACAGTGGAGCCGCAAATCAAACGTGGCTTTATGGTTTTAGCCATTCTACAACTTATCATTTGAAAATATTTGAATACAACGGGACTAATTTCACCACCGAATACCTTACCGCCGAATTTTTGGAAGGAAGTGCTACAACATTAACTGCTCCCACTGTTCAGGCAAGTGCGCTGACTTTTAGCAATGTGACAGGTTCAGGAATGTCACTTTCATGGACCAACGGGAATGGAAATGGAAGAGTAATCATTGGCAAAGCCGATGGACCAGTGGATGCGGAGCCACAGGATTTGACTAATTATGGAGGTGGATCTGGTTCTTTTACCAATGGGACCAATTTGGGAAACGGTAATTTTGTTCAATATTCAGGAGGAGGTTCTAATACTAATCTCAGCGGACTTGACCCGAGCAAGACCTATCATTTTGCCATATTTGAATACCAAGGCAGCAGTGGGAAAGTATATCTTAGGCCTGGGACAAGAAGTTCACAGACTACTGCATCTACTCCAACAGTATCAGCTACCAATTTCTCGGTAGTTAATGCTAACGTAGATGGTGACCGGTTTTACTATTCCTATACTAATGGAAATGGAGCCAGAAGATTGGTAGTTGCAAAAAAAGGAAGCCCAGTGACTGCACTTCCAAAAGATGGGGAAACTTACACTGGCAATGCGACATTTGGCTCAGGTACAGAAATGGAACCGGGAGAATTTGTGGTTCACAATGGCGCTTCCAATGGTAGTTGGATTTATAATCTGGAACCTTCCACAGTTTATCATTTTGCGATTTTTGAATATAATGGTTTGGGAACCGATACATATTATCTTCGGGATCCTTTTTTGGCAGGTGAAAGGGCCACTCTCAGTCCGCCAAGTACCCAAGCGAGTAATTTGACTTTCACCAATGTGTCCGGGAATTCCATGACTGTCAGCTGGACAAATGGAAATGGAACGGGCCGTGTATTGGTTGGCAAGGAAGGTTCGGCAGTAGATGCTTCCCCGGCTGATTTTGTAAATTATGGAGGTGGATCTGGTTCTTTTACAAATGGAAGTAATCTTGGAAACGGCAATTATGTCCAATATTCGGGAGGTGGTACCACAACTACTCTCACAGGCTTAAGTCCTGATAAAACTTATCATTTTGCGGTTTTTGAATTTACAGGAAGTAGCACAGGTCGGCAATATCTCAGGCCGGGCACGGTAGGATCTGAAAAAACTGTATCCAGTCCAACAATACCTGCATCTAATTTTTCTGTCAACATTAGTAATGTAGATGGTGACCGGTTTTATTATTCATTTAATAATGGAAACGGTGCCAGAAGAATTGTAGTAGCGAAAAAGGGCAGTCCTGTTACGTTTAGGCCCGATGATGGAATAGCCCATACTGCATCCATCAATTTTGGACAAGGTGCGGAAGTGACGGAAGGTGAGTTTGTGGTTTACAATGGTACTTCAAATGGCAGTTGGCTTTACGGTCTAGAACCGGCTACTTCCTATCACTTAGCCGTTTTTGAATACAATGGGACAGGTGAAGAAACCTTTTATCTGAAAGATCCTTATTTATCGGGAGAAAGGGCTACACTCTTTCCACCAACGGTGCAAGCAAGTAACCTCACTTTCACGAACGTGACAGGTAACTCAATGACAATTAGTTGGACTAATGGAAATGGAACAGGACGTATCTTGGTGGGAAAAGTAAACGCTCCTGTCGATGTATCACCTTCGGATTTCATTAATTATGGAGGGGGTTCAGGCTCTTTTACAAATGGCAGTAATTTAGGAGATGGCAATTACGTCCAATACTCAAGTTGGGGAACAAGCACTACAATTACAGGACTGAACCCAAATAATACCTATCATTTCGAAATATTTGAATATACAGGAAGTAGTACGGGAAGACAATATTTAAGGCCAGGAGCAAAAGCCTCTCAAGCTACAGGAGCAGCACCCAACATTGGCGCATCTAATTTTACTGTAAATAATGCCAATCTAGATGGAGACAGGTTTTATTATTCCTTCACTCAAGGGAATGGAGCAAGGAGGGTAGTCTTTGCCAAAAAAGGCAGCGCGGTCACCTTTTTACCTGTAGATGGACAGGTTTATTCAAGTTCCACGACTTTTGGTTCAGGCACTGAGGTTGCTGCGGCTGAATTTGTAGTTTATGAAGGAACATCGAATGGAAGTTGGCTCTATGGACTTGAGCCTGCCACCGAATACCATTTTGCCATTTTTGAATACAATGGAACTGGTGAAAATACATATTATTTAAGGGATCCCTTTTTGGCTGCGACAAAAGCAACTTTAAGTCCTCCTTCGGTCCAATCCAACAATGCATTTACCAGCAGTAGAAGCAACACTTCTATCAATATTTCTTGGACAAGAGGGGATGGCGCTAACCGCGTTCTGATTGGAAGAAAAGCAGGACCTGTAAATGTAGAACCGGCTGACCTCACCAATTACCAAAGCTCTGCAACATTCGGGACGAGGCAGATTGGCACGGAGAATTATGTGCTCTATACAGGTACCGGTAATAACGTAAATGTTACCAATTTAGAGCCGAGTACCAACTACTATTTTGCGCTTTTTGAATTCAATGGAGGTTCAGCTAGATTATACCTGAGACCAGGATATCAGTTTGCTTTGGAAACTTTTGGGGAAAGACCTACAGTACAGGTATCCAATGCCACTTACTCCAATATAGAATTCAACTCATTGAATGTTGACTTTGTCAAAGGAAATGGCACCCGTCGACTTGTGCTTGCAAGGGCAGGAAGCGCTGTCAATGCCGGGCCGGCTGATTTCACTTCCTATTCGGCAAACAATATTTTTGGTCAGGGAGACCAAATTGGCACAGGTAATTTTGTGGTTTATAATGATTTTGGAGAAGATTTTTCCTTAGAAGGGCTTGAAGCCGGTGTGACCTATCATTTTGCTTTCTTTGAATATGCCTTTTCGGAACAGGGAGAACTTTACCTTGCCCCGGCCTATACCTCGTCACAATCATCCAAAACCAATGCAGACCTAGGTGTCTCCTCCATCACTGCTCCGGTGTCAAGTTGTAATTTGAGTGAGACGGAAACTGTTACGATCGAAATCACCAATTTCAATTCCTCTCCGGCAGGTGCTTTCCAAGTTGCTTATTCTATGAATGGAGGCGAACCCGTCATTGAGAATATTTCAGGAACCAATACCATTGCCGGGAATGGCAAATTGACTTATAGTTTCCAGACCAAAGCGGATTTGTCAGTAGATGGAAATTATGAAATAAGAGCCTATACCATTTTGGAAGGGGACGTCAATATAAATAATGACAGCCAAACAATCACAGTCAATAATTCTCCCGAAACCAATACTTCCATTTCTCCTGATGTTAATATTTGTAAAGGAGCTTCTGTTTTGCTTCAGGCATCAGGTGGAATTTCTTATTTATGGAATACAGGAGCCACCACCAATGTGATTGATGTTTCCCCATCAGTCTCCACCGAATATACCGTGACAATCACCACTGAAGATGGATGTAAGATTGAAAAAAGGGTAATGGTTTTCGTAGAAAATACCAGTGAATTGCCTGTCATATCCTCAACTCCTGATAGTGATTCCTGTGAAGGCGGTAGAATCTTGGTTACTCAACTTACAATTCCTGTCCGTTGGATTTTGGATGTGGATTCGGAAATCTATGACTTGGGAGAATCCATCACAGTCAAAGCCGATCAATCAGGTATCTATACCGCAGTTTATGTAAACGAAAACGGTTGTGAAATCAGATCCGCCAATTTCAATTTTGAATTGGACCAGTTGCCGGAATTGCAGGTTTCAGGCCTGACTACCATTTGTTCAGGTGAATCTTTGTCCCTGTCCATTCAGGGATTGAGGGATTTGATTTGGTCTACCAGCCAAACAGGGGAAAGCATCACCGTCAGCCCGACTGCTAATACCAAATATTGGGTAAGCGGAAAATATGGTACTGATTGTGTTTTCTCAGATACCTTAGAAGTTACAGTGATTCCTGCAAGCGCACCTGAACCAGTAAGGCAAATGTTGCCTGCTGATGGATCTTTGAACCTACCTCAGCCTATTTCACTATCTTGGACCCCTGGGGAGTTTTCGGTAGTCTATGATGTATTTGTCTGGGAGGAGGGTACAGAAAAGCCAACCCAACCAATTGCTAAAGATATTCAGGAAATCAATTACACAGTCCAAAGCTTGGAGCAGGGTAAATCATTCTTGTGGCAAGTACATTCCAAAAACAGTTGCTTTGTCACCGAAGGACCCGTACAAAGCTTCTTTGCAGCAGGAATTCCTGATCTTACGATAAAATCCTACACTGCTCCGGAAGCTGTGGTGGCTGGAAATACCATTACGGTAACCTGGGAAGTAAAAAATATCGGATTGGGCAATACCAACAATCTTCGCTGGAAAGACCGTATTTGGTTGTCTGCTGACCTTGATCTAAGAAAAGCAGATGATATCCTGCTGGGAGAATTTGATAATCCAGCTTCTTTGATGCAAGGAGAATCTTACACCATGACTCAGGAAGTTAGGATTCCGATCAATCTCAGAGGAGTTTATTACCTGTTTATCATCACTGATAACGATGATGGGTATTGTAGGATTGAAAACGGTGTTTGTGCCAACGAGCGAAAATCCCATACGGAGACAGTAAAAGAAAGTAACGAACAGAATAACCTGGTTTCCCCGACGCTTTCCATTGGAATCCCTCCATTGGCTGATCTGACTGTCAACAATGTCGGTGTTACCACAGATGCTTTTTCAGGTGATTCCATCAGTGTCATCTATGAAGTACAGAATATTGGGGAAAGAGAAGCCAAGGGTGTTTTCTGGAGGTTTAAAAGAGATGGAGGTCAATACAGCTATTCAACAGGAAGTTCAGGTGGAACATCAGGAGGTGGCAGCAGAAGTGTCAGTGTGGCGCCTGCACCTACTAATATTTCTGTCACGGAATCCTGTAGGATTGAATACTATTGGAGAGATGCCATATACCTTTCTCAGGAACCTGAATTCAATATCAGTAAATCCACCAAACTTCAGGAGTATTCTGTTTTCCTTGCTGAAGAAGACAGTGTTTCCACATGTATAGTCGGGGGTAACCTTCCAGTCAATTCGAAATATACCAAACAACGTGAGCTGAAATTGCCTGATAATGTATTCGGGACTTACTACCTCTATATTGTTTCCAATTTCTCCGGGATGTTTGAAAACGAATACAGCAACAATATCCGCCGAAGTGACCCCATCAATGTCATTCTTACTCCTCCATCAGATTTGGCAGTCATTGACCTTCAAGTTCCTACTGAAATAATCGCAGGTACAAAAATGGATGTTTCTTGGACTGTTGAAAACTTGGGTGCCAATCCACCAAATGTAAATTCTTGGGTGGATGAAGTTTTTATCTCTGAGCAACCTGAATTCGATAAGAGCAAGTCGGTTTCGATATTCAAAAAAACCTTTACCACTCCGGTAAGAATTAATGAATTCGGGATGGCCACCCCGCTGCCATTGGAAAATGGAAACACATATTCAGTAGATGTGGAGGCTTTGATTCCCGAACGATTGTCAGGAGATTATTATGTATTTGTACTCACAGATACAGATAACAGGGTTTTTGAATTTGAGTCAAAAGAAAACAATGTCAGAAGAAGTGAAAATCCTGTTAAACTGATTACAGGCCAAAGGGCTGAATTATCCCCCGTCTCCATCATCCTTCCGGATACAGTATTCAGGGATGTAGCCTTCCCTATAAAATATAGAATTATCAATAATGGAAATAAAGCGGCAGTTGGATTTACTGATAGGATTAACTGGTCTACCAGTTCAGACCCTACAAAGACACCATTCAATTTTCTCGGAAGTGTCTTGCATAGAGACAGTCTTCCCGTAGGACAAGCCGTTGAAAGAACAGTCTTGGTAGCTTTACCTAAAAATGCCCCTGATAGCATTTATTTCCATATTTTCACTGATGTAAATGATGTCATTTTTGAAATTGATGAAACCAATAACAGAACTAGCAACCAGATGATGGGAGTCAAATCTCCTGTAATCCTGACACGGGAAACAGTAACTGAAGTCAAAGTGGTGGACCTTGCTGTCAAGGAATTCACTTTGAGTTCCAGTAATTTAGGTTCCGGGGATCAATTGAATATCAATCTCAAAGTAGAAAACTTAGGTCCTAATGATGTCACAAGGTCGTTTACGAGTAGGGTTTATTTGACAAGAGATTCTGCGCTTACAGAAGATGATATTTATCTGACCGAGTTTACCAGAAATAAATTAATTTCTGGAGATGTATATGAAACAGGTAAATCCGTAAAAATACCTGACTGGATTTCAGGGGAATATTTTGTGTATTTATGGGTGGATTACCGACAAATTGTAATCGAGGATCAAAACAAAGCCAATAATATTGCCCTGAGAAAAATCAATGTCACAGCTACCCCAGCGCCTGACCTTGTCATCACTGCATTGGAAGCTCCGGAAACTGTCATTTCAGGCGAGAGTTTTTATGTCAAATATACCCTTGAGAACACAGGAGAAGGACCAACGAGATCCGAGTGGAATGATGGTTTCTTTTTAAGTACTTCCCCTGTTTTGGCCACTGGTGCTCAGAATATTGGATTCAAAAAAATTGCTAAAATCTTGGCTGTTGGAGAGATTCTTAAGGACAGTGCCTTAGTTAAAACACCGAATAATTTTTCTGGAAATTATTATCTGATAGCCAAAGCAGATTATCAGAATAAAGTATTCGAAGGTTTTAACGGAGGTGAAATCAATAATGAGCGCAATCAGGTAATTCTCATCAATTTATCGGATCCAACAGATCTGACGGTGAATTCATTTTCCATTCAGGAATCTGCGTTCCTTGGCGATGAGACTACTGCTGAGATTGAGGTGACCAATATCGGGGACAAACCAGCTTCGGGAAGGCTTTTCAATGGGTTCTACCTTTCTGCTGACCAACAGCTCAATGGTGCTGTGGATCCTTTGGTAGGCAATCAGGAATCGGATGTTAATATTTTACCTGGACAAAGCCGCACTTACAACATCAAAGGCTCAATTCTTAATCTTGATCCCGGGAACTATTTTGGAATCGGCAGGACCAATATTTTGGCTTCCATCAATGAAGTCAATTTTGAAAACAACCTGTTGGTTGCAGAAAAGCAATTGAATCTCGATGTCAGGTCACTTCCGTTGGATACACCTACTACCAATACCTTGATATCCGGAACCTGGCGCTATTACAAAGTCAATGTTGGTGCAAATCTCGACTTGGTGATCGACCTGAGTTCGAGCAGATCTGTCGGTTCAAATGATGTTTTTGTGTCATTTGGAAAAGTACCATCTCCCAATGAATTTGATTATAAAGGGATCAATACCAATCGCACCAATCAACGTGTATTGGTGCCCGAGACTAAATCGGGAACCTATTACATTTTGGTCAAAACAGATATCCCGCTAGCGCAGAATATTGAATTGCTGGCAAGGGCCTTGCCATTTAGTATTTTGTCTTCCAACCCTGCTGTTGTCGGAAACGGAACAGTTACCACAACCATTACCGGTGCAGGTTTCAAAGCCGGAATGGAGGTTTCATTGCTCAAAGATGGAAACAAAATCATCAGTGCAACCCAAGTAAATCTGACCAATAGCATGAGCGGTAGGTTGGGTTGGAGATTGGCCGACGTGGACTTTGGTATCTACGATGTAGAAGTCAAGAACCCGGATGGAACCACAGTTATTTTGGAAAATGGGTTGGAAGTGGAGCCTAGTACAGGATATGGTGGATTGACCTATAATATTTTGGCTCCTGATGTGGTAAGGAGAGGGAAGTCAGCATTCTTCAATATTGTTTTCAAAAATGAAGGCAATGTGGATATACCCATAATGAACGCCCAGGTTTCAATGGAAGAAGATATTGAAATCTATGAAATAAAATCCCAAGGTAAAATTAAGACCAATTCTGAATTAGATCCTTTAGGAAGGTTACAGGATGCACCTGACTTTGGCATTATCAGTGGATTTAAAGTCGTCCCATTAAATGCTAGGGATATTTTCCCGGGAGAAGAGTCGTCCGTAAGTTTCTTATTAGGGAATTTCCAGGGAAATACTTTTCCGATGGAGGTCAGTGTCTCTGCTGCTTCACCTGGGTTAGTTGTATTTAATCTTTTAGAAAAAATAGAAAATACAAGGCAACTTGCTTTAAGCAACCCAGATATGTTTTATGAAGACAGAGCTTTAGTTGCAAATAAAACAGCATTTGCAAAGGCCATGATTCAAAATTACATTGAATTTGGATTGATTTTGGCAAGTGACACTATAGGTGTGAACTTAAATTGTGAAGATTGTGATTCTTTTACTGATAATGACATTTTATCACCAGAAGGGAAACTGATTGGTACTTCATTTTCAGATAATGTGATTTTTAGTTCTGGAAAAGAATACAATTGGCAAATTAATAAATATTCAGGAAGTGCCGGTAATAATCCTGGATGGGATTTAATCAAAATTGCCAATAGCCTAAATATTACTGCAACCAAAAATGCCCCATTTACTGTCAAAGTAAGTAGTTTAGATTATAATGGCAATCCCGGTTACCTCGCAGGATGGTATCCTGCGGTGGATAAATGCTGGACAATAGTGGTAGCGGAAAAAGGAATTATTGGTTTTGATCCTGATAAGTTTGAAATAGATCTCAGTGGATTCTTGGCATATAATTTTATTTATAATGGAAGATTCAGTGTCCAACAATTGGATGAATTTACCATTTCCTTGTGTTTTACAGCCTATATTCCTGGCCCTGGCGAACAGGGAGTTCCCGGCGCTCCGGGCGTTTGGGGTGAAGATGGTTCTCCGGGAGGACAAGGTGGGCCAGGTGCTCCTGGAATATTACCTGGCCAAGGGGGCAGAGGAGGCATTGGAGGACCCGGAGGAGGAACAAGAGGTCCTAATGGTCCTTCAGGTACATGTCCTGTCGGAGTCGATTGTAATCCAGCAGACCCCGATAACCCAGATGATCCTGATAACCCAGATGATCCTGAGAACCCTGATGATCCTGAGAATCCAGATGATCCTGAGAACCCGGATGATCCTGAGAATCCAGATGATCCTGAGAATCCAGATGATCCCGAAAACCCTGATGATCCTGAGAATCCAGATGATCCAGAAGACCCTGAAGATGAAGAGAAAGATCCTCCAAAGAATTGTCCTTATCCAGAAGGCTGTGACAATGATGACGGTCCCGAAGACAATATAGATGATTGTGGCAATGGAGTTCCAGGAACACCATCTGGAACCCCGTGTCCTCCTGAACCTGGCAAGCCTGATATACCTCCAGGTGGCGACGATGGAGATGACGGTGGGGGTCCTACTCCTACTGGTTGTGCTGAGGGAGAGGGATCGGGTGGAGCCTCAAGTAGTGGAATATTTGGGGAAAAAACCTGTGACAAAATATTTGATGGATTAGGATGCTTAGCGGCAGCAGGTGGTTGTATTATAGGTGGTGCGCTTTGTGCGTCTGTTATAGGATGTGGTGTTGGATTAGTTAGCTGTTCTATAGGTATTGCATCGTGTTACTCCTCGATTAAAGAATACCTTGATCCATCTTTCAAAAAAGACGAAACTTTAAATAGCCTTGGGTGCATTGGCGGGTTTATTAATGATTCTGTTAAAGGATCTGCTGTAGCCGGGATAATCGATTTTACACTTTGTGAAGGAAAGGAAAGAATCTGCAAGCCAGTTGTCTCCTCCTGCGATCCTAATGAAATTCTGGGGCCTGAAGGCTACGGGGATGAGCGGTTTGTTTCCAAAGACGAAGAATTGCCATTTACCATTTTCTTCGAAAACGATCCTGTATTTGCCACAGCACCAGCACAGCGTGTCGTGGTGAGACAGCAATTGGATCCGAATTTTGACCCTGCAAGTTTCAGGCTCAACGGTTTTGGCTTCCAGAACATGACCTTTGATGTTCCTTCTGGATTGACTAACTATACCACCAAACTGAATACAGCAGCTGAAATCGGTGTGGATGTCAATGTGACCTTCGGTCTTGATCCTGTGAACAATGAATTGTTCTGGGCATTACAGTCTGTGGATGCTAAAACCGGTTTACCGCCTTTTGAGGCATTGGCAGGATTCCTTCCTGTGAACGATTCCACAGCGATTGGTGAAGGCTTTGTTTCATATACCATCAAAGCGGGAAGGGAAACAGTGACCGGTGACAGCCTCAGGGCCATGGCCAATATCTTCTTCGATACCAATGCCCCGATTGTGACCAATGAAGCATTCAATACCGTGGATGCAGGAGCACCAACCTTACTTGAAATAAAAGATGTGTTGGTCGAATTTGATTCCTTGATGAGTTTCACTGTATTGGCAGTGGATGATCAGGGAGGTAGCGGTGTCAAAGGTTTTGATGTCTTTGTTTCCGAAGATGGAGGGCCATACATTTTACAAAGCCTTGATAATGCAGTAGGTGAAAAATTTATATTCCGGGGTACACCTGGCAAAAACTACTGTCTGGCAGTAGTTGTCAAAGATAATGTCAACAACAGTATCAGGGTCAGCGAAGAAGATGTCGTTTGCTTCACCACACCTGAGGATGAAATCAACATCTCAAAAGTATTCACCCTTCAATCCGCTGTTTCCGGACAAGGTCAGATCAGCATTCTTCCAAGTGGAACTGTTTTCAATGAATCTCAGGAAATACAAATTGAAGCACTTTCAGCAGAAGGTTGGGTCTTTGTAAGATGGGAGGGCGATATCAGCAGTACTCAACCGAGTATCAACCTGGTGATGGACAACAACAAGTTCATTCGGGCCATATTCATCGAGGGAGACTTGCCGGTATTTGCAGTGAATACTTCAACCGAAGGAAGCGGAACCATTTCCCTTAATCCGGAAGGTGGTCAATATGAATCCGGTGCGGAAGTGACCTTGACAGCAAATCCTGCCTCAGGATGGGAGTTTGTGGCATGGGAGGGTGATGTGGATTCTTCAGATGCCACCATCACTTTGACCATTGATACCGATAAAAATCTCAAAGCAAAATTTGTGGCGATCTTATCAGTTGCTTTGGAAGGCACATCACTGAGTTGTCAGGATGCAGCAGATGGAACCATCAAAGCCAGTGTAACAGGTGGTATTGCTCCTTATGAATATGCATGGCTTCAAGATGGAGAACCTATTGTCTCAGTGACCGAATCCCTTGATGCATTGGAAGCTGGAAACTATCAGGTTACTGTCAAAGATTCCAGAGGAAAAACAGCAGTGCAGTCTATTTCGATCATCGTTGAGGATAAAGCAGCTCCTGTGATAAAAATCAAGGAAAATATTATTGTCAACCTTGATGCGGCTGGAAATGGAAGTTTATCTGTCGAAAAAGTAGATGATGGTTCAACGGACAACTGTGGAATAGAAAGTCTGCTTTTGGATAAAACCACCTTCACATGTACCGATCTTGGCGAACAACAGGTAACCCTTACAGCTAAGGACGCAGCCGGAAACGAAACCATCCAACAGTTCAATATTTCTGTCAGGGATAATCTCGCACCAATAGCCATTGGAAGAGTTGCTGAGTTATTCCTTGATGAAAATGGAACGGCTTCTCTAACTGCTTCCCAAGTTGATGGGGGATCTACAGACAATTGTGCTGTTGCATCGATTTCTGTTAATAAAACCACATTTACCTGTACTGACTTAGGGGACAATGAGGTAACACTCACAGTCAAAGATGGCTCAGGTAATGAATCAGCTGTCAGTGTCACTGTGAAAGTGATAGATGAGATTCCTCCGGTTATTTTAAACGTTCCGGAAGACAGGTTGGTCTATGCGGGCGCTACTTCAGGCTATGAATTACCGGATTTCATAAGTTCCTCCATTACAGAAGACAATTGTGAGACGGTTGAATTTACCCAAAGTCCGGCAGCAGGTTCAACCTTGGCCGCAGATCAGAATCATCCCATCACCTTGACAGCAAAGGATGCAAGTGGAAATGTCACCACAGCTACATTTACCATCATAGTAGAGGCCCTACAAGTGGGAGCAGTAGAAACTCTCGAAATGCTAGAGGTCAATTGGAATACGCCTTTCAATAGCCTGACACTGCCTGCAAACGTCCAGGTAACACTGAACAATGGAGAGACAGTAAGTATGAATGTGGTATGGCAGACATCAAGTTATGAACCCTTAGTAGCAGGAGTTTACAGCTTGGTGGGTAATCTGACCTTGACGGATGAAATTACCAATCCGGAACAAGTTCAGGTCAGTTTGATGGTTTTGATCAGTGAGAAACCGCAACCACAGGATATTTTGCTGAACATCACCAATCAGGACAGGAATCCAAACATTCCAATTGGAGCATTGGCAACCGTCGATCCTGCTGATGATGTCCATGTTTATGAGCTTACAGATGGCAGTCTTGACAACAGTTACTTTATCCTTGAAGGGAATGAGCTGAAATGGGATCCTACCAAAAAGGTGGCAGGTAAAAAAGAATTTACCATTGAGGTGAGCAGCACAGACCGGGCAGGCAATAAGATAACGAAGGAGTTCAATCTGACTTTTGTTTCCCGAAGATTGACGGAGATAGAAGTACTCAATACTTTCACCCCTAACGGTGACGGTGTGAATGATACCTGGGGGGTACCCGATTTATTTGGTTTTGATGAGTTGAGTATCAGCGTGGTGGATCGGGCAGGTAGGATAGTCTTCATGACTACAGACCCAAGGCTCAGGTGGGACGGATCCTTTGAAGGCAGAATTTTGCCTGTGGGTACCTACATCTATGTGATTGAAACCAAAGACCCCAAAGAAATGAGGTCTGGAACCATCAACCTAATCATTAGATAAGACGGACATGAAAATAAGAATCTTGATAATAGGGATGTTGCTCGGTTTCTGCTTGATTGCCGAAACCTTTGCGCAAAGCAGAAAATATATCAGTCAATTCAACCATTTCCAAAGTTATTACAACCCAGGTCTGACGGGTTATGAAGGAAGTGCACTCAGAGGATTTGTCCGGAATCAGTGGAGTGGGGTAGAGGGAGCTCCAAAAACCTATTTCCTGAGTCTGGAGCTGGATTTTGGGGAATTAGGTGGATTGGAAGATCCGGCCCTGATGGGTAAGAATGCCGCCAGTCTCAATATGCTTCATGACACCTATGGAGCATTTCGGGAAACGGAACTGATGGGGGCTTATGCAAGCCGGATCAGGATAACTGACCGGCATAACCTCCGCCTTGGTGCAGGATTCAACTACCTCACTGTCAGGTTGGACGGCAATGCGCTGACTGCTGAGCAACTGCAGGACGCCACGATTGGTCAATATATTGGGAGTTTTGCCAGTATGCAGATCATTGATTTTAATCTAGGTCTTGCGCTTACTCATGAAAACTATTACCTCTCCTATGGCATGCACAATGTCAACGGGGGCAGGTTGTCTTCAGGAGATGTCTTTATGGATGGCAAGCCTGTTTCCATGATGGTTCAGGCAGGATACAGACATCAGTTTGGTGAAAACATCACAGCGATCGGAAATTTCTTCTATCGGAAACAATCAGGATTTGCCGACAACACAGAATTCAATTTGAAGGCCCTCATGCTCGAAACCTTCTGGGTGGGAGCTGGGCACAGGTTCAATTATGCCAACTCACTTCACATCGGATACCTGAGGGGAAATGTTCGCTTGGGATATGTTTATGAATTCCCGACTACTTCGAGCAGACAGTTTTTGGGCAATACCCACGAATTTATGGTGGTGTTGAAGGTGTTGGGGGATAAAGAGTATAAGAAGATCTGGTAACTGTTTATTCTATTCCGTAAGGTCTGTATGTATGTAAAATTTTCTTTTCGATAATTCAAATAAATATCCCGAAAACAAAAATCTATTCTTTACCCCTTGAACTTGTAAAAAAAAAATGGCTGTATTTCTACCAAAGTAGGTACAGCCATTTTTTAATTCCACCAATCCGATCAAATAAAAAAACATAGCATCAACAAACATTTTTTATAATTTCGACCCAAACTATTCCGACAAAGTAATATGAATAACCTAAAAGCTTTAATGAGCATCTTGATGCTTTTTGTTTTTTCCATTCTATCAGCCCAAGAAACACCTAATTGGCTCCGCTACCCCTCTATCTCACCGGATGGCAGCAAAATCGTTTTCACCTACAAGGGAGACCTCTATGCTGTCCCGTCTTTAGGAGGCAAGGCAACACAATTGACTTTTCATGAAGCCCATGACTTTATGCCTGTTTGGAGCAAAGACGGGAGCAAGATTGCATTTGCCTCTGACCGCTATGGCAATTTCGATGTATTTGTCATGTCAGCCGAAGGAGGTCCTGCCACAAGGCTGACCTATCATTCGAATGATGAAATGCCCTATTCATTTTCAGCAGATGATAATTCCGTGATTTTTGGGGGTGTACGACAAGATTTGGCGGAACACAGACAATACCCTAAAGGTTCTCAGCCAGAGTTATACCAAGTTCCGGTTAAAGGAGGTAGAATTGATCAAGTTTGGACCATTCCTGCGGAGTATGTACAAGTCAGTAAGGATGGTAAAAAAATGATCTACCATGATAAAAAAGGTGGGGAAAACGAGTGGCGGAAAAAACATCAGTCAGCGATTACCAGAGATATATGGGTGTATGATGCAGCATCCAATACTCATACAATGATTACAAGTTTTGGTGGGGAAGACAGAAATCCTGTCTTTGCTCCCGGAGAAAATGATATCTACTACCTCAGTGAGGAAAAAGGAAGTTTCAATGTGTTCAAAACCAACCTCAATAATCCTTCCCAAACTACAGCATTGACCGACCTGAAAGATTTTCCTGTCAGGTTCCTGAGTATTGCCAATAATGGTTTGATGAGTTTTTCCTATGATGGTGAACTCTATACCCTCAAAGATGGTGAGCAACCCAAAAAAGTAGCAGTCAGTATCACTACACAGGCCATTGCCAATACCGACAGTTATATCAATATCAATGGCGGGGTCAGGGAAATGTCCGTTTCTCCTGATGGTAAAGAAATTGCCTTTATTGCGAGGGGAGAAGTATTTGTCACTTCAGTAGATGGAGCTTTGACCAAAAGAATTACTAATACGCCCCAACAGGAGAGTTTCGTTCAGTTTGCCCCTGATGGCAAATCCATTGTCTATGCCAGCGAACGTGATGGTAAATGGCAAATTTACCAATCCAAAAAAATTAGGGAAAAAGAAGAGCCGTTTTTCTATGCAAGCACTTTATTGAAAGAAGAGGCCTTGGTGAGTGCTGAGTCGGATGCATACCAGCCCCAGCTTTCTCCTGACGGTAAAAAACTGGCTTTTATTGAAGGAAGAAAGACCCTTAAGGTGTTGGATCTGGCAAGCAAGTCAACAGTGACCTTGATGACTTCCGAAGAAATCATCCATATGAGAGATGGCGATCAGTACTTCGAATGGAGTCCTGACAGCAAATGGCTTTTGGCACAGTTCAGACCTACTTTAGCCAATGGTGAAGTGGTACTGTTGGATGCTTCAGGAAAGAAAGTCATGGAAAACCTTACCCAAAGCGGTTACGGTGACAGCCGACCAAAATGGGTCAATGGAGGCAAACAAATGATCTGGTTTAGTAACCGTGATGGGCTTAAAGGTTTTGCCACGAGTGGAAGATCACAAAATGATGTTTTTGCTATGTTTTTCACCAAAGATGCTTTTGACAAATTCAGGTTGAGCAAGGAAGATTTTGACCTGATGAAGGAAGTGGAAAAGGCAGGTAAGAAAGAGGAAGATAAAAAGGATGATAAAAAAGAAGCTGATAAAAAAGTCGAAGACCTTAAAATTGACTGGGAAGACCTACGAGAAAGAAAAGCCAAACTGACCATTCACTCTTCCACTTTGGGCGATGCAGTACTGGACAAGGAGGGTGAAAAACTGCTCTACCTGGCAAGTTTCGAAAAAGGGATGAACCTATGGAGCACTGACCTGCGCACCAAGGAGACCAAGTTGGAACTCAAGCTTGATGCCGGCTCGGGAAGGTTGGAATGGGACAAAGAAATGAAGAACCTTTACCTATTGGCCAATGGCAACATTTCCAAAATAACTGATAAGGGAGGCAAAAGAGAGCAGATTAAAATTGCGGGTGAGATGACATTGGACACCGAAGCTGAACGTCAACAGATGTTTGAACATATCAAGATCAGGACCAAAGGCGCTTTTTATACCCCGGACATGCATGGGGTGGATTGGGATGCTTTGAGTGCTGCATATGAAAAGTATCTGCCTTCCATTGGCAATGACTATGAGTTTGCTGACATGGTCTCAGAACTGATCGGTGAACTAAACGTTTCCCATGCCGGTGCAAGATATAGCCGAAGTATTCCACAAGCGGATGCCACAGCATCATTGGGTATTTTTATGGATTATTCCCATAAAAACGATGGTATCAAAATAACGGAAATCATCAAAGGAGGACCTTTGGACAAAGCAGGACTTTCTATCCAGACCGGAATGATCATTGAAAAAATAGATGGTGAGACCATCAGCAATGATAAAGATGTGGCTTGGTACCTTAACCGAAAAGCAGATAAATTCACCCTTTTGGAAGTCTTGGATCCCAAAACCAATACCAGACAGCAAGTGACAGTAAAACCGGTATCGCTTGGTGAAGAAAACCAATTGCTCTACAAGCGCTGGGTAAAAAAGAACCAAGCCGAAGTGGACAGCTTGTCCAATGGCACCTTGGGATATGTCCATATTCCCGGCATGTCTGACGGTCCGTACCGAACTACTTACGAAGAAATGATGGGCAAGTACCACGACCGAAAAGGGGTGATTGTGGATACCCGTTTCAATGGGGGCGGGGACTTGGTTGCCGATTTGGCCATGTTCTTCACAGGAGAGAAGTTTATCACCTATGCTACTGCTGAGCGCGAGGTAGGCTACGAACCTACCTTCCGTTGGACGAAACCTACCTTGGCCATGTTCAACGAAGCCAATTACTCTGATGGACATTGCTTTGCCTGTGGCTATACCGACTTGAATATAGGCAAGACAGTAGGCATGCCGACGCCGGGAACCTGCTCTTTTGCTGGTTGGGAGACCCTACCAAATGGAGGACGATGGGGAATGGTCCCTGTTTCGGCCAAAGACAAATCCGGCAATTGGATGGAAAACAACGAAACTGATCCACAGTTTAAGGTCAAAAATATGCCCGGCAAGATTGACAAAGGCATCGATCAGCAGTTGGAGAAAGCGGTCGAGGAGTTGATGAAGGATGTTGGGAAGTGAGAGGCGAGAAGCGAGATGCGAGAGATTAGAGCCAAGACCTTTGATGCGCCGCGGCGTATCGAAGGTCTTTTTAGGAACCAAGAAGTAAGAAGTAAGAATCAAGAACCGAGATTCGAGAAGCGAGAGAATAGATTCAATAACCAAAAACCAAGAAGGCCTTTCTTTGTCACTTCGACGGCAGGAGAAGTCTATTGAGACGCTCGATACAAGAAATATGGACAATTGACTTGAAGCAGGGAATTAGAGTATGAAATAGCAATTCTACTGTACAGACTGAACCTCCGGATGTGAGTGGAAACACTCACATAGGCTAGCTATGGAATCGACCTTTTTTTGAGAAAAATGCCGTAGGCATGACCGAAATAAAAGCCCGGTAATTTATTGCCGGGTTTAAATTGAAAAATCCCGTCCCAAAATTACCGAAGGATTTCCTGCCGGAGGCATGGTACGACCGATATAAATAATCACACTTGCTATCAGAAAGGAAGAATATCAGGAAGTTATGAAAACCATTGAATCGCTTTTGTAAAAAGCGACCACAAAAGGTGGATTTCATGAACTCAAAAAGGTATAAGCAAAAATGCTATCTGAACTGCCCCACCTTGCCGAAAACTATTAGGGCTATATCCTGAAGTTGATGCCAATCAAACCTAAATCATAGCAAGTCCAGTGTTTTGATTAACTCATAGTTATTTTACATTTGACTAAAAAAACAAAAAATCCGTACATTGTAAAAAAGCTTACTGATATGACAAAACAAGGATTGATAAACTGGACCATTGAGGCTTTAGAAAAACTTCCCGAAGATAAAGTCAGCGAAATTGCAGAGTTCGCGGATTTTGTACTCAAAAAACATGAAGAGCAAATTATCCAAAAGGGAATAGAAACTTTGGTCAGCAAATCTGATAGCTTTGCTTTTCTGACTGAAGAAGAGGATTTGTATGATGAAAGCGATTTAAAGGAAAAATATTAATGCAGAAAGGAGATATTGTTTTAGTTCAATTTCCTTTCACTGATTTGACCGGTAACAAGAATCGACCTGCTTTGATTTTGCGGTCTGGTACCTTAGATGTTACAGTAAGTTTTATTTCAACCCAACTTCACTGGCAAGAACCATCAGATCTACTTTTACAACCAAATTCCATAAATGGACTTAAGAAACCTTCTCTAATAAGGATTGGTAAAATTGCAACAATAGAAAAAAGTTTGGTTATTGGAAAACTTGGAAATATTGATTCTGAAGAAATAGGTGAATTAAACAAAAAACTTATTCAGGTTTTTAACATCAATACAAACTGATTTGTATAACCCGCAATAAGTTAAATTTTGGATGGTACTTTACACTGGGTACTATTGAATGATCGATTCTTTAGGAGTTTTAGATATTTATATTCCTTCTGATCCAAGAAAGCCTCTGATTGTTAATTCACTCCGTTGATATTTTTACTTGGATTATTTGAAGATTGGTTTTAGTTTAGGTAATTGGGAAATATCCGCAACTATTGCGCTAATTGTTCCAAATGGTATAAATAGCGCAATGGTTGCGTGAAGCAAACCGTTAGCAACAATGAAGAATGACAAATCCTAATCCCGAACATATTGAAGTACTTTTAAAAGGGAAAGACTTTTGGAACGAATTGAGAAATGAAAATCCAGAGATTATACCTCAACTAATATGGGCTAATCTTGACCATATGGATTTGTCTTATTTTAACCTTAAAGATGCTGATTTAAATGGAGCATCACTTTGGGGTACCAATTTTTCATTTGCGAATTTGGAAAACACAAATTTACAAGGAGTTCATGCTGATGAAGCTATTTTTATTGAAGCGAACTTAAATGACGTACAAGCCAGTGGAATGCAAGCGTGCAATGCGGATTTCAGCAATGCTACAATGACTAATTGGTTAACATATGACGGTAAACTTTATGACTCCAATCTTACGAATGCTAACCTAAAAAATTCAGAATTGAGCGGTTGTGAATTCAATAATTGTACCTTGATAAACAGTAATTTTGAAAATGCAGATTTAACGAATTGTAATTTCACAAAGGCCAATCTAGAAGGAGCTAACTTGAAAAATACTCTTTTGATTGGTTGTTTGTTTGTGGATGCTCAACTATTAAACTCAGATTTATCCTTTGCTAATGTATATGGAGTTTCCACTTGGAATATAAAAACCAACAATCAAACAATTCAAAAAGACCTGATTATAACTAAAGAAAAAGAACCAAAAATTACTCTCGACAACATAAAAATTGCACAGTTCATTTATTTGCTATTACAAAACAAAGAGATTAAAGAATCATTGAAACTGTTACTTCAAAGGCAGTTTTGATACTCGGTAGGTTTACACCAGAAAGAAAAGAAAAGCTTGAATACACAAAAAATCTATTAAGAAACCTTGGGTTCGCTCCAATTATATTTGATTTTGAAAATCCGTCTAACAGATCCACATTAGAAACAATAACAACATTAGCAAGATTGAGCAAGTTTATTGTGGCTGATATTACTGACCCCAAAAGTATTCCTCAAGAATTGGTGACAATTGTTGAAAGTATGCCTTCGGTAAAAGTAATACCGATAATTGAAAAGGGGTTTGAACCTTGGGGCATGTACGATCATATTTCAAAATATCCTTGGGTCTTACCTGTGATAGAATACAATGGCAAAGATGAAATAGACGACATATTGTTAAAACAGATTTATAAAATTGAAAACAGTTGCTAACACGGGTTTTGCGTCAGGCGGGGTGCCGTACAAACTTGGACCTTTATACTTCTAATGAACTTGAGTAATAAATTGAAACTTTGTGCTCCGAAACCCGCCCGAACGCTAAGCCCGAAATCGTCAAGCATATTAGGACCCCATCAAACCCAACAATTTATAACGCCAAAGCATTTACAATTTTGCCTTTTGTACTTTAGAAATCTTCTTTCAGCGAGAATCACTTTAATTTGTTACCCAACTTTTTTCCTTATACCTAAATCAACATAATTTTAAATTTAATTTCCCTAAAATCAAAAATTATTTATTGTTTTTCAATAAATATTTACCGATGTTTGGAAAAACAAAACATTGTAATTATGGAATGGAAGAAAAAATGGGAAACACAACCCAGACTGATGTTGATCACTATTGTGATCTGGTCCATATTTATTGGTCTATGTATCCAAGCAGGTGCAATATTATTTACTTTTATCTATAGTCTGTTCAACCCGATTGTTGCTCAGAATCTTTATAAAGGGCTTAACCTGTCTAACTTAATGGAACAGGATATGCGGCACTATATCGCGTTGCTTTCTTTGATTGTGGCGATTACCGGATTAAAGGCTTATATATTTTATCTGATGATCAGGATTTTTCTGAAGATCAATCTGACCCATCCTTTCAGTAAAGAAGTGTCCAAATTGATTTCCCAAATCGGACAGGTTACCATTGAAATCGCCGTATTTATCATCTTTACCAATGCCTATTTCAAATGGCTTTCAAAAAGGGGATTCGACTTACCTGCTATGGGAGAATATATGGGAGGTGCCTTTGAATACTTCTTGATGGGCATTATTATTTATGCTATTTCGAAAGTTTTTAATAGAGGACTGGAAATACAATCCGAAAATGAATTAACCGTCTAAGCAATGGCAATAATCGTGAATCTTGACGTAATGATGGCCAAGCGGAAAATGTCTCTGAATGAGCTGTCCGAAAAAGTGGATATCACACTGTCCAACCTGTCTATTCTCAAAACCGGAAAGGCTAAAGCCATCCGTTTCAGTACATTGGAAGCCATCTGCAAAGTTTTGGACTGTCAGCCGGGAGATATTTTGGAATTTGTGGAAGGGTGATATATCTTTTTGAAAATGGTATTAATCCTAAAAATAAATTGTTCGTTGAACCTTATGTTTTAGATATTTATGGATACTTGATATTGGTGGATATTTGTGAGGTTAGGCGTTTTGAATAGAAATCAATCGTTTGGTTAAATTCAATTTTATAACTTTATACTATAATCTATTTACCATGGCAAATCAACTGAGCAAAAAACAGGTTTTCGATATCTCCCAGGAGCTCCAATGTGGAATGAAGGTCTTTGTCAATATCGACACTTTAGAATACAAAAGTGTTTTGGATATGGATGACATGGATGATTTTGGTTTTTGGGATGAAGTGTTAGAAGAAATTGAGAATAACTGGAAGAGATTTTTCACCATCGAGAAAATGAGTTCTAGGGAAGGATTCCAAATTATGGAAAACTTTGTGGATGAGTTAGAAGATGGGTATTTCAGGGATAATCTGATCAAAATTTTGAATAGAAAAAGTCCATTTGCCAATTTCAAAGCTGAGGTAGAGTCCTCAGAATTCAGGGAGCAATGGTTTGCATTTCGGGATGCAGCCTATGTGGAGTATGTACAGGAGGAATTGGAAATGAATGATGTGGCTTTTGAAAAGTAGATGAACCTCAATTTTAACTTGATTAAAACAGCTAATAGTCTAGTCCGACAACCTCATTTCTTACCTCTATGAAAAATTCCCTTCTTGTCTTAGCAGGCCTGGTCTTATCATTCATTTTGGGGTTTTATCTCAACTCCACTTTGCCCGTTCCAAAAGAAACTGAATACTCATCCTTATCCAATAAACAATCCAATTTACCTATGGAAAACATCAAATTAGGGGCTTTTTCGGTAAGCCTCAGTGTCAAAGATCTTAAGGTTTCAAAAGGATTTTATGAAAATCTGGGCTTCTCTGTATTTGCAGGAAGTATGGAGTCCAATTACCTGATCATGAAAAACGAGGATACCTTGATCGGTTTGTTTCAGGGAATGTTTGAAGGCAATATCCTGACCTTTAACCCAGGTTGGGACCAAAATGCCTATAACATTGACAGCTTTGATGATGTTAGGTCTATTCAGCAGCATTTGAAAGAAAAAGGGGTCAAATTTGAAACAGAAGCAAATGAACAAACCTCAGGACCTGCAAGTCTGACGCTGAGAGACCCTGATGGAAATTTGATTCTTATAGATCAGCACCGTTAAGCGGTTCAATCCATAAAAGGTTAATTTCTATTTAATTTACATTTTTAAATACATAAAAATATTTTCTCTGACTTCTTCTGTTTTTTGAAAAAAGAATGGGAAAAGGGAAATTTGAAATTTAGAAATGGTATTCCTACCACCAAATCTATTATCTTAGAAAATTATAGAATTTGGGAGAGACCTAAGAAAATTATATTTTAAGGCTCTCGCGCCATTTTGAAACAATATGGAAGGTTTTACACTAAATATTCTCAATCTGTTTTTGGTGTTGGTAGCTGCATGGCTGGGAGGAATCGCTTCCAAAAGGATGGGCTACCCACCTATTTTGGGTGAACTTATCATTGGAATCTTATTGGGACCAACTCTTTTGGGGTTGATCAAAGAGACTGAAACCATCAAAGTCCTGGCTGAAATAGGCATCACCTTATTGATGGTCTATATAGGGATAGAAATTGACTTTGCAGATTTGAAAAAAGCATCCTGGGCAGGATTATTGGCAGCGATAGGTGGCTTTGTGGTTCCATTTGCGCTGGGATACTATACCATTATTTATTTTGGAGGAACACCGACATCAGGATTGTTTGTCGCGATTGCAGTGGGGGTGACTTCCCTTGCGACCAAAAGCAGGATATTGGTGGATCTGAAGTTGTTGAATACCCGAATAGCCTATGTTTTAATGGCCGGAGCACTCATATCAGACACCTTGGCATTGGTGATTTTTGCAGGAATAGTCAGTTTTGCAGATGCAGGTTCATTGGACTTTTCAGGCTTATTATTGGTAATTGGTAAAGCTATCTTATTTTTTGTGGGTACTATTCTTATCGGGAATTATCTACTGCCAATCTTGGGTAGAAGGATCTCCAAGTTTAAAAATCAAAGTAGTACCATGTATTTCACGCTAATTCTGATCATTTCCTTTGGTTATGCAGAATTGGCGGAACTTGCAGGTATGCACAGTATATTGGGTGCTTTTATGGCCGGATTGTTTATCAAGGACAATCTTTTTCCAAAAAATATTGCACGCGAAGTACAGAAATCTTTTTATGATGTTTCCATAGGTTTTATGGCACCAATTTTTTTCGTTTCAGCTGGATTCAATGTGAATATCAATGTTTTTCAAACAGACCTGGTCATGTTGCTTTCCATTGTTTTTGTGGCCATTGCAGGTAAAATATTAGGTACGATGTTGTTCTATTTGCCAAGTGGCCATGGGTGGAGAGAAGGAATCACAGTAGGTGCAGGAATGAACGGAAGAGGGGCAGTAGAAATCATAATAGCCGGGATAGGTTTGGAGATGGGTATTATCAATCAGAACATTTTTTCAATACTTGTTTTTATGGCCATTTTCACCACGTTTACAGTTCCCTTTATGTTAAAATGGGCTACCACTTGGCTGAGGTTAAGAGGTGAATTGATTCAGGTAGATGGTAGAAAAGGAATTGTTATACTAGGAGTCAATCCTGTCAGTTTATTATTGGCTAAACACCTGAATGAAAAGGATCCAATAGTTCATATGGTGGATGCCAATTTAGAGATGGTCGAATTGGCCAGAGAAAGAGGGTTTGAATGTACCCACGGCAACGCACTGAAAGATGTGATAATGCAACAGGCGAAAGCAGATGAGAGTACTGTGTTTATAGGGCTGACGGTCAACTCTGAAGTAAATCTATTGGCGGCGCAGGTAGCCAGGGAAAATTTTTATATTTATAACAACTATATCCTCCTCACTATGGATGAGGATGGGGCAGGCAAGTCCATCCTTGAAGCCATAAAAGCTTCTACAGTTTTTGCCATGAAGGTTCAATTGGAACCATGGAATAAAAAAATCATTTCCGGTGAATTTTCTGAAAGGCAACATACCGTTATCAATAAACTTAGGACCAGGGATTGGGTAATCAAACACGGCAAGAGCAAAATACTGCCTTTGGTCATACAGGACAATGAGGGAAAAAAAAGGGTGTTTCAATATGAAGATGAGATTCAGCCCGGAGAGACGGTGATTTATATTTCTTGATAGCTTAACTGGATAACTGGCATCATTGTGGATATTCATTTTTCTTATATCAAATCTACCAATTATGAAATGGCAAGGCCGGCGCAAAAGCAGCAATATCGAAGACCGTAGAGGTCAAAGACCTCAGAATTTTGGTGGAGGAGGTGGAGGAATTAACCCAATGATGTTGGCCCCTTTGGTTAAAATTCTGTTTTCCAAAACCGGGTTAGTAATCATTGCAGCTTTTTTTCTGATCACTTGGTTGACAGGGACCAATCCACTTTCACTGCTTGCACAGTTTACAGGGGGTGGAAATGGACAGATAACCCAATCAGTAAATTATCAACCAAGCGCTGGGGAAGAAGCATTGGCAGAAATGACAGCTGTCGTATTGGCAGACACGGAAGATGTATGGAATCAATTGATGGATGGATATAGGGAACCTACTTTAGTTTTGTTTTCCGGTCAGGTGGAATCAGCCTGTGGATTTGCATTTTCGGCATCAGGCCCTTTTTATTGTCCCGGAGATGAAAAGGTATATATCGATTTGAGCTTTTTTCAGGATATGGGTAAAAAATTGGGAGCTCCAGGTGATTTTGCCCAAGCCTACGTCATCGCCCATGAGGTAGGTCATCATGTACAGAGATTGGACGGGACTTTGGAAATGGTACAATCCAAAAGAGGAAAGATTCCAGAACCTGAATTTAACAGGTTGATGGTCCGATTGGAACTGCAGGCGGATTTTTATGCGGGCGTTTGGGCGCATCACACCCAAAGAGCCTTAAAATTTATGGAGCCAGGTGATCTTGAAGAAGCATTGAATGCAGCAAGTGCAGTAGGAGACGATAGGTTGCAAAAACAGGCAACAGGCAGGATAGTCCCTGATTCCTTCACCCATGGTACTTCAGAGCAAAGGGCAAGATGGTTTAAAAAAGGCTTTGATACCGGGGATGTCAGGGACGGAGATACTTTCAATGCGAGGAATTTGTAATGGGAAAAAGTGAATTATTGATCAAAATTAGGTTTGATTACGGACAGATGAAAAATCAAGAATCAATATAACTTAAGATTTATTGGGAAGTTATACGAGAAAAATTATCAGGATAGCTTTCCAGCACTATTTATTACTTATGCTTTCCCCAAATATCCCTTAGCTTTGCAACCAATGTCTCAATAATCAAAGGGGCAAAAAAACAATTTAAAAATCCCGCTATAACTATCCAACCTTACAACTCTCAATCTCAATGAAAATCCTGATTATCGATGAAATGCATTTGAGTATTATTCCCTTGTTGGAAGATGCAGGTTACCAAGTTGATTATAAACCAACAATAGAAAGAAAGGAGATAGAGACCATCATCGAAGAGTATACTGGATTGATCATCAGGTCAAAAACTCCTATGGATAAGCCTTTGTTGGAAAAGGCTGTAAACCTGAAATTTATTGGAAGGGCGGGGGCAGGTTTGGATAAGATTGACCTGAAATATTTGGAGAGGAGAGATATTAAATTATTCCATGCTGCTGAAGGAAATAGAGATGCTGTCGGAGAACAGGCCATTGGGATGCTTTTGTCCTTGTTCAATCATATTGCCAAAGCAGATCAGGAAGTGAAGAAAGGAATTTGGAAAAGAGAGGAAAACAGAGGTGAGGAATTACAGGGAAAGACTTTCGGGATCATTGGCTATGGAAATATGGGTGGGGCAATTGCCAGAAAACTCTCAGGGTTTGATGTGAATATTTTGGCATATGACAAATATAAAAGCGGCTTCGGGACTTTTCATGTCACTGAAGTTGGCTTCAGGCAATTGCAGGAAGAGGTGGATATACTTAGCATGCATGTGCCCTTGACGCCAGAGACTAGAAATTTTCTGACCATGGAAGTCCTCGAGCAGTTTGCAAAGCCTTTTTACTTTATCAATACTGCCCGCGGTGAAATCATCTCCTTTGATACTTTGAATGAGGCTATGGATAAGGGTATTATCCTTGGAGCTGTTTTGGATGTACTGGAAAACGAGAAATTTTCCACTTTCACCAAGGCCCAAAAGGCTGCGTTTGAAAAATTAGCTTCCAGGCACAATGTGGTTTTCAGTCCGCATATCGCAGGTTGGACCCATCAGTCCTACGAAAAGATCAATCAGGTGTTGGTGGAAAAGATAAAGGGAGCGGGGTTCTAAAAGAAAAGTGGAACGCCAGTTGCATTCCATCAAAATTTAGATTGCTATGTAAAAACCTTGCCTTGTCACTTCGACGAAAGGAGAAGTCTATACCCTGAGGCATGATAGATTTCTCTCTACGTTCGAAATGACAGGGAGAAGCCTTTGACATGATTGAACAATAAAAAAACATTCAAGAATCCTTTAAGACATCAC
>NZ_JABFHF010000016.1 GCF_015476655.1 Aquiflexum lacus
CTGGGGTTACACCCGGGAGAGTAGGCCGCCGCCACATTATCATAAAAGCCTTTGGGGAAACCCAGAGGCTTTTGGCATTTAGGGGAGTTTTGTTTTTCCCTGCTGTAATGAACTCAGCCACCTCCTCCCATCCCGATCCGCCCAGGCGGGCAGGCGCGGGGCACGGGTGAGTAGGCCTGTCAGCCGCGGATGACCACCGCCACATTATCAAAAAGCCAGCAAATATTGCTGGCTTTCTTTTTAGCTTACTTCGACTATCGATTCCAAACTTAAAATTTAAAAAACTCTAATCCCATTAGTCAAGAAATCTAAGCTATTTGCTGGTTTCCAAAGATTTATGATCGAGATTCTTGTTGCATGTCGGGGATTGCTGATTTTTTTATTTCTCTCCGCCTTAATCTAGCTGTCCTTTTCTATCGCTTGAACAAGTGCATCAAGCAATTCTTTCCTTAGCCTCAATTTGGTTTCATGGTGGGCCTTCATATTGAATTTGGCCATCATTCGCGCCATTTTTATGGCTGTAGGGAGCAACATATTCGGTGGTGTTGTTTCGTCAAGAAAACCAGCTTCAACAGCACTGTCCGGTGTGTAAAGTTCCGCGTTGTTCATGCTTCGGTCTAAATATCTTGGTGTTAATTTAAACCTTCCAAGGGCAATGCCCCCATAGTGCATTGTGAGGCCAATCAGCACTTCATTGAGCCCAATCCTAAAATGACCTTTTGCACCTATGCGGTAATCCGCAGACAAAAGCATGAATGCTCCCTGAGCGATGGCATGACCACTACAAGCCATGATGACAGGGTAGGGGAATGACAATAGCCGGTAGCATAATTCAGTTCCTTTTTTTACCAAAGCCCTAGCGTCTTTTTCACTTTTCATCATGACGGACAAATCAAAGCCGCCTGAGAACATACCATCGTGGCCTGTAAAAATTACCGTTTTTTTCTCCTTTTCAACCATATCCAGCGCTTCATTGATGTCTGAAATCAGCTCATGCGAAAACACATTGGCTTTTCCATTTTGTAATGTAATCAGCGCATACTGCTCTGCTAATTCATAAGTTAATAATTTGAGTTTGGTGGTGGTTTTTACCATATGCTCTAAATGGCTGCCAATCAAACTAGGAATCATTAACATAGGATTGCTGTCAAGGTTATAATTGACCGAATCAAATCCGAATCCAAACATCTTCATAAAGTCGGATTGGAAGCCATCCATATCTGCAAGATTCTTTAAATTGTGTGTGTTAATTGCTTCCCACCTTTTTGTTACCTCTGTCTGAATGTCCTCTTCAAGTTCCCAATCATCAATCCTGATTCGTCCTTCGGTGTCAACAGGGATTTCTTTTCCTGCGAAAAGGCGCTGAGCATATAACCTTTGGACTTGCTCTATACATCCCTCATGGGTGCCCTTTTCCTTCATAATCTTATATAAAATGGATACATAAAGAGAAAATACAGGAATAGCTGCACCGGACTGGGTTACTAAGGCTTTATTTACAGAAACATATGCTTTGCCATTTAAATCTTCCAACGCCTTGGTGAGCTCTTTAGCAGTAGCTTCCAGATGGTCTTTGGCTTTTCCAATAGTACCATCCCTATACAATGGAAAAGTAAGTTCAGAGCCGATGTAGCTGTATGCCATCGTGATACAATTCGGCGAAAGCGCACCAGCTTCTTTCAATGCATTTACCCAAAACTTCCAATCCTCTCCACCCATTACCGTGACTGTATTATCAATATCTCCTTCTATTGCCGGAGGAATCGTGATGTCCACTATTTCGTTGCTTCGGGGATCAAAGGTCTTGTTGGTATAGGGTTCGCCGATAGGTTTAAGCACCGATCTGAATAATTGACCTGAATAGGGATGCAACCTTCGGGGCGCCGCTACACTATAAATTACCAAATCTACCTGACCCAAATCCGCTTTGATCAAAGCAATAGTATCTTTCTTGGTCCTAATTTGAAAAGCATCATCATTAATGGTTTTGGCATAAAGACCAGCTTTATGGGCTGCCTCTTCAAATGCTGCAGTATTGTACCAACCCGGCCATGCTGTTTGATTAGGGGAAGGTGGCCTGTCGTATATGACCCCAATGGTAGCTGCCCCACATCCAAATGCACTTGTGATTCTTGAGGATAGCCCAAATCCTGTTGATGCACCTATCACAAGTACGCGTTTGCTTCCTTCTATTTTTCCTTTAGATTTCACATATTCGATCTGTGTCATTACGCTTGCAGCGCAGCCAAGGGGATGGGCTTCGGAAAGCACAAAACCTTTTATTTTCGGTTGAATGATCATAAATAGATAATTTTTAGATAGATGTTCTACTGTATCTTACAAAATTTCATAAACGCCAGCGGTTCCTTGTCCTGTTCCAACGCACATGGTTACGACACCGTATTTTAGTTTCCTTTTACTCATTTCGTCGAATAACTGTACACTTAACTTAGCGCCCGTACAACCAAGCGGATGGCCTAAAGCAATGGCTCCGCCATGTGGATTGATGATAGATGGGTCCAGACCCAATTCCTTGATAACAGCCAAACCTTGAGAAGCAAAAGCTTCATTAAGTTCTATGAGATTGATTTCGTTTTGATGTAGCCCGGCTTGTTTGAGAGCCTTTGGAATGGCATAAATTGGACCAACCCCCATAATCCTTGGTGGCAAGCCCGCAGATGCAAGGGATATAAGGCGTGCTACAGGGGAGACACCAAGTTCTTTAACCATTTCTTCGGACATGACCAACACAAATGCAGCACCATCGCTTGTTTGGGAAGAATTGCCCGCCGTTACGCTTCCTTTTGCTGCAAAAACAGTTCTTAAGCCGGAAAGCCCTTCAAAAGATGTTCCCCTCCGTGGACCTTCATCTACAGAAAATTCATAGTTTCTTGTAGCGCGTTGGTTATTTTCATCTACAAAAACTTGTTCTATGTTCAGGGGTACAATTTGATCTTTAAACAATTGGTTGTCTATGGCATTGAGCGCTTTATTGTGAGATTCAAAAGCAAATTGATCCTGATCCTCACGTGAAATGTTATACTCCGCAGCAACTGCTTCAGCCGTCAATCCCATGTTCCAGTAATAATCTTCAAGCCCTTTACTTGTTACTGAATAGGCAGGGGCAAATCTTGCACCTCCCATTGGAATCTGACTCATGTTCTCCACGCCTCCGGCAATGATACAGTCAGCCATGCCGTTTTGGATTTTTGCAACCGCAATGCCTATTGCCTCTAAACCCGAAGCACAAAAACGGTTAATGGTAAGCCCGGGGACTTTGTCGGTGGACAATCCCATTAGGCTGATGAGACGCGCAAGGTTTAATCCCTGTTCGCCTTCGGGCATAGCATTGCCTACAATCAAGTCGTCTATCCTTGAGTGGTCAAATTCCGGCACTTGAGAAAGTAGGTAGGAGATTGTTTGTGCGGCCATATCATCTGACCGCATGAAACGCAAACTGCCCTTGGGGGCCTTGCCCACGGCTGTTCTGTATCCTTTGACTATATATGCTGTTTTCATTTCAATTCATTTTAAACTTGTTTTGATGGTTTTATTTTGGGCAGGCTTTAGTTTCTTAGCGGTTTCCCTGTTGTAAGCATTGACTGAATCCTTTCTTGGGTTTTGGGTTCACTTAGAAGTTCCAAAAATGCCTTTCTTTCCAAATTCAGGAGATACTCTTCGGATACATCCATAGGTTCGGTAAGGTCCCCGCCAGACATTACAAATGCAAGTTTATTTCCAATCAATTTATCATGATCGGAAGCATAGAAGCCTGCTTTCATTTGGTCTGTTCCCACATGGAACATGGATAAAACTTGCCTTCCCAAAACTTTTACATCCTTGCGGATTGGAGGCTGCGAATATCCCTGTTCTGCCATAAGAACAGCATGATGCTTGGCAACAGAAATCAACCTGTCCTTGTTGACCACCACGATATCCCTATATGGAATCATCAATCCAAAATCAAAGGCTTCGTAAGCCGAAGAAGAGACCTTAGCCGTGGCAATTGTCAGGAAAAATTGTTGGAGAACATTGACCCTATTGTCGCCCGTGCGCCAGATGTCCGATGCCCTGAGTGAGAGTTCTTTGGAACCACCTCCGCCCGGGATTAGCCCCACACCAAATTCAATCAATCCCATGTAGGTTTCGGCAGCGGCTACCACCTTATCTGCATGAAGGGTTATTTCACATCCTCCGCCCAAGGTAAGCCCATGAGGAGCAGCTACAACCGGGATGGAAGAATATCTGATTCTTTGGGTGGTTTGCTGGAATTGAGCGATGGCATTGTTAATGGCAGGAATATCTCTCTTTTGAAGCAAAGTGGCTATTTCCATTAGGTTGGCACCGGCAGAGAAATTGGGGGCTTGATTACTGATTATCATTCCCCTGTAATTGGCCTCTGCCAACTCAATTCCTTTGTTGATACCTTCGAGTACATTGGAACCAATTGCATTCATCTTTGAATGAAACTCAACATTGAGTATGCCGTCACCTAGATCAATAACACTCGATTCGGAATTGCTCCATATGGTATTGTTTTTCCTCAGGTAATTAAGAACTATCAATTGGTCTTTGCCCGGGATATTTTTGTAGGATTGCACTGTGAGGCAGAAATATTGTCTGGCACCTTCCTCGATGCGGTAAAAAGAACTCATTCCATTTTCCCCGGCTTTTTCAATCCAATCAGGAATTTTCAGGTTTTCTTCCATAATCAAATTCAACCCTTTTTCAAATCCAATGGCATCCCATATTTCAAAAGGCCCATGCTCCCACCCGAAACCTGCTTTCATGGCATCATCAATCTGATATACCTCATCTGCTATTTCCAGGATTCGGTTGGCCGAATAGGCAAGTAGATGGGCAAAGCTTTTCCTGAAAAAAACTGATGCTTTGTCTGAACCTCCAACCAATACTGGAAATCTTGCACCAAGGTCATCTAACTTGAGGGCAGCGCCTATTGATTCAAATCTGGTCTTTTCTTGGGGTTGGTAACTGTGGTCATCAATTCTAAATGCAAGGATGTCTTTTCCTTCTTTTTTATAAAATCCCTGACCAGACTTGGAACCCAACCATTTTTGGTCAAGAAGGAATTGAAGAAAATCCGGGGTTTTAAACAATTCATGAGCTTCATCTTCGGGGCAATTGTCCAAAATACCTTTGGCCACATGGACCACGGTATCAAGCCCCACAACATCTGCTGTACGAAATGTGGCACTTTTCGGCCTGCCAATGAGAGGTCCTGTCAGTGCATCGATCTCCTCCACTTTCAAATCAAGATCTTTCGCTAAATGGAATACTAGTTGAATACCAAAAATCCCGATCCTGTTGCCTATAAATGCAGGGGTGTCTTTGGCCTTTACCACAGTTTTTCCGAGGAATCTGTCGCCGTAGTCAGTAAGAAATTCAATGACCTCCGGTTTGGTTTTTGGTCCGGGAATCAATTCAAACAAATTGAGGTATCTGACAGGATTGAAGAAATGGGTTCCACAAAAATGTGCCTGAAAATCTTCGCTTCTCCCTTTGCTCATCATCCCGATAGGTATACCCGAAGTATTGGAGGTAATTAATGTTCCGGGTTTCCTGTATTTTTCTACCTTTTCAAAAATCTGTTGCTTGATATCAAGTCTTTCTACCACCACTTCAATAATCCAATCCACATCACCTATTTTAGGCAAGTCGTCATCAAGGTTTCCCGTGCTGATGCGGTTTGCAAATCCATTTTTATATAAAGGCGCTGGTTTGCTTTTGATAGCAGCCTGGAGTTGGGTATTCACAATTCTGTTACGCACAAATTTGTGCTCAAGGGTCAATCCTTTTTTTGTTTCTTCGTCGGTAGGTTCTTTTGGCATAATGTCTAATAAAAGCACCTCAACGCCTATATTAGCAAAATGGCAGGCTATGCCTGAACCCATTATGCCCGAGCCTATTACAGCTATTTTTTTTATGGGTCGTTTCATATTTAGTTCATTGAATTGGCTATATTAATTTTGTTCAGAAACCCTTTGGTTCCTGAGAAAAATGCTTCATGAAAAGTTTTGTTATATTAATCCGTTTGTCTTGGCATCAAACCTTAATTGGTCCCTAAAGTTGGGATGCGCTACACTGATGATTGCTTCCACTCTTTCATGAATGGGTTTGTTATAAACATTGGCCACTCCATACTCGGTTACAATGTACATTACGTCAGTTCTTGGAGTGGTTACTACCTGTCCCGGAGGAAATTGGATGACAATGGAACTTCTAAGATTGCCCCTTTTGTCCAAAGAAGCAGATGCCAAACACAAGAAACTTTTTCCGCCTTTGGACATGCCGGCTCCTCTTACATAGTCAACCTGCCCCCCTACTGAACTGTATCTTCCATGGCCTACACCTTCTGAGCATACTTGACCTGTCAAATCCACCATAAGACAGGCATTGATAGACATGAAATTGTCGTTTTTGGCAACTTCATAAGGGTTGTTTACTTCCCAAATCGGTGCTAATTCAGCTTTTCCCTGACCAACAAAATCATAAACTTCCTTGCTTCCAAGTCCAAATCCTGCCACGATTTTTCCAGTGATACAACCCTTTTTATACAAATGCAACATAGACTCGGTGAACATTTCAGTATGTACAGAGAGGTTTTTCTTGTTTTCCAAACCATAGCCCACCGCATTGCTGAGTCCTCCGAATCCAATTTGGATGCAAGAACCATCAGGGATTAAAGGAAGGATATGTTCTGCGATTTTTTTCTCAACATCACTTATAGGAGCTTCTGGTAATTCAGGTAAAGGATGGTCGAATTCTGTGATTGCCGTAACATCGTTGACATGTATCTTATTAAAGTGACCAAATGCCCTCGGCTGGAATTTATTGACTTGCACGATAACTTTTTCTGCCTGTGCTGCTAAGGGGCCGGTACCAGAAACCCCCATGGGTCCCCAATACATGTATCCATCCTCGTCGGGCATTGACACATCTGCAAGAACTACATTAATCCTTGCCCCTTCAGGTGACTTGTCCAAAAGATATCTACCCAAATTGGCAAATTGGATAGAATTCAGCCTGACATTACCAACCCCTTGTAGTTTTCTGTCAACAGGTCCATAAAAAAAGGATTCATAGTTTATTTTTCCTATAAAATCAGGGGAAGTCATAAACTTGAACGGATACAAAGTAAGACCGGAATAAACGTACACATTTTTTAGTTCCTGATACCTGTCGCAGATGGCATCCACCAATTGGGGAGGTGCGGAGGAAACAGGTGAAATGAAACATCTGTCCCCGGATTCAATCAATGCTGCGGCTTCTTGCATTGATTTCAGTTTTTGTTGATAGGATTCTTTCCAGCTCATTTTTTATTAAGTTATGGGTTTGTAATTGAAAATGTGATTTCGGATTATTTAAAGAAATTTCTGCAAAAAGTCGTTCTAACTCTATGATTAAGGTAACTTTCAGTGTTTAAAAATTGTTTTACTAGCTTGAGTTAAATTTAAACTTTTAATAAATAATTAGTTAGTTATCTCCAAAACTGAGAAGGTCCTTTTCTAAAAACAAAAACATTCTAGTATTTAATTGAATTTAAAGATCAGAAATAAATAAAAATTATACAATAGTCTACAAATTAAAAATTCATTTATAAGTCAGATATATAAGTGTATCAAAACAGATAATTAACTGGATTATGGCTAGGGTATTTGTATCTACTTCTGGGGCTGATGGCAAAAGGAATAAAAAATCTGAAAATTTACCTCCACCAGTCTTTTCACCAACTCACTTCCACCATCACCGGAAAATGGTCAGAAGGGTATTTCATGCCATAATTATCTGTTAGAATTCCATGTCTCAAAACTTTTACTTTAGGGCTTACGAAAATGTGATCAATAATCCCATCAGGAAGCCGACCCCAGTTGAAAGCATTGAATGTGCCCTGATTACCTATGGGCGGGGTCTGTGAAATCTTCCGGCTATCTTTTAAATTGGAATTTTCCAATACTGTAGCATAGGCAGGATTGTCAGGAGTCACATTGAAATCTCCCATAAATATGACAGGATGATTCTCTTTGTTGATTTCCTTTATTTTTTTGATGACCAATTTACTGCTTTCTTCTCTTGCTTTTTGGCCGACATGGTCGTAGTGGATATTGAAAACATAAAAAGTATTATCATGCTTGTCCTGAAATTTGCCCCAAGTACATACCCTGTTCAGTGCAGCATCCCAACCTTTTGATGGTTTGTGAGGAGACTCCGAAAGCCAAAAAGTCTCTTGTTTCAATACCGTGAATTTTTCAGGATTATAGAAAATGGCACTGAATTCTCCTGCTGTATCGCCCTTATCCCTACCTATACCTATATATGGAAATTCCAGAGCTGATTTCATATCCTCCAGTTGATGATGAAGTCCTTCTTGGGTACCAATGATATCCATTTTATGGAACTTGATTTGGTTTATAAGATGGGGTGATCTGTCTTTCCATAAATTACCAAGATCATTTGCATTATCAAACCGGATATTATACGTTGCTATTTGGTAAGTTTGAGCAAAAGAATTTTGATGAGGCATGGTGATTCCTAAAACTATAATAAAGGCTACCATTAAGACCATAAAACAATTGTGCTTCATATCTATTTTATTTATAAATCTTTGATTCAAGTCAAATTTCTTAAGGACGTTGATAAGTCCCTCAAAATCCTAATATCTCCTAAATCCATGACAAAATGAAAATAATTGATCCAAAACAACTTTCTACATCTCAATTCCATAGTTATTTGTTGGGTGCAGTGGCACCTAGACCTATAGCGTTTGCCAGTACGGTTGACTCGGATGGTAAAGTCAATCTAAGTCCATTTAGTTTTTTTAATGTTTTTGGTTCAAATCCACCCGTATTAATATTTTCCCCTTCAAGAAGAGTCAGAGACAATACGACCAAGCATAGCTTGGACAATGTAAAAGATGTCCCTGAAGTAGTCATTAATATTGTGAATTTTGGAATGGTGGAACAGATGTCATTGGCAAGCACTGAATATGAAAAAGGTGTCAATGAATTTTCCAAATCAGGATTGACTGAGGAACCTTCCATTTTGGTAAAACCACCCAGGGTAAAAGAAGCCCCTGCAGCTTTTGAATGTAAGGTTATTGATGTTATTCCAATTGGGGAAGGTGGTGGAGCGGCGAATCTGGTAATTTGTGAAGTATTACTGATGCATCTTAAAGAAGAGCTTTTGGATGAGAATGATCAAATTGACCCGGATAAACTAGATGCGGTGGCCCGAATGGGGGGTAATTGGTATTGTCGGGCAAGTGGTCAATCTTTATTTGAGATTCCAAAACCTTTAAGAAATAGAGGTATTGGAGTAGATAGTATTCCCGAGTCCATCAAAAATAGCTTGGTATTGTCTGGTAATAATTTGGGAAGACTTGGGAATATTGAAGCTTTGCCAAATCAAGAAGAATTAGAAAATTTCTCGATGAAGCCTGAGATTCAGGAAATGAAGCTTCGGTTTAAAAATGATCAGGAGGGTTTCATTTTTCACCTTCATGAATATGCGAAAGACATTTTGGAGGCAGGTGATATTGAAACAGCATGGAAGATTTTACTTCAGAAATGAAAAAAGGGAGCGGCTGCTCCCTTTTTCTTTATTGAATGTTCAAGTCATAAGGCATTCGGACCATAAGACCTTCATATTTTTTGATATTTTCAAATTGCTGAAATATGGGGTATAGAGATCCTAATTTTTGTTTTTGATAAAATACTTGAACATCATTGGAGAATTGTCCAAGAAATCTTTCAAACCATGGTTTTTCCTGCGGATAATAAACGATTCGGAAATCATCTGAAACTTGTGCTTTGTTAGCAGCTATTTGTATAGCATCTTCCAAGCTTCCTAAAACATCAACAAGTCCATTCTGCCTTGCCTGATTTCCGGTCCAAACTCTTCCTGATGCTACTTTCATAATATCTTCTTTGCTTTTGTTTCTGCCCTCTGCTACCCTGGATAGGAATATATCGTAACCTTCCTCTACTTGACCTTGGAATATAGCTTTTTCCATTTCAGATACTTTTCTGGTAGGGCTAAGGAAATCAGAAAATTCTCCAGTTTTGACTACATCTGTGGTGATTCCTAATTTATTGTTTAACAAGCCTTGTGCATTGAACCATAGTGCAAAGATACCGATGGAACCTGTAATAGTATTGGGTTGTGCCACTATGGTATCAGCCCCGGCTGCAATGTAATATCCTCCAGAAGCGGCTACCTCACCCATAGAAGCTATCAAAGGCTTCTCCTTTTTGGCTTCTTCCAATTCCCTCCAGATTACCTCAGAAGCCAAAGCTGAGCCGCCTGGGGAATTTATCCGTAACACTATTGCTTTGATATCTTTGTTTAAACGGGCTTTTTTGATTTCTTCCTTAAATTTATCCGAACCAATAGTACCATCCATTTCCCCGCTCATGATGTCACCCTCTGCTACTATAACAGCTATCCGATTTTTGGAAAGCCTATTTTTCGTTTTTGCAGATTGGTTTATTTTAGTAATATTAATGGTATTTACTTTTTCGTCTTCTTTCAAACCCAACTTTTCCTTTAGTAAGTCCATTACTTGATCTTCATACCATAATCCATCTACAAGTTTATAGTCAACTGCATCTTTGGTCTTCCTAACCAACATCTTGGAACTTATTTCCGAAATCTGTTCCAATGAAATACCCCTAGAATCCCCAACTTCCTGAAGAAGAGTCTGGTTAAGATCATTTAGCAATGATTCAGTCTGCAATCTATTTTCAGGACTCATCTTTTCAAGGATGAAAGGCTCTACAGCACTTTTAAAATCCCCAACTCTGAATATTTGTGGTTCAACCTCCAATTTTTCGAACATGCCTTTAAAGAACATGATTTCTGCGGCAAACCCATTAAACTCCATTAATCCAGAGGGGTTGATATAGATTTCATCAGCAACAGAGCTCATGTAATATCCTCCTTCTGAATAATATTCCCCATAGCTAACTATAAATTTACCAGACTCTTTGAAATCCAGTAAAACATCACGGAATTCCTTCATTCCCGCCTGTCCTGCCACAAAAGTTCCCGCTTTGAGGAATATTCCTTTAACATTCTCATCTTCTTTAGCTGTCTGAACGGCTTTTTTTAAGCTGATCAATCCAATATTCGGAACTCCTCCCAATAGACTGAAGGATGAGAAATCCGGATCATCCTCACTTGTTCTTTCAACCAATATTCTTCCCTCAAGATTAAGGACAAGCACTGTGTTTTCTTTGATTTTCACTTCATCCTCTGATGAAGATACCACAGCAATGATACCTGCGAGGATAAAAAAACTCATCACTGAAAATATTAATAGGCCCACAATAACAGCCAATACGTTTCCTAGAAATCTCATAATCTTTTTTATTATTTGGCAAAAATACCTCTTTTTTATTTATGTTTAACTGATGTTTTTAATAACTGGTAAATGGATAAAGTAGTTTTTATCATTGGAGGAAATCTTGGTGATAGACGGGTCTTGATTGAAGAGGCCAAAAGGTTTTTGGTTTTACAGTTTGGGGAATCTAAATTAACTTCTTCAATTTTTGAAACAGCTGCATGGGGAGGAAAATCATTTGGAAAATACCTCAATCAAGTTTTGATCTTTGAAACCAAGGAAAGTCCTGAAACTATTTTGACCAAAATTCTGGGTATTGAAGAAAAAATGGGTAGGAAAAGAGAGGTAAAATGGGGGGATCGAATTATGGACATTGACATTTTATATTTTGGAAATAAAATTATTCAAAGTCCATCTCTTACTATTCCACATCCCTCTATTCAGGAAAGGAGGTTTGTATTGGAACCGCTGAATGAAATCATTCCTGAATTCCCCCACCCGGTTCTTGCAAAAAAACAGAAAGAATTGCTTGAATTATGTTCTGATACCTCGGAGGTGGTTGTTTTTGAAAAAAGAAACCCGGAATACTTTCCGGGCTTGCTTTAAATACTTGCAACTTCAGCGTCTTTATTTATCTTTTTAACAAGGCCTTGAAGGACTTTTCCTGGACCGCATTCTATAAAAATGTCAGCCCCATCCTCAATCATTTGTTGGACAGATTGGGTCCATTTGACTGGGGCTGTAAGTTGAGCTATTAGATTATATTTAATTTCTTGAACATCAACAACTCCCGTCGTGGATACATTTTGGTAAACAGGACAGCTTGGGGCCTTAAATAGGGTAGCCTCAATGGCTGATTGGAGTTTTTCACGTGCTGGCTCCATCAATGGTGAATGAAATGCACCCCCGACAGGCAATGGTAAGGCTCTTTTAGCACCTGCTGCTTTCATCTTTTCGCATGCTATTTCAATTCCCTTATTACTGCCCGAAATCACAAGCTGTCCAGGACAATTGTAATTGGCGGGCACTACGATCTCGTTTTCTATGGATGCACATATTTCTTCCACCTTTTGGTCTTCTAGACCCAAAATGGCAGCCATTCCGGAAGGGTTGATTTCACAGGCTTCCTGCATGGCCAAAGCCCTTTGGTAAACGAGTTTTAAACCATCTTCAAATGAAAGGGTGCCACTAGCTACCAAAGCAGAAAATTCTCCAAGGGAATGTCCTGCAACCATAGCTGGACTGAAATCTACAGATGTTGTAGCCAAAACAACAGAATGAAGAAAAATAGCCGGCTGGGTCACTTTTGTCTGTTTGAGTTCCTCCTCAGAACCTTCAAACATGATGTCTGAAATCCGAAAGCCTAAAATCTCATTTGCTTTTTCAAATAATGACTTAGCTTCTTGGTTGTTCTCATACAATTCTTTACCCATTCCCGGGAATTGTGCTCCCTGACCGGGAAAAATATACGCTTTTTTCATCTTTTTAAAATTTGTTCTGTGCAAAGATATTAAAAAATAAGAGGTCTTCCCGAAGACCTCTTAATAGCAAATAAATCAATTTTTACATTTTTATTCATCAATAGTTAAAGAATCTATATTCATTCCTCCAAGGTCATAGATTTCTGTAATTTCTTTCAAAGCTGCTTTGAAATCAATTTTGAGGTCAATTAATCTTCCTGTACTAACATCAAATACCCATCCATGGATTTTCATTCCCCTGTTTCTAACTGCTTTTTGAACAACCGCTGTTTTTAATAAATTGACACATTGTTCTTGGACATTCAATTCTACAAGCCTATTATATTTTAATGTTTCATCCTCAATTGCATTGAGTTCATTTTTATGAATTCGGTAAACATCCCGGATATTTCTAAGCCATGGGTTAAGAATTCCAAGATCCGCTGCATCCATAGCAGCTTTTACCCCTCCGCACAAATAATGGCCACAAACTACCACATGGTCTACTTTAAGGTTATCCACAGCATAGGTCAATACGGACATGGCATTCAGATCAATGCTGATGACCATATTGGCAATGTTTCGGTGAACAAAGACCTCACCTGGCTGAACACCCATCAAGTCCTCAGCACTTACGCGGCTATCCGCACATCCAATATAAAGAATATCAGGATTTTGACCTTTTGCTAGATTTTTAAAATAATTGGGATCTTTATCTAGTTTGGCTGCAATCCAATTTTCATTGTTTTCAAATACATTAGCTATTTCCATAGTTGGTTTTTTTGTTTAATAATGATACACTAATTAGCTAAGAAAAACAAGGAAATATTGAATAGGAGGGAATTGGAGAATTAAAAGTCTTCTATGCTGAGAAATCTCTTTTTTTCTTTTTTGGTGGGAAGGCGACAAGTTTCTTTTTTACCAAACCATTTATACCTGTTGCGAGCGATCCATTCATAAATAGGATCCCTGATAAAGCTTGGAATAATAATGAAAATATACATGAGTGGCCATAATCCACTCAGGTTTCTTGCAATTTCCAAAGCAGCCCGGCTTTTGTAGAATACAGATTCCTGATAAATAAAGACAAGAGAATCCAGATAGTCTGAATTAATTTTAAAATCTTCAAGCAATTTTTTGGTTACATCATCCTGTAAAGCTCCAACTTTGAATACCTCTTTGCTGTCCCTATTAATTATAAAATCTACGGCACTGTTACATAAATTGCATACTCCATCGAAAAGCACTATTCTGAACTTTTCTTGTACCCTCATCGGAGTACTTGTATTGTTCCTTTCAAGGACTTGCTTTGTAAAGCAGGATCAAGTGCGTCAAATCGCACTGTTCCTGAATAGAAGTATGTTCCTGCCGGTAACTCATTGCCATTATTGTCTCTTCCGTCCCACCTGATATAAATATCGTTTTCAGTTGACTCAAGGCTATTATAACTGAACACCTCAACTCCCCATCTATTGACTATGAATATTTCAACACCCAAAACGAATCTCGGACACCTTACGAACGGGTTATCGTATGCCATAAAGGTTTCATTCACCCCGTCTCCATTTGGAGTAAATGCGTTTGGTAATTCATAATTGGGGCAATTGTCCACACAAACGATGTTGCTCGCACCACTTTCGTTACCCGAACGATCTACTGCAGTGATGTAATAACAACCTCTGTAAGTAGGTAAATTCGAAAGAATGGCGTCCCTTTCGAAAGTTGAATAAGTACCTACTAAATTGAATTGACCGTCTTCTCCCTCTGGAGAATAGTATAATCTGAAAGCACTTAATTCATCATCGCAGACACTTGTGAAATCCGGTTCCCAGCTAAGTTCATGAACAAAGGAACTGAAATTACATCCTTTATCAGATAGGAACGCACTACATTCAGGTCCCTCAAATGTCAAAACAGGTGGGCATGGAAGCCTGTCATCATCCGGCCTTGCACATATAATCTGAGATTTATTTTCAAGGGGATAAGCTATTAAATCGACATTGTAAGAACCCTTAGTGATGACATAATAACAATACTCTATTTCTTTTTTAAGGGTGACTCCATTATGTCTACCATCATCAAAATAGGTAAAACCTGCTGTGGTCACATCAACTTCCGCAATTAATTCAAAAGTATCCGAATCCTGGGCATCAGGGTCATTTCTGTTTCTATATACCTCATGTGTAAATTCAGAAACAGCATTGTTCCAAGGAACTGTGAATGCCCAATTGAGTTCTATAGCTTCATTGATAATTATTGGCTCAAGTCTCACTGAAGATGCAGAACTTGAACTGTCTATGGTAGTATTGTTTTCTTTGAGGATTACCTTATAATTATAAACAAGGTTTTCTGTATTCAAACCGATATCAGTAAATGTGGTATCTGAAGTTTCAAATACAGAGATCCTATTTTGGTTTCCGGTAAAACCAGTGCTTCTCAAGAGTTCATAGGTAAATGGGCCTGGGAATTGAACCCTGTCAATGTCATAAGGTGGTGTCCATTTTATGAAAATCTCCCCATTTTCGCTATCTGTTTCTTCAATGCTGACGTTGGTGATCAGCGGTACATCGACATCTATTGTGATACATATTTCTTCAGAAACTATACTCTCTCCCAATCTAGGCGGAGGAAAAGCAGATACCAATCTGTAGCAATAGGTATTTCCTGGGGCCAATCCTTCTCCTTGGTTATTGTCCAGAAAATTGAATGTGGACATATTGGTTGTTCCTACCAGTTCATATCCTGCCCGAATACCCGTTTCACAGGAATCCGGTTCATAAGGATCGGAATTCAGCCTTCTCCAGACTTGCATGGTTTCTGCGGAATTCGAACATGAATATGGCTGCCATTGTAGATTGACTGCCCGGCCCTGTTGTTGTTCCACATCTTCTAAAACAGGAGGGGGACCAATCACCTTAATATTCCAGGTTTTGATGTCAACCAAAGCTGGTCCGGATCTGGGCTGATCAGTAATCCTTATTCTGACCTGATATTCTCTTTCTCTTACGTGGCTACAAATGGTTTGCCAATCAAAGTTGATTATTCCAGGACTGGATTGAAACAAAGAAACAGGGTCATAGCTTGCAGGAGAGGCCGAAATTTCTATAGGATCTCCAAAAACCTCAATTTTTATGGGATCACCATCAGGATCAGATCCCTGTATGATCTCTTCTATTTTTGTACCTGCGACTACGCAAAGATCTGGAGGTAATATCAACTCAGGTCGTTGGTTGTTGGAGTTTTCAATGATGATTTGCATGTCTCTGACCACGTATCCTATCTGTCTCCAGCGACCATCGATTTTTCTCCATTCCTCTATTCTGAACGCCACATTATATTGTCCTGCCAATCCTGGGGCATCCCAGATTAAATCCCCTGTCAAAGGATCAAGGGAAAGAAATGGTGGCGTGCCGCCATCCTCCCTATTAAAACTGAATTCGGAAGTGGATGGATCTCTATAATTGTTGACAGGTCTTTGGAAAGCTTGTTTGGGCACATCCATTCGGTAAGAAAGGCTGTCTCCATCAGGATCATAAGCACCAGGGTTATGGATATATCTCTTATTTACAGCTCCATTATCTACAGGCGGTATGGTAAGTACAGGGGAATTATTGACCCCTATAAATGGATCTATGGTAATTTTGGTCTCCACATAAAACGGTGTATCCACTGAATTATCCATATTAAGGGTCAGGTCATTTCTATTGAATTCCCTAAACCTAATGATATAATCTCCAGGTCCTTGATAGGTATGTGTAATTACAAATGTGTTTTTTTCAATCTGATTACCAAGCGCTTCCGAAAGCGTAAAATCAGCTTCAGTATTTAATTTCACTTCCCTTCCGTCTCCAAAATTGATGTCTCCAGGACCAAAAATCACACTTGATCTCGTGTCTGTGTAACCAACCACCGTTATTCTATAGGTCAGAGTCTGCACTGAAACACGTTCGGCAGTGATCTCACCTGCACGAATGTGAGTCGCAAAGGAATTTGACAAAGACAGGAATAAAAAACCGCAGGTGAGTAAAAGTAAAGCGCTGAATTTCATGGAGGATTTAAATTTGCCTTTCAAGATATACGAATTTAACCAAAACAGGATATAATTTTTCATATTAATCAAACAATAAAATTAAACGCTTGGTTAAATGAACGTACAAAATTTATAAATATTGAGTTTCCAAACAATTCTATTTAGAATGGTTTAAAATAAGTTCAATCGATTGTTTTTGGATTGTTTACTAAGCTTTCCACATGTAAATTTGGCGCCATAGTTTTATAACCAAATATCAATCGAACACTTAAGAAAAAATAATATGAGTTGGGTATCAAAAACCTTAAACAGCACGCTGGGCAAAAAATTATTGATGGCTCTAACAGGTTTATTTCTGATATTATTCTTGGTCGTGCATTTGGCTGGGAATTTACAGTTACTTATTTCTGACAATGGTGAGTCGTTCAATATATATGCACACAGCATGGCCAATAACCCTTTAATTAAAGTCGTTTCTTATGGCAACTTTGCATTTATTTTACTTCATGTTATTTATTCAATAATCCTTACCAGACAGAACAAAAAATCAAGACCTGTAGGCTATGCGATAAGCAGACCACAAAATAACAGTTCTTGGTCTTCTAGAAACATGGGGATATTGGGAACAATCCTATTGATATTCATTCTTGTTCATTTAAGGGGATTTTGGTATGAGTTCAAATTTGGGGAATTACCAACGGCAGTTTATGAAGGCATTACTTATAAGAATGTTTTTGTTATTGTTTCCGAAGCATACTCTAATGTATTTTATGTCGCCTTTTACGTGATTTGTATGGGTTTCTTGGGATTTCATCTCTCACATGGTTTTGCAAGTGCATTCCAAACCCTTGGTCTAAATCATACAAAATATTCACCTTTGATTCAAAAAGTCGGTTTTGGCTTTTCAATTATAGTTCCAGCACTATTTGCACTGATTCCTCTGGTCATGTATATCCAAACACTTTGATCCAGCAGATTTAATTGAATGTAGAAATATAAAATCTTATTTAGATGATACTAGATTCTAAAATACCCGAAGGCCCATTGGCAGACAAATGGACCAAACATAAATTCAACGTGAAATTGGTCAACCCGGCCAATAAAAGAAAATATGAAGTAATAGTAGTTGGAACTGGACTAGCAGGAGCTTCAGCAGCTGCGTCTTTGGCAGAACTTGGTTACAATGTCAAGGCATTTTGTTTTCAGGATAGTCCAAGAAGAGCGCATTCCATCGCTGCACAAGGTGGCATCAATGCTGCTAAAAACTATCAAAATGATGGAGATTCTGTATTCCGATTGTTTTATGATACCATCAAAGGTGGGGATTACAGGTCAAGAGAAGCCAATGTTTACAGGCTGGCTCAGGTTTCTGTAAATATCATTGATCAATGTGTGGCCCAAGGGGTGCCTTTTGCAAGAGAATATGGAGGCCTGTTGGCAAACCGGTCTTTTGGTGGCGCGCAGGTTTCAAGAACTTTTTATGCCAAAGGACAAACAGGTCAACAATTACTTTTAGGAGCTTATTCTGCACTCAGCAGACAGGTTGCCAATGGTAAAGTAAAATTATATCCAAGAACAGAAATGATGGATGTGGTAACAATTGATGGGAAAGCCAAAGGAATTGTTACCAGAAACCTTATAACAGGAGCTATTGAATCACATGCTGCACATGCAGTATTACTTTGCACAGGTGGTTATGGGAATGTGTTTTTTCTTTCCACCAATGCAATGGGTTCAAATGTTACCGCAGCTTGGAGGGCCCACAAAAAAGGCGCTTTAATGGCTAATCCCAGTTACACGCAAATCCACCCAACTTGTATTCCCGTTTCAGGTGATCATCAGTCAAAATTGACATTGATGTCTGAATCCCTTAGGAATGACGGTAGGGTATGGGTTCCTGCAACCGTTGAAATGGCCGAAAAACTGAGAAAAAGGCAGATTTCGGCCAATGATATTAAAGAGGAAGAAAGAGATTACTTCTTGGAAAGAAAGTACCCATCTTTTGGTAATTTGGTTCCACGTGATGTAGCATCAAGAAATGCCAAATATATGTGTGATGAGGGTAGAGGAGTCAATGAGACAGGAGAGGCAGTATTTTTGGATTTTAGAGATGCCATCAAGCGCGACGGGAAAAGTACCATAGAAGCCAAATATGGTAACCTCTTTGACATGTACATGCAGATTACAGGGGACAATCCATATGAGGGTCCAATGATGATCTATCCTGCTGTTCATTATACCATGGGAGGTCTTTGGGTAGATTACAATTTAATGACCAATGTACCTGGATTGTATGCATTGGGAGAAGCTAATTTCTCCGATCATGGAGCCAATAGATTGGGTGCCTCCGCATTGATGCAAGGCCTTGCAGATGGGTATTTTGTTATTCCTTACACTGTGGGTGATTACCTTGCCCAATCGGCTGCAGCCAAATTGGATGTAAATGATCAGGCATTTAAAACAGCAGAAAAAGAAGTTAAGGATAGAATTCAAAAATTACTTAGCATCAAGGGTAAAAAGACTGTAGACCATTTTCATAAGAGATTAGGAAAAATCATGTGGGATTACTGTGGAATGGCCAGAAATGCCGAGGGACTTACCAAAGCTAAGGCAATGATCAAAGAATTGAAAGCAGAATTCTGGACCAATGTCAATGTGCTTGGAGATAATGAAGAATTGAATCAGTCCTTAGAAAAAGCCCATAGGGTAGCGGATTTCATTGAGCTAGGAGAGTTGATGGTGGATGATGCGCTCAATAGAGATGAATCCTGTGGTGGACATTTCAGAGAAGAATATCAGACTCCTGAAGGTGAAGCCCTTAGGGATGACGAAAATTTTGCCTATGTCGCTGCATGGGAATATTTGGGAGAAGGAAAAGAAGAAGCGCTTCATAAAGAGCCTCTTGTGTTTGAAAATGTGAAGTTGACCCAAAGAAGTTATAAGTAATTAGAAAATTAAAATCATCAGAGCAATGAATCTTACATTGAAAATCTGGAGACAGAAAAATCACTCCGACAAAGGAGGTTTTAAAGAATATAAAGTTACAGATATTTCTAAAGACATGTCGTTTTTGGAGATGTTGGATGTGTTGAATGAACAATTGACTGAAAAGGGAGAAGATCCAGTTCATTTTGACCATGATTGTAGGGAAGGTATCTGCGGGATGTGTTCTTTGTACATCAATGGAAATCCACATGGTCCATTACAGACCACTACCTGCCAACTCCACATGAGGTCATTCAATGATGGTGAGACCATTACCATAGAGCCTTGGAGGGCAAAATCATTTCCTGTAGTCAAAGATTTGGTAACTGATCGCTCTGCGTTTGATAGAATTATTCAGGCAGGCGGATATGTTTCGGTCAATACAGGTGGAGTTCCTGATGCCAATGAAATTCCTATCACAAAAACCATTGCCGATATGGCGATGGATGCTGCGCAATGTATCGGTTGCGGTGCCTGTGTAGCCGCCTGTAAAAATGCTTCGGCTATGCTGTTCACTTCTGCAAAAGTTTCCCAATTGGCATTGTTGCCACAAGGTCAGGTGGAAAGAAAAACCAGGGCTGAAAAAATGGTTGCCCAAATGGATGCTGAAGGTTTTGGTGCATGTACTAATACAGGTGCATGTGAGGCCGAATGCCCAAAGGGCATCAGTATTTCCAATATTGCCAGGATGAATAGGGAATATTTCTCTGCGGTGGTCAGCAGTCAGAATGTCTGATGTTAAATCAAATATAAATAAGAGCCGGTCAGTCCGGCTTTTTTTGTGACTATATGAATCTCAAATTTCAATATTCATATATTGTCGTATTTAGATGTTTTCTTTCTTTTAGACTAATTCAAATAATGTTAACTTTGAAAATTAATATTATTTAGAGAATTTGTCAGATTTTACAAACAAGGAAATAAATGCATTTTATTGATCTCGGCATATTTGTCGGGTACATGATTTTGATGCTTGGAGTGGGGTACTATTTTATGCGCCAAAACAAGAGTCAGGATGATTATTATGTCGGTGGAAGAAATATAGGCCCATGGCATATTGGTCTTTCGGTAGTGGCCACGGATGTTGGCGGAGGATTCTCTGTTGGACTTGGAGGATTGGGTTTTGTAATGGGGCTTTCAGGCAGTTGGATGCTGTTTACAGGATTGTTGGGGGCGTGGTTGGCTGCCGTATTTTTGATTCCGAGGATAAAGCAGGACAAGGCATTTGCTAATTTTTATACTTTCCCACAGATATTCAAACATCTTTTTGACAGGAAGGTGGGGATTGCAGCTGCTGTGATTTCGCTAATAGGATACCTTGGATTCACTTCGTCACAATTATTGGCAGGTGCAAAACTGGCTTCGGGTACTTTTATTGAACTGGGATTGACCGAGGCCTTGTTGATGATGGGGGTTATCGCGGTGGTTTACACTGTTTTGGGTGGATTGAAAGCGGTTATCTATACAGATACGGTGCAGTGGATTATTCTGATGTTGGGGTTTATATTTATTGGTCTTCCTGTTGCCTATTTTCATGTGGGTGGATGGGAAGTCATTCAGGCTACATTGCCTCAGGAGTTTTTCAGTCTTTCCAATCTCAGATGGCAAGACTTCGCCAATTGGGGCATTACGATCTTACCAATCTGGTTTATCGGGATGACATTGTATCAGAGAATTTATGCCAGCAGAGATACCAAATCCGCGCAAAAAGCTTGGTTTATAGCAGGTTTATTCGAGTGGCCTATAATGGCCTTTATGGGAGTTTCTTTGGGGTTGCTTTCAAGAGTAGCTTTTGAACAAGGATTGTTGCTCATTGATTTGGAAACTTTGGATCCTGAAATGGGATTACCTATACTGTTGAGGACGATTCTTCCTCCGGGTATATTGGGTTTGATGATGGCAGCTTATTTTTCCGCGGTCCTATCTACTGCTGATTCTTGTTTGATGGCGGCATCGGGGAACTTGTCCACAGATATTTTTGGAAAATGGCTGAATAAGAAAAAAGAAAGTCAGCAGATTTTATATGGGCAATTGTTCACACTGATATTGGGAATCATAGCCCTGATTGTAGCTATGCAGATGACCAATGTTTTGGATTTGATGTTGTACAGTTATGCTTTTATGGTTTCAGGTCTTTTGGTACCCATCCTATTCGGATTATTTACAAAGAAAAGGAATCCCGAAGCTGCCATAGCTGCCATGATTACAGGAGGGGCTGTCACAGTGATTCTGGGTTTATTGCCTATAAACTTACCTTTAGGGCTTGATCCGAATTTCTTTGGTGTTTTTGCCTCTTTAGCAGTGTTTTTGCTTGTTAATAAGTATAGAGAATCGAAAATTCAAAATAAAATTAATGAATATGCATAAAATAGAAATTATATCCACCGCAGACCAAGCTACCTTTTTACAGAAAAAAGAGATAGCAGATTTTTTGTTTGTACAATTGGAACAGTATGGTGATCCGATCAATGATATCATGAAATGTCTTGATTATGCCTTGGATCAGGCTGTGGACAAGGGTGGGTTTGCAGTTTTGGCACGAGAAAAAGGAAAAATAGTTGGGGCTGTAGTCATTAATAAAACAGGCATGTCAGGTTATATTCCTGAAAATATACTTGTTTATATTGCCGTGGATGCTTCCCAAAGGGGAAAGGGAGTGGGCAAGCAATTGATGACAACTGCCATCGAAATGGCCAATGGCGATATAGCGCTTCACGTAGAAGCGGATAATCCTGCAAGAAAATTATATGAAAAACTAGGGTTTACGAATAAATACCTGGAAATGAGACTCAAAAAATAATGGCGTACCTAACCTTAAATAGAACCAAACTCAAAGCAAATTTTGAACACCTTAAAGCGATGTTTGAAGACAGTGATATTTCCTGGGGGGTAGTTTCTAAACTTTTATGTGGTAATAGAAAATTCTTAGAGGAACTGATAAATCTCGGAGTAAAGGAAATCCATGACTCTAGGATAAGCAACCTTGAAAAAATCAAGGAAATCAACTCGGAAATTCAAACTGTGTATGTCAAACCTGTATCCAAAAGGAATATTGCCAAAATGGTTAAATATGCCGATGTGAGTCTCAACAGTGAGTTGACCACTATCAAATGGATATCTGAAGAATCGGTCAAGCAAGGAAAGACCCATAAAATCATCATCATGGTTGAGACCGGTGACCTCAGGGAAGGAGTCATGGGTGACCATTTGTTGGAGTTCTATGCGCAAATATTTGAACTACCCAATATTGAAATCATCGGATTGGGCACCAATCTCAATTGCCTCAATGGCGTAATGCCTTCTACGGACAAACTTATTCAGCTTTCTTTATACAAGCAGATCATTGAACTCAAATTCAATAAAAAAATTCCTTGGGTTTCAGCCGGTACTTCTGTAACCATACCATTGATGCTGCACAAGCAATTACCTAAAGGAATCAATCATTTCAGGGTAGGGGAAACACTGTATTTTGGTGTGGATTTGTTTGAAGAAAAGATTATTGATGGCATGCATGGTGATGTATTTGAATTGAATGCAGAAATCATCGAAATGCAAGAAAAACCATTGTTACCGTCGGGAACTTTTGCTGCAAATCCTCAAGGTGAAATCATCGAAATTGATCAACAGCTTTATGGCAAATCTTCTTTTAGGGCGATACTTGATATTGGGCTTTTGGATGTAGATCCAAAATATCTGATTCCCGAGGATGGAGAATTTGAAATTCTTGGAGCAAGTTCTGATATGTTGATACTCAATCTTGGAACCAACCCTAAAGAGTATAAAGTTGGTGATATAATCAAATTCAATTTAAAATATATGGGTGCCTTAGGGATATTGAATTCCAGTTATGTTGACAAGGTTATTTCTGAATAAGTAATTTAGTTATTTTTTAGTTCAAAGTTTTTTCTCTGGCATGGTATTGGACATATTGTATCAAAACCAACTATCATTACCATGAAAAAAATACTATTTATTATCGGTTTATTCAGTTTAGTATCTTTTGGAGCTATAGCCCAAAGTTCCAATGATGGAAGAGGGGGATTTGGTATCCGGGGAGGTGCGAGCCTCTTTAATTTTGGAGGAGAAGATGCTTCCAACAATGATTACGACAATAGAATTGGATACCATTTTGGTTTGTACAATACATTCTTTATAGGAGAGTCATTGGCAATAGAACCGGGTGTTTATTATGCTGTCAAAGGAACCCAAAATGAGGATTTGATCAAATCAAGGGCTGTATTGGGGTACGTCGATGTACCTGTAATTTTCAGAGTTTACTTTTCTGAAGGATTAAACTTCTTTGGTGGTGGTCAAGTTTCTTTTTTGACATCATCAAGGTTTGAAGGAGATTTCTTTGGGTCAACTTATGGATTTGATACGGAGGCTATTAATAAGACTGATTTTGGAGTTTTATTAGGTGCAGGATATACGCTCCCAATAGGATTGAATGTGCAGGCTTCTTATGATTTGGGATTGACCCCTGTGTTCGAAGACAGTAATTCGGAAATCTACAATAGAGGTTTCAAAGTTTCCTTAGGTTATACATTCTAAGATGAATTTTAATCCTTTAAGGATTTAAATAGAAAAGAGGTTCTGACATCGTCAGGACCTCTTTTCTTAGTGTATTATTTTATAAAATCAGGCAAATCAATACTCGTCATTTACCTCCAGCCAATAGCCATCCGGATCCCTTATATAAATCTGTTTGATACCATCAGGTCTAATGTTGATGGTGTTTTTTTTGCCGGGCCAATCTTCATATTCGATCCCTAATTTTTTCAAGTTGGCTATAAAACCATTCATATCAGGAATGCTAATACAAATATGATTGATTTTATTGATGGTGACCGGTTCCCAAGGAGCTTCAATAATATGCATGGACAAATTATTGCCGATATCCAACCATGCATGTAACCCATCTTTAAAAGGTTCATCTAATTCTGTGAAATTGAATACACCGGTATAGAAATCAGTGCTTCTTTTCAAATCTTCTACATAGACTGCGATGTGTGTGATTTTAGCCTGCGCCATGCTTTTATGGTTCATCATTAAAAAACCCGAAATTATAATTAAGGAAGTAAGGATTTTTTTCATTTTAGTTTTGGGTTATTGTAATTGAAATATAACTCTTTTGGTTTTTAAATCCTGCCTTTAACATCTCTTTTTGAGTATAAGAAGGATAAGTGGAAAAAAATAAGCCTTACTAACCGGTAAGGCTTATTTTAATAATAAATATTTTCAACCGATTTCTAACCTTAATTTTTAATCAAGTGATTTCGGAGCCAAGGCAAGATTTTCAGCTTCATCGAATAAGTTGAGTGCTTGCTGATAGGCCTCGTTGACAGCTTCATTGATTACCTTGTAGAATGCATTGTCGTCAAATATGTTTCTGCCCATATGGGCTTTGAGTAGAATCCTAAGATAATCTTTCGACTTCCTAAAATCTTTTTCATCAAATTTGACATTATTTTTCTCACCTACTTTTATCAAGGATTGAAGCATTTCTTCAGTTACCTGATATTTATTGTAGTACTCTTCAAAACTCATTCCTTCAAACTTTTTCTTGTTTTTTTCAAGGTAATCCAAGATGAATTCCCTTGAAGAATCTGAATTAAACAACCTGTTGATATATGCACTTGTCATGGTGGTGTCTAATGGAACAAAGAAATCAGGCATGATTCCTCCACCACCAAAAACAGCTCTTCCACCCTTGGTTTCATACCTTAAACTATCATCGAACTTGATGCTGTCAGCTGTAAAAAACTCACCGTGTTCAAACCTGTTCATCCAGTCGCTACCATAATCATTGTCATCTCCATAAGGTTTTTGAATCGATCGCCCTGAAGGGGTATAATACCTTGCAATGGTTAACCTGAGTTCGGCCCCATCAGATAAATCTATTGGCATCTGTACCAGCCCTTTCCCAAAAGACCTTCTCCCTACAATTAGACCACGGTCATTATCCTGAATGGCACCTGCAACGATCTCGGATGCTGATGCGCTTCCTTCATTGATCAAAACAATGACAGATCCATCTTCAAATAAACCTGGTTTGACGGCATAAGCTTTTTGGTTATATCTGCTAAGTTTGCCTTCTTGAGAAACTATAAGTGCATTTTCGTCTAAGATTTCATCTGCGATATTGATGGCTGCTCCCATGTAACCCCCTGGATTTCCCTGAAGGTCCAAAATCAACTTCTTCATTCCTTGATCTTTCAGTTCTTGGATTGATTTTTTAAACTCTTCATGGGTAGTAGCTGCAAATCTTGTCACTTTAATATAGCCGATTTCATCATTGACCATGTAGGTTGCGTTTATGCTATACTGAGGGATTTTGTCTCTGATAATGTCATAGGAGATCAATTCATTTTGATTCTTTCTTTTAATGTCAACGACAACTTTACTTCCTCGGGGTCCTCGGAGCAAATCAAACACATCTCTATTGGTAATCCCTGTTCCTGCGACTGTTTTACCATCCACTTTTATAATTTGATCACTCGATTGAATGCCGAGCTTTTCCGATGGCCCCCCGGTCAAAGGTGCTACTACATAAATGGTATCCCTTATGATGCCGAATTCAACACCAATTCCATCAAATGCACCATCAAGATCAGATTTCGCCAAGGTAGCATCTCTAGCGGGTATATAACTGGAGTGGGGATCAAGTTTTTCCAACATCCTTTGAATTCCGAACTCTACCAACTCATTTGTATTGACACTGTCAACATAATCACGGTTGATGTAGGTGATTATTTCCTGCAGTTTATAAATAGCAGCTTTCAGGTCATTTCTGTCTGTTTTGGGTTCAGCGAATGTTGCTCCAATCCATATGCCTGCTGAAATTGCAAGTGCTAGGATTATAGGCAATCTGATTTGCTGTTTGGTGTTTTTGATTTCGCTCACAATTTCCTTCAATTAATAAGTGGTAATTTTTTTTGGGTTCTTCAAAATAAACTCAACTTATGTTTAAACAGTATTTTAAACCATTTCGTTTTTATAAACGCAAGAAATTCAATTTTGATGAATGTTATGTCTCTTATTAAGCTAAAATAAATTAATTTTGTTTTTATGTTGAATCCCAAAGATATTCAGAAAACCTCAATTAAAGACCTTGTGTCCGATAATTATGTCTTTGCATCCGTTTTGCATTATTTTGGGATAAGTTTTTTTCAATATGAACAAAATTCATTGCTCGAAGTCTGTAAGAAATTCAAAATCAACCCCAAACAGTTGATCGATGAATTGGAAGCATGGGCAAAGAGGAAAGAACCCACATCCGAAGAGCTTTATCTTCATCCGATAGAAGTTCTGGTTTCATATTTAAAAAGGAAGCATTACTATTTTCTGAGACAAGAGTTGCCATTTTTGTCCAATATGGTTTCCGGGATTAAGGTGGAAGAGCCGATCTATTTAAATATTCTTGCTGATATGAGGATCATGTTTCCGCTTTTTGTAAATGATTTTATTCATCATATCCATGAGGAAGAAAGTAAACTTTTTCAGCGCATCAAACTGCTTCATGAAATTGAGGAAGACGAATACAGGATATCAGATGCCATCCATATTCTGGAAGGAAGTCCAGTTGTATCGCTTGCTGAAGCCCATGATACCCATGATGATGAAATGGAAGGTATCAGGAAGTTGACCAATGATTATTTTCTGCCAGCTGATGCCTCGATTTCGATGAAAGTGCTCTATCATGAACTACAGGTTTTTGAAAAAGAACTCATCATTCATGCCCAAATTGAAGACCGTTTGCTTTTCCCCAAAGCTGTTGAACTTGAAAAAGAGGTTCTCAGAAAAGTAAGGAAAAAAATAAGCAATAACTGATGGGCAGAATTTTAGCAATTGATTTGGGAACAAAAAGAACAGGTATTGCAGTTACAGATACGCTGAAAATGTTGGCAAATCCTCTGGAAACAATAGAAACTTCAAAACTGATTGATTTTCTTACCGCCTACTTCATAAAGGAGGAAGTAGATGTCATTGTATTGGGTCACCCGAAAAGACTTGATGGTACCCCTAATGAAATGACACCAAGGGTGTTAAGCCTGAGGAACAGACTATCAAAAATCTACCCTGATAAAAAACTTGTCTTAATTGATGAGAGATATACTTCCAAAATGGCCATGCAAAGTATGATTGCCATGGGAAGCAAAAAAAAAGACAGAAAAGAAAAAGCAGGCAATCTTGACAAGGTCAGTGCCGCAATTATCTTACAATCCTACTTGGAACAAATATGATTTACCCAATAGTTGCTTACGGAAATCCGATATTAAAGAAAGAAGCAGAAGAAATCAATGAAGGTGAAAACCTGTCTGAATTGATTCAGGACATGTTCAGTACCATGGACCATGCCAATGGTGTTGGATTAGCAGCACCTCAAATCAATAAAGGAGTTCGTCTTTTTGTGATTGACAGTAGTTTGATGCTAGATGAGGAGGATGAGGAAAAAGGCATTAGAAGAGCATTTATCAATCCGATTATTCTGGATGAATACGGAGATAATTTTGGGTTTGAAGAAGGATGCTTGAGCATACCCGAAGTTAGGGCGGATATCATTAGGCCCGAAAAACTGACTATCGAATATTTTGATGAAAATTGGAATCTCAAAGAGGAGGAGTTTTCAGGAGTGACTGCTAGGGTAATTCAACACGAATATGACCACCTTGAAGGAATATTATTTATTGATTATCTCAAAGGTCTCAAAAAAAGAATGGTACAGAGCAAATTGATTGATATCAGTAAAGGGAAAGTGTCAACTGATTACCGTATGATTTATCCTGTCCGATGAGCTAAGGTTTATTTAGATAATCACCAAGATTTCTATCTTATTTGAATTCAATTAATTAAATATTTTCATGGTAAATCAAAAAAATTCAACATCTCTAAGAATTGCTTTGGTTCAAACTGATCTGTACTGGAAAAACAAGATCGCCAATATGGCGATGTTGGAAGAAAAAATCATGAACCTGGATCAGGTTGTAGATCTTATAATTCTTCCGGAGATGTTTACTACGGGGTTTACCATGGATACTCAGGAAGTTTCAGAACCGATGAACCTAGATACTACAAGATGGCTGAAGCAAATGGCTGCCCAAAGTAATGCAGTAGTGACGGGCAGTATCATCATCAATGATTCGGGTAAATATTACAATAGATTACTTTGGGTAGCGCCTGACGGTGAAATTGACTCTTATGACAAAAGGCATCTTTTTAGAATGGCCAATGAGGAGGCTCATTTTGATATGGGAACCACAAAAAAGGTTTTTCAATGGAAAGGTTGGAAAATAATGCCGCAAATTTGTTACGACCTAAGATTTCCAGTTTGGTCAAGAAACAGGGTTGAGGAAAGTGATATGGAATATGATCTTTTATTTTATGTAGCTAGCTGGCCTAGCCCAAGGATAAATGCTTGGGATATCTTGCTTAAAGCAAGGGCAGTAGAAAATCTCTGCTACTCATTGGGGGTGAACAGAATCGGTAAGGATGGAAATGATGTCCCTTATTGTGGACATTCTGCTGCATATAATTACAAAGGAGAAAGGCTTTCTTTTGCAGATGAAAAAGAGGATATACTAATCGTTGAATTGAATCTGGATGCACTGAGAGATTATAGGACTAAGTTTCCAGCATGGATGGATGGAGATCAATTTCAGTTGAAATGAGTAGGAAAAGCATGCTGTTCTGAGTTTAAGCATCCAAATTGATTATTTTTCAAAAAATAGCGCAATCTTTTGAATTCTGCCGATCAACAAAATCCAACTTTCAAACTGGGATAATTTGTTTAATTTGGCCCATGATATTGGAATAGTCGGTTCTCTCGGGCTTTTCAGCCCTTCTTTAAGGATCGAACCATTTTCAATGACTTTTCAAAAAAGAATTTGTTAAACGTATTTGAAATTACAAAAAATGACCACAAAAACAGCAAAAATTCTATATACGCTGACCGATGAGGCCCCTGCTTTAGCCACTTATTCATTATTGCCGATAGTAAATGCATTTACAGGTTCTGCTGAGATTGCAGTGGAAACGAGGGATATTTCCCTATCAGGAAGAATAATTGCGCTCTTCCCTGAATTCCTTAGACCTGAGCAAAGGATCAATGATGACTTGGCAGAATTAGGCCAAATCGCAAAAAATCCTGATGCCAATATTGTTAAATTGCCAAATATTTCGGCATCTATTCCACAATTGAAAGCAGCCATTAAAGAACTGCAGGCTAAGGGATATGCGTTACCTGATTATCCCGATGATCCAAAAAATGATCAAGAGATATCTATCAAATCCAGATACGACAAAGTAAAAGGAAGTGCTGTAAATCCTGTTTTGAGGGAAGGCAATTCCGATAGAAGAGCTCCATTGGCGGTAAAGAATTACGCAAAAAATAATCCACATAGCATGGGTGAATGGTCTCCAAATTCTAAAACCCATGTATCAAGTATGGAACAGGGTGATTTTTATGGAAGTGAAAAGTCTGTAACCATTGAGAAGGAATGCAACATTGATATTATCCATGTCTTATCGGACGGTTCTAAGAAGACCCTGAAATCCAATTTGGCATTAAAAGCAGGTGAAGTAATTGACGCGGCTGTTTTAAGCGTTAGAGAATTGAATGAATTTTTCAAAAAACAAATTAGTGATGCTAAAAAATCTGAAGTGCTTTTCTCATTACACATGAAAGCAACCATGATGAAGGTATCAGATCCTATCATTTTTGGTCATGCAGTCAAAGTTTTTTTTGCACCGGTTTTTGAGAAATACGAATCAACTCTTAAGGAGTTAGGCGTCGATGTGAATAATGGTTTCGGTGATTTAATTTCTAAAATCAAAGATTTGCCTAAAGATAAAAAATCTGAGATAGAGTCAGAAATTAATGCTTGCCTATCTCAAAGGCCAGAACTTGCCATGGTCAACTCTGACAAGGGAATTACAAATCTTCATGTTCCAAGTGATGTTATCATCGATGCTTCTATGCCTGCCATGATCAGGACATCAGGTCAGATGTGGAACAAAGAAGGGAAGCTACAGGATACCAAAGCCGTAATCCCTGACAGGTCCTATGCAGGAGTTTACCAAGAAACCATAGACTTTTGCAAAAAATATGGAGCCTTCGATCCCAGAACTATGGGTAGTGTCCCCAACGTAGGATTGATGGCTCAAAAAGCTGAAGAATATGGATCACATGATAAAACCTTTGAAATAGCGACTGATGGCTCTGTACAGGTTGTTTCTGATTCAGGAAGGGTTTTGATTGAACATAGCGTGAAAAAAGGGGATATCTGGAGAATGTGCCAAACCAAAGATGCTCCGGTTCAGGATTGGGTAAAACTTGCTGTGAACAGAGCAAGAGCAACAGGGGTACCTACCGTATTCTGGCTGGATAGTAGTAGATCCCATGATATTGAATTGATCAAGAAGGTAGAAAAATACCTACTCGATTATGATACCAAAGGACTGGAAATTCATATTATGTCTCCTGTTGAGGCGACAAGGTTTTCATTGGAAAGAATCAAAGATGGTTTGGACACTATATCTGTGACGGGGAATGTTCTTAGAGATTATCTTACTGATTTGTTCCCGATTTTGGAGTTAGGAACAAGTGCCAAAATGCTTTCGATTGTTCCCTTAATGAATGGGGGAGGGCTTTTTGAAACCGGTGCAGGAGGTTCTGCCCCTAAGCACGTAGAACAATTTTTGGAAGAGAATCACCTGCGATGGGATTCATTGGGGGAATTTCTGGCTTTGGCCGTATCTTTGGAGCATTTGGGGGATACACACGCCAATGAAAGAGCAAAAGTGTTGGCAGAAACCCTCGACGAAGCTACGGGGAAGTTTTTAGAAAAGGATAAATCACCCTCAAGGAAAGCAAAAGAACTGGATAATAGAGGAAGTCATTTTTATTTGGCGATGTATTGGGCAGAAGCCTTGGCGTCACAGGATAAAGATAAAGATCTTAAAAAGAATTTTATCCCAATATTTAAAGCCCTGGCTGAAAATGAAACAAAAATCGTGGAAGAACTTAACCAAGTTCAAGGTGTAAATATGGATATAGGAGGTTATTATAAACTAGATGTTGATAAAATTTCCAAGGCAATGCGTCCAAGTGAAACCTTCAATAAAATATTGGCATCGATATAAATACAAATTTAAAAAAGTGAGTAAAAAAGCGGTGGAAACCGCTTTTTTGTTTTTATCCAGTTATTTAGGGGATACCTCGAAAAATTATTCTTCTGATTATCAGTAGATTGGTTTTAGGATCAATTCCCCGCAATCGATTGTATTTATTTTTATTTTAAAATGTTCATTTTCAAATCTTTAAATATTTTGGGGAGAGGGATAAATTTGGTAATTTTAGGTCAATATAAGACTTAATTATTTATGTGAATAAGATTTTAAGAAGTAAACTGTTTCTTTTTATAGTATAACCAATACAACAATAAATAAAATAACTATGAGCAAAATTAAAGTAGGAATCAATGGATTCGGAAGAATCGGACGTTTGGTATTCAGGGCAGCACAAACCAGAAGTGATGTTCAGATTGTGGCCATCAATGACCTTATAGATGTAGACTATATTGCCTATATGCTAAAATATGATTCCACGCACGGAAGATTTGAAGGTAGTGTGGATGTGAAAGATGGGAAATTAGTAGTAAATGGTAATGAAATCAGGGTTTCTGCTGAAAAAAGTCCGGCTAACCTAAAGTGGGGTGAGGTAGGTGCTGATTATGTGGTTGAATCCACAGGTATCTTTCTTACCAAAGAAACAGCACAAGGGCATATCGAAGCTGGTGCAAAGAAAGTAATCATGTCTGCGCCTTCCAAAGACGATACTCCTATGTTTGTAATGGGAGTCAATGAAGACAAGTATACATCTGATATGAACTTTGTTTCTAATGCCTCATGTACTACAAACTGTTTGGCACCAATTGCCAAGGTGCTCAATGATAATTGGGGTATAGAAGAGGGGTTGATGACAACTGTACATGCCACCACTGCAACCCAAAAGACTGTTGATGGACCGTCTGCAAAAGATTGGAGAGGAGGTAGAGGAGCTGCGCAAAATATCATTCCTTCATCTACAGGTGCTGCCAAAGCCGTTGGTAAAGTAATACCAGAATTGAACGGAAAACTTACGGGTATGGCCTTCAGGGTTCCTACTCCCAATGTTTCGGTTGTGGACTTGACTGTAAGGCTAAAAAAGGGTGCTTCTTATGAGGAAATTTGTGCAAAAATGAAGGAAGTATCTGAAACCAGTATGAAAGGTGTTTTGGGTTATACCGAAGATGCAGTTGTTTCAACTGATTTTAATGGTGATCCTAGGACTTCAATTTTTGATGCAGGTGCAGGCATTCCATTGAGTGACACGTTTGTAAAAGTAGTTGCCTGGTATGATAACGAGTGGGGTTACTCTAACAAGGTTGTAGATCTTTTGGTTTTTATAGCCGGAAAATAATTTAATTAATAAAAGGGGCATCAAAAGCCCCTTTATTATTTCTTCATTTTTGGTTAATGACATTTTTTTTGTTAATATGACACTTGAAATTTATTGAGAGTTATGTATTTATTATTGTTATGGATTTTCTTTTTGGGAAATCCTGAATTACCCCAAACCAAATCAGACAGTTCTTCTAATCACCCCAAAAAAGAAAATCTTGATCCTGATGAAATAGTTAAGTTGAAGAATAAGGCAATTCCCATTGCCATATTGGAGCCTGTTTTAACAGCATTATCGTATTTCCCTGAATTGGAGGAAGTGGATATTTCTTTTGAATTCAAAGAAAAAATATCAGGAGCAGTAATGCAGGCACAGCCTAAGATTTTTTCATTGTTTGTTGATGGAAAAGAAAGAAGAAAGTACAGGGTAAAAATCTCAAGACAATTGGAGTTTGGGAATGGGGATGTGTTGGCGATAGAAAATGTTCCTTTTGATGCTTTGGTCGGATGGATTGGACATGAATTGGGACATGTGATGGATTATTTGAATAGATCATCGGCTGATATGATGCATTTTGGCGCGAGGTATTTGATGTCCAAGAAGAGAGTAACAGAAGCAGAACTAACAGCAGATGGATATGCCATAGGTTGTGGATTAGGTAATGAGATTTTGGCAAACAAAAATTTTATTCTTGACAATGATGGATTTGAGGAGGATTACAAGAATAAAATACGGAACCTTTATATGTCTCCTCAAATGGTTCTTACTCTTCACGAAGCGTTAATAAAACAATAACTATTGGGTAATTTTGTAACAAAAGAATAGTACATCCATTTTTTTAAGGAAAAATTCTGAAAATTATTTTTAAGTTTTCCCCTATTTTGAGTAACTAAAAGGAGTCAATTAAGTTAATGAGATATATGGAAACTTACATTCCAATATTCCCATTAAAGCTTGTTGCATTTCCAGGTGAGGAGATTAATCTTCATATTTTTGAACCGAGGTATAAACAACTCATTACTGATATAGTCGAGAAAAAAACCTCTTTTGGTATAGCCGTATACTTAGATAAATTGATGCCTATAGGTACGGAAGTTGAACTTAAGGAGGTTTCTAAAGTCTACGAAGATGGTAGAGTGGATATCAAAACTGTTGGGAAAAAGGTTTTTGAGATAATTACGTTGGAAAACCCTATGCCTCAAAAGTTATATGCCGGCGGAAGGGTAATGTTTTACGAGAATGATCAGAATATTTTTCAAAATATTTATTCAGAATATCTTTTTTATTTGAAGGAACTGTTCAGGTTGATGAATTATGATATTGATTTGATCCCCTTACAAGTAAATTCTTTTACTTATGCACACAAAATTGGTCTAAAACTAGAGGAAGAATATGAACTTTTGTTAATGGATAAGGAGGAAGAAAGAGTGAAATATCTTATTAAACATTTATTAAAAGTAATTCCAATACTCCGGGATATTGAAGCTGCTAAAAATAAAATTAAGATGAATGGTCATTTCAAAAATTTTGACCCATTAGAATTTTAATTTAAAGTGGGGTGATGTTTTCTTTTTTAATGAATCCTTTTTGATTCTCCCATTTAACTTCATACCAAATATCTTTTGAGGAATTGATCACGACCCGATGTCCGGGATAGGCAACATTCAATAGTATTCCAGCAGCTGTTGGTCTATCCATTACTAGAGTTGGACTCCCGGTAATAATCCCTGTATTTGGTTGGGAAAGAAAATTATTGGTAAGGAAAGCTAACGTAAGGAAAATTAAACTAGGAAGATAGTGTATTGGTTTTTCAGCATTTTTTTTGAATACAAACAATAAAGTAAGAGATAATATCAAAAGGAAGGAGAATACAGATGTTATTTCCAATTGAAGATCGGTTAAAAATTTCATAAACCTATCTTTGTCGTTAAGTTCATAGCCGATTAAATTATTCTGTTCAGTCAAAGTTTTGATTTTGGTAATAACTCTTGGGGTGGGGTTTAGGTCATAAAATTTAGCCAAGTAAAAACTGCTATTTGAATAATCTCCAATTCCTTCTGAAATAAAAGCCATTTTCAACAGCATAGCAGGAGAGTAAGTTTGATCGTTTTGGAGCAAACCTTCATAGATTACCATAGCTTCTTGATAATTCTTTGTCACAAACAAAGAATCTGCTTTTTGTAGCATGGATATATCAGCCTGACAATTAAAGCTTTGTAAAAAGGTGATAAAAAATATTATAAATTTTGTGATAAAGATTCGATTTGGGTTTGGCATTTTAAATACAGCGGCTTAAATTTGCAGTCCAATTACGGCAATGATTTAAAAAAAAGCAAATCAAATCTCCCTCTTGTCAGTTGTCAGTGTCAATAATTATTGGGAACCAAGATGATAAAAATCTTCAAAAGTGAAGAATTTAATGCCTAATTAGTATCTCGATGTTGACCGGGATGGTAGAGTGTAAAAGCATGATTCCGTATCCCGATAGTTATCGGAATGGTAGAGCAAATAAAATATGATTCCGTGTCCCGATATTTATCGGGATGGTAGAGCAAATAAAATATGATTCCGTAGCTCAGCTGGTAGAGCAATACACTTTTAATGTATGGGTCCTGGGTTCGAGCCCCAGCGGGATCACCAAAGTGTAAAACAAGTTTGAAAAGTCAGACTTTCCACCAAAAAATAAAGTTCGGGGTGTAGCGTAGCCCGGTATCGCGCCTCGTTTGGGACGAGGAGGTCGTAGGTTCGAATCCTGCCACCCCGACTTAATTTATCACGGTCCTGTAGCTCAATTGGATAGAGCAACTGCCTTCTAAGCAGTAGGTTTCAGGTTCGATTCCTGACAGGATCACTAAACACTGAGCATCTCTTTGCTGGGATGCTCAATTTATTAATGGACTATCCATTAATTTATTCCGTCTTCCGATAGTTATCGGGATGGTAGAACAAATAAAATATGATTCCGTAGCTCAGCTGGTAGAGCAATACACTTTTAATGTATGGGTCCTGGGTTCGAATCCCAGCGGGATCACAAAAGCCTCCTCAAAAGGGAGGCTTTTTTATTTTAAAAAAATTTAATATTTACGCTTTCTTTAGGTTATTTCAATGCAAAAATTTTAATTGACGATCGATTCACACCAATACAAGTGAACATTGTATTATGTGTTTAACAGTGTGCCATTTATAATCCAAATTGTGCTATGCCTAAAAATCAACCACAAAACCGAAAACTTAAAGTTGCTATAATTCTGACGATAATTATTGTGATGATATTCGGTAAAAACATACTGGAAAGAAAAAACTTCAATGAGCTTGGTGATAGTTTTGTTTCTTTTTACGAAGATAGATTAGTAGTTGAAAGTTATATTTTTTCGATATCTGAAAAACTTTTTAGAATCAAGCTCCTTGTTAATCATTGTGAGTTTGAAAGCGATTACAGTCACGTGATTGATGAAATCAGTGAATATGAAGAGGATATACTCTTGCTTGTGGATAGCTTCGAAAAAACAAAATTAACATTAACGGAAGATCAGTTTTTGACTGATTTTAGGAACATAATTGAAAAAAATTTACGGATATCAGAATATGCGCTTCTGTATTCCGATGAGACAGGGATCAATTCCAAGTCTGTAAAAGAGTATAATTCTTATATCGAAAGGGCAATTTCCGATTTGGAGAAGCTTTCTCTAATTCAGATTGAGGAAGGTCAAAAGCTCGCAAATAACTCTGATAAAGTGGTCAATCGGTCCAGAATTTGGGCGCAGTTCGAGGTGGCTGCTTTAGTGATACTTTTGATCATAATTTATCTTTTAATCTATACCTCAAGATCTATTAAAGCCGATTTTATTGATTGATTTTAATCTCCAGAGCAGTTACTGTCTTGGGAAGTTGAAACAAAAAAATCCAAGTACTCTCCATAACCATTCAGCTGAAATGGCTTTGGAGAATACTGGAATTTTAAAATTGTAATTTCAAAATATCAGATTTTTCATAAAAGCAGCATTTTTCTCAGCAGCTTCCATTGGGGTGGTTCCTTCAAATCTTTCCTGTTCTACGATAAAGTATTTCATCCCATTATCCTTACCTGCTCGTAGAATGGCAGGAAAGTCCATGATACCTTTTCCGACAATTATAGAACCATTTGCTTCTGAAAAATCCAAATCTCCATCTTTATCTTTGACATGTCCCAAAGTGAACCTGTTTGGGTATTTTTTAATATATTCTATTGGATCAAAACCAGCAGTATACACCCAGTAGGTATCCATTTCAAAATCCACAAGGGCTGGATCAGTATTTTCCATCAAATAATTTTGGGGAATCTGTCCTTCCAATTCCTCGAAAGTATAACCGTGATTGTGATAAGCAAATCTGACTCCATGCTTTTTGCATATTTCACCCTGTTTATTAAAATCATCTGCCAATTTCTTGAACGCATCCATGGATTTTTGTGGACCAACCCAAGGATTGATGAGGTATTTCATGCCAATGGCACCGGCTTGCTCAGCTATGGATTCCAAATCTGTAAAGGTGTCCACATGGGAAGCAATGAAATCCAAACCAAGGTCATCTGTAAGTGATTTGAATTCGGTGTTTTTCATTCCCCAGAAAATACCTTTCCCGCCATCAAAACCCTCTATTTGAGTATAGCCGTATTTGGCTATTGCTTTGATTGTGGCGACTGGATCTTCGGCCATATTTTCTTTTACAGAATAAAGTTGAAGACCAAAATCATCCAAAATACCTTTAGCGGCTCCTAATAATGCTTCGTTTCCTTCTACTGTTTCTTTTTTTGGAGAAGCGCAAAACTGTAGTGGGAGAAAAGCTCCGGCTCCCATTACAGCACTCAACTGAATAAATTTTCTTCTGTTTTTCATGCTGGGATTAAATTAAAAGAGACTGTCAAAAAACAGCCTCTTGGGTTTATTGATAAATTAAATTGCGTAAGCCTTATCCCCAGGCTTATACTCTATACAGGCATCATATCTCCCTGGAACTTCAACATAATGTAATTGCTGAGTTGCGCCGATTTCAGAGGTAAAATACCCTAGAACGGTCAAATCCTGAAGCATACCGATCACTGCTGGTCCTTTTTCTTCAGTTTCTATTGCTTTTGTTTTTAGCTCATTTAGATAGGCTGTCCGCTCTTCCACACTTGCATCCATAAAGTCTTTGCCTTTGGATGTTTTGAAATCCTTTTTAATGTAATTTAAGCCATTTAAAAAGGTTTGCTGTTGTTCGGCGTTGTAGGTGTCTTTGACCATCATTTGCATAAACTCACCAATCTTAGTGGCTTTTGCGCCCGGGGTATCGGTAGTGGGTATGATGGCCTCTCCTATTTCATCCAAAAAAGCGATGTCTTTTGGAGAAAATTCAAGGCCTACGATTTGATCCTCCGGCGCACAACCTGAAAGGATGGCATTGGCTCCCACCATGGTGCCTCCCATCATCAGCGCGAAGCTTTTTATTGCATCTCTTCTGTTCATTGCCATGATTCAATTTTTTTAGATTATAGATTTCCTTTTTTTAATTCGTTAACTGCAAAGTCGGCAGCTCTGGCAGTCAATGCCATATAAGTCAAAGAGGGGTTTTGTGCCGCAGCCGAAGTCATGCAAGCGCCATCAGTAACAAAAACATTTTTAGCATCCCATACCTGATTGTTTCCATTAAGTACAGAGGTTTTGGGATCCCTTCCCATTCTAGCAGTTCCCATTTCGTGGATTCCTTGTCCGAAAGTGTAACCTCTATCAAATGTGGTCACATTTTTCAATCCTGCAGCTTCTAACATTTCAGCGGCGTCATTCATCATATCCACTCGCATTTTCTTTTCATTTTCTTTGATTTCAGCATCCATTTCCAAAACTGGAATCCCCCATTTGTCTTTTACATCTTTGCTTAATTTGATGTGGTTTTCATGGTAGGGCAAAATTTCTCCAAATGCAGTCATACCCATACTCCAAGGTCCTGGTTCACTAAGGGCTTCCTTAAGTGGTGCACCGAAATTCATTTCTGCCACATTTCTGCTCCATCCCGAACGGCTAGCAGCTCCCTGATACCCAAATCCACGAATATAATCTCTCTTGTCTCCATTAACATTTCGGAATCTTGGAATATATATACCATTAGGTCTTCTTCCAAAATAGTATTTGTCCTCATAGCCTTCTGCAATTCCATTGGCTCCTAATCTAAAATGATGATCCATTACATTATGGCCCAATTCACCTGAACTGCTTCCTAATCCCTCAGGCCAAACATCCGTAGCAGAACGCATTAAAATAGCAGCAGAATTCAAGGCAGAAGCACAGAGAAAAATGATTTTTGCATTGAATTCATAGGTTTTATTGTCTTCACCATCAATGATCTCAACACCTGTGGCTTTCTTGCTGTCCTTGTCGTAGATGAGTCTTGTTACAATAGACCAAGGCCTTAAGGTTAGGTTTCCGGTTTTCATTGCAGCCGGCAAGGTGGAAGCCTGGGTGCTGAAATAACCACCGAATGGACATCCTAAAGAACATTTATTTCTGAATTGACATTGGGTCCTTCCCTCTAATGGTTGTGTAAGGTTGGCAACTCTTCCGATTGTTACCAATCGTTTGCCATCAAATGCTTTCTTCACCCTTTCAGCTACATCCTTTTCGACACAATTGAGTGGCATGGGTGGCTGAAAATCACCGTCGGGCAGTTGGGGTAGCCCATCTTTGTTGCCTGATATACCGGCGAATTTTTCTACATAGCTATACCAGGGTGCTAGATCGTTATATCGGATTGGCCAGTCGATAGCGATACCTTCCTTCAAGTTGGCCTCAAAATCAATATCACCGATTCTATAACTTTGCCTTCCCCAAAGAAGGGACCTTCCTCCAACCTGATATCCTCTAAACCATGTAAATGGCTTTTTTTCCACATATGGGGAATCTGACTCGTGGGCCCACCAATCTAGATTCAGTTCATTCAAAACATAATCTCTTCTTAAATTAGGATGGTTTTCCAACATTTGAATTGTTCGTCTTCCACGATGTGGAATTTCCCATGGTGCCAACGTGGCTGTTTTGTAATCCTTTATATGTTCTACATTAGGTCCTCTTTCTAGCATTAGGACTTTAAGTCCTTTTTCTGTTAACTCTTTTGCTGCCCAACCACCGCTAATACCGGAACCGACAACAATTGCATCATAAGTTTGATCTGCCATAATTTTCACTTTTTCAATATATTAATTATTATAAGTCACAAATTCTAATTGCCTGCTCCAAAGAGGCCATTTTGTCTGCTGATTTTGGAATAAATTCCTGACAGAAGTAACCTTTGTATCCTGTATCTAATACAGCTCTGACAACGGCAGGATAATTGATTTCCTGAGTTTCGTCTATTTCATTTCTTCCGGGGTTACCCGCTGTATGGTAATGGCCAAAATATTGGTGGTCTCTTTTAATTGTTCTAATAAGATCCCCTTCCATGATCTGCATGTGATATATATCATAGAGCAATTTGAGATTTGGTGAATCCACCATTTTACATAGTTCTATTCCCCATGCACTTTTGTCACACATATAATCAGGATGGTCTACTCTGCTGTTGAGTAATTCCATGATGATTACAACATTGTTTTTTTCTGCTTGATCCATTATTCTTTTCAGACCTTCGGCAGAGTTTTTCAGACCAGTTTCATCGTCCATTCCGTTTCTGTTGCCACTAAAAGCAATGAGATTTTTATAACCTGCTTTCGCCACAAGGGGAATTACTTCTGTATAACCTTTAATCAATTGTTCATGATTTTGTTTGTCATTCCAGCCTTTAACGATACCCATATCAGCCCCATTGCAAAGGGAACATTCTACACCATTTGCCTTTAAAATGTGCCAATTGTTTGGTCCGACGAGATCTATGGCATTGAAACCGATTTTTTTTATCCCAATGCACAGTTCTTCAATAGTCATTGGGTTAAAAGGCCAATGACATACAGCATGGTTTACATTTCCTTTTAATGGGGAGTTATATTCTTGGGCTTGCACATCCATAAGTGGAAGACTTCCAGCTGCTGCCGTGCCTAAAATGATTTTTTTCAAGCTATTTCTTCGGCTAAGTAGGGTCATGTTTTTATTGTTTTGGTTATAGGTTTAATATTTTTGAGTTCATCCTTGAAGAGAATCAAAAAAAACAGGACTACTAATATAGCAATCCCCGACGGAATCATCCAGATAGACTGCCAATCATGTGTACCATCGGATTGTAAATATAAATCAGTGACAAATCCGGCAACGCCAAAACCAATCAACATACCAATACCATAGGTGGCCAAGGTGATAAGTCCTTGAGCAGCAGATTGGAATTTTGGGCCTGCTTTGGAATCAGTGTAAATCTGTCCTGATACAAAAAAGAAATCATAACAGATGCCATGTAGCGCTATTCCTACAATCAACAACCAAAGACCACCACCGGCATCTCCAACTGCAAAAAGCGCATAACGTACCACCCACGCCATCATCCCTACAAGTAAGGTTGTTTTGAATCCAAATCTTTTGAAGAAAAAGGGAAGGAGTAAAAGGAAAAAAGCCTCGGAAATTTGGCCGATTGTCATTTTGCCTGTTGGGTCAGTCACCCCGATTTCCGCTAAGAATGGATTAGCGTTCTGATAATAAAACGCCAACGGTATACAAATCAATATAGAAGCGATAAAGAAAACAGCAAAATTACGGTCTTTCAATAATCTGATTGCATCAAGCCCCAAGAGATCGGAAACTTTCACTTTCTCACTTTTATCAGCTCTTGGTGGGGTTTTGGGTAAAGTAAAGCTGAAAACCCCCAAAGCCAAAGAGGCTATGGATGCCATCAAAAACGTATTTTTCAAGAGACCATCTTTCATGCTGTCCACTGAATCCCAATAAAAAAGGTAACTAATGGCCAAGCCAGCAGCTATCCAACCTACAGTACCCCATACCCTGATAGGTGCAAACTCTTTGGTATTGTCCTTCATTTGCCTGAATGAAATGGAATTGACCAAGGCCAAGGTTGGCATGTACAATACCATGTACATAAAAATAAAAGGATAGAAGCTTACGAATGAATCCGCACTGTAGCAAAAGAACAACAATGCAGCACCTGTTAAATGAAGAATTCCAAGGATCTTCTCGGCATTGAAATACCTGTCTGCAATCAATCCTATGATAAAAGGGGCAATGATAGCACCAAAAGATTGGGTAGAAAAAGCTGCTCCTATTTGAGTACCTGTCGCTCCTAGATTTGCCCCCAAAAAGGTTCCCATTGTCACATACCAAGAACCCCAAACAAAGAATTCAAGGAACATCATAAATGAAAGCCGGACTTTTATTCCAAATAGCATAGGAATTGGATTTTGGGTTTATTGCCGGCTTTTTTCAAAGACCGAGTTGATAAAGTATTTGCTTTTATGTTTAAAATTCAGGCTTTTTCGCTTAATTTTAATTTTTGTGAATCTAACTCACAAATAAGGTAATATGAAATTGAGATCTCTACCATTCATAACATCTTACTGCAACTGATCATTTATTTCATTTCGTCTTTATGCGAATAAAGAGGATAAATTATCTTTCAGGAAAATTAACCCAAAATAATAAACTTTAAAACCAATTTACCTAAAAACCAATGGCAACTCAGAAAAAACTGAAAATGGGAATGGTCGGAGGCGGCCCCGGAGCCTTCATCGGCGCTATACACCGCAATGCTGCCCTGATGGATGGAATGATAGAACTGACAGCAGGGGCTTTTAGTAGCAATCCGGAAAAGTCCAAACAGGCAGGTGAAGATTTGATGCTTGATCCGTTGAGGGTTTATACCTCTTATGATGAGATGATCTCCAAAGAACTCTTATTGCCAGAATCAGAGAGAATTGATATCATCAGTATTGTAACTCCAAATAATGTTCATTTTGATCCAACGAAAAAAGCTTTGGAAAGTGGATTTCATGTAGTTTTGGACAAACCAATGACGCTGAATTATGAGGAGGCTAAAGAACTTTATAAGATCATCAAAAAGAGTGATAAGCTTTTTTGCCTGACTCATACCTACACAGGCTATCCCATGATCAAGCAAATGAAGCAGATGATAGCTGATGGAGCAATTGGTGAAGTCAGGAAAGTATATGTAGAATATCCCCAAGGTTGGCTGCATAAACTATTGGAACATGAAAACAATAAACAGGCAGAGTGGAGGACAGATCCTGCAAGGAATGGTAAAGCAGGTTGTTTTGGTGACATTGGAACGCATGCATTTAATTTGGCAGAATATGTAGCGGGTATTAAAGTGGCGAAAATCTGTGCAGACTTGGATATCAAAGTCGATGGAAGGCCAATCGATGACGATGGCGCAGTGTTAATGAGATTTGAAAACAATGCATCTGGAATTCTGACCGCTTCGCAAATTGATGCAGGTTGTGAAAACAATCTGAAAATTCGGATTTTCGGAGATAAAGCCGGTCTGGAATGGCAACAGGAAGACAATAATACCCTCAGGTTGAGATGGCCGGATAAACCGGATGAAATCTACAGGGCAGGTACAGGTTATTTAGGGTCCTTGGCCAATGAAAATATCAGAACTCCGGCAGGACACCCTGAAGGCTATATTGAGGCATTTGCCAATATTTACAGAAACTTTGCCAGGTGTATTTATGCGCTTAGGAAAGGAGAGGAGCCAAAAGCAGAATGGTGGGATTTCCCTGGAGCAGAAGACGGAATCAGAGGAATGGCTTTTATTGAAAATGTATTGAAAAGCTCAGCTTCTGAAATGAAATGGACACCTTTTGAGGTGGAATATTGAGGGGGAGAGGTGAGACCTGCCTGCCGCCAGGCAGGAGCGAGAGACAAGGACCAAGAATCAAGGACCAAGAAACAAGAGCAAAGAGCCAAAGTCTGCCCCGAGTATCGGGGAGCCAAGAGGCAAGAAGCGAGAACAGGAGGCGGGGAAATTTTCCAATCTTAAAATCTGTAATCTTTCAATTTTAAAATCTTACAATCATAAATAAAATAAACCTATGAAAACCATAAAAGGACCAGCAATATTTCTGGCGCAATTTGCGGATGATGTAGCGCCATTCAATAATTTAAAAAGTATTTGTGAATGGATGTCCAATGCAGGCTATAAAGGGGTACAGATTCCATCTTGGGATGGAAGAATGATTGACCTTCAAAAGGCTGCTGAAAGCAAGACCTATGCAGATGAAATCAAAGGCATTGTCAATGATACGGGGATGGAAATCACGGAATTATCCACCCACCTCCAGGGACAATTGGTGGCAGTTCACCCTGCTTACAACGAGTTGTTCGATGGTTTTGCCCCTTCCAACCTTGCAGGAAATATAAAAGGCAAAAGTGAGTGGGCAACACAGCAATTGAAATTTGCCGCAAAGGCTTCTGCGAATTTGGGATTAACAGCTCATGCAACTTTTTCTGGGGCGTTGATGTGGCATACTGTATATCCTTGGCCACAGCGACCTGCGGGATTGGTGGAGACAGGATTCACAGAATTGGCAAAGCGGTGGATGCCGATTTTGGATACATTCGATGAACATGGAGTAGATGTCTGCTATGAACTCCATCCCGGAGAAGATCTGCATGATGGCATTACTTTTGAAATGTTTTTGGAAAAAGTAAATAATCACAAACGGGCAAATATACTTTATGACCCTAGCCACTTTGTATTACAGTGTCTGGACTATTTACAATTCATTGATTTTTATCATGATAGGATCAAAATGTTCCATGTGAAGGATGCTGAATTCAATCCTACAGGAAAACAAGGAGTTTACGGCGGTTTTCAAGGATGGGTAGATCGCGCAGGAAGATTCCGCTCATTGGGAGATGGTCAAGTAGATTTTAGTGGTATCTTTAGCAAACTTTCTCAATATGATTTCGATGGCTGGGCAGTTTTGGAGTGGGAATGTGCTATCAAGCATCCTGAACAAGGCGCCATTGAAGGAGCGCCATTTATAGCAGATCATATTATTAGGGTTACGGAGAAGGCTTTTGATGATTTTGCCGGAACAGGGGCAGATGAGTCCTTCAATAAAAAAATATTAGGAATTTAAATAACTATCAATCTTTACATTAATTATGAAAATTATTCGATCATTGACCATTGGCTTAATTGCCGTTTCAGCTTTGACCTACTCATGTGGTGGTGGAGGTTCCAGTTCTTCCACAGAAACAACTACATCTACTCCGCCGCCTGCTGCAGCGCCTGTAAGCATGGAGGAAAAATATAAAGACGACCCAGTTTTTGTAGCCGGTTCGGCCAAAGCCAAGGAAGCAGGATGCACTGCTTGCCATATGATTCAAAGGAAAATTGTAGGCCCATCCTATGCCGATGTAGCTGCAAAATATGAAAATACAGAGGAAAATGTAGCCATGCTGACAGCGCATGTGATCAAAGGTAATGTAGGTGTATGGGGAGAAGTTCCTATGCCAGCACATCCTCATTTAAGTGAGGAAGATGTTGAAACAATTGTCAAATATGTCCTGATTCTGAAATAATGCACTTTAGAAAGTCAGTATATATTTTAATGGCATTGGCTTTTTCAGCATTTGCCTGTGATGGTGGGGAAAAGCAGGTAAATGAAGAAACCAAACCGGTTATGCAAGAAAGCGATTGGGAAAGTCTATTTGATGGACAGACATTTGAAGGTTGGTCCAAATATAGCGGCGGAGAAGTTGGTAAAGCTTGGAAAGTTCAAGATGGTGCCATTTACTTGGATGCCAAAAACAAAGATGATTGGCAGAAAGGTGATGGAGGAGATATCGTAACTGATGATGAGTTTGAAAATTATCACCTTCAAGTGGAATGGAAAATCTCTAAAAATGGAAACTCTGGCATTATCTTCTTTGTGAATGATTCTGGAGAATACCCGAACTCTTATATGTCAGGACCTGAAATGCAGGTGTTGGATAATGATGGACATCCTGATGCCAAAATCACTACCCATCGTGCAGGTGATCTTTATGACCTGATAGAATCAAGTGAAGAGACAGTTAAGCCAGTCGGAGAATGGAATCTTGCTGAAATCATTGCCAAAGACGGTAACCTGGAATTACATTTGAATGGCGTTTTGGTCGTGGCTACCACGATGTGGACTCCTGAATGGGACGAAATGGTAGCCAACTCCAAATTCAAAGACATGCCTGGTTTTGGGAAATACAAAAAAGGGAAAATCGCCCTTCAGGACCATGGAGATGAGGTTTGGTTCAGGAATATCAGAATAAAGAGACTCTGAATGTAGAAATATTTAAATATTAAAGACCTGAGATCTGTCCTCGGGTCTTTTGTTTTTATACCGGAATTAATTTCAATCCTTTTTTCTTCTTTCTAGCAGTTTTTTATGCTAGAGATTTATGATTCACTTTAGTTTGCATTATCAAAATCATTTCAATCATACTCATACAAAGAAAATCTTTGGATAGATACATCATCAACAAAAGAACGGATATGCCTTCCTTGATGCGTCTGATCTCCATTGAGGTGGCGATAAACTATCCACTCTCCGTCTTTAAAATAACCACGTTCAGTCTTGAGGATACCGACTCTTGAATTGGGGTTTTTGTGGTTTTTCATCCTCAGCGAAACCCCAAATCCCACATAATAAAATTCCTTTTCTCCAGTCTGCACGATTACTGCTCCTGCAGGTTCCCAATCTTCTGATTTGGCATTAGGTTCCCAGCCTAAGTTGAAGGTATGCCCTGCTGTGAACTCATAATCTCCCAATTGAAATACAGACTCCTTGTTTTCTTTGTCCAATAATACTCCTTCCATCCTTTTTTGACCTCTGTTTTGATCCAATAATGGTTTGAACTGTTCAAGGACCTCATATACTTTTGCCAACTTTTCTTCCTTTGGACTCATAGGATTGGCGGGTATCTGCTCGACTGAAAATGGAGCAAACCCCAGGGCTTCATAATGGCCAATCGCAAACAAAGCTTTTGCAGCTACTGTATTGTCAAAAACATGCTCAGGGACAAACAAGGGATTTTCTTGCCTTACATACAGGTCATTCCAATGTTTGAAATCAGGATTGTAAAAGTCAGGAGAATAAAAGTCAATGCTCGGGGATGCTGCCATCCAAACATCGAGCAGATGGGGAAGTGGTCCGGCACTTGGGTAATCTCCTGGTTTTACATTTGGACGGTTTAGTGCCGCATTGACAAAAGCGGGAATATCATATTCTTTCTTCCCTGCTGCGGTCACTTGCTCTGCAAATTCGGCAAAATAATAGGCCATAAAAATCTCATCTGTATGTAATCCACTACCAAAAATTTCTTCCCAAGTTCCTTTTGTTTGGTTGCCATTGGTTTTCCAGATTGCGGCGAATTCTGGATTTAATTTCTGTCTGTTTTTGACCAGATAGTCCATCAACCCTTTCGGGACATCTTGACTGAATTTTTGGTCTGCCTGTGGATGGTAGTCCCTTGCTGAAGGTAGCATGCCGATTTCATTTTCTGGCTGCATTAAGATCACAGTCTGATGGGCAGCATCCAATGCTTTGATACGACGCATGAGATGCTTGTAGGCATTCAGGTCAGCCTGAAGGTTTTCGTCTGAAAATGGTGTTAGAATCTCCTGACTTTCCCCAGTATGGCTTTTGGCCCGGGGAAAGCGCTTTTGATCCAATTTCACCCAGGCAGGCACATGGCTTGACATACTGTTTTTCCAGGTACCAAACCAAAGAATTACAAGTTTCAGGTCATTTTTCCTAGCTTCCAGAATCAAATTATCCACCAGTTCAAAATCAAATTTACCTTCTTCCGGCTCTAACAATTCCCAATAGACCGGTAGCAAAACTGTATTGAGATTCAATTCCTTGAGTCTAGGCCAAACGGGAACCATCGACTCCATGGTACTTGCAGTGGAATTTCCCAATTCACCAGCCAACATGAGAAAAGGTTTACCATTGACAACTAATTGGTAACGATCTCCGACTTTTTGCAAAGAAGGGGTGTTTGTTTGGCTAAAGACAAATTGAAAATGAAGAATAAAAATTAAGAGGATTAGCGAATATTTCATTTTTCTACTTTTTTTCTTTAATGCTATCAGGAATTTGACTTGATCTTATCTACGTTTTTCTTTGATGTATGCTCTAAAAATCGCTTCTCAAATCCAGCGTCCTCTGTACGCATCCACACATCCCAGAATGTGAAATATAGACCATAATTGCAACGGTATTTCAAATGATGCAAGTCGTGGTGAGTAGCACCGACCATCCACCGAGCAATTGGAGATTGGATAGCCGAACTGGAATATATTTCCACACCAGCATGATTGATTACAGCCGTTATGGACATGGTAACCAACAAAGCTAATAATACTGTAAAGTGCATGGGTAGAAAGAGCACTAAAACCGGTAAAAATACGGCCTGAAAAATCGCCTCAATCGGATGAAAAGAAAAAGAAGTAAAGGAACTAGTGTAAAGACTATTGTGGTGAATATGATGGAAATGGCGAAGTACCTTTGGCCGGTGCATCCACCTGTGGAGCCAATAGTAATAAGTTTCATGTATAAAAAGAGATAAGAAAAAGCTTCCGGGCATCCATAGCAAATCCATAACCTTAAGATCTGTGTACAACTTGGTATTTCCCTTTTGCCAAAAAATAATCAATAGTGTACCTGAGATAGCAAAAATAACCGCCCCCAAAAAAGAATACCAAATCTCTTTTTTCACCTGCGGTATTTTGATTTGTTGGTGTAGCCTTCGATGAGGTTGGTAATCACCAATTTTTTTGTAAACCAACTCATGGTAGATCATTGCCAAGATCAAATATCTTATAAAAATCCCTGAAAATAAGAGTAAGGCAATGAACAGAAAATTCATGGGTTGCGTATAGTCAGTACCCAAGAGCCAATTCAAGTTAAAATCTATTTTACCCATCATATTCAGAAGTAAATTTAAATATAAATTGAAATCGGGATATTCTTGGGCGGCTTTATTTTTGAAATTCCCAAGTTTAATCCTCCCATCAATCCCTTCCATTTTCCATTGATAGATTTTAGGTTTTAGGATGTGCTATTTTAAAAAGCTATACCTTATCTTACACAGTTATTACATTCCAAATTGACACCTATGAACAGAAGAAAATCACTTAAAATCCTCGGTGGTACTGTAACGGGTATTGCCGGATTGGTGATAGTAGATTGGAAATGGCAACTTATAGATCAATTGACCCATAAAGGCTTTTTCACTTTCATGGAAGGAAAACTGATTTCCGCTATCGCAGACACTATAATACCAGAAGGTCTTCCCCCAGACATTCCGACTCCTGATGCCCAACCCATTGGTGCATTGAGCACCGGTACGGACAAGTATTTAATAAGGCTTTTTGAGCATTGCTACGAAAAGGAGACACAGGATATGATCAAGGCACAGCTGACATCTCTGTCTGAAAGATCAAAAACGGAATTTGGAAAATCATTTGAAAGTGCTACTCAGAAGGAGAGAGAAGCTTTGCTACTATCCTACGATTCTTCTCAAGTTGAAGACGAAAAAAATTTTTTTGTTCTGATGAAATCACAGACCATAACAGGATTCACTACTGTCAAAAAAGTAATGGTCGATTATAGAGGATATCAGGTTGCACCCGGTTTCTATAATGGATGTGTGCAAGTCACATCGCAAGCATAACCCAAAATATCATGTTACAAGATTCAAAAGAATTACGCACCTATGATGCCATTGTAATCGGTTCCGGCGCAAGTGGTGGCTGGGCTGCCAAAGAACTATGTGAAAAAGGCCTAAAGACTTTGGTGCTCGAAAGGGGAAGGATGGTGCGTCACATAGAAGATTATCCAACTGCTTCCAAGGCTCCGTGGGAATTTGAATTCAGAGGTACAGTCCCAATCGAAAAAAGATCAGGAGTTGGAGCAGGAAAATGGGCAAGGGAAGAGACCTTGCATTGGGCTATGGCTGAAGATGAGCAGCCGATTATTGAGGAAAAACCTTTCAGGTGGTTTCGTGGATATCATGTCGGTGGGAAATCTCTACTTTGGGCAAGGGCAACCCAGCGATGGTCTGATTATGATTTTGAAGGTCCAGCTAGGGACGGCTTCGCCGTGGACTGGCCTGTCAGGTATAAAGACTTAAAACCTTGGTTGGATCATGTAGAAACATTTGCTGGTATTGCAGGTGGAAGGGACGGTTTAGCAGAACTCCCGGATTCTATCGTACAGCCAGGGTTTGAATTGAGCTGTATAGAAAATCATTATAAGGAACAATTAAAGAAAAATTATGGAACCCGCCACCTGATTCAGGGTAGGTGTGCCCACCTTACAGATCCACAGGAAATCCACCAGCAACAAGGTAGATACAAATGTCAGAATCAAGGTATGTGCAATAGAGGTTGCGTTTATGGGGGCTATTTTTCAGCAAATGCATCAACACTTCCATGGGCAGAAAAAACAGGTAACCTGACCATTAGACCGGATGCCGTAGTTGAATCCATCATTTATGATGAGTCAAAAGGTCGTGCCATTGGTGTGAGGATAATTGATAGAGAAAGCAAAGATTCTATAGATTTTTATGCCAAAATCATTTTTGTCAATGCTTCGACGATTGCCTCAAATGCCATTCTATTAAATTCCAAATCATCACGTTTTCCAAATGGGATAGGCAATGACAATGGTTTGATGGGGAAATTCCTGGCCTGCCATAATTATAGAGGAAAAGGAAGTGCTACGTTTGAAGGTTATTTTGACAAAGCTACAGCAGGCCGACATGCAGGCCATGCCTATGTGCCTAGATTCCGAAATGTATTCAAACAAGAAACGGATTTCCTTCGAGGTTACTCCATTGGAATGTCTGGAGGTAGGGGATTGGGTTCTGATACCAGCATGATAGGGCATGAATTGCGTGACAATCTTTTGAACCAAAAATATGGGAATTGGCATTTGGCTGCTTGGATGCAAGGAGAGACGGTTCCCATCGAATCCAACCACATGCGCCTCAGCACAGATCAAACTGACAAGTATGGGATTCCAAAGATTATTCTTTCGGTGGAGTGGACTGACAATGATGATAAAATGACTGCTGATTTTATAGAGCAACAAACAGAAATGTATGAAAGGGCAGGGTTTACAAATATCAAAGTAGAAGATTCACATGCAGCGCCAGGATCTGACATTCACGAAATGGGCGGAGTCCGGATGGGCAAAGATCCCAAAACGTCCTTGTTGAATGAATGGAATCAGCTTCACAGTTGCAAAAATGTCTTTGTAACAGACGGTGCAAGCTTTACGAGCACCAGTACTCAAAATCCCACGTTGATGTTTATGGCTTTTACTGCCAGGGCAGCCAATCATGCCGTGGAAGAATTGAATAGGGGAAATTTGTGAAAAAGTCAGAATTTACAACAAAAAAAATCCGGATTTCCAACCGGATTTTTTTTGTTGTAATTTATTTTACACAACTCTTATGCTTTGATAATCAAAGCGACTTTCTATCTCTCTGACCCTACTGACCTAACATTGGGTTGATTTCTCATTGTCCCGAATTTTTTCTCACGGCTTTCACTATCGGCATTTACATTTGGATCCTCATGTGGAGGTAGTTCTCTTTCAGTTTCCTCTTCGTCTATGTCCCCATCTTTGTAAGAATCTTTGGACTCAGAAGTAATATCAAGGTTTCTCTCTTTATCTCCATCAAGATCAAACTCCCGCTCAGTATCTCTTTCGTCGCGGTCAGTTGGATTGAGGTCATTTCTCCCACTTTCTTCATTGGTTTTCTGGATAGACTTCTCCTCATCCTGAGAATTGCGATTTTCATTTTCTTGTTGGCTCATGTTTTCTTGGGTTTATATTCTAAATAAATGATAATCAAATTTACCTTACTCAAGCAATCATTGCATTACATGAATTTTCAGAAAAAATGTAAAAATTACAGTTAGTTTAATTAAGGATTAGGTGATTTATACCCCACCTCTCCACCAAAGTATTTTAACCGAAGAGGGTATCCAAATGAGTAAAATTTAACACTTTTTTGAGGATGTTTTGGATATCAGCTCTCCAGTCGTTTAAGTCTTTGCAGTAAGGGAGGATGGCTGTAATTGACAAAAACATAAAAAGGATGTGGATTAATATTGCTGAGTGTATTCACTGAAAGGGTTTTCAGCGCCTCAGCAAGCGGTTTTCCATCATAAGTTTCTTTAGCAAAAGCATCCGCTTCAAATTCATTTTTTCGGCTTAACATATTCATGGCAATACCTAAAATGGATGAAATAGGAGAAAAAAGAATGGTAAAGCCGATAATGTTTAAATGGATTGCCATTTGATTTCCCCCTAGCGCAAGACTCATGTTTTCACTATGAATGAATTGTGCCAAAATGAACAGTAATACACCCACCTGAATTACTGATGCAAACATACCCGAAACGATATGTCTTTTTTTATAGTGTCCGATTTCATGCGCTAGGACAGCTACCAGTTCATCAGGTGTATGCTGCTCGATCAATGTGTCATACAAGACCACTTTTTTTCTTTTTCCAAACCCTGAAAAAAATGCATTGGCTTTTGAAGATCGTTTGCTGCCGTCCATTACCAAGATGTTGTTCAGCGGGAAATCGACTTTCTTGGCATAATTGACGATCATGTATTTGAGATCACCATTTTCCAAAGGTGTGAGGTTGTTGAATAAAGGCAGAATCCATGCGGTATAAAATAGGTTGACGAAAACCATAAAAGCTGCTGAAATCATCCAAAATTGCCACCAAAAATCTTTCCCCATTTGATGAATCAGCCAAAGTAATACTGCAAGCAAACCACCTCCGACAATTATTGAAATGATGTAAGCTTTCAATTTATCCAAGAAATAGGTTTTTGAAGTAGATTTGTTGAATCCGAAATTTTCCTCAATTACAAAGGTATGGTAGTAGTCAAAAGGAATAGAAAGGAGGTCTGATCCAATAAAGACAATCCCAAAATATAAGATGGAAAGTAGGATGGGATGAGAAACCATTCCTCCTAGTAAGGTGTCCAACCAACCAAAAAAACCAAAATAGATAAAGGCAAAGGTGACTAAAAAGGCGATAGTACTGGTAAGAAAACCAAATCTAAAATTTACCCATTGATAGGCTTTGGATTCATTTAATTTTTTGCTGCTGACATATTCCTCCAATGACTTTGGAATTGAAGGAACAGGTCTTTTTACATTAAGATAGCTGATGGTTTTTTCGAAAAAAAAACCAAAACCAAGAATACCCAAAATCAGGTATTTAATCCAAATTGGCTCCATTTACATTTAAAATTTAGGACAAGGGAGCAAGGTATCTCTTTTTCTGGTTTTGGATTGGTTTCTGTCAGCCAAAAGGAAGGATATGCTGACCTCGTGTGCTCCTCCTGTTTGTATGCCCAATTGGGAAACTGTGTAATCGAAACTATATCCCATACTCATACCAGTGGGAAGGTTGAATCCTACCATAAATACAATTGCATCCCTGTTGCTTTGTTGTTCGACAGGTTTATATGGAAGTCCCCTATACCATAATCCCAGAATAAGGGGCTCCATGTGTAAATAGGCTCCGATGTCTAATTGTTCAAACGGTCCTTGCCGTTTGTAATTAATTGTAGGCAATAAAAATCTTTCTTTCCTAAGGTGTGTAAAGTCTCTTCTGTAACCACCTGTTCCTAAGGCTATTCTATAGCCAGTGTGAATTGAAAATTTTGCAGGTAGCGGGCTGACACCTTCAATAAATGATTGATTGGGTTCGTTTACGTGGTGTGCAGAAACTCCTAACCAGAATTTATCTGTAAAGAACAATCCACCAAAGGAAAGAGAAAACAAATCCACAGGCTCACCTGCTCCAAGAAGATCAGTACTTGGTAAAGTAGGGCCAAAAATATCATTTTGGTTTATTTGATTGGCGAAAATCAAGTTGTCATAATATCCAATATCTCTTCTGATATAAGCAGCCTGGAAACCCGGTCTGAAGTAAGCATTTTCACCTACCCGTAACTCATAGGAATATAAACCTGCTGCGGTAAAGGACCTTAATTTTGCACCACCTTCCACATCGTTCATGACCATAAATCCGACGCCACTATTATAGTCATCAAGATAAGTATCAAAATATGCGGAAAAAGTTGTAAACTGCGCATCCAAACCTGGCCACTGATTTCGGTAATTTGCCCCAATCCGAGGCATCAGTTCAGAGCCAGTAAAGGCAGGGTTCAGGTATAATGGAGCAGCATAATATTGGCTGTATTGCGGATCCTGGGCCGACAAAAAACCCGTTCCAATGATCAGAATCAAAGGAATAAAAAAAAGACGAAGTAAATAAGACCTTTGCAAGTAGTTATTCGTTATGTTAATGACCAAACCCAGCTTCTAAACGTTTACGGGGATTTGTTGTTTAGTAAGCAACGTGTAAATTATGAAAAGCCTTATAAATTCCATAAGATTTATTTTATTTTTTAGGTTAGTGTTTTTACTAAGCTTTTTCCTGTATTCAAGCAACTCTTTTTCGCAGGGATTCAACAACAACGAATGGATATTTGGAGAGTGTCCAACAGGTGAAATCAATTATCTGTCTTTTGGCAAAGGAGGAGATCCTATCGTCAGGAACCTCCCTCAGGGAACTATCGTCGGACAAAATAATAATGCAGTTGCCATTGATCCTATTTCAGGAAACATAATTTTTTACTCCAATGGTGTCCTTGTGTATGATGCCAACAATCAGTCGCTTGAAGGGATGGCTCCGGGAATTAATGGTAATATCGATGGAAGACAGGAATTGGCCATTGGAGTATTGGATTATGATCCGGAGGGAGATAGGCTCTATTATATTTTTTATATCAGTCCATCGGGAGAATTGCAGTATGCCCTAGTGGATATGAATGCCCCAGGTCAGGCAACAGGCAACGAACCACCCTTGGGCGAAATGATTACCAAGGATATAACCATTAGTAATGCTGAGGGAGCAATACTTGTCGTGAAAACGCCCCAGTCACCCTCTTATTTGATCAGTTTTGAAGGAGGTAGCTTAGTTTCCAGAAGATTGGGTGACAATGAAGGGGAGTTTGTCCAGACTTCTATTACAGGCCTTTCATTCACTCCAAAAGCAATGATTTTTGATGAATCCTCTCAGAAAGTTATTTTGATTCCGGAAAATCCCGGTCAAGATATTCAAGTGATAGATTTTGATACTTCTTCAGGTACCTTTGGAGCTATTTCTGATATTTCGCAATCAGGTGGTACAGATTCTATCGAAGGAGCTTCATTTTCACCAGATGGCGATTTTATTTATTATTCCCGAGGAGATCAATTGTTCAGGGTACCATCTGATGATCTTGGGGCTGATCCTGAGGTGGTCCCTCTCGAAAACGAAATTTTTAAAATCTATGATGTTAAGGTTGGGCCGGATGGTAAACTCTACTACATATACGAGGAAGTGGATGGAGGTCCACAATTGGTCGGAAGGGTAGACAATCCTGATGAAGAGGAATTGGAAGAAATTGAATTGGATGAAGATCCATTTGATGGCACTGATTTTTGTGGAAGGATTTTTCCTCAATTTGCACCCAATCAAGATATCAGTCCAACAGTTGATTTTACATGGACTCCAGAGCAGCCCTGTGGTAATAACCCTATTCAATTGACCAGTGAGATCACACCTGCAAACTTTAGACCTGTCAGTTTTGAATGGACATTTACTCCTCCTTTGGTCGATGAGGAAGGGGATCCCATTGATATAGATTTTACACAAGAGCATCTCCTTATTCCTGAGGAAGCTACAGGTGATGAGAGTATTGAAGTGACTTTGACAGTAACCTTTGCGGATGGTTCAACTTTGACAGTTAATAAAACCATTGAATTGATACCCAATGACCTTCAGGTACAGTTCAGTGCACAGGATACTACGGTATGTGAAGGACCATGCGTCGATATTGGGTCTTTATTGGAAGTCCAACAAGGTGATGGCCAAGGAGAACAACCAGGACAGGGAGGACAAACCGGGAATTATGAATATTTCTGGTCCAATATCAGGGAATGGAGGTCAGATAAGGACAATTGCGTTGACCTACCGGGCCTTTATTGGGTATTGGTTAGAGAACCAGGCTCAGAATGTTATGCTTATGGCAGTATCAGGGTGAGAATTTGGGATTTGAATGATCAAAGTAACAACGTTTGGTATTTTGGTGATGGTGCGGGACTTGATTTTAATCCGGACCCTAATGATCCAAATGCCCCTGTTCCAAGACCTGTAGGCCATAATCAGAATATCCCCGCAGGGACAACTACCATTTCTGACGAAACAGGACAAGTCCTTTTCTTCACTGATGGGGAATCAGTTTGGGACTTAAATGGGAATCTGATGGAAAACGGTGAGGACATCGGAGGAAGCAATCAGGCTTCCCAAAGTGTCATTGCAGTTCCGGTACCTCAAGATGAAACTATCTTCTATCTTTTTACTACCCAACAGGCTTCTGACGGCACCAATGAAGTTAAATTTTCGGTTGTGGATATTAAAGTTGAAAATCCAACTGGAGTTGGGAATGTAGTATCCAAAGACAATTTTCTTTTTAGTCCAAGTACTGAGCATTCTGCTGCATTAGCCTCAGGGGACACCACATGGGTGTTGTTTCATGAATTGGGGAATAATACTTTCAGAGCTTATCCGGTGTCAACTTTTGGTATAGGAAGTCCGGTGTTTTCTTCGGTAGGTTCCAATCATGGTTTCAATACAGGTGTCGGAACCATGAAGTTCAGTCCTGATGGAAATCAGGTGGCAGTTACCATACAGGATGGTAGCTGTAGTAGATTGGAAATTTTTGACTTCAATCAAAATACGGGAAGAATGACTGAATATGCTCTTCTGGATTTGGGATGCAATAACGAAGAAATCTATGGTTTGGAATTTTCCAATGATGGAAGTAGGGCTTATGTTTCTTATCGTGGTGGCGGAGGAAAAGTAGAGGAGTTCTTGATCAAAGCCCCTGAGAACGATGATGATGATGATGATTTGGCATGTGCAACATGTTTTGAAAATGCAAGTAACAGGGCTGCTAGGGAGGCATGTATCTTGAATTCCGCTGTAAGAAATGTATTAAGTTCTTCAGGACCTTTTGGCGCACTACAGATTGGACCGGATGGACAGATTTACGTTGCCCGGCCAGGTCAAAATGTTTTGGGATCCATTAATGCCGGTCAGGATTGTAACAACAGCAACTATACCGAAAATGGAACATCCACACTTTTAGGAACAACTAATCTAGGACTTCCATCATTTGTTCAACAATCAGGAAGCAGCATTCCTGACCCCGCACTTGCAGGTCCTGACAGACTATGTTTGGATCCAGATAGTGCGGAAGCTTTGTTTGAAGGCGGAGGGGAACCGGATATTGATAGCTATTTCTGGACAGTTACCCATGAAGATGGGGAAACTGATCTGTCAAATTTTGGCGGTCCCGGAGAGGATTTCCAAAATCTTGAGCACGTATTCAACAGGCCCGGGAATTACACTGTTGATCTCAGGGTTGATCGTTGCGGAAATCCGGAGTATGCCGAATTCACTTTAGAAATATTGGTGGTTGCTCCACCGGAATTGACATTGCCGCAAGCAGAAACGCTTTGTTTGGGAACTCCAATCAGTTTGACAGCCATTGATGGGTATGATCCTGCAGAAGGATTGTATGATTTTGAGTGGAGAAATGCAGCAGGTCAACTTTTCGGAGACGAAAATTCAAATACGATTTTTGTCAACGAAGAAAGTATTTTCACAGTTACGGTTTCTTATAGAAGGCCAGCAGATGTGCCTGAGGATTTCTTCAATCCTTGCCCAGCGAGTGCATCCGTATTTGTAGGTCCTGCTTTTGAATTTGAACTGACCCAATCGGCTGAGGAGGTTTGTTATGATGAATCTTTGGTTGTATTTGCACCTGATACCCCGGTTTCAGGTGAGTGGTTCTATCAGATTCAAGGAACCACCGATCGAGTGCCTCTTGGCGAATTTTATGAACTTCAATTAATCCCAAGTTCATTACCTTCACCTGGTATATATGAAATAATTTTCGTGACAGAAGATCCGATTTTGGATGATTGTTTGGTGGAGAAAATTCTTGAGCTGTTGGTATGGCCTCTTCCTGCCATGGAAGCAGTTGTGTTGACTGAGGCAGATGACTGCGTTGCTTCGAATGGTAGTTTTGAAGTGACGATGCTTTCAGACGCTGACCTTGTTTCCATCATCGAGACCGGACAATCCTTTACTAATGTATTTGCAGGAGATGTCTTACCGGTGTTCACTAATCTTGAGCCGGGAATCTATTCTGTTCGAGCTACCAGTGATTTTGGTTGCGAATTTATTTTGCCAGTTGTGGTCCAAAACTTAAACCCTCCTGCTGGTATTTCAGAGTATGATGTTGACCTAGCACCAGAAACTTGTTCAGATACAGGGGTGAATAACGGGGAATTGACGATAACTTTTACCGACGGGCCTCAATCGGGATTTTATAGACTGATCAGGGAAGAAGATGGGCAGCAATTCTCTGATACTTTTACCAATACAACTACTTTAAACATCCCTCTGGCGGGTGGGTCTTACCTATTGGTGTTAGAAGATGAATTGGGCTGTGCTGTTACTGATAGTAATTTATATATCATTGACATTGCCGAAAGGGTGACTTTCTCAGTACCAACTGATTTAAGTGCTTGTGGCGAATTCATATATATTCCTCAAGGAACCGACGAACTTGAATTTACTGTAATTGGACCGAATGGTAATCCAATAACACAGGAACAAGACGGCAGTTTTATTCTGGAATTTACCGGAATTTATACTTTTCAGGCTTTTGATCCTGATGGGATTCTTTGTCCAAGTGAGATTGTTTTGGCACAGGTAAGAATATCCGATCCAATTGATTTTTCTTTGAGCGATCCTGAAGTTGATTGTGATTTGGGAGTTTCTTACAGTGTAGCCTTGTTCAACTTCAATCCGAACAATGCTAATTTCTTTTGGAGGGATGACTCCGGACAAATAGTTGGAAGGGACCAACAGTTTTTTCCTCCAGGTCCAGGTACATATTCTATCGAAGTCCAGCCCAGAAATGGAGGCTTATGCCCGACCAGAATAATTGAATTTGACGTTGAAGAGTTTATCGACAACGTGGAACTGGAGCTGGAAGCTTTGCCATTCTGTGCTGAAGACGCTTTTACAGTAATTACCGCAGAAGCAGATTTTTCTTTGGTCACCGCGATAGATTGGTTCAGGGTAGAAGGAAATGTCAGAATCCCTTTACCTGATTTTGAAGGTTTGGAATCCGTAACAATTTTGGAAGATGGGATCTATCAGATGGTGCTTACAAGTGTATATGGATGTGAGTTGGCAAGAGAGCAAATCCAAATTACCCAATCTTTTGTTGAACCACCTGTACTGCTTCCAAGTTATACGATTTGTGCAGTGGAAGACGTAGTTGTCCAGTTGGATCCGGGTGAATTTACCAATTATTCATGGGCTTTAGATGGGAATGAATTGTCTGTAGATCCTACGTTCACCCCAACTTTGCCTGGAGAATACGAATTGACCGTTTCCGATGATCTTGGGTGTGAGTTTATCGTCAGTTTTACGGTTGTTGAAGACTGTAGCTTAAGGGTGAGATTCCCTGATGCAATGGTTCCAAGTGATCCAAACAAACAATTCATTGTTTACACCAATGATTTTATTGACGATTTAGAAGTCTTTATTTTCAACAGATGGGGAGAGCTTATTTTCTATTGCGAAAGATCGAATATCAATGGAGAAGTCGGTATATGTTCATGGGATGGCGTTGTATATGGACAAGTGGTACCAACGGGAGTTTATCCTGTAGTAGTGAAATATACGAGTAGAAAACAAAATGTAACTGATAGTGTCACCAAATCAATTTTGGTGATCGATTAATAACTAAAATTATGATTACGCTTATATCGCCTGCAAAAACTTTGGATTTGAGTACAGCAAATTATGAATCCTATTCTTTTCCTGATTTTCAAAAAGAAACCATGGAGCTTGTTTCTATTATGAAAAGAAAATCAACAGATGATTTGAAAAAGCTAATGGATATCAGTGATAATCTTGCTGAATTGAACAGTAAAAGATATAGTGATTTTCAGAAGACTTTTGATACTAAAAATTCCAAACAAGCCTTATTGGCCTTCAAAGGAGATGTTTATACCCATATCGATGTTGAAGAGTTTTCTGAGGAAGAATTCAGCTTTGCACAAAACCATTTAAGAATCCTTTCAGGTCTTTATGGATTGCTCAAACCTCTTGATCTTATGCAACCTTATCGATTGGAAATGGGAATAAGGCTTGAAAATAAGAAGGGGAAAAACCTATATGAGTTTTGGGGGAAAAGAATTGCAAAAGCAATCAATGATGTGGCCTTAGGTCAGCCAATCATTAATCTAGCCTCAACGGAATATTTCAAAGCTGTAGATGAAAAAGCGTTGAAAAGCCCAATTATCACTCCTGTTTTTCAAGAATTCAGAAATGGTAAATATCAGGTTATAGGCTTTTTCGCAAAACAGGCAAGAGGAATGATGGTAAATCATATCATAAAAAATAAAATCAATGAACCCGAACTGCTCAAAGGATTCAATCAAGAAAAGTATGAATTTGCAGGAGAAGATGCTAAAGGAGTTTGGAGATTCGTCAGGTAGTTTTTTTCAAACTATATTCTTATAATTTATTGGAAAGCAATAAGTTAATCGTATAAAGTTTAGGTTAGAATTTAAGTATTTATATATTTATTTGCTTTTTAAATAAAAAAAAATGTATTTTAAATCAAATTTTTCTTTTTTCAATAAACATAAAATTGTAGATTTGAGATCTAATCTCGTAAATAAACTTATTTCAAATCTGCATGAAAAAGTTGGTATCAATATCTATTTTTTTAATATTGATTTTAGGTGGATGGAATCATACTCATTCGCTTTCAAGATTTCATTGGGATAGTTTTTCACCCGAAACCAGTTTTGCAAACCACTTAAATGAAGAATTTTTTATTTCAGGACCTGATGAGCTATGTATTTATTTTGGGAATGTTATCGGTGAATTTTTTGGTGGAGGCAGAAGCACTGATGTTTTCCTTTGGCGACTTATTGGAACCGATGGAAATGTTATAGTTGAACGGGAGGGAGGCTTTCAAACATTCAGCCATACATTTTCAGATGAAGGAGCTTTTGAACTCCAATTAACTGTAAAAAGGGGGATTCATGAGGTTTTTTCCAGTAGCAAATTAATCAAAATCATTCCAGGTGCAGATTTGATTCTGGAAGGCTCATATTTACTATGTGAAAATGGAACAGCTACCCTAACGTTGATCAATCCTGAATCAGCGAATACCAATTCCTACCAAATCGAGTGGTTTGATAGCAATGGGAATATGATTGGAACAGGAAATACAATTGAAGTAAACAATCCTGATCATTATAGGGTAAATCTTGTTAAAATTAGTGGGGAAATTGGTATTGCTACCTGCCCTGTGAGTCTTTCGACTTTTGTTTATCAACCCAAGGATTATTCTCTTTCAATAAGCGATTCAGAGGTTTGTTTTTCTGGAACAGACATTACGGTATCGGCGAGTAATGGAGCTTTTGGACAGTGGTTTTTTCAGAAAGAAGGGAGTATTGATAAAACACTTTTTGGAGAGGGCAATACATTAGTTTTTAGAAGAGGAATCTTGGATGGTCCCGGCAATTATGATATTATTTTTGAAGTCGATAACAGGGATAATGAATATTGCAAATTAACAGATTTGATACCTTTAAACTTAATTGTTCAACCTAGATTTCAATTTTACTTTGAAAGTGGATCTGAAAGCTGTGAAAGTGATGATGGTGTTCTTGTAATTTTGCCTGCAGTGGATTTGGATTATGTTCAATTGAGAAAAGACAATGTAAACCTTACCCGTTTTTTTGATCTGAAACAAGGGGTGGAATTAAGAATTCCAGGTATGAAAGCAGGGGTTTATCGGGCTTCGGGAGCTATCGGTTCTTGTACAACGGGTAGGACTGCTGTAGTTCCACTTTCAAACCCTTCAGCTGATTTGCTTTATTCTATTGAAGAAATAATCGGTGAAACCTGTAATGATAGAGGAAAAATAGATGGCAGCTTTAAAGTTAAAATGTTAGAGGAAGGTTTTGGTCGCAATTATATCATTTACAATACAGGTGGAGTTTCATTACTTTCTGGGGTTATAGAGAATAATGAATTTGAATTCTCAGGCCCTTCAGGAAATTTTTATTTTGAAATTTTTAATCAGGAGGGTTGTGTCAATCCAAGTCCTGAAAGGATCAATATCCAAAGTAAGGGTCAGGTTTCTTTTTCAACTCCAAACAGGATTACTGTCTGTGAGACATTTGATTTTATTCCCAACACCAATGAGAATCTAATCTTCACATTAACATATCCTGACAATACCACGGATGTTAAAACATCAGGTGAAGCATTTGTTTTGGATCAGGAAGGCAATTATACCATAATGGGCGTTGATGCTGATCAGGATCGGGCTTTTTGTCCAATGGAATCAAGCTTTGATGTCTATCTGACTTCTCCGGTTGAATATGAACCCGAATTGGTTTCAAGAGACTGTTTCGGAAATCAAGAATATAAAGCTAACCTTTTTGGAGCAGATCCAGGGAGAGTTGACATCAAATGGTATAATGAAAATAATCAAGTTGTAGGTACTGATCTAGTGCTTTTCCCCACTTCTTTTGGTGAATTTAAATTGGATGTTCAGCCCAGAAATAGCGAATTCTGTCCAAACCCTGCAAAACCATTTATAGTAAATGAACCGATCCTGAAGATTGATGTTTTGCTGGAAGCTGAACCACTTTGCGGAGAGGATTTTTCTGTTGTTAGAATTGTTAACGAGGCCGAAAATATTGGATTTGTCAAATGGCTCTTTTTTGACACAGACGGAAATGCTCTTGAATTAATAGAATTTGAAAACCAACTTCAGATTGAAGTGGATAACCCTGGTGTATACGAAGCAGTCGTATATAATGACCTTGATTGTGAGATTGGGAGGAGTCTTGTTTCAGTCACAAGGACTTCTGAATTGGCCTTATTTGAAATACCTGAGCAAATTATTGTTTGTGATTTTTTTGAATTGGATCCAGAGACTTCTTTGGACCTTAAATATATAGCGTTTTTACCAGATGGTTCCCAGTTGGATTTTAGAAAAGGAGAACCTTTATTATTGGATCAAGGTGGAGTCTATACCATCACCTCTTCGTCACAGAATTCGGATGTTTTGCTATGTCCCATCACAAAAACGATGTTGGTAGAAAAAAGTAGGCCAGTTGACTTTGAACCCGAATTGTACGAACAAAACTGTGATGGTAGATTGGTTTATAAGGCTAATTTGCAGGGAAATGACATTTCTGAAGTGGACATTTTCTGGTACAATGATTTGGGGGATTTGGTAGGACAAGATGAGTTTTTGGTGCCGGAAACCTTTGGTGATTATTCTTTGGAGGTTAGACCTAAAGGGAGTCAGGTATGTCCTCAACCAAATATTAAAATTTTTGAAGTAGTCCAGCCTGTTGTTGAATTGGACGGAGGACTAACTATAACCCCCTTCTGTCCAGGTGATGAAAATGTAACCATAACTTTGGATGCGGATCTAAATCAAGTGAATAGAATCAATTGGTATTTCACTGATATCAATGGGCAAAAGATAACCTTAGATACATTTGTTGATTTTGATGAAATCACTGTGACTGACCAAGGTACTTACGAGGTGGAGGTGTACAATGAAATAAACTGCCTTTTAGGAAGGGATATGATCATTGTCATGAAAAGTATGGATGAAATAAGACCTGAGGTGGAATCAGTTTATGAGATTTGCCCTAGTCTTGGAGGTGATTTAAAGATTGACCCAGGTACTTTTATGGCCTATCAATGGTTTTTGGAAGGGGATTTGGTATCGGAAAACCGGGTTTTGGAACCTATTGCTGTAGGGAATTATTCACTAACAGTAACGAGTCTGGAAGGATGTCAATATTCAACCGATTTTTTGGTAAATGAGGTCTGTGAATTAATGGTTAAAAGTACCACAGGGATGAAAGTCAATGATGCTGAAAAGCCTTTTATGGTCTATACTAATTCACTTGTTAACAGATTGGATATTTGGATTTATAACAATTGGGGGCAACTGATTTATTCTTGTTCAAAAGACAACCTGTCAGAAGGGGAAAGTTATTGTATTTGGTACGGAGACTTTAATGGAGGTTACATTCTGCCTGGAACTTACTCGGTTAAGATTTCAGTAAAAAATAATTCTGATAATACACCAAAAAATATTTATAGGTCATTGATGGTGATTGAATGATCACAAAATCTAACTGTACACCATTGATTTTGAGGCGTATTATTTACTTCAGGACATATTTAAAGCAATTTTTTTACGAAAGGGTAAGCCTATCCTTGATATTTTTTATATATTTTCCGAATGTTTATTATTCAACCCATTCAAAAAAGTCTTTAACCTCTTAAACCCAACCAACATGAATGAAAATTTAAATAAATCTGCTTTGTTCAATGCGAGTTGTTTTGCATTGATTACAACTGCATTCACCTTTGCCATTAGGGCAGGTATCCTACCAGAATTAGGGGAAAATTTCGGGTTGTCAGCAGAACAACTCGGATTTATAAACTCCATGTGGTTTCTTGGATTTCCCATTTCAATGATTTTAGGTGGTCTGTTTTATCATAAAATAGGACCTAAAGTAATCATGCAAATAGCCTTTGTGGCCCATACTTTAGGGATAGTGTTAACCATCTATGCAGGTGGTTACACTGGTTTATTGATATCGACCTTATTTATTGGTTTTGGTAATGGCTGTACAGAGGCAGCCTGTAATCCAATGATTGCTGATATGTATTCAGGTGATAAAATGAACAAAATGTTAAACCGCTTTCACATGTGGTTTCCAGGAGGTATTGTGCTTGGAAGTTTGATTTCGAAATTCATGACCGATTTCGGAATGGGATGGCAAATGCAAATGTGGGTGCTAATGATCCCGACCGTCATCTATGCTGCCTTGTTCTTTGGTAAGGCATTTCCAAAACCAACTGTCGAAGGTGTAACCTCTATAGCGAGTAACGTAAGGGCATTGTTTTCACCTGTATTTATTTTCCTATTCTTTTGCATGGCACTCACTGCCATTTCTGAATTCGGACCTCAGCAATGGGTAAATGTGGTAATGAGTGAAAGTGGTGCAAGTGGTATGTTGATCCTAGCCCTGACTACGGGTGTTATGGCCGTTGGAAGATTCTTTGCAGGACCTGTTGTAAAGACATTAGGCCAAACAGGTGTGCTTTTGGGTGGAGCTATTTTTGCCACACTTGGCATTTATATGTTTAGTACAGTCACAGGCCCGATGGCCTATTTAGCTGCGGTGGTTTTTGCAATCGGAGTTTGTTATTTCTGGCCGGTGATGGTGGGCGCTATTGCACAAAGAGTGCCTTTAAGTGGTGCTTTGGGCATGTCTATCATCGGAGGAGTTGGTATGTTCTCTACAGCGATTTTCCAGCCAATTATTGGGAAATGGATTGACACTGCAAGAGCCATACATGATACGGATTTACTTGCAGGCCAAGCCACCCTCTCCAAAATGGTGACCTTTCCTGCAATACTAATAGTGTTATTTACCATATTTTTCTTCTGGCAAAAAAACAGCAAATCAACAGAAGCAGTCCCAACTGCACATTAAAAACTTAAGGCAGCCAATTGGCTGCCTTTTTTCTTTCATGCCCATGAAAAGAATATTTATATTTCTCCTTTCGTTAATTGTCCCAAGTCTACTGATGGCGCAAATTCAGGGACCTATAAAAATCTCTGAAAATCAAAGGTTTTTGGCACAGGCTGATGATAGCCCATTCTTTTGGATGGCGGATACAGCTTGGGAGCTTTTTCACAGAACCAACAGAGAAGAGGTAAAATATTACCTAGATATTAGAAAATCACAAGGGTTTAATGTGATCCAAGCAGTGGCCTTGGCTGAGATAGATGGTCTGAATGATCCCAATCAATATGGTGAAATGCCTTTTGAGTCATTAAAGCCAATGAAGTTCAATGAAAAGTACTGGAAATATGTAGATGAGGTAATCAGTCTGGCGGAGGAGAAAGAAATCCATATTGCACTTTTACCCACTTGGGGAGATAAAGTAAATAAGAATACTTGGGGAGTGGGTCCGGAAATTTTCAATGTTGAAAATGCCTTTGAATTTGGGAAATGGATCGGGGCGAGGTATGCTGATAGAAAGAATCTGATCTGGGTGATTGGAGGAGATAGAAACCCAAGGAAAGATTCAGAAGATGCCAACATTTGGAATCAAATGGCAGCAGGTATAAAATCCTCCTCCAATAAGCATAATCCAATATTGATGACTTTCCATCCCCAACCAAATACACCTGGAGGTTCTTCAACATGGTTTCATCAATCTGATTGGCTGGATTTTAATATGCACCAAACAGGACATTGCCCTAATCAACCGACCTATAGCATCATAGACCATGATTATCAGTTGAATCCAACCAAGCCTACTCTTGACGGAGAACCACTTTATGAAGAGCATCCCAATTGCTCCAATGCCCAAAAGCTTGGTTATAGCAATCCAGATGATATCAGAAGGATCATGTACTGGAATGTTTTTGCAGGGGGCGCAGGACAGACTTATGGCTGTCATGCCGTATGGCAAATGTACACCTTGGATAGAAAACCCATCAATGGTCCTCTGAAACCATGGCAGAGCTCCTTAGAGTTGCCAATGGCCAATCAGGTCAAACATCTCAAAAACCTGATGTTATCAAAATCTTATTTTGACAGAATTCCTGATTTTGAATTGGTGAGCACCACCCAAGAAGATGATGAACATTTTGTGATTGGGACCAGGGATATGGGTGGAAGTTATGCTTTTATTTATTTTCCTACTGGAAAAACTGTAGAGGTTAATCTTTCAAAATTGAATAATCCAACATTGAAAGCCCATTGGTATGACCCAAGGACCGGTGTGAGTTTTCCATATTCAGGATCCATATTGACCAAAGGCATAAACAAAATCAGCACACCTTCCAGAGGCAAAGGCCAGGACTGGGTTTTGGTAGTGGAGTGACTTTAAGATGGATTTAACACTATCATTACATTTGTTTTTTTGAATTCACATCAACCCAGTTCCATCCTCCAAACTTACCTCGTAAACCTTTGGCGTTACGCCATATTTGGATTCAAAAGCAGGTTTGATGTTGTCTTGAAGGGTTCTGACCTTTGATTTTTCCACAATGTTGATGGTGCATCCACCGAATCCGCCTCCCATCATCCTGCTTCCCAATACATCTTCAAGGTCCTTGGTATAGTCAACCAAAAAATCAAGTTCAGGGCAGGAGACTTCATATAGTTTACTAAGGCCTTCATGCGACTGGTACATTTTTTCACCAAAACCTACCAGATCATTCTTGTCCAGCGATTCCGATGAGTCTAAAACTCTGTTATTTTCCTCAATGATATATTTGCACCGATTTAATACTGTTTGACTGATATCGGACTTAATAGCTTCCAATAAATCCATATCCATATCCCTTAAGGATTTGATTTCAGGATTCAGTTTTTGGGCGGCAGCTACACCCGTCTGACATTCTTCCCTTCTTTTGTTGTAGGCTGAGTCAGCCAAGGAATGTTTTACACCAGTGTCAATCAATAAAATACTGTGATTGGGGAGGTGTAATGGAAAATACTGGAAATCGAGTGACCTACAATCCAACCGGATGACATGGCCTTTTTTGCCCATTACTGAAGCAAATTGATCCATGATACCGCATTGAACGCCAGCAAAAATATGTTCTGCTTTTTGGGCATAATGGATTAAAGACCTTTTCGGTACATGAAACCCAAATAGTGTGCTTAGTGCAAATCCAACAGCAGCCTCCAAAGCCGCAGAGGAGGATAAACCAGCACCTACGGGAATATCACCACCAAAGACCATGTCAAATCCCTGAACGGCATAACCTGCCTGTTGAAGTTGGGCGGTGACTCCCATGATGTAAGTTGCCCAATGACCTTTGTAGGGACCAAAAGAATCCAGATCGAACACAAATTCCTCCTCAAAATCCATGGAATAAATCCGGCCTTGTCTAGTTTGGTTTGCAGCGATGGCCACAATCATCTTCTTGTCGATAGCAGCAGGCATGACAAATCCCATATTGTAATCAGTGTGTTCTCCGATAAGGTTAATCCTTCCGGGAGAATAAACTACAAGGGGTTCTTTGGAAAAAGTTTCTTTAAATGTTGATGTGATTTTGTCGGTCATTGTGTCATTCAGCGCTAAAAACAAACTGTGTTCTGGATTCAAATATTTCTCCCGGCAATAAAACAACCGTATCAAACTCAGGAAGATTAATGGCGTCAGGGAAATGTTGGGTTTCTAGGCAAATCGCGGAAAGTTTGCCGAAAGCAATTCCATTTTTACCAACAAAAGATCCATCGAGGTAATTGCCGGTGTAAACCTGAATACCAGGTTCGGTCGTGGATAGCGTTAATTTTCTTCCCGATTCAGGATCATAAAGTACAGCACAATCTTCCTCTTGATTCAAAACAAAACAGTGATCAATCCCATTTGCGATTTCCAACTGATGATTTTCAAGATGAATATGATCTTTAATTTTTTTAAGGTGCCTAAAATCAAATGGAGTACCTGCTACAGGGGATTTCATGCCAATCGGAAGGCTCTTCTCATTCATTGGGAGATAATTGTCAGCATCAATAAAGAAAGCGTGATTTTCAATATTCTTAGAAAAATCACCACCTAGATTAATGTAGAAATGATTAGTAGGGTTTAGAATCGTTTTTTTATCTGTCATTGCCCTGTAGCTTATCTCGAAGCGTCCAGTCTCATCCAAGGTATAAGTAACCCAAACATCCACGGTCCCGGGGTAGTTTTCCTCGCCATCCGGACTTTGATAAAAAAAAGTGACACCAACAGAGTTGTCAGTTTCAAAAGGCTCTGCTTTCCATATTTTTTTGTCCCAACCTTCCATTCCACCATGTAGGTGGGCGTTGCCTTGGTTTGCAGGAAGTTGATAGGTTTTATCATTAAGGGAAAAAGAGTTGTTTGCGATCCTTCCTGCAACCCTTCCAATTGTCGATCCAATGTAGCAATAGTTTTCCTGATACTCTTTTTGGAAATAGCCTTCTAAGGTATCAAATCCCAGTAGTACATCTTCCATTTTGCCATTTTTGTCAGGAATAAAGAGATGTGTCCATGTGGCACCATAATTCATGACGCAAACCTCTATTTGATTTGGAATCCTTAATTTGAAAATTTCTACCTCATCACCCTGTGGAGTGGTGCCAAAGTGTGAAGAAGTGATTTGTATGGACATGCGATTTTTTTTATTTTGTAAATAGGGTAGTTAGGAAGCCGAATTTATTTTTTTCTTAGAGGAATTTCTTACCACCAAGGTGGTTAGAAGCACGAAAGATTGGGGATCATCAGAAACGATTTCGTCCAATTGGTCCAATAAGTGATTGGCTGCCAATTGTCCCATTTCATAACCTGGTTGCGAAACAGTCGTCAAGGAGGGTTCTACAACTGCAGAAGTAGGGTTGTTGGTAAATCCTGCCAGCGCGATTTGTTCTGGGATTTTGATTCCTTTTTCTTTTAAGACCAACATGACATCCAATGCAAGGGGATCAATCATTGCAAAAATAGCATCAGGGATATCTTCGCTTGCCAGCATATCCAAAGTTACCTGTCTGTTCATTTCCGGGGTAAGATCTGTGACATATACCCTGCTTTCTTTTTCGGAAATACCGTATTCAGCTAAAGCTTCCAGATATCCCTCTTTTCTTTTTTTACTGATATAAAGATCCTCAGGCCCAGAGAAATAGGCTATTTTTTTACAGCCTTGATGCAAGAGATGCTGTACGGCCAAATAGGCTCCATGTGCATCATCGACTGTCACTCTTGAAACGGGAATTTCTTCTGTCACCCGGTCAAACATTATGAATGGGATTTCTCTGTCATAAAGCTCCTGAATGTGCTCATAAGATTTAGTTTCCCTACTTAGGGAAATCAAAAGACCATCAACCTGACTTGAAACAAGAGTTCTGACATTAGCTTTTTCCTGTTCATAGGATTCATTGGACTGGCAGATCATGATATTGTAGCCCCTTTTATAGGCAGTGTCCTGAATGCCACTGATGTTGCTTGAGAAAAAATGTGAGGTCAATTCAGGAACAATAACCCCCAAAACCTTGCTTCTTGAAATCCTTAGACTTTGCGCAAGTAAGTTGTATTGATAGTTCATGCTTTTGGCCATTTCCACAATTCGGAGCTTGGTATCCTTATGAAGCTCGGGCGAGTCTTTCAATGCCCTTGAAACAGTAGAAACAGATACTCCCAATTTCTTGGCAATTTCTTTCATTGTTACCTGATGGCCTTTTTTCATGGTCTATGTGGTTATTGGGGAATATTATTCCTGATAAATGGTGAATAATACAGTTTGACCTACTGCTCGCAAACTCCTTTTATCTATGATGTCCATATTATCGGAATGCGTATGATGGTAATGGCCAAAGCCAAAATCAGGAGAAAATTCTACAATATTTATCATTGGAATCCCTGCATCACGGTTGACAAAAACATGGTCATCTATGATTTCAGGGGCGTCTCTCATGATAAAGAAGTCTGAATATCCCAATTCTGAAGCAAAATTCCATACTTTATTGACAATGTTTTTGCCATAGCGCATGGAATAACCCTCTCTATAGAATCTTGCACCTTTGGCCCCTACCAAATCCACCAAAATACCATAGTAGGCAGCATATCCTTTTTGATGAGGTGTTTTGGACCAATGTTGTGAACCAAGACACCACCAAATCTGAGAATTGTCACGGGAATTGGTATGTTCAGGTTCACCGTCATCCTCCCCGTCAAACAAGATGAAATCTATTCCAATATCAGGTTTTAACGCTGACTCCTGAATTACCCGTGCAATTTCCAACAAAACAGCCACACCCGAACCACCGTCATTGGCACCATCTATAGGTTCATCGATCCTTTGGGTATCCTTATCAGCTATTCTGCGTGTATCCCAATGGGCGGCCAATAGTACCCTCTTTTTTGCGGAAGGATTATAGGAAGCAACGATATTGGTCAGGTCCCAAAATTGATTGTCATAAGTTTTAGCCTGAAACTCCTGAGTCTGCACTTCCAATCCAAATTCTTCGAATTTTTGGATCAGCCATTCCTTGGCTTTACGGTGACCCGCTGTATTGGGCACTCTGGGGCCAAAGTCTACCTGCTTTTGGATGAAATTGTATGCAGTGTCAGCGGAAAATTCCGGAACAGGTTTATAAATGATAGGTTCCTGTACTGTATCAGTGGTTTTATCACCATTACAAGACCAAATAAACAGCAGCAATAAGTAAATCAAACCAAGTTTATTCTTCATAAGCCCAATCTATTTTATCTTTCATGTCTTTGAGCACAAATCCCAATTCTTTTAAAGCTGACCTGATTTCATCTACTTTGTCATAATTCCTAGCAATTTTAGCCTCGGTATAAAGTTTAAGGAGAACGTCCAACAATCCCTGTTGTGTATCTGTTTTTTCTTCCTTCAGACCCAGAATATTCTCTACGAAAACAACATAGGTGCTGATCATTTTATCGAAAATTTCTTTTCCAAAAACAGAAGACTGCAATTGACCTGTATATATCGAATTGATTTTTTTCAGGAGGTTGAAAAGATGTCCAATAGCCTGTGCAGTATTAAAATCATCATCCATTGCCCGATAAGCATTGGCAATGCTTTGCTCCACCTGTTGGATCTGATTTTCATCCAATGCTATGGTTTCATTGCTTTCAAGTTGCAGGCTTTTAGCAATTCGAAGTCCGTTGATGATTTTTTTATATCCTTTCTGAGCAGCTTTAAGGGCATCGTTGGAGAAATCCAAAGTAGACCTGTAATGAGCTGTCAGTATAAAATAACGGATCGTCATTGGACTATAGGCCTGTTCCAACAGGTCATGTTTTCCTGTAAACAACTCCTGAAGCGTAATGAAGTTGCCAAGGGATTTGCCCATTTTCTGCCCATTGATCGTGATCATGTTGTTATGCATCCAATATTTGGCAGGCTCCTGATGGTTGCAGGCATTGCCTTGGGCAATTTCGCATTCGTGATGGGGAAACATCAGGTCCATTCCACCACCGTGAATGTCAAATTGTTTTCCCAGATACTTAGAACTCATCGCTGTACATTCCAAATGCCATCCAGGAAAACCTATTCCCCAAGGGGATTCCCATTTCATGAGGTGTTCGGGGGAAGCATTCTTCCACAAAGCAAAATCCACAGGATTTCTCTTTTCCCCTTGTCCATCCAAATCCCTGCTTCCGCTCATCAGTTCCTCCAAAACCCTTCCTGAAAGTTTTCCATATTGATACTTTTCATTGTATTTGAGCACATCAAAATAAACCGAACCATTTACCTCATAACCCAATCCTTCACTAAGAATGCCTTGAACCAAAGCGATCTGTTCCGGAATGTGGCCTGTTGCACGGGGTTCTATACTTGGCTTCCAGGTATTCAGTGCTTCCATGTCACGATGGTAGGTGTCTGTATATTGTTGGGCCACCTCCATGGGTTCTAATTGTTCCAGTTTGGCTTTTTTGGCGATTTTATCTTCCCCTTCATCTGCATCACCCTGTAAATGACCCACGTCGGTGATGTTCCGTACATAGCGGACTTTGTAGCCTAGGTGAGACAAGTACCTATTGACTGTATCAAAAGTGATGGCAGGCCGGGCATGTCCCAAGTGGGCATCACCATAAACAGTAGGTCCGCATACATACATGCCCACATGAGGCGGACTAAGCGGTTCAAAATTCTCTTTCTTGCGGGAAAGGGTATTGTATATTTTGAGGGTATTTTGTTTCATGGGTTTTAATGTACAATGCACTAAGTACAAAGTACCAAGTAGGATAAGTTTGAACCTGCAAAATAGGGGATTGGAATGAGTAAAGAAAAGTATTCTTTATCTGTATGTTTAAAAATGAATTGCCTTGAAGGTTTTTTTCCCAAATTGTCACACGCTGTTTCTAAATAGTTCTTCAAAAATGTTGGCAACCTCTTCTGCCGCTCGGTAGGGAGGAAGCGCAGTATCTGAAATCCCAGAAACCACTTTGGTTATGTCATGGTCCACGGAACCCTTTTTGGCCCATTTGTTTATGGATGTGGCTGTAATGTAAGCTGAAAAATTATGGTGCCCAGAACCAGGTCTTTCTCCAATGATATGAATGATCCCTTTTTTTCTGTCGGAAAAAGGAAGTGAACCGAACAACTGTTCCCCAGCAGCATATCCTGCCCTCACCCTGCCATGGGTAAAAACAATAGGTTGTGGACTGATGGCAATGCCTTTTTTGGTGAGATGATCAGTCAGTTTTTCAAGGAAAGGAAACAAGTGGCCTTCATCCATCAATGCTTTGGCATTCAATCCATCGGAAATAACGATCTGAACATCCGGGATTTTGTTTTCCCAGTTTTTACGGATTGCCTTTAATTGATTAATGGTTTTTTTGCCAAATTCCTCGCCGGTCTCAGGATGATATACGTAATCCTTTTTGTCTAAGGATAATGTAGTGACACCAATTGCATTTGGGATTGACTTGACAAAAGAATCCGACATTTCTGTCCATAAGCTTATTTTGGCATCTTCATAGAGGAATCGGATTTTCTTGTCAAGCTCAGGATTCAAATCCCAGTAATTCTCGCCAAAACCTTGGGCGATGGGAACGCCCCGGTTTTCTATTTCCCCGATCATCCTACGACCCGCAGCCAAAATTTCCTCTTTGGTCCGAAGGTCTTTTTTGGCCAGGCGGTATTGGTAATAGACCCAAGTAGGATCCCCAAAGTGTTGGGTCGGCTTGTTGTCTTCTCCAATGATCTCTATCCTTTTGAAAAAATCCCACATCGCGTCGTTGATTTTATAGTCGAATTTTTCCCGGATTCTGACATGGTCATTAAATGCCGTGGTCAGGTAACTCAACATGGGGTCATTTTTGGTAGGTAGTGCCATCAGGTAAGCTGGATTAGCAGGCATAATTTGTTCAATACACCAATCCAGGTCATCCAAAGTGACATCCATGTGCAGGGTGGAGCAAATGTCCAAACCTATGGTCAGCCCATGCAATTTACCCATGACTGTGTCTTCCAAGCAGCAGCGTACCAACTGTTCCTTGGATTTGAACACCTCCGGGCCAATAAATCCAGCCACATCGTTCACATGTACCCAAGGGAATTGACCAGGTGTTTTTCCTTCTTCCAATTGGTACTTTAATGCCCTAACAAATCCATATTTTCTCGATTCATGGACAACCATGTCAAATCCCTCCCCATGACCATTGGTAAAGTCCGCACCTTGACCGGTTTCTGCATAGAGTCCAAACTGACCTGTTCTTGTATCCATATGTCGGGCCATTTTCTCAATGGAAACATCAAAGGTCTGATTGGCTTTGACAGTGCCTGCAATACTCTGAAACCAGATCCCTGTGGTGCCTGGATAGATTTTTTCGGCTTCGGCCTGTACATCGATATGCGATAGGACACAATTGGGCAGGGTTGATTCCAGGCCAAAGGTGGTAATGATATCATAAAGCGCTTTTTCGATTTCAGCAACTGAATGTGGATCACTTGAAACCGGATTGGTTCCCAATACCAGATCACCCACACCATAAGACCAAGCGTCAAATACCTGCCAAACAATGTCATCAGGATTGTCAGTAGGGGAGTTGGGCTGAACCCTGGCACTCAAATAGCCCTTGCTTCCGATTTTGGTGCCGGGGATGGGATTGAAAACTTTTTGCCCTACTTGGATCAACTCATCATTGCTCATTAACTTGACCACGCAGGCAATCACATCACTGCTCAAAGCTGGCATGATTTCTTTGATCTCCAGTTCTGATTGGTTTAGGATAAAAGACTTCAGTTCGCCTATGGTCCAATCATCTAATTCAAGTTTTGAATCAGTGGTTTGTTGGATCAGTTGATAAAGTTCATCGGTGAAAAGGCTGTGTGTTTTCAGGTCACCAATTTTTGTTTTAGATAGGAGTTCACGGGCATTTAGACGGGAATTCTCAGTAGCAGCAGAGATCACCAAAGTAAGATCACCCTCCTTGAATTCATTTGCCGATCCAATTATTTGGCGATAAAGTGTTTGGTCCATTTTACCCGAGACCCTATTGATGTATGAAAAAATATCCTCATTCCCATTTGGCTTTCCGATCACAGGTGCTTTTAAGATGTCACTTTTATTGTTGGATGAACCAAGTTCACAGGCATTCCACAGCAATGCTGAGGTGCTGATGACCCCCACATGTGTCAAAAAGGTTTTTCGGCTGATTTTCTCCATGTTGGCTTGGTGTTTTAGCGAGGATAATGAAGTTTCAAAGTCAGATATGAGATCTGATTTATATCTGATTTTGAAAAAATGCTTTTAATTTTTACAGAATCATTCCTAAAAATAACCAATTAGAATTGAAACTTTATAAAAGTTGGGATTAGTAGTTTGAAATTTAACCTAAAAATAATTTTGATGTCAATGATAAAAAATGTCCATTTACGATATAATCTGCGTCAAAATATCGAAGACTTCCCAATTATTTGATTTTTGTTCTAATAAAATCAAATACCCTGCGCTGCAATTACTAGGGTAGGTTTCCATATAAAAATAAAGAATCCCAAGATTTTTTTCCTGATAGAAACGTGAAATCCTTATTTCTCCTCCACAAAGAAAATTTGATTGAATTAGTATGATTTATAATCTTTCAACCACAAATATTTTATCTTTGATTACTTCAAAATAACCTGCTTCAGCCCCTTAAGCAAACATCAACCGTCCTTTAGGATTTGGAATGTCTTTACCCATTTGAACAGCAGTTTCAATCCATTCGGCAATGACGACTTCAATATTTGCCAATGCTTCTGCATAAGATATCCCGTCTGCAACACATCCGGACAATTCAGGTGCTTCCGCTATAAATGCCTGATCATCTTCACTCCAATAAATAATTATTTCATATCTAGGGTTAGTTTTCATTTTATTTCAGATTTAATTTGTACTTAAATATAAGATTTCTTACCTGTTTGACCTGATAAGGTTTTGCTTTTCCTTCTTTTTCCTGAATATTAATAATCTCTTCAATTGAGTCTTCATAATAGATATGGTGACTTCCTTTTATTCTCTCCTTAAAACCAAGAAGACTTAAAATTTTCCGAAACTCTGAAAAACTGATGTTTTGATCTGATCACCCACTTAGGATAGTAGCCAAAAGTTTTTCATTTTTCCCCATTTTCAAAAATACCAAAAGAATTTTTTATAATACAAAAATTCTGCGTCTTGGTTTTCTAATAGGGTTTTGACCGCCATTCCCTCAAAAACCATGTGCTCTCTATGTTCTATGTGGTAATCAAAAAAAGACCTTAGGGTACGCCACGGCGCACTCAAAGGTCTAACTAACATCATGTCTTGCTTTTAGACTTCTCCTGTCGTCGAAGTGACAAGGAAAACCCTTTTTAATTCTTGATTCTTGATTCTCGGTTCAAATCTCTCACCTCTCCTAATCAATGCTTAAAATGCCTCACCCCCGTCATCACCATACTCATCCCATGTGCATCGCAGAAATCTATAGAGTCCTTGTCCTTGATGGAACCACCGGGTTGAACAACAGCTGTAATTCCAGCTTCGTGGGCAATTTCCACACAATCAGGGAATGGGAAGAAAGCATCGGATGCCATCACCGCGCCCTTCAAATCAAAACCAAAGGATTTGGCCTTTTCGATGGCCTGTCTTAAAGCATCAACCCTGGAAGTCTGACCAACTCCCGAGGAGAACAACTGATTGCTGTTGCTCAGAATGATGGTGTTGGATTTTGTATGCTTGCAGACTTTGGCGGCGAATACCAAGGCGTCTTTTTCTTCTTCGGTTGGCGCAACTTTCGTCACTACTTTGAAGTCTGCTTTGGTTTCAGTCTGAAGGTCTTTGTCCTGCTCGATGATGCCATTCAGCAAGGTCTTGACCTGCTTGGTACCTTCGATCTGAATTTTTTGTTGTAATAGGATTCTGTTTTTCTTGCCCTTAAGCAAAGTCAAGGCATCTTCATCAATGGATGGTGCAATCAGCACTTCAAAAAACAAACTGTTCATCTCTTCGGCTGCTGCCAAATCCACATTTTGGTTAGTGATCAAAACGCCACCAAATGCCGAAGTGGTATCGGCAGCAAAAGCTTTTTGATATGCCTCTTTGACTGAATCAGCAGTAGCAACCCCACATGCATTGGTATGTTTGAGGATGGCAAAAGCTGTTTCCCCATCAAATTCGGCAATCAGGGCTACTGCCGCATCCACGTCCACCAAGTTGTTGTAGGACAATTCTTTTCCGTTCAATTGGCTGAACAATGCGTCAAGGTCCCCGTAAAAATGGGCAGCTTGATGTGGGTTCTCACCATATCTCAAAGCTTTTGCCTTGGATTCGGATATTTTCAGTGCTGGGATATTTTCGGTTTGATTGAAGTAATTGAAAATATGGGTGTCGTAATTGGAAGAAACCTGGAATGCTTGGGCTGCAAAGTACCTTCTATCTTCGAGGGTGGTACCTCCATCCTGGGCTTTTAATTTTCCTTCCAATTCTCCATATTGGGCTTTGGAGGCAACTATGACCACATCCTTAAAGTTTTTAGCAGCAGCACGGATCAAAGAAATTCCACCGATGTCGATTTTTTCGATGATATCCACTTCAGGAGCTCCTGAGGCAACTGTTTCTTCAAAAGGGTACAAATCCACAATCACCAAGTCAATCGCAGGGATATCAAACTCAACTGCCTGGGAAACGTCTGAGTCATTCTCCCTTCTGTGAAGTATTCCTCCGAAGATTTTTGGGTGGAGGGTTTTGACTCTTCCGCCAAAGATGGAAGGATAGCCAGTCAGTTCTTCCACAGGGATTACCTCAGCACCTTGTTCTTCGATGAATTTTTGGGTGCCTCCGGTAGAGTAGATTTTTACACCTTGGGCCTTGAGTTGGGCGATGATAGGTTCAAGGTTGTCTTTGTAATAGACAGAGATAAGGGCGGATTGTATTTTTTTGTTTGCCATAATAAATTAGCCACAAAGGCACAAAGACACAAAGACACAAAGTTCTAAATGCTATGCAGAGCGTATATAGTAAATGGATTTTTTTGCAAGTCGCAAAGGTAGGAAAACCAACGGATTATAGCAGACTTTCAATCACATTTGGGAAGTATTTGTATTCCAATTGATGGACTTTTTGCGCGATGGTTTCTGGTGAATCTTCGGGACTGATCGAGACAGCCGCTTGAAAAATGATTTTTCCCTCGTCATAATTTTCGTTGACAAGGTGGATGGTAATGCCCGTTTCCTGATCACCTGATTCCTTTATAGCTTCATGGACTTTTGCACCGTACATGCCTTTCCCTCCATATTTGGGCAATAATGCCGGATGGATATTGATAATCTTGTCAGGAAAAGCTTGGATCAGGTTTACTGGGATTTTAAGGAGAAAGCCCGCCAAAACCACCAAATCCACTTTATAATCTTTCAGCTTTTGTGCAAGCTCCCCGCTTTCAAGTGAAGCTTTATTAAAAGCGAAAGAGGGAACTTGAAACTTTTTCGTCCTTTCCAGAACAAAGGCTTCTTTTTTGTTTGAAGCAACCAAAACCACTTTTCCTTTGGAGGAAGTTTGGAAGTATTTCATGATTTCCTCAGCGTTGGTGCCGCTGCCCGATGCAAGAATGGCAATATTTTTCAAAGTGGGATCAATTATTTTGTCTCAAAAATAGGTAGTGGGCTTCTACCATCCAAGATTAAGTAATTGAGTTTAAAACTCAATACGCAAAAGTTTAAAGTTATAAACTCCGGACTACCAGAAAAGGAGAAGCACTAATCTTCTGGGAAAAATATTTTACTTAAGTCTAATAATATATTGAGCTATTGAAATTTGCATTAGTAATCATATCATATTTCAAATGTTCCCTTAAATTCAAAAAATCAGATTATAAATTATTGAATCCATCTGACACATTTTGTCCGGCTAATAAAAAGTAAATATTTAAATTCCTTCCTTAATATTTTAAAAACAGATTTGGATTATGAGAACAAACAAAGTCTTGCATTCTGGCTCTGCCACATCAATTTTTGGTTTTCTCGCCATCTCCTTCATGATTTTTTTGCTATTGACAAATTGTTCGACAAAAGAAAAGCCTTTTGACTTCTTAATTCAGGATGCTTTGGTTTTTACAGGCGAAAATGAGGAACCGCAATTACTTGACATAGGAATTAAGGATGAGTTTATTGTTTTTGTAGGTAAACCCGCTCTAAATAAATTGAAAGCCAAAAGAGTTATTGAAGCTAAAGGTCTTTTTGTGACTCCAGGATTCATTGATCCCCATACCCATTTGGAAAGTGATCTTTCCAGTTTGGAATATAAATCCAATTTATCAGCCTTGAAACAGGGGGTGACAACTGTTTTTGTAGGGAATGATGGGAATAGTCCTCTTCCCGTAGGAAGGAAACTAGAGCAGTGGGAAAGGGAAGGGATCGGAACCAATGCAGGGTTGTTCGTCGGGCATGGTACGGTTAGAAGAATTGTTTTAGGGTTAAAGGACAAACAACCTACTGAAGATGAATTGAAAGAAATGCAATCATTGGTTTTAAAATCAATGGAAGAGGGTGCATTTGGATTGTCAACAGGCCTTTTTTATGCACCGGGAAGTTTTGCAAGGGAAGATGAAGTAATCGCTTTGGCGCAAATAGCCAAGGAATATGGGGGGATCTATGATTCTCATATCAGAGATGAGAGTTCCTACTCCATTGGACTCCTTGCCTCAATTCAAGAAGCAATCAATATCGGTGAAAAGACAGGAATTCCTGTGCATATTTCTCATATCAAGGCCTTAGGGACGGATGTTTGGGGTAAAAGCAATGAAGTGATAAAGATCATCGAGGAAGCCAAAAAGAAAGGCTTAGTTTTCACAGCAAACCAATACCCATATCTTGCCTCCAAAACCAGTTTTAGAGCAACGGTAATCCCCAGGTGGGTGGAGGATGGGGGGAATGAAGCCATGTTGGAACGATTTAGGGCAAATGAACACAGGTCGAGACTCTATAATGAAATTGCTGAAAATATTAGAAAACGGGGTGGGGCTGAGGCTTTGGTTTTTTCACAGACCCAAAACCCCGGGTATAATGGAATAAGCCTTAAGCAATTTGCTGAAGAAAGAAATCTTTCTGAGCCCGATGCAGCTGTTGCTATCCTTTCTGAAGAACCAGGGATAGGAGTGATTTCTTACAATATGATCGAAGAGGATTTGATTAATTTTATGCGTAAGGATTGGGTAGTAACAGGCTCAGACGGTGGATCTGGGCATCCGAGAAAATTCGGTTCTTTTGCACGCAAAATTGGATATTTTGCCATGGATCAGAATTGGATTGATTTATCCTTTGCTATCCACCAGTCCACAGCCAAGACTGCGCGTGTGTTGGGACTAGAAAAAAGAGGAGAAATTAAGGAGGGGTATTATGCTGATATTGCTGTTTTTGATCCCGATAAATTTATTGATAAAGCAACTTTTGAAAACCCACATGTAGAAGCAGAAGGAATTTCTTATGTATTTGTCAATGGTCATTTAACCATAAATGAAGGCATTTATACCGGAGAATTAAAAGGTAAACCATTGAGGCTAAATCAGCATAAATAAAGATTTTGCAATTTTTTGGAATCTATATTTTTTTTGTTTTTTGTGAATCACAAAAACCCCATGCTGAAAATCCCTGTCAGCATCAAAAGTTTGGAAAGGATGCTCAGTTGGGAAAAATGGGCTTTCCTATCTGCTACATAGATTTTGTACATGAATACAAAAAACAAGATGCTCAGTCCACCAAAGTACATGAAAAGATGGAGGTTGTTGATTTTGAAAGTGACCACCATAATGGCACAGACAAAACAAATGGCAATCAAAAAGATAACTCTTTTCGTATTCCGAAAGCCGATGACGATAGGTAATGTCCTACAGCCATGCTTTCGGTCTCCAGGCCTGTCTTCGATGTCTTTAATGATTTCCCGGATAAGGTTCAGGAAAAAAGCAAAAATGGCATAGGTAAGCACCAACAATTCCGACTTTTGATAATAGTATCCAATTATCCAAATAGAAACACCAGTCAGTAAGGCTACCGAAAAGTTCCCGACGAAGGGCAGTCTTTTGAGTGAGTTGCTGTACCACCACAATAAAAAGGCAGCAAAGAAATTGATGACCGCGACCCTTGGGCTTGCCAACCATCCTATGGCAATTCCCGATAAACTCAGGAAAGTATGGAACACTAATACGACCCTTCTTTTCATTCCCTTTCCAATGATGACCTCATCAGGTTTGTTGACATAATCAATCTTGACATCATAGTAATCATTGATCATGTAACCTGCAGCAGCAATGATGACGGTAGAAAGTATGATTAAATACAGGTTAATGTCCTGTAATACAGGAAGCCCTTTCCTCGAAGTTTCCACCAAAAAATAGGCTGTCATCAATTGGGCAAATGCCACAATTACAAGGTTGACAGGTCTACTGATTTTCAGTACACTCCAAATGGAAAAGGATTTTGGCATAGGTTTGAATTTCGTAGACCAATATTACGACAAAATGCTGTACATAAGTTCAAATAATTGAATCATGATAATTCAGATTTTTTAAAAATCTGAAGAAGTTCGCGATTCAGCCTTCCCTTTCTTCTGCAAGGGCAACTTTCAACTGGAAATAGGAATAGCGATCTCCAAAATGTTCCTTCAAAGGTTTTAGGAAATTTGAATCCTGTCTTCGGTAAGCTAGCTTAATATTGAGCACATCATCCTTGGAAAGGAAAACTTCCGGATCGACCACGCCTTTTCGGACTAGATTACTCAGATGTTCTTCCACCGTATTGGGGCTCATATTCCTCTCCTGTGCGATCTGATAGATGTTTTTACCTTCCTGAAAAAGTTTATAAGTCAGTGATTCGGATTGATTGTCTTTGGTGGATTTTGGTTTTGAAGATGTCCTTTTTTGAATGGGCTCAATATTGTTTTCTTTGACAAATTTCCTGATCACTTTCATAAAATCTTCACCATAGCTGTTGGCTTTGACCCTACCTACTCCGGATATCGTCAGAAAAGACACATCGTCAATGGGGAAATAAGTAGCCATTTCTACCAAGCTGCTGTCTGCAAAAACCACGTATGGTGGTACGTTTTGTTTTTGTGCGATCTGAAATCGCAATCTTTTCAAATCATCCAATAAGGCTTCATTGTGGGTTGCATTGGCTGCCGAAACAGGTAGTGAAACCTCCTCCATTGGTAATAGGATTTTTTCTTTGGATTTCAGTTTTCCCCAAGCGAATGTTGTCAGTTTGAGTGTTGGAAACTGAGATCCGGCTTCTGCGAGATAGCCTTCCTGAAGTAGTTTGTCCCCCAGTCTTTTCCAAAAATCTTCAGGTCTGTCTTTTCCGATGCCATACACAGAAAGCTCCTGATGGGAATCTTGAATTTTGGAGGATTTGGAACCCCTCAAGACCAATATCACATATCCCAATCCAAAACTTTCTCCCAATCTGACTACCGAAGATAGTAGCATCTGTGCAGGAATGGTCATATCCTGTAGATTGCCTTTTTGAAAACAGATGTCGCAGTTGCCACAACTCCCCGCATGGTTTTCACCAAAATAGTTGAGGAGATATTTTCTTCTACATATCCTGCTTTGACAGAAGTCTTTCATTTTGTCCAGCTTCCGCTGCATGATTTCCGAAAACTCATGGTTTTCCGATTGCTCCAGCATTCTGCCCAAAGTAATGGCATCACCGGTACTGAAAAAAAGCAAGGCATCACTTGGAAGTCCGTCCCTGCCTGCCCTGCCGGTTTCCTGATAGTAGCCCTCAATATTCTGTGGCATATTCATGTGGACCACATAGCGTACATTGGATTTATCTATACCCATTCCAAATGCAATGGTGGCCACCATGATTTTGACTTCGTCTTTGATGAAAAGCTCTTGGTTTTTTTCCCGATCCTCTCTGGACAATCCCGCATGGTAGGGAAGGGCCGAAAGACCTGCTTCCTGTAATTTGAGAGCGGTTTCTTCCACATTTTTACGGGAAAGGCAGTAAATGATTCCTGAATCCTTTTGATGGAAATCCAGAAATTCCAATAATTTTTCCATGGCCTGCCTTTTGGCCGTGACACGGTAGGTAATATTGCTTCTGTCAAAGGAAGAAACAAACCATTTTGGAGACTTGAAAAAAAGTTTCTCGGCAATATCCTGACGGGTGAGTTTATCTGCCGTAGCCGTGAGGGCAATGAACGGAACGCCAGAAAGCTCTTTTCTCAAATCCCCTACTTTCAGATACTCCGGGCGGAAATCATGCCCCCATTGGGAAATACAATGGGCTTCATCCACTGCAATGAGTGAAAGGTTGATGGACTTCAAAAAATCGACCAAAGGATATGCACCTCTGAAAAGTCGTTCCGGGGCAATGTACAATAGCTTGATTTTCCCCGCTTGTATCTCGGATGAAATATGCCTTTGCTCACTGATGCCCTGAGACGAATTGAGAAAAGCAGCAGGGATACCATTACTGTTCAGCGCATCCACCTGATCTTTCATCAAGGAAATCAGGGGCGAAATCACCACAGTCAAACCATCCAGGACCATGGCAGGCACCTGATAACATACAGACTTGCCACCACCTGTCGGCATGAGGACTATTGTATCGTTTTTTTCAAGGACAGATTGGATGATGGCCTGTTGGTTACCTCTAAAATCACTATATCCAAAATATTGTTGAAGGACTTCGTTCGCTGAAAGTGTGGTGGAAGGGTTCATAGAACAAGGAATTTAGTGCTGCAAAAGTTGACAGAACTAATTTAGGAAAACAGCCTTTTAGATAAAAATTGATTAGAAAATTAAACGGATAATTTACCTGCTTCAGATTAATCCGGTTTTTCACTGTAAACTCTCACATAATCCACTTCCATCCTTTGTGGCCATATATCAGGATCTACACCCTTGGCACCACCCCAATCTCCGCCAACTGCAATATTCAGGATCAGGTAAAAGGGATGGTCAAAAGGCCATTCTTCAAAACCCTTCCCGGTATTCTCAAATGTATGGTACTGTTCTCCATCCAGATAAAAATCAACCCTGTCTTCCAACCAATCAATGGCATAAATATGAAATTCGTCTGAACAGGTCGGGACTTGAATCTGTGCTCCTTTTTGAGTGCCTTTTCTATGGTTAAATGCTTCGGTATGTACCGTCCCGTGTATCACTCCTTGGTCATATCCGACATGTTCCATAATATCGATCTCTCCACTTTTCGGCCATCCACCGTATTTGCTTTCTTCGGGCATCATCCATATGGCAGGCCATGTCCCCACACCCTTAGGAAGTTTGGCCTTGATTTCCATATAGCCGTATTGCCAAGACGCATTGCCTTTGGTATGCAATTTGGCAGAGGTATATCCTTTTGTAAAACTACTGTCCTGATGGGCTTCAATGATCAAGCGGCCATTTTCAACCCTTGCATTCTCAGGTTTTTCTTTGGTGTAGAACTGCAATTCATTATTGCCCCAACCATGATCTCCGACATCATAAGTCCACTTATCAGGATCGGGAAGTCCGTCATATTCAAATTCATCCGACCAGATTAGCTTTTCATTGGATTTTTCCTGGCATGAGCAAAGGAGATAAATAAATATTAAAGGAAATATTATATTTTTCATAATTTTAATATTAAATAAAATATTTTGGAATGGTAATTGTTTTATTTATAGTGAATTTTATTTTAAACTATAAACCAATTTTGTTATGTCAATGAAACTGAAATTAAAAGGCAACTGGAACGAGATGAAGGGTAAATTAAAGGAAAAATACGGAGAACTCACAGACGACGATCTGACATACGCCGAAGGGCAGGAAGATCAGTTACTTGGTAAGCTTCAGAAAAAAACCGGAGCAGCCAAGGAAGAGTTAAGCAAAATGCTCTTTGAAAAAGAATAAGAGCAAAAATAACAGAAAGCGGCAAGAGCCGCTTTTTTTATTATTTTTGTTTCGAAAGTATAAACCCAAATTCCCATGGCATATTATTGCAGACTCGGAAATATCCCTCACAAAAGGCATACACAGTTTAGGCAGCCTGATGGAAGCCTGTATAAAGAAGAACTCGTCAGTTCCAAAGGTTTCTCAGGAATCTATTCCAACTTGTACCATATCTATAATCCCACCAATGTCAAATCCATAGGTGAACCAATTCCTTATTCTTGGGAACCTGCCAAAGACTACGGCTTGAAACAAACCCATTTGAAGACATCGGGTGTGGGCACCACAGGGAAAGATTACCTCAGTGCCAGAAAAATGCTTATGATGAACAATGATGTCATGATGGGTATCTGTTCCCCTGAGGAAAGGAAAATGGATTATTTTTTCAAAAATGCCGATGGGGATGAACTGATTTATGTACACGATGGAGAAGGGGTGATGTATTCCCAATTTGGGAAATTGGAAGTAAGACAAGGAGATTATATTGTGATTCCCAGGACTACCATCTACAGATTTGAATGGAAGGAAGAGGGCCCTTTAAGGTTGTTGGTGATAGAGTCCCATGGTCCTATTGAGACAGTGAAGAGGTACAGGAATGAAGTAGGGCAGCTTTTGGAACATTCCCCATACTGTGAAAGGGACATCCGCCCACCGGGAGAATTGAAAGTAGAGACTGAAAAGGGAGATTATCTTGTTCAGATCAAAAAAGGAGGAATGTTACATCCTTACACTTATGGTCATTCACCCCTAGATATTGTAGGTTGGGACGGTTATCTGTACCCCTATGCTTTATCCATTCATGATTTTGAGCCAATTACAGGACGTATCCATCAGCCGCCACCAGTACATCAGACTTTTCAGGCTTGGGGATTTGTAATCTGTTCATTTGTACCAAGATTGTTTGATTATCACCCTTTGGCTATTCCGGCACCGTACAATCACAGCAATATAGATTCGGACGAAATACTGTATTATGCAGAAGGGGAGTTTATGAGCAGAAAAGGGATTGATAGGGGTTCATTTACCATGCATGTCGGTGGACTGCCACATGGCCCACATCCCGGAACGGTAGAAAAATCCATTGGGGCAAAATCCACAGAAGAACTTGCGGTCATGTTGGATACCTTCAAGCCTTTGTTTGTAACGACTCAGGGATTGGATTTTGTAGATCCAGGGTATCCGATGTCTTGGACGGAATAGTGGTTAGGCAATTACCAAAAAAACAGACCAAAAACTTCCAAGTAATTAACTGCCTGAAAGTTTATGGGCTTATTATGTTATCCTAAAAAGATTTTCAATTCTTTATTGAAATGGGTAAAAAAGCTTCGGGAGAATAAATAATCTGAAATTTCATAAACCAAACAGTTCTTTCTGCTCTTGGTCGGTAAGTTTTATTCCTTTGCCTTCTTTAAGGGATTGAAGGCTTTTTGCTATCCTTTCATGAATACGGGGATCATCAAAAAACCTGTCATTTTTGACTTCGGGTGTAAGTTCGTATGATTTGTTTTTTCTTTTGATGACCACCCTTTCATTTTGATCTACCAGATCGAAATACTTTTTCTGGTTCTCCCGGAATTCTCTTGAGTTGATTACTATCATGATTTTTCTATTGTGTACTATATTGAGTACACAAATTTAGGAAATAAGGTTATGATTTCAATGTCGTCAACTCTTTTAAAGATGCCTTTAATGAATAAAGATTGAAATTAGACAAATTAGTTTCCATCCACAATCTCCAAAATAGGCTGCCCTGTGGCACCATTTGGCAATCTGATATTCAAGAGCATGGAAAGGGTGGGGGCAATGTCGGTAACCGTTACATATCGTGAACTTTGTCCTGGTTTGATTCCCCAGCCCATAAATACAATCGGCACATGGGTGTCATAGGTATAGCCTGTGCCGTGGGTAGTTCCTCGGTAGGAATTACTCAACCAAGCAGGCTCCAAAATCAGGAGTAGATCTCCGGAAGCTTTGTGGTTATAGCCCATTTGTAAAAGATGTTTTCTTCCTGTCACATAATCCATTCTGCGCATATCCGTAGCCGTATACACCTCTTTGATCCCTTCAAATCTAGAAGAAAGCAAAAATTCCGCAAGGTCTCTTTGGATCTTTTCCGGATCCAAACCTTTTTCTTTTATCAAGGCTTGGTTTAGATAAACCTGTTCATTCGACAAACTGGAAATCCAGTTGCCGTCACAGTAATTGATGACACAAAATCCTCTGAGTTGGGTCAAAACAAAACGCGTGTTGAAATTTCCAGCAGGAACATTTTCGCTTTGCATATATTCCACAATATCCGCGACCGCATGATCGGCAGTCACAAAAACCAGGTACTCATCTTTGCCATATTCCTTGTCCAGGTAATTGAAGAACTTTTCAAGTTCCCGGTCCAACCTCAGGTAACTGTCCTCCAATTCGACAGAAGTAGGTCCAAACCTATGCCCAATATAATCAGGCGAAGAAAAACTGACTGCCAAAAGATCTGTGTCTTTTCCTTTCCCCAATTTTTCCCCTTCAATAGCTGCATAAGCCATATCCAAGGTCAATGTATTACCAAAGGGAGTAGTGGATATCAATCCGAAATCACCATTATTTTCCCTTAAGGACGGCAAGTCATAAGGAAAAATTGTTTTATCCATCCCTATAAAAGGACCTTCGAATTCATTGTCATCCTCGATACTCTGAACATATGTTTCTACCGGAAAAAGTGTCTCCCACTTTTGGGAAAGGTACTTCTCCGCCAGTTTCTTTTCATTGAAGGATTTTACCCATTGAGGCAGTTCATCATAATAATAAGTGGAAGTCATAAATTCACCGGTATTGCTGTCAAACCAATAAGCGTCTCCGGTATGCCCACCGGGTAAGGATGCCCCACGGTCTTTGATGGCAATTGCTACGGTCCTTGATCTTTTGTTGGTAGAGAACCTCAATTCATCAGCAATAGAGGTGCTCAGCATATTTCTTGGGGAAATTTTGCCATTTGATTCTGAACCCCCGACAGCATTCACGGTACTGTCTTCAGCACAATAAATCATTTTTCCCAAATCCCGGACATACCAATTGTTGGAAATGATTCCGTGGGTGGAGGGCGTTGCGCCTGTATAAACTGATGCATGACCAGGACCGGTAAAGGTGGGTATATAATTGTAGTGGCCGTTTTTCATGACAAAGCCTTGATCCAAAAGCCTTTTAAATCCACCCTGAGTATATCTGTCTTGGAACTTGTAAAAATACTCCTGCCTCATCTGATCGATGACGATGCCTACGACTAATTTTGGTTTTTTAGAGGTATCAGCATTATTGCTTTGTGAAAATGCACTGGAAACCATCGCGGTTGCCAACAAAATCATGATCAATTTTTTCATTAGGTTTTTGAACTGTTTGGAATGGGCAAATATAGGGATTCATATTTGCATCCCTTTTAACATTTTGTTAAATGACCAAACCACTAGGTGAAATCGGGGCAAAAATTGATGATTGGCAATTGAGTTTTGAAAAGTGGGTGTATATTTCAATTTCAAACAAAAACAGCTATGAAATCAGCTTTTCAGAAATATTTCTTTTTTACTTTCATCATCCTTTTATCTGTCGATATTCAAGCGCAATCCTATTTTGAGGATGGGCTGGATTCGGAGTTTCACAAAGGAAGAAGGCAGGCTTTCCGTGAGCTTTTACCGGAAAACGGGGCTGCAGTAATTTTCAATAATCCTGTCAAAAACAGGTCCAATGATACGGATTTCAATTACAGACCTAATTCGGATTTTTATTATCTGACGGGATTCAGGGAACCCAATGCCGCATTGATCATTTTCAAAAACCCACAGACAATTGAGGGTAAAAAGGTAAGTGAAATCATTTATGTACAACCCCGAGACCCAAGAAAGGAGCAATGGGATGGTGTGAGATTGGGAGTGGAAGGTGTGAAAGAAAAATTGGGTTTTGAACATGCCTATGTCAATTCGGAATTTATGAAATCGCCGAATATTGATTGGAACAGTTTGGGGCCTTTGCTGTCATTTGATATGGGGACGATTGAGGGAGGAAGCCATAATGCCGCTTTGAATGAAATGATCGTGAAGTTGAAGGGAATAAGTCTATCCAAAGAAGTGCCTTCCAATACAGCTCTGAATCAGATGATGGGGAAACTGCGAGTGGTCAAGACGCCGGAGGAGTTGGTGGTCTTGGAAAAGGCAATCATGATTTCGGGCAAAGGCCATATTGAATCATTTAAGTCCATTCAGCCCGGGGTATCTGAAAGGGCAATTCAGGGTGTACATGAGTTTGTGCACAAAGCCATGGGTGCTGAAGATGTAGGCTATGGGTCTATCGTTGGTTCCGGTAATAATTCAACCATTTTGCATTATGTGGAAAATAATGTAGCAAATCTCCAAGAGGGGTTGGTTTTGATGGATATAGGAGCGGAATACAAAGGATATTCGGGTGACATTACCCGGACAGTCCCTGTAAAAGGTGTGTTTTCCCCCGAAGAAAAAGCCATTTATGAAATCGTGTTGAAAGCATTGGAATCAGGAATTGAAGCCTGCTACCCAGGTTCCGATTACCAGAAAGTAGGAGAGGCAGCAAGAAAAGTGATAGATGAAGGGCTGATTGAATTGGGAATAGTGAAACCCGGAGAAAGGCATCCTTATTTTCCTCATGGTATCGGACATCATTTGGGATTGGATGTACATGATAGGGGTGGATACGGCAAACTTGAACCTGGAATGGTGCTGACCGTGGAACCCGGAATCTATATCCCCGAAGGCAGCAATACAGATCCTAAATGGTGGAAAATCGGGATCAGGATAGAGGACAATATCCTGATTACTGAGGACGGTCACAAAAACCTGAGTGCCTTTGTGCCCAAGACCGTGGAGGACATCGAAAGTATCATGAAGGAAGAAGGGATTCTTCAGAAACTGGGATTGTCATTGAAATAGTATCCGTTACTTTTTTTCTGATTATCCGCAATCTTAACAGTATAAGGCATTAATAAGATTATTTGATTGTTTTCTAACCAATATCAATCAGTATCCAATATCTATGAATATCTAAATTCATAAGAGGTTAACTTTAATTGCTTAGCAGCAGAATTGTAGATAAGTATTTTCTCACATCGCCACCCCATTAAACGGATTAAACCTCCTTCTGCCCACTGCCATGCCGATGGCGCGGCAGACGGTTTTATCGCCATACCTGGTATTGAGGCGGTCGAGGGCCTGATAGAGCTTGATCTGCTCTTGGGTATCTTCGAAGAGATTGATCTGGTAATTGCCATTGACAAGGTGGCTGAAGCGTACCCCGATCAGACGGATCAGCATGCGGCGGTTGTAGAGCTTTCGGAACAATTCCTTCACGATCGGTATCAGCGTATGGTCCGCCGAAGTATAGGGTATCCGCTGCTGTACGGTATGTGTATCAAAATCTGAATATCGGATCTTCACGCTCACGCAGGCAGTCAGTTGCTGTTTTTGGCGCAGCTTGGTGGTAATCTGCTCGGTCATGGCAATAAGGTGGGCTTCGAGCATCTTAACATCTATCGTATCCTGCTCGAAGGTGTTTTCCGAGGAAATGGACTTGGCTTCGGAATAGGGTGTCACAAGCGATCGGTCTATGCCGTTCGCTTTTTCCCAAATGATCAACCCATTTTTACCAAAGGTGGCTTCCAAGAGTTCGGCGGGCATCACCTGTAGGGTTCGCACGGTTCTTACTCCCATATTGTATAGGGTATGCGAAGTCTTTTCCCCGATCATGGGAATCTTGCGGACGGATAATGGAGCGAGAAAGGGCTTCTCCATCCCATAGGGGATTTCCTTTTCATTGTTGGGTTTGGCTTCACCGGTGGCTACTTTGGAGACGGTTTTGTTCTCGGATAGCCCGAGGGAAATCGGCAGTCCACTTTCCTTCAGGATCCTTTGACGGAGTTCGTGCGCCATCTTAAAGCAACCAAAAAACCGGTCCATTCCCGTGTAGTCGATATAAAATTCGTCGATGGAGGATTTTTCAAACAAAGGAACGTCCTCCCGGATGATTTCAGTGATCTCATGGGACTTTTGGCTGTACTTCTCAAAATCCCCCCGGATGATCAATGCCTCAGGGCAAAGCTGTCGTGCCGTACGCATGGGCATGGCAGAGTGCACACCAAACTTCCGAGCTTCATAACTACAGGAAGCCACGACTCCCCGATCTCCCGATCCACCGATGAGTATAGGCTTACCGTTCAGCCTGCTGTCAAACAGCCGCTCCACCGACACAAAAAATGAATCCAAATCCATATGAACGATGCTCCTCTTCCTTTCCATGATAATATGTTGATATTATAAACAATTTAATGTTTATAATTTAAACATATTTTGGATAATAAAGAGGAAGAAGTATTTCGTTTTTTTAGTATTTGAAACTTCTCAGACAATGGGTGACGGGTTTCTTTGTGGAGGGTATTGTGAAAGTAGTGAATGAATGTAATTACCACTATTGATATTACAGGATACTGATATTGACAGATATTGGATATTTATGGATATTGGCTTAAACCAAACGATTATTTCAATCTAATAAACTCCTGTCAGGATTGAGGATGATTAGATTTTGAAAAATGTAACTACAATTTAGATTTAAAACACGACGGCGCAGAAGTCTCGACAAATATCTAAATATCAATTAATATCCAATCTTCGTGACTTCGATGTTTCCTTTCATCATTAGCTGAAAAGCGGGTAACCATATTCATAACCAACTGAATATCCTTTTATCAAAAGGGAACTTCTCGACTTTTAGGATTTCAATGCTTCCAAATTCTCTGTGATTGGGATTGATCAGGATATTGTAGTCTCCCTTGGTTACAGCAGAGGGTACTATTATTGCACAATACCTGTTCTGAAGTACAAACTCGTCGCCTATTCTTTGTGTAGTTGGAGGGTGGGGGAAAGTATTCCAATCAAAAGGCAGTTCGTCTTCATGGATCCGACCTATTTCAATATCATCAGGAATAGATATGCTTACCATCATGTAGTCATCAGGCAAGGTGGCCAGGCTAAAATGAACGGCAACTTCAGCCATGGCCAATGACCTGTTTTCGGCAGTGTAGATCAGTTCTACTCCCACAGAATTCCATCTGGCACCTTTAATGGCGGCACCTTTTCCAGAGAGTGAATAGGCATAGGGAGCCCTTGAAAGTCTGAATACCTCCATTTATACAAGAATCCCGTGATTGATTCTGACCAGTTCGCTTATGACCAACTCCTTGCCGTAGGAATCTTTCAAAAGGTCGATGGGCTTCAGGTTGCCAAGGGCATAACTAGGCGTGTTGAGCCAGAGTTTTAATTTTTCAATGTTTCCAAAAACTTCAAGTCCCATTTTTGTCACTTCTGCCATTTCAATTATTTTTTCCGAATGTATGGGCTTGAAGTGATGGGACTCAGAGGCTTTGTAACGTTGCAGGGATTTGGTGGAAATATCCAGAAAATTTGCCCAGTCACTTTCTGAAAACGGGGTATAATCCTGGACCAAATCAAAAAATGAATAGGGGATACCTGTCCTTATGGCAGCAATAATCAGCATCTTGTCTGAAAGGAAGTCAGCATAGGTAATCTCTTTTTCCTCATCAAATGAAAACCCCTTCAACCTCGATTTTTTCAATAAGGAGGAAACTTCTTTATCCAGTTTAGATTCTAATTTGGAGATTACTACACTTGTCATGGATTTTTTATTTAGACTTTTGTCTGTAAATATAATACAAATGTCCTATAGGAATGATTCCTTTTTGTTTTTATTTATCACCAAACTATCAATAACTTATAGATTAAATGATTGAATTGGAATTAATATGCTCCACCACCGCTGGCACGGTGAACTATATCCTAATATCTAACAATATCCACCAATATCTGATCTTTGCTTATATCATCACGATAAATATCCAAATTCATCAATTAGCATCCACCACCTTAAAAGTCTTTTCCCCCCTATGAACCTGACCAAATATATCCGTGGCTTCTACCTCTATGGTATGTTCGCCGACTTCCATGTTGGAGGAGATCGGAGCTCTCCATAGATGGTCGGTCATAGCGGGATTGGATGGTCTCCTGCCGGGCATGACTGCCTCTGTGGTGTCCCATTCATATACTTTCAGCAAATAGGTGGGATCATAGCTTTCCATTTGGGTCATGTTTTTCCATTCCCCTTGATTGATCCGGTAGCGCACTTTGTCGTCGGCTGCTCCGGTAAAGAAGTTGACCACAATGCTGGAACTGGTGCGGACATCCTTTGCCAAAACTTTAGGGGCAAAGATCTCCATTTGGTAGGTATCGGGTTTTCCGGCTGCTTTGTAGCGAACCTTGAAATCGGTATTATTGATGTCCAAAAACAGATAACCTTTCGGTGAACCATCCCGCATGGTGGATTCAGGTGTGCCGTCAGTAAGTATTTTTCCGCTGTACCAATCTCCCGAAGGCGTACCGATATTGTAGTGATGGTGGGGCTTGAGTTGATTATAACCGTCTTCTTTTCCAAAAAATGTCTGCTTCATGTAATGGGTATGGGCAGACATGGAAAGGGTTTTGGCAAAAGGGGAAAGCAATTCCAGAATTTTCTCCCGATCGGCATCTCTAAAGCTATCACCGTTTTCTTCAAACAATGGAATATGCATCAAGAGTACTACCAATTTATCCTTGGGAACCAGTTTAAGGTTGTTTTCCAAAAACTGCAATTGATCGGATCTAAGACCTCCCCAATAGCCTTGTCCGTCCCTCGGGTCAGGATAGAGGATGTCTTCCAGGACAACAAAATGCGCATCTCCATAATTGAAGGCATAAGTAGCCGGCCCAAAGTTGGCAGTGAAGGACTCATCGCTATATTCATCTTTGTCTGCATCAAAGTTCATGTCGTGGTTTCCCATAACCTGAAACCATGGCACTCCGATCTTTCCCACTGCCTCTGTATAAAGCGGGAAAAAGTCAGGTCTGTCTCCGACCAAGTCTCCCAAAGCTGCCCCGAAAGCAATGCCCTGAATATTTTCAACTTCCGAGACGATCCCTTTTTTGAAATGCGCTATCTCCTCCAAAGTATAAGGCTGCGGATCTCCAAAAATCAAAGCGGTGAACTTTTGGTTTCCATTGCCTTGTAAAAGACCAAAATCCACTGACTTGGGGAGTTTTCCTGTGGGTGCAACTCCGGGATATTTCATATTGGTGGGAGAACCATTGGGCTTGTGGATATAGTAAAACTGGGGGATGTTGTTGTCATCGGTCGGCAGTTCATGGGAAGCCGGCTTGATGACGAAGATGGTTTGGTCCTCCGCAATGGGAAGCTCATACTTTCCGTTTTTGTCGGTTTGTACCACTTGAAGGCCATTGGAAACTGCAACATTTGGCAGTCCTTTTTCCCTTCTTTCTTTTTTGCCGTTGGCATTGAGGTCTTCATAGACGGTTCCGCTGACTTTTTGCTGGGCAAATGCAGAACCGGTAAAAATCAGGGCAATGAGTAGGAGTTGAATTCTTTTCATGGGCTTTGGTAAGTTTTGGATAAAATTAGGGGATTTTATTGAATGCTGTGTTTTGAAAAGGTTATGCTATGGTTAAGGATGAGGAGTGGTTTGGGATTGAGTGGTTGGTGGGGGTGGTTCAAGACTTAGTCTTGGACCATTTTCTTTGCAGTCTTCAGACTGCCAATGGATGCTGAAACTTGTTATTTGATAGTTCATATCTACCTTTTTCGAACAGGCCTGAATATTTTGAATTATATGGGTGGTGGTAATTTTAAGGTTATGGTTATTTAGGTGATTTTAGTAAATTCCTTGGTAAGGCAGTCTGAAGACTGCAAGGTGCTGGTCCAAGTCTGAAGACTTGAACCATGGAAGACTTGAACCATGGGCGAAAAATCACTTAATAATATTTTATAACCTATTGATAATAAATTAAATACATCAATAATTTGAAATTACTCAATGTATTGAGTAAATTTGCTCAATATATTGAGTAAAATAATTATGGCATACCAAAGGATAGAAAAAGCCGGTTTGTTGAAACGGCTGAAGGATGAACCGAGGAGGTTTATACAGGTCATCTATGGACCTCGGCAGGTGGGTAAGACTACCATGGTCAGGCAGATTATGGAAGAACTTGACTATCCCCATCACTTGGTGGCGGCGGACGCTGTGCCGGCAGGTGATGGCTTGTGGATAGCGCAGCAATGGGAAAATTTCCGGATCCGACAGCAACAACAAACTGACAAACCTTTTCTCTTGGTCATCGATGAAGTCCAAAAGATCGACAACTGGTCCGAGCAGATCAAAGCCGAATGGGATAGGGATGCCGCTGAGGGTAGGGATATTCGGGTGGTGTTGCTGGGTTCGTCGAGATTGATGTTGCAGCAGGGGCTGACAGAATCATTGGCAGGAAGGTTTGAAGCCACTTACCTCGGGCATTGGTCCTATAAGGAGATGAAGGATGCCTTTGGTCTGACGGCTGAGGAGTTTGTGTGGTTTGGTGGCTATCCGGGTGCGATTACGCTGAGGGAGGATGAAGACAGGTGGAAAAGCTATGTCCGTGATGCGCTTTTGGAAACCAGTATCTCCAAAGATATCCTGATGCTAACCCGGGTGGATAAACCAGCCCTGATGAAGCGTTTATTTGAATTGGGATCGGCTTATTCGGGACAGATTCTGAGTTTTACCAAAATCATGGGGCAACTGACGGATGCGGGTAACACCACCACACTGGCAAATTATCTGGAGTTGTTGAATGATGCCGGGTTGTTGGCAGGATTGGAAAAATACAGTCCAAACATGGTCAGAAAACGTTCTTCCAGTCCCAAGTTTCAGGTTCATAACACCGCGATCATGTCTGGTATTTCCAATGAAAGTCTTGTTACTTTGCTTGAGGATCATGAGGCCTGGGGCAGGTGGGTGGAATCTGCCGTTGGCGCGCATCTGATCAATCAGGTATTCAAGGACAAAAAGCTTTTTCTACATTATTGGAGGGAAGGCAATGACGAAGTGGATTATGTGGTTGAATACAAGAAGCGGGTGATCGGACTTGAAGTGAAGTCCGGTAAGACAGGAAAGTTATCCGGCTTAAATGCTTTCGATAAAAAATTCAAACCTGAAAAATCCCTTCTGATCGGTTCTGATGGGATTCCATGGCAGGAGTTTTTGCAAATGGATGTAGTGGATTTATTTTAAAAAAGGCAGTCGATATGGCTGTCTTTTTTGGTTTCTATTGCTTAAAAATAATTTTTTAACTCATTGATAATCATATGATAAAGTATATTTTTAAAAATTTACTCAATTTATTGAGTAAATTAACTCAATAGGGTGAGTAAATTATTTTGTCTTTTTGAAAAATCCAATCCCGGTGCAGGAGAAATGGGTTTATTGTTTTGGGGACGCTGTGGTTGGCAGTCTGAAGACTGCAATGTCGTGGTCCAAGCCTGCCTACGGTAGGTAGGTCTGAAGACTTGAACCAATTTGGCTGAACACTCAATCTACAGTCGACAGGTGTCGATGATTTTTAATTGTCCTCATCTTCTTCTTTGATCACTTTGGGATAGCGGATAATCACATCGATAATACCTGAGTCTAGCATGCCTAATTCCTGTGCCGCTGCCCGGGATAAATCAATGATTCTACCTCGGCGGTAAGGACCTCTGTCATTGATTCGGACAGTAACAGATTTTCCATTTTCTGGATTGACAACCTCTACTTCCGTATCAAATGGCAAGGAACGGTGGGCTGCTGTAAGTTCTTGGTTTTCAAAAATCTCTCCACTCGCTGTTTTTCTACCATCAAACCTGCGTGCATAGTAGCTGGCTTTTCCTTCGACTTCTTCCATTTCGATTTCTTCTTCCTTAGGACTACAACAAACAACAAGAAAAAACAAAGTGAAAATTGAAAAAACTGTGTAAAAGACGGATTTCGATATTTTCATGATTTAATATAATCAAAAAAAAGCAACAACATCATCTTACCTATGGATTTCTATTAGCCCTAAAGGTAAAATGGACATCTACTTCATACCAATGATCTCGAAATATATTCTCTTTCTATTATTTTGGTCATGCTTGCTTTTGGTATTCTAAATGCCACCACTGGGCAGTCTGAAGACTGCAATGAGGTGGTCCAAGCCTGCCTACGGTAGGTAGGTCTGAAGACTTGAACCATTCCTATCTCTCACCCGCATTTGGTCATCAGACAAATTTACTCTCCTAAATTACAATCTCTTTCCCCCTACTACCGACTCATCTCATATCTTAAATCTCACGTCTCATGTCTCAAAACGAATACCCTACCTGACTTCCTTTCTCCGGATCGAGTTCTACTTTGGCGTAGACTTCGATTTCCTGTTGGAGTTCTTCTACGTGTGAGATGATGCCGACGATGCGGTTTTCGTGGCGGAGGGATTTGAGGGTTTCGAAGACGACGCGGAGGGAATTTCTGTCCAATGCTCCAAAGCCTTCGTCCAAAAAGAAAAAGGACTGATCGGCCTGATTGAGGGATTTAACCTTTTCTGCCAATGCCAAAGCCAGACATAAGGAAGCCTGAAAGGTCTGCCCACCGGATAGGGTTTTGAGCAGGCGTTTTTTGCCCCCGTTCAGGTAATCCACTACCCAAAAGGTGTTGCTGTCGTCAATTTCCAAACTGAGACTGTTTTTGGTGAGTTTCAAAAAGCGGAGGTTGGCTGTGGCACAGAGTTCCTTGAGATAAATTGAACTGACATATTTTACAAAACCACTGCCCTTGAAAAGCCTTTCCAACTCTTTTAGGTTAATTTCTCGCTTTTCCAGTTGGGCAAATGTAGCCTGTAGTTTTTGTTTTTCTCCCAACTTTACTTTGATGGAAATGAGTTCCTGATCAAGCAGAGCGAAGGATTTTTTGACGGCTTCTAAAGCGGACTTTTCTTCCTGAAGCTTATTTTGCAATTGCGTAAATGCTTCCTGATCGAAGCTGCTAACACCGTGTTGGGTTTGAAGTTCTTCCACTTTGTTTTTGACCAAAAGGCTCCTGTCCTCAAATTGTCTGATTTCAGCATCTACTTTGTCCGCATCTAAAGAATGGTGGAAAAGCGCTATCAATTTTCCCTCATCTTCAAATCCATAAGTGATCTTAAGGGATTCGAATTCCTTTTGCAGTTCAGTTATTTTGGTGGATGTACTTTGTGCTTGGTTCTCAAAGTTTTTCAGGTTGGCCAGGTTGGTAGCCTGTTTGGTTCTTGTTTCCAGCAATACTTTTTGTTTACCGGATAGCTTGAAAGCGGTCTCTTCTATGTCATGTTGGACTTTTTGGATGGTCTGTTCGATGTCAGCTTTTTCTTTATCGAAGAAAGGCCTGCAGAACACCGGGTCTTTGATCTCTTCTTTTTTGGCTGATATTTTACTACTCAAGCCCAATAAAGTTTGTTCCGCCTCCCGGATTTGCCTTTCCTCTTTTTCATATTCAATCAGTTTTTCCTCTAATGTCTTCCTGAGTTCTTTAATCTGTTGCAGCAATTTTTCTCTTCTTTGGATAGCCTTGTCGGAATTTAGGATCAGTGTACTTAAAGTCTCTTTGGTATCTACTTGATGGGATAGCAAATCTTGGTTAAGGTTTTTAATCTGTTCGGAAAGTGTATTGATTTCTTTTTCTATTTTGGATTTATTGGCAAGTTGGTTGTCCAGTCTGATCTGTTGCTCGGAAAGGGTTTGTTTCCAGGTTATGATTTGTTCCAATAAGTTTTTTGCCGATTCAATCTCCTTGTTCTTCGATTCCAGGGCAGTGTTATCGGTTTCTGATAAAGGGTGAGGGTGATCTGTTGCCCCGCAAAGTGGACAGGCTTCTCCTGCAATCAGGAGGTGGGAATGGGTGGCCAAACCGGATTGTTGGATCAGTTTTTCTTTCTCAGAGTCGAGTTTTTGGATGGACAGTTTTTGGGAACTGATCCATTCCTCAAATGATTGGTTTGGTTCCGGCAGTTTTTCTTTCAATGTTTCTATTTGTGCCATTATGCTTTCTGTGGAAGCCGATATTTCGTTGGCTTCTTTTTGTCTTTCTTTGATTTGGCTTTCCCAATTATCCCAATCTTTGGCCAACCCTTTCAGTTTGGACAGGGTATTGCTGTCCGGTGAAATTATATTTTCGGATTCTTCTTCCAGCCTTTTTATCTGCTCTTTAATTGCCGACAATGCCTCCCTTTTCAATTCCAAATCAGGCTTTAAAGTTTCTGTTATTGTTTTGGCTGCCTTAAATTCTGTGTTTAGATTTTTGATTTCAATTACCTTTTTCAGGTCCCTGATCTTGGTTTCTCTTTCTGATTTTTTGTCAGCTTTTTCTTTCAACTCTAATTCTTCCCTTACGAGTTGTTCTATTTCTTGCTCATAAGTTTCCTTAAACCTCTTGCAGTCCGTGACACTGACACGGTATTTTTCCAATTCAGCATTTTTTTCATTGATTTGTTCCCAGACCGGCTTGAGATAGGTTTTTGCTTTCAGGAAGTCTTTCCAAATGGCTTTCTTGTTTTCTATTTCAGGCCTTTTGTTATTCAATACCTCCCATTCTTTCAAAAAGCCCTGTAATTGTAAATGCTTGATTTGGATCTCCTCCTGCTTTTTGAATGTCTTTTCAGTTTCCTTGAAGGTTCTCTCTCCTTCTTCCGCTTGGATGGCAATTTCCTTGATCAAGTCTGTTTTTTCAGCTAGTAATTCAGGGGTTATTTCTTCCAATGCGCCCAATTGTGTTTCCAAGCGGATCTTTTCATCCTTGAGGTTTCTGAGCAAAGTCCCTGTTTTGAAAGCCAAATCAAATCGCTCCAAACCAAAAAGCTCTTTCATCATCTCTGCCCTTGGACCGGGAGTCAGGTCGATAAATTCCCTGAATTTGCCCTGTGGGATGATGACGGTCTGTTTGAAATGTTCCTTTTTCATGCCCACAAGGTCTTCCGCCCTTTGTGTCAGTGGTTCCAAGTGGTCTCCTGTTTTTAGATAAAAAGTGTGTTCTGCAGGTTTGACATCCTCAAAGTTTTTGGGATTCCGTTTGGCCGAATACCTTGCGATATAGGTGTTGACGTTGTTTTTCCCGGCCCGGAATTCGAACGTGATCAAAAGTGCTTCACTTTGAAGGTTGACCATGCTGTTTTTTTCACCCCGATCTGAAAGGCGCTCGGTGCTTCCGTACAATGCCAAGAGAATTGCCTCCAAAATTGAGGACTTTCCACTGCCCACCGCCCCGAATATCCCGAAAAGCCCCGCAGCGGTCAACTGGTCAAATTCTATAACCTGTTTTTCTTTGTATGAGTATAATCCTTGAATCTCTAATTTTACCGGAATCATGTGGTTTCGTTTTGGCTGATAACTTCTTTAAAAATCCTGAGCAACTCGTCATTGGGTTCCTGTCCGCGTTCACTTTTGAAATACATCCTGAAAAGACTGACCATATCTTTTTCCAGGTCTTCGGCTTTTAGGCTCAGGCTTTCCTGACCCTGTGGGTTTTTGATCTGTGGAATCAGGTTGACGATGCCGTCATGGGCTTTTATGATGGCTTTGCGGGTGGCAGCATCTATGGAATGTTCCGTGATATAAGTGATTTCGACAAAACAATATGCATTTTCCCCTAGCCATTGAAGCGTGTCGGGGAGGTTGTCAAAGGTCTTTCTACAAAGCGGCCTTCCCTTTTCAAGACCGACAGCACGGTGATTTACCTTTTCTCCGGGTTTGGCCTCTATGATGACCACCTGCTTTTGTTGATCTGCTTCGCTGAAAGAATAGGCCAGGGGAGAGGAGGAATATACGATCGGAAATGGTTCCTTGCCGACAGCATGGTACCGGTGCAAATGGCCCAAAGCAGCATATTGGATCTGTCCCGGGATATGATGTGTGTGCAGTGCCTGCGTGCCGCCGACATGGAGAATGGGACGCTCAGATTCTGGTTCAGGATCCGGTGTTTGCCCTTCTTGAACAAAAAAGAAATGGCCTATAAATAAGTTGATCCCTTTGTCATCACAATACTTGTCTGCCAGTGTCTCCCATTTCCCGGCCAATAAATCCCTGAATTCCTGTTCCCTGTCCACTTCTCCCAAGTAGGTTTTGAGCAGCACTTCATTGGCGTAAGGAGCCAGGATGATTCTGATGGGGGATTCATGTTTCGCAAGTTTCATTTCCACAAAGCTGGATTCAGAATGTAGGATTTCAACCCCGTTTTCAAATTTCCCTATTGGGATCACCGTATCATATCGGCTGTAGAAAAAGATGCCCATTTCACGGGCCAAAGGATCAGGGGCCTCTACAAACTGTGTGCTGTCATGGTTCCCGGAAATGGCGATGATGGGTCTTTGACCATTATTGGAAAGCCTTTTGAGGGTTTTGTAGAGCAGTTCCACGGCTTCATGGCTGGGATTGAAGCTGTCAAAAATATCCCCTGCCAAAAGTACGAGGTCAATAGCTTCCCGGTCGGCGATCTGAATGATTTCTTCGAGAACTTCTTTTTGTTCGTCAAGTCTCGAATACTCCTGAAGTCTTTTTCCCAAATGCCAATCTGCGGTGTGGAGGATTTTGATCATGTTTGTTTTTTCCGTGTTTGGGTTTAGCTTTGTGAACACCTGTTTTTGTTTTTGGTGACATGAACAGGTTTTTAATTTTGATTAAAGTTAAAAGCTTAGTCATTCCGTTCCAAATGCGCAAAGTACCAAAGACAACAATTGGCACATTATTTGCAAAAAGGCGAAAATGAATATGAAATACTTTACCTTACTTTTCTTCTTGATCATCAGCCCTTTAATGGTTTCTGCCGGGGATGAAAGACCATCTTCAGATGAGTCCTTAAAAATTCAGGAAGGTGTTGCCAGTTATTATGGAACAAAATTCCATCTCCGTAAAACAGCCAATGGAGAGATTTTTGATATGACCGAAATGACAGCAGCCCATAAGAATCTCCCCTTTGGCACCCTGCTAAAAGTGACCAATCTGAAAAACGGCAGAGAAGTATGGGTCAGAATCAATGACAGACTCCCACAAACATCAAGAAGAATTATAGATTTGTCCAAAGGTGCCGCCGAAGAACTGAAAATGGTTCAGGATGGCATTGTCAAGGTCAAATTGGAAGTTCCTGATGAAGATACGGTAGTGAGTTTGATGGAGCATTATCAGGATGAAAAACCCGAAGATATCCGGTTAAGACTCTATGAAACTCTGATTGAGATTGAAATTGAAAGACCTGATTTTTCTGATTTGTTTTTGGATTTTAATATAGAGGGCGGTTTGGTTGCTTTGAAGTGATTATTTTTTAAAAATGCTTTTTTTCCAGATATTCCCTGAGTTCTTTATCTTCATCAAAATTTTCCGGAAGTTGGATTGAAAGTCTTGCGATATTTTCCTCAATTTCTATTTCATTATCTTCAAATACTAAAGTTTTAAGGTAGTTTTCTACAATGCCTGATAAACTCCTGCCCGTATTCTGTGCATATATTTTAGCCTTTTCAATTGTGGATTCATCTACAGTAAGTGTCAATTTTTTAACCATAACACGTGTTTTTATTTTAAATATACGTATTATAATTTAAATTTGTCGATCCTGATTGATCTATATTTCAAAGGAAAATTTAAACCAACATTATGGGATTCCTTAAAGATATTTCACTTTTGATGCTGGTAGGTCCTTCCTAATCTAATCCAATAATTGATAGGATTTCACGGGTTTCAAAATCATAAAAGTAAATCCTTTTTTTCACTCCAAATGAAACTTAATTAAAATCGGATTATCCTCCCTGTCAATTTTTTCAAAATCGATGGATTTTAAAATCGGGTGGTTTTCAAAGCTATTGCCCTCTTCGATATGTTTCAACAAGGAGGCAGGTTGTACATAACAATAAAAGTATTTTGAATCCGATGAAATCATTTCAGGCATGTATTCTTTTGACCTTCCTATTGAGACAATTTTATTTATACTTTTATCAAATAGAACATGATATTGCACCAGACTGCCAATAAAATTAAAAAGCAAATGCCTTTCGGTTTCCATGATGTTGTTTAAAAACTTATAATAATCTGTCCTTAAAAACTCTCCTTCTCTGTCATAAAAATTGAGCAGCTCTATTACAGGAACGCCATTGGAGGCAAATGGAAAATGATATTTGTTGAAAATCCCCTCTTTATTTATTCCGATAATTTCATTACTACCTAAGATCGGAGTAAGGTTATATTCACCTAGAATATGGGATTGACGAAACCTGGGATCTCCTTCCATTCCGAGTATCCCGTACTTTTTTGGAATAAAAAAATCATGTTGATCACCGTCCTTTCTTAATAAATGAAATTCATGTGGATTTGCCCTTGCTGAAGGGACCAACCTATGGACAGGAGGTAAGGTTGTGAATAAGTAATAGACACCCTCAATATTCACGAAATTGCCATAAATATTATTTCCTTTTACCCCTCTAAGAGAAATGCTACCCAGGTATTCAAAATCAATCAGATTAAATTTCTTTATTTCATCATAGTCCAAAATTTCAAATTGGTCATTTTCAAAATCAATCTGTGTATCCTTTATTTCTTTGTATTCTCCAGGACCTGTTCCCAGTTTACTGAAAACGGAAATATTGTTTCCCTGCCCGTCAAACCCAAACATTTTGGATTGCCGACCATCATGTATGTAATATCGGTCACCCGATGGTGAGATCATCAACTTAGAAACAGACACAATCAACAGATCTATGTCTGTCTGTAGGTAGATGATATCGTCCACTACCAGACTTTCCGGCCAGCTAAAGCCAAATTCGTCTTTTACAACCAAAGGGTAAGTATTGCCCTCTAAAGGGTCATTAACAGCCGGTTTAACTATTTTATTCTCTTTGCAGGAAACAAGGAAAATGAGATTAATACATACCAGTAGATATACAAGAGTATTCTTCATACCAGTTTTGATTGAAATTCACCTAAGTATTATATGCCTAACAGTTCATAAATAAGCAGGAAGTGGGATGTAGGATCAATATTTTCAATTTCACAATATCCATAAAACTAAGAAAATGAAAACGGTAATTTCAGTCAGTTTCAAAATATTTCACATTTTCTTTTTTGTGTTGTTCTAATTATTAAGTTAATTGCTCTTTAGTTCTAAATATTTCCACAATGAATCCAAGAAGATTATTTTTAACTGCTATATTTTTGTTGCCATTTGTTTTATCATGCAAGAGAGGATCCTCATCTGATCAACCTATCTACATGGCTTTTGATCATGTGGAATATATCAGCGATTTTCCGGCAACATTTACACTAAAAGACAGAAAAATCCCGGATATAGATGTTATCGGAATTCGGGATTTTCTGATTGTTGACAGTATCCTGGTGCTGGGCACCAGCAATCCTTAAGGCATTTGGACAATCCTTTCCCTGCCTCACTACGAATATCTTGGTTCTTTTCTTAAAAGAGGTGAGGGGCCTGTGGAGTTTATGCAGGGACCGTCTGCCTCTAGTAAGTCCAAGGTTGTCAGGGAGAATGGGCAGCTCGTAGCCTATTTGTATGATTTCGAAAAAGGAAACCTTAAGAGATTCGATATTGGACAAACCATCACTTCAGGTGAATTGCACATTTCTTTAATGGAAGCTTCTTTTCCGCCATTTTTGTCCAATTTCATTATGGTGGATAGTAGTACATTTTTTATAAAAGAAATCGGGAATAGGGATACACAGCAAATTCGGCAATTAATTGTTTCCGGTGAAAAAACCGACTTGCCGGTTTTGGATAAACTCAATCAGGCTGCACTCAAAGAAGGTGGGGATTTCAATATGCTGGCAACCAACACCGAATATAATGATGTCCATCAAAGATTTGTGGAAGCTCCGACCGATTTAAATTATATCAACCTCTATTCGCTTGACAGCGCAATCGCCAAAACAATCTGTATTGGGGATAAATTGACCGATATAGGAATGGTACAAAATGAGAGGCCGCAGTGGAATCGGAAGTATGTTTTTGTGAATAATAAAGCCTTTGATGATTTTTTTGGTGTAATCTATGTCAATGAAAGCTTCAAGGATTATCAGACTATAAGAAGACGGCTTCCTTCTATATTTTTGTTTGATTGGGAAGGGAAGCCATTGGCTGAACTGAAAATGAAAAACCATTTTACACACTTTGATATCGATTTCATTAACCGGGAACTCTATACCTTTGATGTTCATTCTGATGAATTTTTCAAGTTTGATATAGGGGATATATTAGCTGGGCTAAAAAGGTCAAACTAAAATCAGACAGTTTCAATGAAAAACCAATTATTCTATTTAACTACCCAATATTAATTAAGACCTGAGAACCTTTAAATTTTTAATTTATGATGCCGTTTACTAGATTATTTAATGTTTTAACTTTCATGGCCATTGTGGGCTGCGGACAAAGAAATTCTTCAGAGGAAATAATGCTTTTGGAGATACCGGAAGAATCCCAATTGCGCTATGACTTTTCCCAATTGATCGAAGGAAATTTTGAGATAACTCCTTTGGAATTGAGCTATTCTTCGGGATTGGTGATGCCGGATAAGGGCTTGATCAAAGATGGATTATTGTTTTTAGGTGATAGGGGAACGAGCAGGTCAATTTTGGTCTTTGACCTGCAGAATAAAAAGGAAATAGCAAGCCCTTTCCTTTTAGGTGAGGGTCCCGATGCCTTTGCTGAAATAACCGATTATTTGATTTACGGAAATCAATTAATGATTTTGGACGGAATTAAACGGCGAATTGCCATTTATACCATTTCATTGGATTCTATTACTTTTCAAAAATTCCTCCCTATTGACTTTGGACCCCAAAGGTTTTCCTTTGATGGAGAAAACGGGTACTTTCTAAATGGTGGTGGCACCGAACAACTGTTTACAATAACGGACAAGGACTTTAAAACCATCAAGGCAATGGGTACAAAGAATGCTGCCCATTTGCTCAAACCTTATAATTCTTTCCATGAAGTGATTATAAATGGCAGCGAAACCATTCTGTTCCACGCCACATTTGACAATATTATTTATGAAGCAAGTAAGGGTAATATATCACAATGGAAGAAGATACAATTCCCAAATAGAAATCTGGACATTGATTTGGAAGAGTTTCCAATCCAGTCTGATTTTAATGACTTCCAAAGCAAAATGAAACCATTTAACTCATATTTTATAATATTTGAAAAAAGTGATGAGAAAAGTCATTTTTTGGTTTATTCCGGAAATGATACCCCTAAGGTTTCTATCAAAAGTACTGATTTGAATATTAACCTGCCTTTATTAAACATAAACAATGATATCACTTTCGAAGCGCATATGCCTGCAGTAATAGGAACGCATCAGGGTAATTATGTCGCCATCACTTCTGTGGAAGGAGTCAACAGAAATTCTTCCGAATTTAAAGAAAGTAAGATGGGTCAGTTATTGAATAGTTATCCGGATGCCGAATATTTCCTTTTGGTATTTAAATTCAAATGAGCTAATTGTCTTTGAATGTTCCCTATCGAGATAACAATTAATTATTTTAGAAAAAATGCTCAGAGATAATTTCAAATTTGTCCTTGTTTTAAGCTTTGCATTATGTACGGCTATAACAGGATGTAACAATAAGAAAAGTGAAAGTAAATTTCGAGAAATAGTTCTACCCGAAAACCTGGAATTTATTGAAATAAATAAATCCCAAAAGTTTGATAAAAGCTGGTTTGACAGAAAATACAAGGTAGTGGTTTTTGCAAGACATGCTGACACACATTCTCCATTCGAATTGGATTGGCAAAGTGCTATTTCCGAATTTCAAGATATCGCATTTTTATTTTATGTGTCAGAAAAGGATACAGCGAAATTGATCAGAAATCTAAAGAAAGTTAACTTTACCCACCCTGTTATTCATGATCCAAGTGAAGAATTTAGGGAATTAAACGTGAAAGGAAAGGAGTGGACTTTTATTTCTTATTTGGTTAAAGAAAATGAAATAGTTGGAATGGGCAATCCCTCCTTTCCTGATTTCAACAAGAGGCTTAGTGAGTTGATTGATGAATCTAAATAAGATCGAGGTTAAAGGAAATAGAGTCGTTCCATTTTTTAACCAGTGAGGGACCAGCAAGCTTGGCCACTTTTAATCCTTAAACAGGAAAAAAAAGAAAGGGGAACTATTTGAAAGTGATATTCTTTTTCTTTTTTTTCCTATCACCATTTGCTTCCTTTAAATCTTTTAACAAATTTAGTTTTGACTTTTATTAATTATTTAGTTTTTTTGAAAATCCACTATACCTCACAACCTTATGCAACATATCAGGCTCTTGGTAATTTTTATAATTCTTGTTCCTATTTGCATGTCCTGCACAGAAGAAAAGGCAGCATCTCAGGACCAGCCGCTTGAATCCTTTCGGGGTGAGGTGGCGGCCACACCCGTCCGCACCGCAAAGGCTGAAAGGAAGACTTTTGATTACCTGATCAATGCCTCAGGAAAGATTGAGGCTGTGGATCAGATTATGGTGGTGGCAGAAAGATCCGGTTACCTGGATGAACTCTCGGTCAAAGAGGGGGATTATGTGGAAAAAGGGAAAATCCTTGCCCGGATGGATCAGACCGAAAGTCAGATCAAACTTGAAAAGGCCAAGATAGCGGTGAAAAATGCCATCGTGACTTATCAGTCCGAGGCTTTTAATTTCCCCACCATTCTCAATGACTCCACTGACCTGCGCAAGCAGGAAATAGAGGAATACCTGATGGTCAAAAGCGGTCAATATGCTGCTGAGATAGAACTGAAAGAAGCAGAACTTGACCTGGAAAAAACCATCATCAAAGCCCCTACTTCAGGCCGTATCGCTGATCTCAAAACCAAAAGGGGCAGCATGGTCAATGCCGGGGACGAACTTTTTGAAATCATCAACACCAACCAACTGGAACTCAAAGTCAAAGTCCTGGAATCGGATATCAACCTTATTTCCCTTGGACAAAAAGCTGAGATTTTCCCTGTTGGTGGAGCTGCTGAAGGCATCACCGGAACAGTCAAAAGCATCAATCCCAAGGTGGATGAAAACGGGCTTGTGCAGGTGGGTATTCTGATCGCCCAAGCCAAAGGACTGCTACCGGGAATGAACGCCCGCGCCATTATCCGTGCCCCGCAGAACAACAGCATCGTCGTACCCAAAGAAGCATTGGTGTACCGTTCCCAAAGGCCTGTTGTCTTTACGATTGAAAAAGAGGAATCCAAATGGAACTATGTGGAGGTAGGAAAGGATAACGGGAAGGAAGTGGAAATCTTGAGCGGCATAGAACCGGGCATGACCGTAATCACCTCCAATAACCTGCAATTGGCCCATCAGGCTCCAGTACAAATCATAAAAGACTAAGCGGGATGGTAAGGTTTTTATTGGCAAGACCCATAGCTGTTTTAATGACTTTTTTGGCACTGATGGTTTTTTCGGTCATTGTGTTCAGGACTTTGCCCATTTCCCTGCTGCCCCCCATCGATGTACCACAGATAGTGGTCAAGGTCAGTTACCCCAATGCCTCCCCCGAAGCCATAGAACAAAATGTGCTTTCGCCCATCAGGGAAGGCCTGATGACCCTGAACGGGCTGGAAGACATGGAAAGCAAGTCAGGGTCCGAAGTGGGGACCATCCGATTGACCTTTGATTTTGGCACCAAAATGGAACTGGCTTATATTGACGTCAACGAAAAGATTGACCGGATGACCAATTCGCTTCCTTCCGATCTCAGCCGCCCGCAGGTCATCCGGATCAATACTAATGATATTCCCGTTGTAAGGGTGCAAGTAGTCCCAAAAGCAGGATTTGATTTTACGGAAATCAGTCTTTTGACAGAGAATGTATTGAAAAAAAGACTGGAGCAATTGGAAGGGGTTTCATTAGTAGATATCAATGGCAAAAAAGACAGGATTATTACCGTCAGTCCCAACAAATCGGCACTCAGGGCTTTGGGCATGTCCGAAGAAAATGTCATCAATGCCATCAAATTCGGCAATGAGGAACTACCGGGAATCAGTGTGGAAGATGGTCAGTTCCGGTATTACCTCAGACTTGCCACCCGGGTCGATTCTCCTTCGGATATTATGAAATTACCGGTTACTTCAGAAGAGGGTGTGACCATCGATCTGGGAAGGGTAGCTGATGTCCAATATGAGATCAATGATGTGTTGGGTTACCACCTATTTGGTGAAAATGAAGGACTCGTCATCACTGTCCACAAACAGGCCTCTGCCAAAATGAACGAGTTGCTGCCCAAGGTTTATGAAGCCATTGAAATTTTTAAGGAAGATTATCCACAGGTGGATTTTGAACTGACCCAGGACCAATCAGTCCTGCTCAATGCAGGTATCAGCAACTTGCAGACGAGTTTGCTGTTTGGTGGATTGTTTGCTTTTGGGGTACTATTTGTCTTTATGGGCAATTACCGGACTCCGGTGATTATCGGAATCTCATTGCCGGCCTCTTTATTGATCAGCTTTTTGGTGTTTTACTTTTTTGATATTTCCATCAATGTCATTTCCCTGTCAGGGCTTGCATTGGGTCTGGGGATGTTGATTGACAATTCCATCATTGTATTGGATAATATTACCAGAAAAAGAAAAGATGGCCTGCAGCTTTTTGATGCTTGTGTGGAAGGGGTAAATGAAGTCATGTCTGCTTTGATTAGTTCCGTGCTAACTACTTTGGCCGTATTTATCCCCTTGGTTTTTCTCAGTGGTATTTCCGGGGCACTGTTTTTTGATCAGGCGGTTTCAGTTGCTGCGATATTGGGAGTTTCCCTGATGGTGGCATTTATTTTCCTTCCCATGCTCTACCAATTTTTCTTTAGGAAAAAGGCAGAAAAGGATGTCACCGATGAAGACAGCAGGTTTTTTATGGGGATTCTACGAGGATATAAATCATTGTATAAAAAGATTTTCAGTCAGCGGAAACTGAGCTTAGGAATATTCCTTGTTTTGATTCCGGTTGGTCTTGGATTGGCTTATTTGTTAGAATCAAGCGGGCTTCCTCCGATTGAAAAGTTCGATGCAGTCGTGTCCATAGACTGGAACGAACCCATAGGGGTAGAACAAAATAAGGACAGAGTTATGTCCTTGTTAAATTCCCTTGAAGGGGCATATCTCAAATCCGAAAGTGATATAGGGGTAAGGCAGTTCCTGCTTTTTGATGGGGAGAGTTCACTGCAGGAGGCGAGTCTGTATTTTCTTTTCGATACCCAGGAAGAGAAGACCGCTCAAATGCAAAAACTCAGGTCTTCGGTCATCAATAATTTCCCCAATGCACAGATTGAAGTCACCGATGCCCCCAATGCCTTTGACCAACTCTTTGCGGCAAACATTCCCTATTATGAAGTTAGGTGGAAGGACTTGGGAAACAAAAAGCCCATAGAAGAAAGCAGGATGGATATTTGGTTGGAAGAGTTTCCGGTGGCTGAATTTTCCAGGGGACCGGGATTGCAGAAGGAAGCCTCTGTTATTTTCAGGTTGGATGCCGGTAAACTTGCCCTCTATGGTATCAGTGCCACTGATCTGCAGGAACAGGTCAAAAGACTGTTTGGCATGTATTCCATCACAGATATCAAGCGTTTTGGAGAGATCACTCCCATCAGGTTGAAATCCACAAGAGCTAATTTTGAAGAGATTTTGAGAAATAATTATCTAGCGGGCAAAGACGGCAATGAATATGCGCTGAATAATTTTATCCGTTTTGATTATGAAAACCATTACAAATTTGTCACCGCAGACAAAGGGGGCATTTATCAATCCGTTTTGCTGGAATCGGAAAATCCAAGTTCCTCCAATCGGGTAATTTCGAGATGGGCAGCTGACCGGAATCTGGGAGTATCTTTCTTTGGGCAATATTTTAAGGACAAAGAGACCATTCAGGAATTGATAGGGATATTGTTGGTAGCGGTATTGTTGCTTTTCTTTATCCTATCAGCCCAGTTTGAGAGTTTCGTGCAGCCTCTGATCGTGATTTTCACGCTTCCTTTGGGAATAGCAGGAGCATTCATTGTCCTATTGCTCACCGGCACCTCCCTCAATGTCATGTCAGCTATCGGTTTGGTGGTCATGTTGGGAATCATGGTGAATGATGCCATTTTGAAAATCGATACCATCAATAGGTTAAGAATAAAATACAGTCAGTCAATAGGTAGCGGGGAAGCTCTGGAAAGGGCCTTATATGAAGCCGGAGAAATCAGGCTCAAACCCATCTTGATGACATCCGTCACTACCATCCTTGCCCTGTTGCCGGTCGTCTTCAGTTCAGGACTTGGAGCAGATTTGCAGCGCCCCTTGGTCTTTTCCGTCATAGGCGGCCTGACCATCGGTACGTTTACGGCATTGTATTTTGTGCCTTTGGCTTATTGGTTTGTGGGGAGAGGCGAGAGACGAGAAGCGAGATTTGAGACTTAAGATTTGAGAACCAAGAAACAAGAGCCAAGAACCAAGATGGGGGAAAGGGGTAGGAAGAGAAGTTTAAGGAGAATGAGTGGTAGTCAGAAATAAGAAAAATGGGTCAAGATAAAGGAAGGCCTGTCCTTGTCACTTCGACGACAGGAGAAGTCTGATTACTCGACTTAGAGAAATAGATCTCTCCAGTCGTACCAATGACATAAATGTAAAATACCCCTCGGCAAGCTCGGGGCCCGGAGAAATTGGTTAATAAAGGTGGGGGTGGGAAAAGCGGCGCCGCCGCTTTTCCCACCCCCACCTCCCATCAAGACGACCCCGGTGGCCGATCCCGATAACTATCGCGGACGAGGCCAAACAAAGGTGATCTTTAGAAAGAAGTCTATTTCTCTGATCTAGGTAATTAGATCTCTCCTGCCGTCGAGATGACAAGGAGAAGTTAATTGAAGTGCTTTGAACCTAAATTTAGATCAACGGTGCCAATAAAATAACTATAAAATCAAGCGAATTAATCTAGCTGAAATAAAAGAAAAAAGGTTAAAGGAAAATTGTAATTAAAAAAAAAATGATGATACCATTCGACCATAAGCCATCTAAAGTCTTGGCTCTTGGTTCTTGCCTCTTGGTTCTATTATCTCACATCTCACATCTCCAATCTAAAATCTACCTTCTAAAATCTTAAATCCCTCCCCATGACCCCCTTCCGCATCATCATATCGTTCATCGTTCTTAGCATCATCGGGTTTGCGTTGGTGCCTAGGCTTTCTGTGGATCTAAATCCACGGGAGCGGGAACCTGTTTTGACGGTGAGTTATGGGGTACCGCAATCAAGTCCTGAATTGGTGGAAAAACTGGCCACTTCTCCTTTGGAAGGTGCCTTATCACAATTGGCTGATCTGAAGAAAATCAATTCATTGTCGAATTACGACCGGGGATCGATTACCCTTAGGTTTGACAAAGAAACGGATATGGAGTTCAAGAAATTTGAGGTGGCATCCATCATCCGGCAGGTTTACCCCTCCATGGACAGGAAAGTATCTTACCCCTTGGTCACCCAAACCGAGGAAAGAAGAAATGACCAGAAAACTCCGATCTTGACCTATTCTGTCAATGGCCCTTTTGCTTCTTTTGAAATAAAAAAAATAGCCGAGGATGTGCTGAAGACCTCATTGAACCGCTTTGAGGAAATAGAAGAAATCACCATCCGGGGAGCAAATGACCTGCAGTTGTACGTCACCTATGATATCAAAAGGCTACAGGCATTCAGGTTGTCCAAGTCCGATGTGGAAGCCGTCATCAGAAACGCCTTTGGCAGGTCTTATCCCGGTTCTTTGGTTAACAACCGCGGAGAAACCCTTTTTATCCAAGTTGACCGTTCGCTCAACAGCCTAAGCCAACTTGAAAACCTTTTGGTCACCAATCGGGAAGGGAAGGAGATTTTCCTGAAAGATCTGGCAAGGTTGACCTTGGAAGAAGCGGAACCTTCTTCCTATTACCGCATCAACGGCAACAATTCCGTCACCTTATCCATCATCAACAGGGACGGGGTCAACAAAGTCCTTTTGGCCAAAAGCATAAAAGCAACCATAGAAGCTGCAAAACCTTTGCTTCCGGCAGGATTTGAGGTCAGGTTGGAAAATGATGATACAGAGTTTTTGGAAAAAGAACTGAACAAGATTTATAAGCGGTCAGGACTCTCCGTTCTGATTTTGATCATTTTCATATTCCTGATCAACAGAAACCTGCGCTACCTCAGCATTTTATTTTTGGGCATTTTGATCAACCTGAGCATTACCGGGATTATCCTTTACCTGATGAAAGTGGACATCCACTTGTATTCACTTGCTGGATTGACGATATCATTTGGGCTGATTGTGGACAATGCCATTATCATGATTGACCATCTGCACAAGCATAAGAACAGAAAGGTTTTTGTGGCATTATTGGCGGCGTCCCTTACCACCATTGCGGCCTTGATGATAGTTTTCTTTTTGCCTGAGGAAGACAGAAAAAACCTGACAGAATTTTCGGTGGTAGTGGCTGTCATGTTGGCGGTTTCACTTTTGGTGGCTTTGTTGTTTACCCCGGCCATGTATGAGATTCTTTTTGGACATAAAGCCAAAAAGGGTAGGGTCCTGACAGTGAAACAGCTCAGAAAGAGGGTAAGGGCTTTTGGGGCTTACAAGAGAAGTATAGGTTTTGTGGCGAGGTTCAGAAAAACTTTTGTTACCGCCATAGTGCTGCTTTTTGGTCTTCCGGTATTTTTCCTTCCTGCCAAATGGGAGGGACAGGAATGGTACAATAAATCCATTGGAAGTACCGTCTATCAGGAAGACATCAGGCCGCACGTGGATAAATACCTGGGCGGTTCATTGAGGATGTTTGTTAGGGGTGTATTTGAAAAATCATCCTATAGAGAAGCCGAAAAGACGAGATTGTATGTCAACGCAAGACTTCCTTTTGGGAACACGCTGGATCAGATGGATTTTATCATGAAGGAGTTTGAGGGATTTCTCAAAGGGGTGGAAGGCATTGACCAATTCGTGACCTATGTGCAGTCAGGTCAGAATGCCAATATCACGATTACTTTCAAGGAGGCTTATGAGAAATCAGCTTTACCTTACCAACTGAAAGGCCGGCTATCCGTCAAATCCACAGATTGGTCCGGAGCAAGGTGGCTCATTAGTGGAGTGGGGCAGGGGTTTTATACCGGTGGCAGTGGAGAAGGAATCCCATCTTTCAAGGTGACCATGAAAGGGTATAATTTTGATGAACTGGAGAGACAGTCCGAGGTTTTGGCAGAGAAACTTTTGCAGCACAAGCGGATTCAGGAGGTCAATACCAATGAAAGATTGGGCTGGAACGAGCAAAAGACAGAGGAATATGTGCTGCGTTTGGATCAGGGTAAAATGGCCCTGGCAAGATCCAATCAATACCAGGTTATCAATGCCCTGAATGATGTATCCAAGCCTTCCAGTCCAAGTACTTACTTGACCTTGGATGAAAAAAACTATGGCGTGGTGGTCCGGGAACTCGAATCCGATAAATACTCCAAGTTTGACCTGGAAGAAAACAGTCTGATCAGTGGTGAGGACAAGATTTTCAAAGTGAGCAATTTTGGTACCCTGAGCAAGGAAACCACCACCAATGCCCTGCACAAAGAAGACCGGCAGTATATCCGTTTGGTGGCATTTGAATATATGGGTTCGGCCAAATTCGGAAATGAATACCTGGATGAGGTTTTGGAAGAAATGAAAGCCAATATGCCCATAGGCTATACCGCTTCCAAGCAGACCTGGTCCTGGAATTGGGAAAAGGCAAAGCGTCAGTATAGTTTGATTTTGGTATTGATAGTGGGTATATTCTTTATCACATCCGTATTGTTCGAAAACCTCAAGCAGCCTTTTTATATCATTGTCATCATCCCGATATCCTTTATCGGTTTGTTTCTGGTTTTCTCCCTGTTTGATTTTTACTTCGATCAAGGGGGATATGCGGCATTTGTCATGTTGGGCGGCTTGGCGGTCAATGCGGCCATTTTTATTGTCAATGACCTGAACAACCGAAAGGTCGGTCTTTACAACCGAAACGTGTTGAAAGCAGTAGCAGGAAAGGCAGTCCCTATCATGCTGACCATTTTGTCTACCTGTTTTGGTCTGATACCATTTATCATGGAAGGACAGAATGAGATCTTCTGGTTCAGCTTGGCGATTGGAACCATCGGGGGATTGATATTCAGTATTGTGGGGGTGTTTCTGGGATTGCCGGTGTTTTTGTGGAGGAAGAATCAAAGGTAATGGTTTCCCGCAAAGGCGCTAAGACGCAAAGGAAATTTAATAAGACAAAGACACTAAAGGACAAAGAAAATTTGAACCATCAATAACACTAAACCAAATCCTAAAAAGATTTGAAAAGAAAAAATTGATGGCACGCTGATAACGCAGATATAGCTGATTTTCACTGATTTTTTTACCTGCGTGAATCAGCTAAATCAGTTTCATCAGCGTTCCCATAAGACCCTGCAAGAGACACAAAGGACCAAAACATATAAAGATTAAGATCTCGATATAGTCCGAAAACACGCCTATTCTATGTGTGCTATGATTCTATGTGGTTTAAATTTTGGGCCAGTAAAATAATCTGTGAAAATCAGCCAAATCAGCGTTATCAGTGTTCCCAAAAAAAACCTCCTCTCAATCCAAATTTCCAAAAACCTCCTCCAGATCCAGTTCGAATCCGGGAATGCATTTGCTATTTGCCACATCGCCATGGGTGAAAAGCCGGGAAGGTTTATACTTACCTTCCTCGAGGCTGTAAATCAAAAGTGTATGTTTTAACCAAGTTTTTTTAGATATGCTCAATCCAATTGCAGGATGGGTATCGTAACTGTGTGCAAATATTATTTAAAACCGACTAAAATAAATCACACAATGAAAAAGTTAAGATTAAATCAAAGCTTGTATCTGTTTGCAATGCTATTATTTGTAGGAGCATTCTCGGCATGTAATGATGACAATGATCAGGAGCCAATGCGAATGCTTGAAATGGAAAGCTTTACCTATGCTTTCAATGAAGGCCAATTGTTAAATAGCCCAGCCACTGCCTATGATGGCGATGGAGAGGGGGATCATCCCAGAAATCTTTCGGCTAAATTGGATATAGAAGAAATGGCAAACGGAATGGCCAAAGTCACTGTGACGATTGAAAATGGGATTGATGGTTTGCAATATGCCGTGCATGCACATGATGCCGCCGATCCATCTACCACTCCAAATGGTACACCATACTCAGAATCGCCTAATGGTGGTGTTTTTGCAGGTATGATTACCATAGCAGGTGGAACAGGAACAAGGACTGTTGAAACCGAGATGCCTTACAGCATGCTTGTCAATGATTATGAAGGATTCTTTGTGATTCATGATCCAACCCAACCGATTAGTACTACAAACCTTTCCACCTATTTGGTTTTAGGAGTTTTTGCCCAAAGTTTGACTGCTGGAGAAGCAAATTTAAGAACTACAGAATTTAATTACAGTTTCAACGAAGGACAAGCCTTGGATAATCCTGCTATTGCTTATGATGGAGAACATCCAAGAAATTTGATGGCAAAAATCATGGTTGAGGAAAAAATTGACGGGACGTCCAAAGTTACTGTTTCCCTGATGAATACCCTGAATGGAAGAATGTACCCTGTACATGCCCATGATGCGGCAGATCCTAGTACCACTCCAAACGGAACACCATATAATGAATCTCCAAACGGAGCGATATTTGCCGGGATGATTTCGGGTAATGGAGGAACAGCCATGGCGTCCAATGACCTGGATATTTCATTCAATGAATTGACAAGAAACTACGAAGGCTTTTTCGTGGTGCACGATCCTACGCAGGACCTGAGTACTACTGATTTGACCACTTACCTGGTGTTGGGTCTCTTTGCGAGATAATCTAATTCTGAAGACATCAAATAAAAAAAACCGGCAATCAATGCCGGTTTTTTTATTGGTGATAGTTGGTTTAGTTTCAAGCAGTATTTTACAATTATTATGCCAATGCTTTTCTTTATGGTGTTCACCTTTCCTGAATTCTACGAGTTATAGTTTTAAATGGATTCCACTTAATCCAAGAAAAAAACCAAACCGATGCCGGGTTGAATCATGTTGATCGTGGACCTTTGAGGAGAATAGACAAATTCACCGTTTCCCTGATCAGGTCTATATTCCGTATCCTGCTTTCTTAGAAATTCGACAGGACCACTGTCATGGTACAATACTTTGAACTCAAAATGTCCCAATTCTCTATCTTTAAAAGGGATTTTCAAGCCCCCACCAAATCTATAAGCCAATACCCAATCACCGAAATCCATTCCATCTTCAATGGGTTCCTCAAATCGGGATTCTCTGATTTTATATCGGGTATAGAAATAATTAGCACCTATCTGCGCTTCCAAAAAAGGGACTATCTGTTTGTCACTTTCAAAATTATACCGAAATATTCCCATCAAAGTCAGTAAATTATTGTTCCTCCTTAGCCTCAATTCGTCAGTAAATCCAGGATATAAGTCAGTTCTTTTTTCCACTTCTGTGCCGTATTTCCCATAACCGACCCCAAAGCCGACATCAATTGGCTTATATGGAAACCGGTAATAAACAGAAAGGCTGTATTCTGGAAAAACCGCTCCATTCATGACTTCTTTCAAGTCACCTAATGGCACACCGACATTGGCTTGAATCCCTGTGGAAAAATATTGGGCATGTGAAATAAATGTGGAAAGAAAGAACAGGGCTGTAAAAAGTATCCGTTTCATTTGATCTATTTTTGATTAGTTACGAAAAAGAATGATGGCAGTTTCAGAAACCTAAATATCATTCCAAATCACTGAAGACATACTCCAAATCCAGGCTAAACCCTTCAATGCATTCCGAATTTACAATATCTCCCGGTGAAAAAAGTTTGGAAGCAATGTACGATCCATTAGTTAATGAGTAAATCAATAAAGTCTGTTCATTGGGATGGATTACCCAATATTCCTGTACTCCGCTTTCTTCATATACTTCATATTTATATTTCAGTTCTTTCCGGTTGTTGCCGGGGGAGAGTATTTCGATAATCAGGTCAGGGGCGCCAACACAGCCTGCTTCATCCAATTTATTGCGGTCGCAGACAACACAAATATCGGGTTGCACAACAGTAAAAATATCTTCGTTTCTCTTAGATTTAACAGGAAGCCTGACATCAAATGGAGCCGCATATACTTCGCAAGGCCTATTCTCTAGAAAATTGAATAGTTTATTGGATATTTTTAGGGAAACTTTCTGATGGATTCTTCTTGGTGCAGCTGCTGCTGACTTAAAAACTTTTCCTTTGATGATTTCGACCATTTCATCCATTTGCCAGGTCAGATAATCAGCATAGGAATACTTTCCACCTGCCTGTCCGGTAGGCAGGTAACCGGTAAATGGTTCGCTGACTTTATTTTCGGTCTCCTCGGATTTCATAGTTCTAATTTAGTGAAAATTTTAGACAGAAGATGCAAGACATAAGAAGGAGACACAAGACGCAAGACGCAAGACAAAAGAAAACTAGATGAGGACAGAGTTATGGATTAACTTTAAAACTTTGCAAGCCAATAATTTTTCAATCTTCCAATTTTCTAATATTCAATCAGCTTCCTCAATTTCTCCTTAAACCTTTCCACAGGAAGAAAATTCCTTTCAAGGTTTGGGGCAAAGGGGACGGGGGTGTCGAGGCTTCCTTCACGCATGACCGGAGCATCCAAATATTCAAAACAGTTTTCCGAAATCCAGGCACAGATTTCGGCACCGATTCCACCTGTCAGGCAATCTTCTTGTAGGAAAATCACTTTGGCAGTTTTCCTGACCGTTTTTTCCACAGCCTCTTTATCCCAAGGAAGCAAAGTCCTTAAATCCAAAATATCTGCGGAAATCCCTAATTCTTGAATGGCAGCTTTGGCCCAATGAACGCCCATGCCATAAGTGATAACGCTGATGGCATCTCCCTCTTGTACCAAATTGGCCTTGCCCACTTCTATGGTATAATAATCATCCGGAACGGACTCCGTAATGGAGCGGTACAAAGCTTTATGTTCAAAGTACATGTATGGATTCGGGTCTTCAAAAGCTGCATTGAGCAATCCTTTGGCATCATAGGGATTGGATGGATAGACGATCTTCAATCCAGGGGTATGAAAAAACCATGCTTCATTGGATTGGGAGTGAAAAGGACCTGCGGCAACACCTGCGCCTGTAGGCATTCTAATGACCACATCGGCTTTTTGTCCCCATCGGTAATGGATTTTTGCAAGGTTGTTCACGATCTGATTGAAGCCAACGGAAACAAAATCCGCAAACTGCATTTCCACCATGGATTTAAATCCTTTGATGGAAAGCCCCAAAGCCGCCCCGATAATGGCACTTTCGCAAAGTGGGGTATTTCTCACCCTTTCTCCACCAAATTCATTTTTGAACCCATCAGTGATTTTAAACGCTCCGCCATAAGTACCAATATCCTGCCCCATCAGGATTAGATTGGGATATTTTTCCATGGATTGCCTCAATCCGTCTGAAATGGCATCGATGAATCTTTTCTCAGTGACCTTGTCTGATGAAGGTAAGATGGCTTTTTGTTGGAAAGGAGAGAACAAGTCCGCCAACTCTTCTGCAGTGTCAGGTTGAACGCTTTCTTCAGCAAATGCCTTTTCCAAACCTTTATTGATGGCGTCTTTGATTTTCTTGTTGAGTTTTTCTTTTGTTTCGGCATCTAAAACTCCTGACTCCTCCAAAAACTTTTCATAATTATCCACAGGATCTTTTAAAGCCCAAGTGGACATCAGGTCTTTTGGGACATATTTAGTACCCGAAGCTTCCTCATGGCCCCGCATTCTGAAGGTGATGGCCTCCAGCAAAACAGGTCTTGGATTCTTCCGGATATCCTCCGCCAAACGTTTGATGGCATCATAGACTTCCAACACATTGTTTCCATCTACCCGAACAGCCTCCATCCCATAGCCAGGGCCTTTTTCGGTAAAGTATTTAAAGGCAAACTGTTCCTCACTTGGCGTAGAAAGCCCATAGCCATTGTGTTCCACCACAAAAATCACCGGCAACTTCCAGACAGCAGCCACATTTAGACCTTCATGAAAATCACCTTCCGAACTTGCCCCATCTCCCGTGAAGACCAAGGTCACTTTATTTTCCTTGGATAATTTATGGGCCAGACCAATGCCATCAGCAATGGCCATCTGAGGACCCAAGTGAGAAATCATGCCGACAATATGGTGCTCGTTGGTCCCAAAGTGGAATGACCTGTCCCGGCCTTTGGTGTAACCTGATTTTTTACCCTGAAATTGCGCGAATAGTTTTTCGAGTGGAAGATTTCTCCCCGTGAAAATACCCAGGTTTCTATGCATGGGAAGGATATACTCGTCCTCAGACAAAGCATTTACCGCACCGATAGAAATGGCTTCCTGCCCCCAACCACTGAACCATTTTGAGATTTTGCCTTGCCGGAGAAGGATCAGCATTTTTTCTTCAATTCTTCTTGGCATCAGTAGGGATTCATACAACTTGATCAAAGTCTGATCGTCGTAATCTTTCCTGTCAAAAATCATTTCGGTTGTTTGGGTAGATGGATTGTTCATAGAAGACTAAATTTGGATACCAAATTAGGGCAAAGAACTTATTCTCCCAAGAGTTTTCAAAGAACTAATACGGATTGCAGTTTGGTTATAAGGAAGCTGCGTTTTCCAATTTACCACGTCAAAGAAAAATCGATAGGTTATGAAAGAATTGATGATCAAAAATATGGTCTGTCCCCGTTGTGTTTCGGCTGTCGAAACTGCCCTCAAACATTTGGATATTCCTTTTGAGAATGTTGCTTTGGGAAAGGTGAGACTGCACTCAGATTTAAATGAAAAGAAAAAAGAGCTATTGGAAGCTGATTTGTCCAATCTTGGGTTTGAGGTTCTGAAGGATAAGGACTTTCAAAGGATCGAAAAGATCAAAAACCTGTTTTCTGAGCTGATGCAACAGGAAGAAATCCCTACTGGCTTCAATATAATCACCTTTATCAGAGAACATATTCCCGAGGATTACAGCGGATTAAGCCATTTGTTCAGCAGCATTGAAGGGATTACGATGGAGAAATACTTTATTCAGTTAAAAATCGAAAAAGTAAAGGAATGGCTCTTTTACGAAGAACTCAATCTCAGTGAAATGTCCTGGAAATTGGACTACAGTTCCGTTCAACACCTTTCCTCCCAATTCAAAAAACTAACCGGAATGACCCCAACAGAATACCGGAAATTAGTCAAAAAGGATGGATTGGGATGGAAGGATATGAATTAAAAGAAAGAGAGTTGAAATATGATTGAAATAAAGTGGAAATAAAAATTTATGAATATCCGCCTTTCTGAAAGTTGCATGAGTTTTCAATATTTTTGGGTTGGAAGACAGAAGACCGGGGGACGGAAGAAAACAGTTTTCATTCCTTGATTCCATAAGCTATGAATAGATATGTTTAGCCCACTGTATAAATAAACCCAATCCAGAATTGGCTTCAGCCAATAATCTTCCAATCTTCCAATTTTCTAATTTTTCAATTTTCCAATTATATAAAAACAGCAAAGGCGTCGATTCACATCGACGCCTAAAAATATGCAAGGTTATGAAAAAATGTTCGTTTGCTGTACGTGCCCAAAAGTAGAAAGAAAGCCCTGCCCAAAAGCAAATAAATCATTAAGTATACTTTAAGTTAAAACCAAAAAAATCTACTAAAATTAATATTTGAATAATATTGGAAATTGGGATTCAATTCCTTTAGAATTGACGATTAAATTGCCTTTTATTTTTTACCCGAAAATATTTCTAACTTAAAGGATTCATAAACAATATCTTATTCCATAAAAACCTGTAGCATGACGCTTTTAAAATCAATACTATTCTTATTCCTCTTTAACTTAACATTTTCCACTGAGCTTGTTCCACAGGAAAGGAAAACAACCGTCGAAATCAAAGCAGATAAATTTTATATCAATGGCAAACTGACTTATGAGGGAAGAACTTGGAAAGGCAAACCCATAGAAGGTCTGTTGATGAATTCAAGGATGGTGCAGGGGATTTTTGATGATCTCAATCCTGAGACGGTTTCCAATTGGGAATATCCTGATACCGGGAAATGGGACCCCGAAAGAAACACGGATGAGTTTATTGCCAACATGGCAGAATGGAAAAGACACGGTTTACTTTCTTTTACCATCAATTTGCAGGGAGGCAGTCCATTTGGTTATTCCCAAAGTCAGCCTTGGAACAATTCAGCATTTACAGGAAAAGGGGAATTGAGGGATGATTTTATGAAAAGACTGGAAAAAATCCTTGACAATGCAGATGAATTGGGCATGGTACCGATTGTCGGATACTTTTATTTTGGGCAGGACCAAAGGCTAGAGGATGAAAAGGCAGTGATAGCCGCTGTTCAAAACGCCACGGAATGGCTACATGAAAAAGGCTACAGAAACGTCCTGATCGAAATCAACAATGAATGTGATGTAGATGCCTATGACCATGAGATTTTAAAGCCTGAAAGAGTTCATGAGTTGATCACATTGGCAAAAAATATGGAAAGGAATGGCTACAGATTCTATGTCAGTACAAGTTATAAAGGAAGTGCCATCCCCAAACCCAATGTGGTCAAAGTCTCTGATTTTATATTGCTTCATGGGAATGGGGTAAGCAACCCCGATAGGATTGTAGAAATGGTAAATCAGACAAAAGAGGTGGATGGATATCGCCAAATGCCTATTCTCTTTAATGAAGACGATCATTTTGATTTCGACAAAGACTGGAACAATTTCGTTGCGGCCGTTTCCGCTTATGCCTCTTGGGGTTTGTTTGATTACAGAATGAAAGATGAAGGATTTGAGCAAGGTTATCAAAGTGTTCCGGTAGATTGGGGCACCAATTCAGATCGGAAAAAGGGATTTTTTGGGTTGCTGAAGGAGATTACTGGGTATTAGGAGGGAGAAGCGAGAGGCAAGAGCCAAGAAACAAGATACAAGAAACAAGATTTGGCCTCGAGTATCAAGGAGACAAGAATATAGATGTGGAAGTTGGAATTCTGAAAGGTTAAATCGGATTAAGATTATAAGGGATTTTAATTGCTTAATGGACTTTGCCTTGTCATGTCGACGTCAGGAGACATCTAATAAGCAGGGTAAGAATATCAAAAGCTAGATTCAAAAAATGAGGCAGGATCCTTCAAATTGACTTAAATAATCATATTTTACATCTTATCACCTTTGGATGCAAACCCAATTTTCCAATTTTGTAATTTTACAATCTTCCAATCCACCACGGCGGACAAGTTCTTCCAATCTAATTCCCTACCTTTGCACCCAAATACAGGAATACAGTGAAAGCGAGAACATTAAAAAAGGACAAAGTCAATATCATCACCATGGGTTGCTCCAAGAATTTGGTAGACTCCGAGGTACTTTTGACACAGTTGAAAGGGAATGGAATTGATGCCTCCCATGAATCCAACAATCAGGACAACAATATCATCATCATCAATACCTGCGGCTTTATAGACAATGCCAAGCAGGAATCGATTGATACCATTTTACAATATGTAGACGCCAAAGAACAAGGTTTGGTGGACAAAGTATATGTCACAGGATGCCTTTCCCAGCGCTATAAAGATGATCTGGAGAAGGAGATTCCCCAAGTGGATGCTTATTTTGGGACTAGAGATTTACCCGCTTTGCTCAAAAAATTTAAAGCTGATTACAAACATGAATTGGTAGGCGAAAGACTTTTGACCCACAACGCTCACTACGCCTACATGAAAATCTCCGAAGGTTGTGATAGGCCCTGTTCATTCTGTGCCATTCCTTTGATGCGTGGAGGTCATATTTCAAGGCCTATTGAGGAATTGGTGAAGGAAGCGCAACATAAAGCTGCCAATGGAACCAAGGAATTGTTATTGATCGCCCAGGATTCCACGTACTACGGACTTGATCTTTATAAGAAAAGAAACTTGGCGGATCTGTTGAGAAATCTTTCTGATGTGGAAGGAATTGATTGGATCAGGCTGCATTATGCCTATCCGACGGGATTTCCTATGGATGTGATAGAAGTGATGAAAGAGAGATCGAACATCTGCAATTACCTGGATATCCCCTTACAGCATGGTTCTACTTCGGTATTGAAAACCATGAGAAGAGGGACAACACGGGAGAAGCAAGAGGAATTGATCCATTCCATTAGAGATCTGATTCCTGAAATTGCCATCAGGACTACTTTGATTGCCGGTCATCCGGGTGAAGGAGAAGCCGAATTTCAGGAGATGGTGGATTTTGTGGAAAGGATGAAATTTGAGCGATTGGGTGTGTTTACCTATTCCCATGAGGAAAATACGCATGCACATTCTATGGAGGACATTATCCCTGCTGAAGTAAAACAAGAAAGGGCCAATTACCTCATGGAAATTCAGGAACAGATCTCCTATGACCTCAACCAACAAAAAGTGGGTAAGGAATTCAAGGTTTTGATTGATAAAAAAGAAAATGGCTTTTTTGTTGGAAGAACAGAGTTTGATTCTGTGGAAGTGGACAATGAGGTTTTGATTGATGCTTCAAAGTTCTATTGCAGGGTAGGGGATTTTGTCCAAGTTAAAATCAATGAGGCTACCGAATTTGACCTTTATGGCGAGGTGGTTTGATACTCTTATGATTTACCATAATGATTTTATTTGCCTAGTTCCCCTTGTTTGCCTGACGGAAGACCGAAGACGGGAGACGGGAGTACAAAGGCAAGATCGAAGTTGAAATGAATCGAAATAAATCAGGGCCAAAAATCAGTTAGACCTCCTAATGTGATGATTTCGGATGTTCATTATTAAAAAATTATTGATATAGTAACCTCTGAATTTTGGCTTTGATCCTGTATTGCCATAAATTCCCCAAAAAAAGAAAATGAAAAAATCAGTATTAATCATTTTTATAATCCTCGTCAATTTGTCTAACGTCAGCGCCCAATCTTCTTATGACCTCCAAGGGCACCGTGGTACAAGGGGATTGATGCCGGAAAATTCCATTCCTGCGATGATCAAGGCATTGGATCTTGGGGTGACTACTTTGGAATTGGATCTTGCGGTGACCAAGGACGGTCAGGTAATAGTTTCCCATGAACCCTATATGAATCCGGTGATATGTCTGACACCTGAAAGAGGTGAAATCCCTTCCGGTGACAAATCGCATAATATTTACCAAATGACTTTTGAGGAGGTGCAACAGTATGATTGTGGCACTAAATTTCACGCTGGATTTTCTCAACAGGTCAAATTTCATGTGACTAAGCCAAGACTTTCAGATTTGTTTGATGTCGTGGAAAAGTATGTGTTGGATATGGGTTTGCCAAAGCCCAACTATAATATTGAAATTAAAAGCAGTCCCGATGGAGACGGTATTTACCATCCTACGCCGAAGGAGTTTTCTGATTTGGTCGTTGAATTGATCGACCAAAAATTAGGTTGGGAAAGGGTCAATATCCAATCTTTTGATTTCAGGGTTTTGCAGTACATGCATCAAGCTTATCCCCAAGTGGCCTTGGCCATGTTGGTGGAGACGGCAGCCAAACCTGAAGAACAGCTTGCTCAGTTGGGATTTGAACCACAGATATATTCCCCTTTTTTTCCTGCACTTACAAAAGAGACAGTTGATGGTTTTCATCAAAAAGGAATGAAAGTAATCCCTTGGACAGTCAATACCACCGAGCAAATGGAGAAATTACTGGACATGGGTGTAGATGGAATCATAACCGATTATCCAAATTTGGCACCGAAGCGGTAAATAGTGCACTTCTTACTTTTTTGTTTTTATTTCAAATCCTAGCCTATTCAATCATGCGGGAGGAGTTTTGTACTTTGTTCCATAAATTAAACTCGCTATTTTTAGCCTTTTATAACCAAATCACCAAGTATGAGATTACTGGAAGTTAACAGTAGTGTTGAGCAAAAAGAGTTTTTGGAAATGGCTGTGAGGCTGTATAAAAATGAAAAGAATTGGATAAGACCACTCGATAAGGATATTGAAGGACTTTTTCATCCTAAGACCAACAAACTATTCAGACAAGGTGCCAAATCCAAGAGATGGTTGCTCAAAGATGATAAGGGAAATACCATCGGCAGGATAGCAGCATTCATCAACCCCAAATGGAAAGAAAAGCAGCCAACCGGTGGCTTGGGGTTTTTTGAATGTATCAATGATCAAAAGGCCGCATTTCTACTTTTTGACACTGGCAAAAAGTGGTTGGAGGAACAGGGCATGGAGGCCATGGATGGTCCCGTGAATTTTGGTGAAAGGGATAAGTGGTGGGGGTTGTTGGTGGATGGATACACAGAACCCAATTATAATATGCCATGGAATTTTGCTTACTATCAAAGTTTTTTTGAGGGTTATGGGTTTGAGATTTATTTCAAACAATTTACCTACATGAGGAGGGTCAAAGACCCTGTCTTCGATCCAAAAATGGAGGAAAGGTCTAAGGCCATCCGAAAGGATCCCGATTTTTCCTTTAGGTATATGAAGGGGACGGAATTGAAAGAGAAAGCGCCTGAGTACTTCATGACCGTTTATAATAAAGCATGGGCCAAACACATGGGAAAGACTTTGACCCTCAAAGAAACCAAACTGATGTTTGCAAAGATGCAGCCCATTATCGATCCAAGGCTGATTTATTTTGGTTTCCACAAAGATGAACCCATTTCCTTTTTCATCAATATCCCTGAAATCAATCAGATTTTCAAATATGTAAATGGGAAAATGGATCTTTTAGGGAAGTTGAAATTTCTATGGCACAAGACCTTCAATCCCCCCAATAAAATGCTGGGGTTGGTATTTGGTGTGATTCCCGAATTTCAGGCCAAGGGTGTTGAAAGCGCCATGATCATGGAATATAGAGATACCCTTGCCTTCACAAAGGAATTCAAATATGAGACATTGGAAATGAACTGGATAGGTGATTTTAATCCAAAAATGATGCGGGTCTGTGAACAGCTTAATGCAGTAATCTATAAAACGCACCATACCTACCGGTATCTATTTGACAGGACCAAGCCCTTTGAACGGCACCGAATTTTCGATTAACATGATTTTGTAAAAAAAAAAACGGTTGACTTAGGTGTAAAATCTAAGATCTACAATCTACAATCTAAAATAAAAATGAAAAAATACGACGTAACGGGGATAGGAAATGCATTGGTTGATATTGAATTTAAAGTGACTGATCAGTTTTTCAAGGACAACAAAGTTGAAAAAGGTCTGATGACTTTGGTAGATGAAGAAAGACAAAATGCGCTGATGGAGGTTATAAATACCTCTGAGGCTAAAAAACAATGCGGTGGTTCGGCAGCTAATACGGTGATTGCAGTCAGCCAATTTGGAGGGAATTCCTATTACTGTTGCAAGGTAGCCAATGATGAATTGGGACATTTTTTTGTTCAGGATATGAAAGATTCGGGTGTGGGCAATAACCTAGATCCGGAAAGATTGGAAGAGGGAATCACAGGCAAATGTCTGGTAATGGTAACTGAAGATTCAGAAAGGACCATGAATACTTTCCTGGGGATTACGCAGAATTTTTCTGTCAAAGATGTGAATGAGGCAGCCATTAAAGATTCCAAATATTTGTTTATTGAGGGTTATTTGGTGACTTCTCCCAATGGGAAAGAAGCGATGATGCATGCTAAAAAGACTGCCGAGTCAGCGGGTACTAAAGTTGCGCTGACTTTTTCGGACCCTGCCATGGTGAAATATTTCAAGGCCAATTTTGAAGATGTAATAGGACCAAGTGTGGATTTGCTTTTTGCCAATGAGGAAGAAGCCATGTTGTTTACCGGTAAAGATAATCTGCTGGAAGCAAGAGAAGAACTTAAAAAAGCGGCCAAACATTTCATCATTACACAAGGAAAAAATGGGGCGATGATATTTGATGGTGATACATTCATTGATATCGAACCATACAAGACGACTGCCATTGACAGTAACGGGGCAGGAGATATGTTTGCAGGAGCATTTATGTATGGAATCACCAATGGCCATAATTACGCTTCAAGCGGGAAATTGGCCTCCATGGCAAGTTCAAAGATTGTCAGTCAATTTGGGCCGCGGTTGAAGTGGCATGAGGCAAAAGAAGTATTGGCGAGATTGAATCCTTAAATTTGGGTTCTTCTAATAGTATCTTTAAAAGGCTCCAAGTATAGCTACTTGGGGCTTTTTACCTTTGAAATTATAAGGTAAACTCTCTATTTTTTAGCTGAGAATTAAATCATAATGGCTGTATTAATTCTGTGAATACCGGGTAGTTAAATTCAATAATTTGTTATATCTCTAATTTTTAGCTAGATTATATGGCCAATCAACAATAACCCATTATGATTATTTCAGGTAAAAAACTCGTTGTCAAAGCTTTACTGTTATTTCTTGCGATTAACTTGGTGGATTTCATGTTGGAGATTTTTATTTTTAAAATTACTATTGAGCAATGGTTAATAAAACTTGGAGGTGCAACTTTATACGTCAGGGCAATTATTGCTTTGACAGTAGGGCTTTATTATCAGCGTAAAGAGGAAAGTAAAAAGGAGGAACAAGAGGAGAGGTCTTATTGATTTTAGACAAACCTTTTCATCGATTTTTTTCCGATCCAAACAGATCTCGATAAGCAGTTTTTTTAGCTTGCTTCTTTTTAAAAAAAAATAATTATTCAGCTTATTCAAAAGATCTTATAGAGGATAAAAATTTGTTTGACATTATGTTGTGGCAACATGTTTCCGGAAAATGAAAATAAAAGCAAAATCTCAGAGATACTTTGGCGCATCCTGAATTGCCTGATACTTCGGGCTTCCAAATATTTTCTTTCAAAAACGCAGGCTAATTGTATTTTTATTCGAATTAGGCAAATGGGATTTCAACAAGAAAATTTTAAAATGAAAAATTAGTTATATTATTTGTTTTGTAATTCATATAATTATATTTTTCCACCGTTTTTTAAAATAAAGAGTATTCAACATTTAAATTACGCTAAATAAAAATTTGTCTGAACAAAATTATTGCTCAACAGTACAATACCTATGATTAAACGAAAACCTATGATTATGAAAAAATCAATCTTATCGCTTGTGTTGGGAGTTTTTATTATCCTTTCTGCCACAGCCCAAAATAAAATTGAATTCAAGGAATTCACCTTGGATAATGGCCTGCATGTGATCATGCATCAGGATAAAAGTACACCCATTGTGGCCAATAATGTTTTTTATCATGTTGGATCCAAAAACGAGAATCCTCAAAAGACCGGCTATGCACATTTCTTTGAGCATTTGATGTTTGAAGGCTCAGAAAATATTGATAGGGGTCAGTTTGCCCAGATTGTGCAATCCTCGGGTGGAACGTTGAATGCAGGGACAAGCTTGGATTTCACCTTTTATTATGAGATTTTACCATCCAATCAATTGGAATTGGCTTTGTATCTCGAGTCTGAAAGAATGCTCCATGCAAAAATTGACCAGATTGGTGTAGATACTCAAAGAGAAGTTATCAAACAGGAAATGAAAGAGGTCATGGAGGAACAGCCTTACATGTCTTTCCGAAAAGAAATGCCTCTTAGACTTTTCCCAAATCATCCCTACCAATCACCTATTCTTGGTTCTGCTGAACATTTGGATCAGGCCACATTGGCGGATTTTAAAGATTTCTACGATACCTTTTATGTCCCCAATAATGCCACATTGGTCATTGCAGGAGATATAGATTATGAAGTGACAGAAAGCTTGGTCCGTAAATATTTTTCAGAGATACCACGTGGCCCCAAAAATATACCAAGACCGGAAATTGAGATTCAAAAATTGACTTCAGAGGTTAAGGATATAATTTATGACAACATTCAACTCCCAGCTATTTTTCAAGGCTATCAGATTCCGAAATTAGGGCATCCGGATACCTATGCATTAAATCTCTTGAGTACATACTTACTTTCGGGAAAAAGTTCTTTGATGTACAGAGAGTTGGTGGATAAAAGTCAAAAAGCGGTACAGGCGGCGGCTTTTCCTAATGACCTCGAGGATGGCGGTATGTTTATTATTTTAGCGATTGCAAATATGGGTGTAGATATTGATGAGCTGAATGAAGCTATTGATGAAATTCTGGTACAGGTCCAAGAGAATGGTATTGATAATGAGGAGTTTGAAAAATTGCTCAATATTAAAGAGAGCCAACTGGTAAACAACCTTGGATCTGTAGCTAATATTTCACTTGATTTGGCTCAGGCCCATGTTTTTAATGGAGGAGCTGATTATATCAATGTGCAACTTGAACAGTTCAGAAAAGTGAAGCCAGAAGATATTCAAAGGGTGGCCAAAGAATATCTTAAAATGGATAGCAGGGTAGTATTAAAGTATCTCCCGAAATCTGCCCAGGCAACTGAATAATTTTTAAATCTTAAAAAGAATCAAATGAAAAAGATAATATCAAACATATTTATATTCTTCTTGGTATCAACAGCAATTGCTCAAGTAGACCGGTCCAAATTGCCAGAACCAGGCCCTGCTCCGGAAATTAGATTTGGCGAAGCAGAATCCTTTACTTTGGACAATGGATTAAAAGTCTTTTTAATCCAAAACAAGAAGCTTCCTAGAGTTACTTATACTTTGATTTTGGACAGAGATCCAATTTTGGAGGGAGAAAAGTCCGGAATGCTTGGCTTCGTAGGAAATATGATGACAGCGGGAACCAAGAACAGGTCCAAAGATGAGTTTAATGAAGAAGTGGATTTTATCGGTGCGCAAATTTCAGGAAGTTCTACCTCTCTATCAGGATCTACTTTAACCAAACATCAAGAAAAAGTAATGGAATTGATGGCTGATGTGTTGTACAATCCTAGTTTCCCTGAAGAGGAATTGGTTAAACTTAAAACCCAAACCAAATCAGGTCTAGCCATTGCTAAAAATGATCCTAATTCGATTTCGTCCATATTGACATCCAAATTAGTTTATGGGGATAATCATCCGTATGGAGAAGTAGAGACAGAAGGAACAGTAGATAATGTTACGGTTGAGGATATAAGATCTTATTATGAGACTTATTTCAAACCAAATATCGCTTATCTGGCGATTGTAGGTGATATGGACCTTTCTACGGCTAAAGATTTGGTTGAGAAGAATTTTGCAAGATGGGAAAGGGCTGAGGTTCCTTCTCAATCTTTTGAAAAGCCTCAGGCTCCTGAAAAAAATATAGTTGCATTAGTAGACAGATCTGCTTCTCAACAATCCGTAATTGAGGTGACTTATCCACTCGATAACTTTCTGACCTCTGAGGATTATCTCCAAAGCCGAATCTTGGGATATGTTCTAGGAGGAGGATTTGCCGGACGACTTCTTCAAAATTTAAGAGAAGATAAAGGTTGGACCTATGGTGCCTCTGCAAATTTTGGTTCTGATGATTTGATTGCAAGATTCTATGCCGGGTCAAGTATACGGGGCTCTGCAACGGATTCAGCCATAAATGAGATTATTTATGAAATCAGAAACCTGAAGGAAAACGGCGTCAAAGAGGATGAATTGAAAGGAGCAAAATCTGCTTTAAGTGGTTCTTTTGGTCGTTCATTAGAAAGTCCTTCAACGATAGCAAACTTCGCCATAAACATGGAAAGGTATGATTTGCCTGCAGATTATTATAGTACTTATCTTCAGAGATTGAATGATTTGACAGTCGATCAGGTTAATGCATCTGCTAAAAAACTTTTGAAACCTGACAATATGTACATCACCATTGTGGGCAACGGTTCGGAAATTCAGGATGGCCTTATGGCGTTTGGAGAGGTAAAAAGATTTACCAATGCAGGTGACCCTGAACGTCAAATTGCGATGGATTCTGAAATCACTGCTGATCAGGTGATAGAGGACTATATTAAGGCTATTGGCGGTGCAGAAAAAGTCAGGACCATCAAATCATCAAAAATGGAATCTGTTGCCGAAATTCCAGGTGTAAAATTGAATATCAATTATGTATATGATGAAAATGTGCAGGCTTTTTCCAACAAAATAATGGCCATGGGCAATGTTGCTATTCATACGCTGATAATGAATGGAAAGGCCACAGTTACCGCAGGCGGTCAAACTCAGGAACTTACTGATGAGCAATTTGAAGCTGCAAAGATGAATATGTTTATTTTCCCTGAATTGCATTACGAGGAGCTAGGTTATAGCATTACATTGGAAGGCATCAATGATATCGAAGGTCAAAATGCTTACAAAGTCATCGTTTCCAATCCTACCGGAGCCAAACAAATAAACTACTACGCTGTGGATTCAGGTTTGAAAATCAAAAGTGAAAGTACGGATGCCGGCGAAATATTCTATTCGGAATATCAGGATGTCGAAGGCATCCAATATCCAATGATGTCCACACTAAAATCTCCAATGATACCTGTTCCCTTGGAAGCTAAGGTTGAAAAATTGGAATTTAATGCTTCTGTTTCTGAAGAAGATTTGAAATAGAATTTGATATAAAAGAGGCTCCCAAATATCAGGGAGCCTTTTTTTATTCATTTGGATGTTGTTTCATCCAAGCTTAAGTTTGGGTTTTCATCCATTTAAGTGTTTTAGGATTTGATTCCAAACAGTCTAAATGGAATGTTGGAAAGACATTGATGTCCTCAAATGGGATATTAATTCCAATTTTTTTAAAATGTCTCTCTGCTGAAATGGACAATCTTGAATTTTTGACTTTAGGATTTAAAGAAAACTCTTCTCCGTCGATTTCAGTAATTTTATCGCCTATCATTAAGTGATGATATGCCCGTCCTGTTGAATGTATCTGGGTAACATTTCCATTTTTTTCTGTCCTAATTCCCCATTGATGCAAAAGCGGGTTATTTTCAAAAGACTCTGAAATAGAAATCCCAACACTTTCAAATTGTTTTTTGAGGAACTCAAGCAGATTCTCTTTCCCATATACATATTTATTGAAAAAATCATGGACTTCAGCCAGCTGATTGAATTTTCCGAATACTATAGATTCAAAATTCTCAAAAGAATACCCTATTTGATTTTTGCCAAATCTTTGCCACATTTCATTCATCACTTCCTGTAATGATGAGTTTTCATCAATTAGCATCAAATCCAAGCACAGTGAAATCAAAGCGCCGTGGGTATAGATACTCACTTTTTTATTTGGAATCCCGGCTTTGTAACCATCAAGCCATAAATCAAAACTTGATTCCATGATTGATTGATTTTTCCATCCAAAGCTGTCGGAATCTTTTTGAATGTCTTTTTGAAGTATTTCCAAATACTCTTTCAGTTGGAAATAGCCGCATTTCAATAGATATAAATCACCCATATATGTAGTGACTCCTTCCATGATTAAGCCTGAGTCAAGATAGACCTCTTTAGAAAGGTCATAAGGGAGTATGGATTTTGGTCGGATTCGACAGACATTCCAAAAGTGATATAATTCGTGTGAACAGACTCCTATCAATTCGTCCATTTGCTTTTTTTCGGCCAGGCTTTCGGCTGGTCCAAAAGTTATTACGGTCGAAAACGCATGTTCAACACCATGAAAATGTTTATAGGGCAAAAGTTCAATCATGAAATGATAATCTGTTGCCGGGAAATCTCCAAAAGCTTCAATTTGGGATTTTGTGAATGATTGGAAGGCTGACACTAAGGTTTCTTTATCAAAAAATATTTCACCATTCAGCCAGATATGAAAAGTTGAACCATTAATCTGGTAGATGAGATGTTCCAGATTTTTACTTGCAATCAATGGGCTGTCCACTAGTTCTTGAAAATCACTTGCCTTCCAATTTAGATATCCATTTTCAGAAAGTGAGCTGGCAACCTGATACGAATCGGGAAGATCGATTTCTATTTCGATCTCCTCATTTGACCTATTTTTGATATCAAAAATAAAGTTGCTGAAATTCAGGTATAACTGCTGTTCATCGGACCAACATCCGCCTGCATCCATTCTATTACAATAAAATTCATAATGAACAGAATACTTTCCATTTTTTTCAGCACTGAATTGCCAAAGGTCTTTCGAGGTTTTATTCAACAAAATTATCTTCCCCTCAAACTTGATTGCAAAGCTTTTTAGAAACTGCGCATAATTAGTTAATTCATATCTTCCGGGTCTCCATGAGGGCAATTGAAGCTGAACGAATTCATTTTCAAAACATTCTAATGAAAGATGAATCTCAATAAATTGTGATGGGATGGATTTTCTGGAAATGGAATAAATCATTTACCTTAGGATTTTGATTTAAAACAAAAGTAATTGACAGGTTTGTAAATAAAAAAAAGCTATCTATCTTTGCAGTCCTTTATGGGAATACCCTCTCGGAATTGAATTAAGAAAGCAAAAAATATTTAAAAGATAGCGTCATGAAAAGAACATTTCAGCCTTCTCGTAGAAAAAGAAGAAATAAGCATGGTTTCAGACTTAGAATGTCCTCTGCCAATGGAAGAAGGGTATTGAAGTCTAGAAGAGCAAAAGGAAGACATAAACTTACTGTTTCTTCTGAGAAAACATTGAAGAAATAATTTCAAGCATTAATTTTCGTATTTTTACATACGTCAACAGAAATGCAATGAATAAAAGACTTACGAAGAATGAGAGATTACATTCTCAAAAGTTGATCAAGGAACTTTTTGATAAAGGTTCCTCTTTTTTTTTATATCCGTTCAAAGTTATGTTGTTGGAATCCAATTTTGAGGATTCGGAAACCAATCAGGTGCTTTTTTCCGTTTCAAAGAAGAAGGTAAATAAAGCTGTACATAGGAATCTTATTAAAAGGAGGATAAAAGAGGCCTATAGACTCAATAAGCAGATTCTTTCTCCCCTTTCCGATAAAAAAAAAATCATAGGCTTAATTTACGTATCATCCGAAATTGCTACATTTCAATTCATCCAAAACAAGCTAAGGAGAATTCTAGCAACAATTAACGAATCTTAACAAATAAGAAATACCCATTCATGAAGCATAATATTAAAAAACCGATTTTATTGACGTTTGCCATCTTGTTTTCGATCGGGATGCTTTTTTCGTTCGTCACCAAAAATGACAAACTGTTTGCAATAGCAAAAAACCTTGACATTTTCGCTTCACTGGTAAGGGAACTTGATTCTTATTATGTAGATGAAATTGATGCAGAAGAGTTGGTTACCATTGGTATCAATGCCATGCTCGAGGAACTTGATCCCTACACCGAATATATCCCTGAAGAAAATTCTGATGATTTCAGGCTTTTGACCACAGGTGAGTATGCCGGAGTTGGAGCCTTGATAGGAAATCGTACTGGGGTCAATATGATACTGATGCCTTATAGAGGCTTCCCTGCCCAAGCCGGAGGACTAAGAATCGGAGATCAATTACTTAAAGTTGATACCGTTGATGTTACTGATAAACTCACTTCTGATATTTCGCGGTTATTAAAAGGGCCAGCCAATACCAAAGTATTTGTTCAAGTTAAAAGAGGAGAAGATACGCTTTCCGTGGATTTGACCAGAAAAAAAATAGTGATCAGTAATGTCCCTTACTACGGTAAGATTGATGATCATACCGGGTATATCAAGCTGTCTGACTTTACGACCAATGCCGCCGCGGATGTTAGGAATGCGTTGGTAGATTTGAAATCCCAAGGTATAACAAGCTTAGTTCTAGATGTGAGAGACAATCCTGGGGGAATTTTGAAAGAGGCCGTTGAAATTGTCAATCTTTTCATTCCAAAAGGTAAAGAGGTGGTAAGTACGATTGGGAAGCTGGAAAGTGTAAATATGGTATATAAAACCACCAAATCACCTTTGGATAAGGATATACCCTTGGTCGTGTTAATCAATGAAAGGAGCGCTTCAGCAGCAGAGATTGTAGCAGGTGCACTTCAGGATTACGATAGGGCAGTTTTGATTGGAAGAAAAACATTTGGAAAGGGGCTCGTTCAGACAACTATTCCCCTTTCATACAATTCCCAAATTAAAGTGACCACAGCAAAATACTACATACCTAGCGGTAGGTGTATTCAAGCGATTGACTACAGTAAAAGGGATGAAAATGGTAATTCAAATTCGATCCCTGATAGTTTAAGAAATGAGTTCACCACGAAGAATGGAAGAATTGTGCTTGACGGTGCAGGAATAGAACCCGACAAAGAAGTTGCTTCTAAAAATTATGCTCCGATTACTTACAGCCTTGTGGCCAGAAGTCTGGTTTTTGATTTTGGAAATAAGTTTTTTATTGAAAATAATGATATAGGCAATCCCAGAGATTTTCAGATTACGGACGATTTATATAGTGAATTCGTCAGTTGGTTGGATGGGAAAGATTATGATTATACTACTTACGTGGAGAAGACTCTGAACGATCTGGAGAAATATGCTGAAAAAGAAAAGTTTTTTGAGGATATCAAAATGACTATTGAAGATCTTAAGAAAAAGGTGAGTCATAACAAGGAGCAGGATTTGATCACTTTCAAGGATGAAATTAAGGAGGCCATGAGAGAGGAGATTGTGTCAAGATATTTTTATCAAGAAGGGGTAATTGAGTCTTCATTGGTAAATGATGCAGAAATCAAATCTGCTTTGGAAATTCTTTCAAACGCTACAGAGGTTTCTAGGATTCTCACCGCATCTGTGAAGAAAAGCCAAAATTAATGGCGCTTATTCTTTCAATAGAATCTGCAACATCGGTTTGTTCGGTGGCACTTCACCAAAATGGAGAGTTTCTGGGTTTGATGGAACTGAACCAAGAAAATGTCCACGCCAAAAAACTGATGATCCTTATTGAGAGTTTGTTTGACAAGCTCGGATTAAATACAAAGGGCCTCGACGCCGTAGCTGTTTCTTCAGGCCCGGGATCCTACACTGGATTGAGAATTGGTGTTTCTATCGCCAAGGGCCTTGCTTATGCGCATAATATCCCACTAATTGGCCTAGATACATTGAATGCCTTGGCCCATCAGGTTATTCCATTTTGCAGTATTGGAGATGTCATCGTACCGATGTTGGATGCAAGAAGAATGGAGATATACATGTCCATTGTGTCATCTGGTGGTGAAATTATTGAAGCTTCGCAACCCTTGATAGTGGAAGAAAATCCATTTTTAAAATACTTAAACACTGGAAAAGTCTATTTCATTGGAGATGGTGTTGAAAAATTAAGAGGAATTCTTGATCACCAAAATGCTTTATTTCCCAATGTTTTGAATTCCTCAAAATCAATGGGAGGATTAGCATTTGTAAAATACCAAAGAAAGGAATTTGAGGATCTTGCGTATTTTGAACCGAACTACTTAAAAGAGTTCAGGGTTATTGCTTCAAAAAAGAACCCTTTAATCATATGAAAGAAATAATAAATAGGGTAGCCAATAGCCCCATTGTCACCATTGATTTGGAAGAGTTTTACAGGACCGAGGAAAGGGTTGTTTTTGATTTGAGAGAATTCTTGTATGAAGGGTTGGTTCTAAGAGAGAAAGATTTCCGTGGAGCTTTAAAAGAATTAGATTGGGATATCTACAAAGATAAATTGGTAGCTGTTCACTGTTCCGCTGATGCTATAGTACCTAATTGGGCATTTATGTTGGTGGGTACTTACCTTTCCAATTTGGAAATAGAATACATCATTGGGGATCTTCAGGCACTTGAACAGTTTTTATTTGAAAAATCCTTATCCTTTATTGATCCTACAGTATTCTCAGGAAAGCCAGTGGTCATCAAAGGATGTAGTAAGCAGCCGGTTCCATTGTTTGCTTATGGTAGGATATTGTCCCTTGTTCAGCCTTATGCTAAATCAGTCATGTATGGTGAACCATGCAGTACTGTACCCCTGTTCAAAGCATCCAAATAAAAATATACTTCTTACATACAGATATTTACCTGTCAAGGTAGAGATTTTTTGAATTACCTATTTGGTAATGTTGATAAAGTCCGATAAGTTTGCAATCCCATTTGAGTTAGAAGGACACAAATGATCATAATTGAAAAAAATATTGGAGAGTCCAAAAGAATAAAGTGTAAGTAATTTTCAAGCCTTACTTGCAGTTTTAATTTTATTTCCGATATTTGCACTCGCTTTTGAGGATAAGGTCTCAAACAAGCCTCTTAATAAAGGGGAAATGTTCTTTGAAATACTAGAAACGAAACGACAATACAGACACGAAAAGTGTCTTAAACAAGATGGGCAGGAAACAAGCCTTCTTAAATGAAGGCACAACAAACTATACAATGGAGAGT